>ONAY01000009.1 GCA_900315895.1 uncultured Eubacteriales bacterium
GCGGTTGGCGGACCGTTCGACGAGTCTTAAGACTCGGCAGGTAAGGGGCCCTTGTAGGGCCAAAGTAAAACTACCGGCTGAGCCGGTAGTTATTATTTCGTAATTACAGATGATGGAGGATTTGAATCTGAAAAGGCGCCACGAATAATATGGTACATGTTTCCATGTTTTGTGTTAAAATATCACTATGACTACTAATGCAAAAAACACAATATCACCCAATCCTCTGGGCTCGGCACCCCTTCTGCCGCTGATAGCCAGGTTTGCCATACCTTCGATCATAAGCATGCTGGTGGGCGCAGCCTACAATATAACGGACCAGATCTTCATCGGTCACGTGGTGGGAATGCTGGGAAACGCTGCGACCAACGTGGCTTTTCCAACCATGACTCTTACCACCGCCATGAGCATGCTGGTGGGGATCGGAACTGCAGCCAACTTCAGCATGAATCAGGGTGCGGGAAAGATGGAAGAGGCCAAGAAGCACGTGTATACCGGGATCTCCACAGTGCTGATCCTGGGAATACTGACCGGGATACTGGTGTACTCCTTCAGGAGCCAGATCATAGTTATCTGCGGCGCCGAAAGAAGCGGAAACGTTTTCCCATACGCCTACGCCTATCTTTCCATAACTGCGATAGGGCTTCCTTTTCATATAGTGACACATACGTCATCCATGCTTATCAGGGCTGACGGCAGGCCGACATATTCCATGATGTGCACCGCAACAGGTGTGATCGTGAATGTTTTCCTGGACTGGCTCTTCATGTTCCCACTTGGGATGGGGATCAGGGGCGCAGCCATAGCCACAGTCATCGGCCAGATGATAAGCTTCATCCTTGCGGTATCATACTATCCTCACTTCAGAGCCTTCGATATCAGGATCAAGGACCTGGGGATAAAGCCGGAATACCTGAAGCGCAACTTCCAGGCAGGAGTGCCCAATTTTCTCAATCATATCCTTATGATGATGACCAATATCGTATTGAATAACATGCTTGCCACCTACGGAGCCATGTCCATATACGGCGCGGACATACCCCTTGCGGTATCCGGCATAGCTCAGAAGACGGGCATGATAATGGTATCTTTCTCCGTTGGTATAGCCCAGGGATGTCAGCCTATCTGGGGATTCAATCTGGGAGCCGGACAGTATTCCAGAGTAAAGGGAGCCTTCTGGAGAGCCTTTGCCGCAGCCTTCACCGTGGGACTCATATTTTTTGCGGCCCTTCAGCTTTTCCCAAGGGAAATCATATCCATCTTCGGAACAGGCTCTGATCTTTACTTTGAATTTGCCGAGAAATATCTCAAAATATACATGATGTTGGTGTTCCTTCAGAACATCCAGCCGGTAGCCATCAATTACTTTTCAGCCACCGGAAATCACAGGCAGGGCACCTTCGTATCCCTTTCAAGGCAGGGCCTGTGTCTGATACCTCTTTTGGTAATTCTTCCAAGGATAATGGGGATAGAGGGAGTGCTCTGGGCCAGTCCTATCGCTGACATGATCTCCTTCATAATATCGATGTACATGGTCCTTCTGACCTTCAGAAAATATAGGTGACAGGATCCAGAGATAAGCTGTTCATGGAAGAAATCCATGTGACTGACGTAGCAAGAAAAACGGCACCCGAAAGGGTGCCGTCATAGCTTTTTGGATTCTCTCTATTTCTCAATGACCTTGATGCTGGACGCCAGTTTGAAGATCGTCCTGACTTCATCATCGCTTATGAGTGTCGGTCCTCCAAGGACGGATCCCACGCGGATGTTGGCGTCATTCATGTAATCAGCAGCTACTGCGGAGTGACCGTTTGATGCGAGGACCAGAGGTCCGCCCATGGCGTATGCCAGAGGACCGCCGCTGAGTCCGTCAGGGAAGTTCATAGCATATGCCAGCACTGCTCTGTCGGGGGAGGTGAAGAAGTATCTTGCGATCAGTGTGGATGTCTCGAATCTGTTGGCTCCTCCGATTCTTACTGCTGTTCCGAGATTTGAGAAGTATGACTCAATATCAGGGTTCACAGCGCCTGGTCCTCCAATGATGTAGAATACCTTACCGCTGAGAGACTGGATAAAGTCTTTCTGGCTGTCCATAATGGATGCTCCAACAAGGAGAATGGGTTTACCGGTGGCGGAAGCGGATAAGCTGTCAGCGAATCCTATTCCGCTGCAGACAAGGATATCACCTCCGGCCAGGCCCGCTTCTTTAAGAATTGCAACGTTGGTAGCGTATCTGTCTGAACCCATGAGCCTCTTTATGGTGTAGCCCGTGAGGCCGGCCACTGCTGTTTCGGGGACAACGACAGGTCCTCCCAGCATATAGACGGTACCGCCGGGGTTCAGGTTAGCCTTGATATATGCCTGAACAAGAGCTATGGATGTCGAATTATTATCTACAAGAAGTATCGGTGCATTCTTGACGCTTGCGAGATAGCTTCCCGCCAGAGCATCTGCGTAATTCGTTCCGCAGGCCAGGATGACTGCATCGAACTTTTCTAAGCCAAGCTCCGCTTTCAATGCATCAGCTGCCTTAATGGCTGTTTCATATCTGTTTTGGCCGCCGTAACGGTAAAGCGGGGGAATGATAGTGAGTGTGGAGGTGTGCCACCAGTCATCCGGAATGGTCATATAGCCTTCGGGGACGATAAAGTTGCTGTAACTGTACTCATCATCGCAAACCTCACCGCTCCCTGTGGCCGTGAAGGTTCCTCCCGCGAGAATGACGGTATCCTCTTCATAGCCTACATCGATCACATCATATCCGCTTGAACTTGCAGCCAGGAAGGTACCGCCATATATGGATAAACAGGCCGCATCGCTGCCGACATAGAACACATTGCTACCATTGACCGTGATATCTGCGTCGTTTATGACTACGTTCGTAGGACAATCCTCTGAGTACATCTCAAACTCCTCATCAGATACAAATCTGGCACCGCCGTTGATCTCACAATATCCGTACATGCAGCAGTTAAATTCCTCACCTTCGAAGGTGCCGCCATTTATGATGCAGGTAGGGATGCCGTAAGTCAAATAGTAATCGTCATACTGATCTTCAACGGGGAACGCATAGCTTTCCGATTTGAGTTCAACATCGTTAAAGACTGAATCTTTGTAGTTGTAAGCCACAAGCGAATCATCAACTTCTGCATTGACGTTTGTCATCGTGCATTTGCCATAGTTATAGTACACTCCGTTATAGCCGGATATACTGACGGAATTCAGGTCGATCCCTCCATAGTTGTATTCGGTTATGTACTCACAATCAACGATGTTAGAATTTGAGATCGTGATGGCGCCGTTTTTTTCATTTTGGTAAACGATGTAGGAGTCAACATAGACACCGTCGTTGACCGTGCTTCTGATATTAAGTGCTCCTTCATTGTAATCTACCAGTGAGTTGTTGCAGTGGAAAGACGCATTGACAAGAGTAAGGGTTCCGTATTTATCGATGTCGAAAGGCGTTCCGGTGAAAGTGATCTTTTTTCCGTTGAAATCCAGTGTAATGTCTTTCGTTACAACGATACTGCCGTTTGCACTGGGATCGTACGTTATGTCTGCACTCAGCTTGATGACAGTGCCATCTGTTGCAGCATTGAATGCATCATGAAATTCCTGAGCAGTTCCGACAGTTACAGTGCTTGCTGCTGAGACCGGTGTGGGCATCAGCGTAAAAATCAGAGCAAATGCTAATAGCATCGCAAGAAGGGGGCGTCGTTTGATCATGATAAGTACCTCCTAAAAATAGATATAGAATAAAAAACAAAAAACGGATGCTATTTATAGTATCATTCTAACAAATTCACCATAACTTAGCAAGGAGTTTGTTGTCCCGATCTCCCCTATGAGGTATAATTCAGATGATAAATCAGATGATCGGAGATATTTCAGATGATCAAAATCCTATTTGTCTGCCACGGCAATATCTGCCGTAGCCCCATGGCTGAGTTCGTTATGAAGGATCTGGTCCAAAGAGCAGGCTTGGAAAATGAATTTTTTATCTCTTCCGCAGCCACCAGTACCGAAGAGATATGGAACGGGGTAGGCAACCCTGTGTACCCTCCGGCTAAAAGGGAACTGGCCAGGCATGGCATAGGCTGCAGCGGTAAACGTGCGGTCCTTCTGAAAAAAGAAGACTATGACCGTTATGACCTGATCGTTGGCATGGATCATAACAATCTCAGGAACATGAAGAGGATCCTGGGAGATGACCCGGAGGGCAAGATAAGCCTTCTTTTGGACTACACCGACCGTCGGGGAGACATAGCCGATCCCTGGTACACGGGAGACTTCAGCAAGACCTGGGACGATATCCTTGAGGGATGTAAAGGACTTTTAGACAGAACAGGAGGAAATTGCCATATAGTCGCACAGGGGGAATGGGAATGAATAAGGCAGAATTCATCAAAAAACTGGAGACCTACGGTTTCCCAAAGTCAGAATTTGTGATACTTTCCGGTGGGTCACTTCTCTTAAGAGGCTTAAGGGAGGAGACGGCGGACCTGGATCTAAGCTGCTCCGGAAAGCTTGCAGAGGAGCTTAACCTTAAGAAATGTGCAAAAGATGAGGCGGGCTGCTTCGTACCCTATGAGGACGTTCAGATGAAGCCCGACATGGAGGGCAGGGCGTATGATCTCATAGAGGGATACCGGTGCCAGACCCTTACGGACATCCTGGCACTAAAGCGCAGGCTCATGCGTCCCAAGGATATGAGGGACATAGAAGTGATTGAAGAATGGATGAAAGGTGAGAAAAGATAATTGAAGCTTGCCGCAGTTGCAATTGACAGAGTTTTTAGGTTTAAGTATTGAAGGCTTTTAGGGAGGACAAGGGTGGACGACCGGAACATAACAGATAAGATATACGATCTTATGATCGAAAAAGGCTACCCTGAGGCCTTCGCACGGATAATATCCTGCGAGATGAACACGGAGTTTACCGGTAACAGGATGTACGGGTACATAGCCAGAAACCAACTGCTCCGGCTGGAGGATGTGGCAGATGAGATGCTGGCCATCAAAAGCGATCGGGACAGGATCAAGAGCAAACATATCTCTGAACAGGCACAGAGTGCCATCAATCTGATGTACAGGACACAGGGGGAGGATGAATGAATCTTAATAATATGATACCTGAGACGAAGCTTACGCTTCTCGCCAAGGAGGCGCAAAAAACTCACGGGCTGGTAGCTATTCTATTGATCGCTCTTTTGATACAGATCATATCAGCTGTACCACAGCTCATCATAATGACTCCGCTGGTGTTCGTCGTTGAAGAGGCTATGTATGGATCATACAGTTCGGGGACTGTGGATCTCGTCCTATCTTCCGACCTGGTGAGCATAGTAAGCCTGTTCTGCACAGTGTTCTGCATCATAGCGACCATCGTTTACTGCACTAAGATCGAAAAACGTTCGATCCATAGCCTTGGTTTCAGAGGCAAGTCTCCTTTTACGGAGTATCTGGCGGGCCTCGGACTTGGGGCAGGGATGCTTATTGTAGCCTGGGGAATATGTCTTGCGACGGGAAGCGCCGTGTGCTTAGGCGTGAAGGGCAGCCTTTCACCGATGCTGATCCTGTTTTTCCTTGGATTCTTAGTCCAGGGCATGAGCGAGGAGGTATTCTGCAGGGGATTCATGATGCAGTCGATCTCAGCAAGATATGCGCCCATAGTTGCCATACTGCTGAATGCGGTATTTTTTGCGGCTCTCCACCTTGGAAACAGCGGCATCGCGCCCCTGGCTCTTATCAATCTCTTCCTGTTCGGAGTTTTTGCATCTCTCTACATGTGGAAGAGGGGAAACATCTGGGGAATAGCTGCGTTTCACAGCGCATGGAACTTTGCCCAGGGCAATCTGGTGGGGATCAAGGTAAGCGGAACATCCCTGGGACCATCGGTGCTGGAGACCAGGTTCAGCGAGGCAGGTACTCTCATAAACGGCGGAGACTTCGGGATAGAGGGAGGCCTGGCCTGCACTCTGGTATATGTTGTAGGTATAATTATCATGCTTATACTGCCTGTCAGAAAAGACAGCAGTTTGGTAAACAGTGATAATATGTATCGATGCTATCGTGAATGAATTGGAGCCTCTGAAGATCGAGAAGAATTACAGAGTCCATGAACTGGACTTTGTAGATGAAGGAGTACTTGTGGACTTTTTGGATACCCCGGGTACCATGAAGCGCATGAGAGAGTTTTTGGACATCCTGGTACCGAAGCTTAAAGCAGCAGGGGCTACAGGACCGGATGTCTGCCCGGCCTGTGGCAGACACATAAACCTTACTGAGGACTGGGCACAGATGGGTGGAGTAGGTCTTCATATACACAAGGACTGCATAGATCGGATGGAGAGCAAGATGGAGCGCGAGATCCAGGAAGCAAAGGAGATGGACACAGGTTCTTACGGGACCGGACTTCTCGGAGCTCTCATCGGAGCTTTTGTGGGAGGCCTCATCTGGGCTGTGGTACTGTATATCGGATATGTGGCAGCAGTTGTGGGACTGGTGATCGGAGTTCTGGCGGAGCTGGGATATCGCAAGCTGAACGGCAAAAAAGGACCAGGCAAGGTGCCGATCCTTATCATAGCCGGTCTGTTTGGAGTCCTTGTGGGCACGTTGGGTTCAGATGTGATCATCATAGCCAAGATGATATCAGACGGGGAGCTTCCCGGTTACTCCTTCGGGGACATTCCCGGTATGATAGTGGAGCTCTTTAACAGCAGCAGTGAATACAGGACAGAAACTATTGAAATATTCGGTCAGGGCGTGCTGTTTGCTGCCCTTGGAATGGGCGCGATAATACTGAATGCGGGCAGGGAAGGAAAGACCCCCAAATTCAAGAAGATCAAATAGACTAAGGTTATGCCTATGGCACCCCTCGGGGTGCCTTTTTTGATAGTAGTTTCTCTCCTCAAAAGGTCATAAGGAATCGCTATAGCGGATTGACAAATTAAGTACAAAACGAGTATAATACCAATACATATGTAAACTTTGCAGTGCTGGGCGGTAATAGCTTGGATAATAGGGAATCAGGTGAGAATCCTGAACGATCCGGTCACTGTAAGAAGGGAGTTTCCCCGAAAGATGCCATTGGGTGTGAACATTGAGCTTTTGCTTGATCGACGCATCTGAGAAGGCTCGGGAGAGGCAATTATCTTCAAGTCAGGAAACCTGCTGCAGAGTAATATTGGTAATTGCTTCCGGAGAAAGTGTGCCCAATGTAATAGTGCATGATCTTTGGTCTACGGACCGGTTTTTGATGCATAAGCACCTGCTTTCTGAGGAAAGGAGGTTTTTTGTTGGCTAAATGCCATATCAGAGAAAGCAAATCCAGAAAGCAAGATCTGTGTTTACAAGGAAAGGTAAAAAAATGAAAAACGGAATCAAAAAGACATTGGTTCTGATCCTGTCCCTGATGATGGTTTTTTCCATGATGGCGATGCCTGTGTTTGCGGACGGAGAAGAACCGGCAAAATTCCCCTACAGTGGAGAGAATGTCAACTTCATCAAGGAAGACGGAAGTGCATTCGGAATGTTCGCGCCTCAGGAAGGGACCACATGTGAACTGGACGAGTCCGGCGAGAACGTGGTCATCCACTACGTACCCAAGAACAAGACCACATATATCGGATTCAACTGGGGATCTATCGACAATAGCATCTACCAGGATGAAAGCAATGCTCCTGCGCCCCAAATCAAAGCAAACGAGGATGGCACATATGACATAACACTAAGCAAGGAATATTGCGGATATGCCCATCCCATTGCTCCGGTAAAGAGAGAGTATGGTGGAAGCAGCGGTACATGGACAAGTGATAAACAGTACTATCTCGCCATTCCAGAATTTGTTGATGAGCCTGAGAAGTTCCCCTACGGTGGGGAGGGAGTCAACTTCATCAAGGAAGACGGAAGTGCATTCGGAATGTTCGCGCCTCAGGAAGGAACAACATGTGAACTGGATGAATCCGGAGAGAATGTAGTTATCCACTACGTACCCAAGAACAAGACCACATATGTCGGGTTCAACTGGGGATCCATGGACAGAACCATCTATAAAGATGCGAGCTATACTCCGGAGCCTGAAATTAAGGCCAATGCCGACGGAACTTATGACATCACACTGAGCAAGGAATATTGCGGATATGCCCATCCCATTGCTCCGGTAAAGGGAGAATATGGTGGAAGCAGCGGTACATGGACATCCGATAAACAGTATTATCTCGCAATTCCGGCTTTTGAAGAGGCACCCATATTCGATTACAGCGGAGTAACAAGGATCTATGGTAAGTCCCGTTATGAGACTGCTATGCTTCAGGCTGATGCTCTGAAGGAAATCCTGGGATTGGAAAAGTTCAATTCCATCATCGTTGCAACAGGAACCAATTATGCGGACGCACTGTCCGGAGCTTATCTCGGATATGTGAAGGGTGCTCCGATCCTCCTTGTTCACGATAGTGTGATCAAGGCTGTGAACAACTATATCAAAGAGAACCTTGCGGAAGAGGGTACTGTATATCTTCTTGGCGGAGAGAAAGTGGTTCCCGATGCAGTTACAGAGGGGCTGACAGGTGTTCAGACCAAGAGACTGTCGGGACCGGACCGCTACAAGACTAATTTAGCGATCCTCAAAGAAGCAGGGGTCTCTGCTGAAGATATCATTGTCTGCACCGGAAACGGCTTCGCAGACAGCCTGTCCGCATCTGCAGCTAAGCTTCCCATCCTGCTTGTCAATATGGCACTGGATGCAGACCAGATGGAGTACCTCAAGACTCTAAATACAGAGAAATTCTACCTGGCAGGAGGAACAGGAGTTATTTCAGAAGGCCTCGAAGCATATATCAAGGACAACTTCGGAACAGTTGAACGTCTGGGCGGAAAGAACCGCTACGAGACATCTGTGATGATAGCTGAAGCCTTCTTTGAGAAGCCTGATGGAGCAGTGGTTGCCTTTGCAAAGAACTATCCTGACGGACTTTGCGGAGGAACAGCAGCAGCATATCTGAATTCACCCCTCCTTCTCGTGGATGATGCCAATATCGATAACGCAGTGAAGTATGCTGTAAAGGCAGAGATCAAGAAGGGTCTGGTCCTTGGAGGACCTACTCTGGTCTCAGACGCTTCCGTAAGAGCTATTTTCAGCATGTCTGAAGATGACGAGATCAAAGTAATAGACTGATCTCATTTAAACAGTTGGGTCTGCAGTGAATGATCTGGCTGTAGATCATATGTTTATGTTTTGAATACTATGGCAGGGAAGGGGAAGCTCCTTTTCCCTGCCATGTAAATGAAGGAGAATCAATTGAAAAAGGGATTACTTTCAAAAATTCTTATCTTAACTCTGGCATTTACCATGGTGATGACCCAGGGGTCTTTTGCATTCGCAGAAGGAGATATCAATGAAGCTTTGGATGAGACCATAGCTATCAAAGACGTGACGGATGAGGAGCCACCTGTGATCGAGGAGGATGGATCTGAACAGGTACCCGATGATAACTCCATAGTTTCAAAAGAAACGAGAGAGGATATACTTGAGGATCTGACAGAAGACTCATCCTTTGAATTGGATGTTGAGATAGATAAAAACGATCTGGAATCTTTTGATCCATCGATCGTGACAAATGAAGAAGACAGTATTGATCAGAAAGGTGAGGAGGAAGCCGATTACAGCGCTGTAGAAGAGGCTCTGGCCGCCGTACCCGAAGATCTGAGCATATATACCGATGAGACGGCACAGGCAGTGACAGAGGCAGTAAACGCCGTGGTATGGGGTCTGCCGGCTTCTGAACAGGCACAGGTGGACGCCATGGCACAGGCCATCCTTGATGCAGTGGCAGCCCTTGAGGAAAAAACGGTAGATCTGGCCATAACCAATACTACAGGCATGTTCAAGGCGGTGAGCGCCTATCTTTCAAGGGAACAGGACGGAGAATATCTTGTGGTAGCTTTTTCAGCCACCGGATACCACGAAATGTTTAAGGGAACCTATGAGGCTGCAGTTCAGAACGGAGACGGATCTTCAGACAATGGAAACGGCGCCTGGGTACACGGATACTTGAACTCCGACAATAAGTGGGAATTCAGATTCCTCTTGGAAGATGAGGAATCATATATTCCCGTCGTAGCCGTTTCAAATACATATTATGTGGATTATCTGAACGGCAAAAACTCACTGGAGCGGTCATTCTTCCCGAGACAGTTTGAGGTGGACAGAGAAGCGAAGACCCTGGTGACAGGGGACTACAATGAGACATCGGACTTCCGGATGACATCCAATGTTAAGGATTTCAAGGTGGCAGCCACTGCCTCCACCAACGTCATAGGCGGGCCGAATTCCAACAACTACACTGTGTCTCCGGTCATCGAAATGCAGGACACTACATATGACGAGGTGATCTACCCAACGGTGGAAGATGGAGAGGTATCCAATGTCACTTTGAAGATCAAGGATGGCAAGTTCGAGATCTCGATGAAGAATGCCCCCGGGGTGGAAGCTTTCAAGGACAAGGAACCCATCGATATGACCTTCCATGTTTCGGAGGATGCCCCATATAATGCTGCGGGGAAGTATGTAGTCCGTAAAGTCACCATTGATAAGATGGCAAAGACCATCACCATCGACGGAACGCCCCTTACGGAGAAGGGAAGCGATGGAAATGATGATACCGTGGATCCACCGGGTCCGGGTACGGGAGGTCAGGGCGGTACAGGAAATGGCGGAAGCTCAGGAACCACATCTTCAGTTGATTCCAGCACGACCCTTCCTGACGGAGAGTACGTGCCGGATTCATTCAGTTACTCCGGAGGAACGGGCAAGCTGACCATTACCTGCACGAAGATCATCATCAAGAAAGGTCAGGCATATGCCACCATCGTATTTTCCAGCACCAAGGTGGATCAGCTCAAGGCCGCAGGAGGCCACTACTATAAGCAGGGCAGCGGTAATTCCACCTTTACCATCCCGGTAAATCTCAATGCGAACAATAAGATCATAGCAAGGACCACCGCTATGTCACAACCCCATTGGATAGAGTATGTGATATATATCGGTCTGTCTGAAGGTCAGGCCGGAAAGGCCAATGAAGCCAAGCAGGATGCGGCCAAAGCCAAGATGAAGATCAGCGATGAGGCCCCGACTATCCTGGGGCTGGACGCAGAGGATGCCGAGTCCACGGTGGAATACGCTGAGTATTTCAAAATCTTCCAGTATGAGCACGGAGTGAAGCTTTTGTCCATAGACATTTCAGCGGATACTGAGCTTAAGGAAGAATACACAAAAAACGCCGAGAAGGCCTTAACGGCCAGTCAGTCGGAAGAAGCGACGGAATATGATGAAGAAGGAAAGGTCATAACCAAGTCAAAGGGTGAATACACAGAGGAGCTCTACAGGAACAATGTGGTGAATTACCTGCTGGTGCCGGAGGATTACGAGGTTCCCGCAGGACTGGACAAGGAATATATAATAGTCACCATCCCCGTATCCAGGACGTTCATGGCTTCTAAGGAGGCTCTTACCATGATGGAACAGCTGGGCTGCCTGGATGCAATATCACTTCTTGGGATCGATGAGGGATCCATCGACTCAGATGAGCTCAAAAGATCCATCGAGGATGAGAGCGTCCTCCTTGCCGGCAACCTGGAGAAGCCGGATTACGCAAAGGTGGTCAAGGATAAGACAGGACTCGCGATCCTTACGGGAGAACTCCTTCCGGAAGCTATAGATGAGAGCTTAGGTGACACGCTTGAGACTCTGGAAAGCAGATTTACTGCTTTAGATGTGCCTGTTATGATCGACAGATCCGCTCAGGAAAAGGACGAGCTTGCCAAGGCAGAGTGGATCAAGGTCTACGGCGCGCTTTTCGGATGTGATGAGCTGGCAGAAAAGATCTTTAACGAATTAGTGAAAGAGGCAGATGACAATGAACAGAACTAAAAAGGGAATAGTCCTCTTACTGATATTCCTGATGGTGACATGTTTCGGACTCACCTCATGCGGCGGGACCGGATCAAATGAGACCGGAACAGATCAGCAGGGTGGTGCGGTCACTTCCGCACCGGAAATAGAGGGCCTCTCTTTCCAGTCAGAGCTGGAAAGAGACTACGCCACCCAGTTCAACGTATATACCTACGAAGGCGGATACAAGTACTTCCACATAGTTGATGGGGATGATTTCCTCCTGGTGCCGGAGGGAGGAACAGTTCCCGAGGGTCTTGACGAAAGTGTGACAGTGCTCCAGGCCCCAGTAGAAAACATCTACCTGGCAGCGACCGCACAGATGGCTCTTTTCATCAGCATGGGCGGTGAGGATTCCATAAGGATGACATCCCTTAAGCAGGATGGCTGGACCTTTGACGAACCCAAGAAGCTGATGGATGAGGGCAAAATAGTATTTGCAGGAAAGTACAGTGAGCCGGACTATGAGATGCTTCTGGACGAAGGCTGCCAGCTGGCCATCGAATCCACCATGATATACCACACCCCTGAGGTCCAGGAGATGATAGTGGAACTGGGGATCCCGGTCTTGGTGGACCGCTCCAGCTATGAATCCAACCCTCTGGGACGTATGGAATGGATCAAGTTCTACGGAGAACTTATAGGCAAGACAGAGGAAGCAAAGGCTTTCTTTGACGGACAGAAGGCAAAGGTAGAAGGCCTGGATGAATTCCCCAATACAGAAAAGACCGTTGCATTCTTCTATATCTCCACAGATGGAAAGGCTGTGGTAAGAAGCAGCGACGACTACATTCCTGCCATGATAGATATGGCAGGCGGCAGGTACATCTTCAAGGACGCCATGGACGAGTCCGGGAAGTCCAGCGTTCCCATGACCATTGAGGCATTTTATGATATCGCAGCCAATGCTGACTATATCATCTACAACGCTTCCATAGACAGCTCAGTTACTACCATGGCGGATCTTATAGCAAAAGATCCAATCATGAACGAGATGAAGGCTGTCAAGGAAGGCAACTGCTGGTCTACGGGAAGCTCCATGTACCAGAGGACGGATATCGCAGGTGATATGATCATGGATTTCCATATTTTGTTCACCGAGGAGGATCCGGAATCCAAGCTCAACTATATCACCAAACTTAACTGACATATGAGTGGATCAAAAAATACAGAAAAAACTGAATCTATAGAGAGCTATCGTCAGGAAAACTTCAGGAGACGCAGCCGCTATACTGCGGTTTTCATAACACTTGCCATTGCGTTTTTTGTGATCATAGTGATCAATATAAACTCAGGCAACGTGCATATCCCGATCTCCAGAATACTTAACATACTGTTCACCAGATCGGGCGATCCGAAGGAAGTGGATATCATTTGGAGGATCAGGCTTCCCAGGATCCTTATGGCTGCCATGCTGGGAGGAGCCTTGAGCCTGTCCGGCTTCCTGCTTCAGACGTTCTTCGAGAACCCCATAGCAGGGCCCTTCGTTCTTGGTATCTCATCGGGAGCGAAGATGGTGGTGGCCTTCACCATGATCTTCAGCCTGAGCCTGGGATACACCATGAACTCCTATTCACTGATCGGAGCAGCTTTTGTGGGATCCCTGGTATCCATAGGCTTTATTCTCCTGGTGGCCAGGAGGATAAAAAATATGGCCGCACTTTTGGTGGCGGGCATCATGATAGGATACATATGTTCAGCGGTGACGGACTTCATCGTCACCTTCGCCTCGGACTCAGACATAGTTAATCTTCATGGATGGTCCCTTGGAAGCTTCTCAGGCATGAGCTGGTCCAATGTCCACATTACATCCGTAGTGGTTGGGATCACCTTCGTGCTGACCTTCCTTTGCTCAAAGCCCATCGGTGCTTATCAGCTGGGTGAAGCCTATGCTCAGAGCATCGGAGTGAACATCAAGGTGTTCAGAGTAGCTCTGATACTGCTTTCCAGCGTGTTTTCCGCCACGGTCACAGCCTTTGCGGGGCCAATATCATTCGTGGGTATCGCGGTGCCATTCCTGATCAAGGGAGCCCTGGGCACGTCGAAGCCGCTGGTGGTCATCCCTGCCACCTTCGTGGGAGGAGCAGTGTTCTGTATGTTTTGCGACCTCATTGCAAGGCTCGCCTTCGCTCCGCTGGAACTCAACATCAGCACCGTCACATCCATCTTCGGCGCGCCGGTGGTGATCTACATGATGATCAACAGAAGGAGGGGAGTGAGATGAACGAAAAGTATTTCGAACTGTCAAACCTCTCCGTAGGATACAATAAGAATGTCCTTATACATGACATCTGCCTGGACATCAAAAAAGGCGAGATAGTGACTCTCATCGGGCCAAACGGTGCCGGTAAGTCGACTATTCTTAAGAGCATCACCAGACAGCTGGAGATCATAGGCGGACAGGTGATGTTCGATACTAAGGAGATCCGCTCCATATCCTACAAGGAACTGTCCAAAAAGATGGCAGTAGTCCTTACCGAAAGGCTGAAGACCGAACTTCTGACCTGCCACGACATAGTGGCTACGGGGCGTTATCCCTACACCGGGCGCCTGGGCATCCTCTCCAAAGAAGACGAGGACAAGGTGGACGAGGCACTGAAAGCTGTAAATGCACTGGACCTGGGAAACCGCGACTTCAATGCCATTTCCGACGGGCAGAAGCAGAGGATCCTTCTGGCGAGAGCCATCTGCCAGGAGCCGGAGGTGATCATCCTGGATGAGCCCACGTCCTTCCTGGACATCCGGTACAAGCTTGAACTTCTGAGCATTCTTGGCAGGATGGCAAAGGAGAAGGGGATAACCATCATAATGACCCTTCATGAGATCGACCTGGCGCAAAAGATCTCCGACAAGATAGTCTGTGTATCCGGAGACCATATCACCAGATACGGCACGCCCCGGGAGGTCTTCAAGGAGGAGATCATAAAGGAGCTGTACGGTATAGATAATGGATTTTTTGACCCCATGTTCGGGTCAATTGAACTGATGAAGCCTGAAGGAAAGGAACCGGAGGTCTTCGTCATCAGTTCCGGAGGTACCGGTATCCCGGTGTTCAGAGAGCTCCAGAAGACAAATACTCCCTTTGCAGCAGGGATACTCTATACAAACGATATCGACTATCAGCTGGCCAGACTTCTGGCCTGCGAGGTGGTGACGGAGGAACCCTTTGAGGAGATCAGTGACAAGGCTCTTGGACGGGCTGAAGAACTGATGGGCAAGTGCTCACGGGTGATCAACGCAGGAGTTCCCATAGGAACGCAGAACAGGAGACTAAAGGAGCTTCTGGATCTTGCTTATGAACAGGGGAAACTTAAATAAGGCAACAAAAAACCAACTTCACGAAGAGTGAAGTTGGTTTTTGCTTATGGAAAGTTTTTAGATCTCGATGGATGTTCTTGGGAATTGCACAAGGCAGTTCACGCCACGCTTCTCACAGGCAAGCATGAGCTTGTAGAAGACCACCTCGGTCTTTTCTACCAGTCTGGGCATTCCTTTGATGGGACGGTTCAGAGGGGAGAAGAAATTGTCCCAATGAAGGGGTATAACCACTTCAGGTGAGACCTTGTCCACTGTTTCTGAGAAGAAATGCTCTTCTGTTTCAGGATCTGCCTTGGCAAGGCCTGCCACTCCCAGGAAAAGCACGTCCGCTTTTATTCCATCCAGCTGTCCTTCGATGTAGTTGAAGCTTGGCCTTATCAGGTAGCTTTTGCCGGAGGCCTCCACCAGGAAGTCGAAGGATCCGCCTTCCTTGTAGTCACGAAGTCTGGCAGGCTGCCTGAGGGGCTGATCTATGGTCTGACCCAGGTCGTTATTTATGATGGTTGGCTTGGAGTGAAGGGATGGGAGAACCGTGATCTTATAAGCTCCCACCTGGAAGGTCTCTCCACCGGAGAATTGGTGGAGCCTGTCTTCCGGGATGTCGCCGCCACGGGCTACGTTCAGCGCTGAACTTGAGCCGTAGATGTCCGCGCCTGTACGGCTTGCGAAGTAGGGTGCGTCCATTACGTGATCATGGTGTGAATGGGATACGAAGATAGCTTTGAGCCGATCGATGTGGTGGAGGCTGATCATCTCGTCAGCCATCCTGCGGTCGGTCTCACCGCTACCGAAGATGTATCTTACAAGAGATGGTCTGGTCACGTGTGCATCAAACAGTATCTGATCCTTGCCGTCATCAAACAGCAGGGTAGTGGTTCCGAAAAATGTTACTTTCATGTTGATAGCTCCTTTCTCAGACCATTGTACTCACGAAGGGTGAGAATGTAAAGGTGTGAGAATGTGAGATCATAAACAAAGGACTCCGCTTGATGCGGAGTCCTGAAGCAGCAATATACTCTTTAGGTCTATTTGTTCATGACAACAGTGGTTGCGGGTGCGGGGCCTGCAAATCCGGCTTCTCCGATAGCTGTTGCGATATCCTTCTGAAGAGCGAAGTAAACGTCCCAGTAATCAGCGCTCTTGCACCAGGCACGGACAGTGTACTGAAGACCGCCCGGGATGCCTGAGAGAGGTGCTGCAAAGGGAGCAGGCTCCTGCAGGACCTTATCATTTGCGTTCATAACGCCCAGCATGACTTCCTGTACCTTGGAGATGTCGTTTCCTCCACCCAGATTGAAGGTGAGGTCAACTCTTCTGTTATCTTCAGATGAGAAGTTCTCCACGTTTGCATTCATCAGAGAGCCGTTGGGGATGGTGATCTTTTTGTTATCCACTGTGAGAAGCACGGTGTAGAACATGGAGATCTCCTGAACTGTACCTTCACCTCCGGCTGCGGATACATAATCTCCTACGTTGAAGGGCCTGAAGATCAGAAGCATGATTCCGCCGGCCAGGTTGCCAAGAGCTCCCTGAAGGGCCATTCCTACAGCCAGTCCGCAGGATGCGATGACTGCAACTACGGATGCCATGGGTACTCCGAGAATTCCGATGATGGAGACTATGAGTACCACGTAGAGGACCACCTTGATGGCGCTTAAGATGAATTTGGATGCTGTGGCATCCATATTGGCCACGAACTTAGCCTTGTTGAATGCCTTCATCAGCTTGTTGATCACGAACTTGCCCACGATGAAGACTATGATAGCCAGAACGATCCTGCCGCCTGCATTGGTCAGGATCTCAAGTAATTTGTCTAAGAAGTTTTCCATTTAGATTCCCCTTTCTTTAGCATTGATTCAAAATGACATTCTCTTTTTTAAATTATAATTAAAATAGAAAACAAAGTAAAACGTATTTTTTGCATAATGGGCTTGGGTTGTGTTAAAATAGACCAAGCTAGTAGATCAAATATACCAAGGAGACAGATATGTTCAGAAAAATGAGACGCAGCCCCCAGGCTCTTACACAGGAAGAGATCGTAGACCTTCTCAAGAATGAGACCAGGGGAGTTCTTTCGGTCCAGGGTGATGACGGATATCCATACGGTTTCCCCATCAATCACTATTACGACGAAGAGACCGGACAGATATACTTCCACGGTGCCAACTTCGGCCACCATATCGATGCTCTTAAGAGAGACCCAAAGGTATCCTTCTGTGTGTTCGGACAGGATTTCGTAAGAGAAGGCGAGTGGGCCAAGAATGTGAAGAGCGTAGTCATATTCGGCAAGGCTGAGCTTGTGGACGAACTGGAGGAAGTAAAGCGTATAGCAACGAAGATCTGTGAGAAGTTCCCTTGTCCTCCGGGATATGTGGAGGAAGAGATAGAGAAGGATGCCAAACGCACCATGTGCATCGTCCTCACCATCGAAAATATCAACGGCAAGCTTGTAAACGAAGCTTAGTTGAGGCTTGATCAAAAGGATCCACCCGAAGGCGGATCCTTTTTGTCAGTCATCTATATGAATGGCGGGCCTGAGTCTTCGTATCAGAAGGCATGCAACTGCGATCTTGATGGCATCAGGTATAATGAAGGGGAACACGCACCAGCCCAGGGCTGTCGCAAGATCGATAGGCCCATTGGATCCTGAATACACCGTCATGAACCAGGCTGTGCCGAAGGCGTAACAGAGGATCAGCCCCAGGACCATGGACAGGATCAGGATCTTCATATCCCTGCCAAAGACTTTTTCCATGAACCACATAAAAAGGGCGGAGAACAGGAAACCGATGATATATCCACCGGTGGCTCCCATCATATATCCCAATCCTCCTGAAAAGCCTGAGAAAACAGGAAGTCCTATGGCTCCGAGGAAGAGGTAGACCAATACTGAGATGGTGCCCCGCTTTCCTCCCAGGAGGCCCACAGCCAGGAAAACACCCATGGTCTGCAGGGTGAAGGGAACCGCTGCCGGGACTGTTATCCAGGAGCACACTGCCATCACTGCTGCAAACAGGGCTACCAGGGCAAGATCCCCGGTGTCGAGCCTATTTGAAGCTACTGTCTTTACTTTTTCATCTTTATTGGTATTCATATCTAAATTCTATCCTTTTCCTTTTTTAGAACCAATCCACATTCTATCTCAATTTAGATCCGACATCCAGCTTTTTTGCACAAAAGGGAAGAGATGTGGTATATTGTTCTTAACAGAACTTTAGCACCGAGCGTGAGCAACGGGATGAAAGGGATTATCATGAACAGATCTGACGGAGTAAGAGTCAAGACCTCCGACGCCATGTATGAGATCGTACCATACGTGATGCCGAAGCGTTACGATGCATCAAACAGCATCACGGTCGACATCGACCTTGAAAAGATCCAGGAATATATCAGGAAATGCCGGGCAAAGGGCATACGCATGTCCCACATGGCCATATTGATCGCAGCATATATCAGGCTGGTTTCTCAGAATCCGCTTTTGAACAGATTCTGCATGAACAAAAAACTCTACGCCAGGAACCATTTCTGCGTCTCCTTCGTTACGTTGAAACCGGGCTGCGAGACCGATACCGTCAGCAAGGTCTACTTCGATCTTGACGATGATATTTTTACGGTAAACGACAGGATAACAGAAGCCGTGGACAAGGTGCAGAATCAGGGAGCGGACAATTCCACTGACAAGATAATGCACGTGCTGATGGCGATACCGTTTCTCATGAGAGGGGCGGTGGGAGCACTGAAGATCATAGACAAGTATCTGACACTGCCAAGAGCTGTGGTGGACGCCAGCCCATTCCATACATCCATTTTCATCACCAACCTGGCATCCATCAGAACGGATACGATCTATCATCACCTCTATGAGTTCGGTACCACCAGCATCTTCGTATCCATGGGAAAGCCCCTTAGAAAGACATATCTCGATGACGAGGGAAAGCCCTATGAGAGAAAGGTCATGGAGCTGGGCATAGTCACCGATGAGAGGATTGCCAATGGTCACTATTTCGGAAGGTGCTTCAGAGATCTCAACAAGTATCTGAAGGATCCGTCCCTTCTTGAGACCAGAGCAGAGTCGATCCTCTGGGATCCCGATGCAACGAAAGAGATCAAATGGTTCAGAAAATAGAGCGCTTATGGAGAACACCGGGTCACTGACCCGGTTTTTTGATGCAAAGATCAGCAAGGGGTTGACAGTGTACTATGCCGAGTAGTACACTTAAGGCACAAGAGGGGAAAAGGCGCCGTTTACCGGTAGCCTGTAATTTGAGATTCATTATCAGGGGGTTATTATGTTTTTGGATCTTTTGGACGAGGTGGCTCTTGTCACCGGGATACTGACCAAAGGGGTCAGTTTGTATCTTTTAATTATGTGTCTGTTCTTCAAGTGGCCCAAGAAGGCTCAGGAGGAACCTACCGAGAAGATGAGCTTTGCCTGTGTGATCCCTGCCAGAAACGAAGAGCTGGTGGTGGGGAGGCTGGTGAAGAGTCTTTTGGAACAGGATTATCCGTCAGATCTCATCAAGGTATTCGTCATTCCCAACAACTGTACTGATAAAACTGAAGAAGCTGCAAGGAAAGCAGGAGCAGAAATTATAAGCGTCAGAGGGCACGTCTCAAATAAGGGGGAGGTCCTTCACCAGGCACTGGGGCAGCTGATGCTGAGGGATGACATCGACGCATTCCTCATATTCGATGCGGACAACATAGTGGACAGGGGCTATATGAAGGCCATGAACAGGGCATTCTTTAACGGCGCCCAGGTCACCAAGTCGCGGATCGAAGCCAAGAACCCGTACGAGAGCTGGGTGTTAGGGTGCTACGCACTTTACTATGATATCTTTAATCTTTTCTTCAATGAATCACGGTCAAGGATAGGAATAGCTCCTAAGCTCATAGGAACAGGCCTTGGGATCAGACGTGACCTTCTCCTAAGCATGGGAGGCTGGAACACTGTGACCATAGCCGAGGATACGGAGTTCAATGCGGAGTGTGTACATGAGCATGCCATCATAAGATGGGTGCCGGATGCGGTGACCTACAATGAGGCGCCGGAGAGATTCGGCCAATCTTTGAAGCAGAGAAGGCGCTGGGTAGGCGGAATAATGGCAGTTGCAAGGGAGAAGTTGGCCGGACTTGTGACGGATATCAAAGATCTGAGTCATGGACGTCAGACCTTAGACATGCTGGTGATACTCATACTGCCATACTTCCAGGTCATATCATTGATCCCGACAGGATTTCTCCTTGGATCAGTCATATATACCTACGGTTTCCCGCTGTGCCTTTTGACCATTGCATGCTACATCGGTGCATCATTGGCAGGCCTTATGCTGTTCGGTCTTATTCTTTCAATACTATCGCCCCACAGCACAAGGAGCATGAAAAAGTCCATAATCATGTTTCCTGTTTTCACCATATCATGGCTTCCTTTGTGCATCATGGCGATGTTCAGAGGAAGCGGCACATGGGCAGAGATCAAACATACCGGGTCCATCAGCTCGGTAACCATAAGATATACCGGAACTGAGGCCTAAAATGTTTTGATTAGTCATGCACTTTTATGGTATGATTACCCACGTCACTTATACTTGCGATTTTCAGGAGGAAAAAACATGAAAAAGAACTTAGGCGTGGTGCCCGGCGTTTATCCCATGCCGGTGCTTATGATCGCAGCTTACGATGAAAACGGTAAGGTCAATGCCATGAACGCAGCGTGGGGAATGATCTGCGAAATGGACAAGATCGCACTTTTCATAGATGAGGATCACAAGACTACTCAGAACATTCTGAAGTCCAAGGCCTTTACAGTAAGCCTTGCAGATAAGGCTCACATGGATGTGGCGGATTTCTTTGGTATCGCCACAGGAAACACTATGCCCGACAAGTTTGAGCGCACAGGCTATACCGCAGTCAAGAGCGAATTCGTCAATGCTCCCATAATCGATGAATTCCCTGTAGTTATGGAGTGCGAACTCAATGAGGTGGTAGATACTGAAAGCTTCTACTGCATAGTGGGTAAGATCGTGAACACAGCAGCCGATGAAGCCGTCCTCGATGAAGAGGGTAAGGTGGAACCCGCTAAGCTTAACGCACTGATCTTCGACCAGTTCCAGATGGGTTACTATGTGGCAGGAGAAAAAGTGGGCCAGGCGTGGGATGCAGGCGCACATTTAATGGATAAATAAGGGAATGTCTTGCCCGGAAGCGGAGACTGCCGGGATATAAGTGCCGGAGGTCTGTTTTGAGCGGAATAGACGAAAAATTTGACATTCAGAAGTATATGACAGAGGGAGTGGAGAGGGTAGTCTCTGACGCCCTTAAGGCCACTGCCAGAGACCCTAGAGAAAGCGCTTTCATGCTGAGATTCGCCCTGGCGTCCAGGAATGCATCCAAGAAGAGAAGGATCGCAGAGGACAGGGGAGAGCACATCCCGGCTTTTCTGATCGCAAGTATCACATCAAGCTGCAATCTTCACTGCGCCGGATGTTACTCAAGATGCAATCATCAGACGGTGGATGAGGAGCCGGTCAGCCAGCTTTCAGGCTCAGAATGGCTCAGGATCTTCGATGAAGCCGATGACATTGGGGTAAGCTTCATACTTCTTGCAGGCGGTGAACCGCTGCTCAGGCGCGACATAATCGAAGCCGCCGGCAAAAAACCGAACATACTGTTCCCCATATTTACCAACGGCACCTACATAGACGAGAAATATTTTGCTCTGTTTGACCGCTCCAGGAATCTGGTGCCCATCACGAGCATAGAAGGTGAAAAGGAGACCACAGACCTGAGAAGGGGCGAGGGCGTCTACGATATGCTGATAGCTAACATGGACGAGCTCAAGAGGAGAGGCCTCATATTCGGTGCATCCGTCACTGTCACCACAGAGAACATAAAAGAAGTCACATCCGATGCTTTCCTTCAGAAGCTTTCGGACAGGGGCTGCAAGGCCGTCATATTCGTGGAGTTCGTCCCTGTCACCGACGAGAGCACAGAACTGGCTCCCGGGGATGATGAGAGGGAGTATCTTGCAGGTGAAATAGAAAGGCTCAGGGATGCTCATCCGGAAATGGTATACATATCATTCCCGGGAGATGAGAAGAGCTCCGGAGGCTGCGTTGCAGCGGGCAGAGGCTTCTTCCATATCAATTCTCACGGAGAAGCTGAACCATGTCCTTTTTCACCATATTCTGACGTGAATATCAGGGATACGTCCCTTAGGGAAGCCCTCCATTCGCCGCTGTTCACAGCTTTGAGAAGCGGTGACATCCTGATGGATGACCACGAGGGTGGCTGTGTGCTCTTTGAAAAGAGGGAGCAGGTGGAGGAGATACTGAGAAGATCAGGTAAATAGTTATCAGGCCCACATCAAGTGGAACTTCACGAAGTTCGTTGTGAACAGACAGGGTGAGGTAGTGGCAAGATTTGAACCCACTGCTGACATGAATGATCTGGAGAAGTGTGTAGCTTCCCTGATCTAATATAGAGAAGATAATAAAAACCAGATGAGGAACTTCTTAGGAAGTGTCTCTTTTTATCAGGTGGATCGCAAAAGATATGCCCCTAAGGCTTTATTTTAGCTTTTAAGGCGGGGGAGGGTGCGCCATCGTTAATTGGGACGATGGGATAACAAAAGGCTTGAAAGACGCGTTTTTTGCGCTGAACAGAATATAAAAGAACGGCGGGACCTTTGTCCCGCCGTTCAAGCATTTCGCTTAAGTTTAAAATTATCTGTTATTGTGCCTCAATCTGAGAACGATCAGAACTACTGCTGCAGCTGCTGCCAGCATCATTCCTACCCAAAGGGTGAGGTTCATTTCATCACCGGTCTTGGGTGTGACGTCCTTGGTATTAGTGATCTTGAATCCTTCGATGGTAGCAGTATAGCCTGCCACGGGCTGTTCCGTTACGGTGTAGGCTATCTCAGTCTTACCGTCCTGCTGATACTTGGGAAGCTCAGTGAAGGTGTATGCCCAGTTGCCTTCCTTGTCGGGAGTGATCTGTACTGTCTCCACGGTGGATCCGTCAGCCAGAAGGTTGACAGTGATGCTTGCAGGACGCTTGCCTTCCTTATTGTTTTCATCTACCCATGTCTTTGTAACGGGGATGTCAACGGTAGATGGCTTCTTAATTTTTTGTGCTATTTCATTGCATTTATGTAGTTTACTGCGGCCATGGCTGCTGTGGCTCCGTCAGAAACAGCTGTGGTCAGCTGTCTTAGGCGCTTCTTCCTGCAGTCGCCGGCGACGAACACGCCGGGAGTCTTGGTGAGGCAAAACTCGTCAGTATCAAAGTATCCGAAGTTATCCAGATCCACCAGATCCTTGTATAGATCGTTCTCAGGAATAAGACCGATGGCTACGAATAGCCCGTCGCAAAAGATCTGCTTAGGCTCACCTTCGTTCTGAACGATCTCCACGCCGCGGAACTGGCCGTTTTCGGTGAGGAGCCTGGTCACCTTGACTCCGGTGAGACCGGATACGTTTGCCCTTGAGAATAGGATATCCTGGAGGGACTGCTCTCCGGTGTAGTAGGGCAGATCCTGTAAGATCATGACCTCGCTGCACTTGTCGGAAAGCAGTATGGCTTCCTGAAGGGCGGAATTGCCTCCGCCTACCATGCACACCTTCTTGTCTGTGTAGAAGTCTCCGTCACAGACTGCGCAGAAGGAGATACCTTCACCGACCAGGTCGGTTTCTCCCTCAAGACCCAGCATTCTGTGCTTGACCCCCGTGGCAAGGATCACAGCCTTTGATTCGTATGATCCGCCTTCCTCTGTGGTCACGATCTTTGTTTGACCGTTGTCTTTTACAGAGTTTACAGTCTCGAATTCGATGTCCGCTCCCTGGTTCAGGATCTGATCCAGGATCTGATCAGCCAGTTCATTTCCGCTGATGGACTTAGTTCCGGGGAAGTTCTCAACCTTTGGAGAGTGGGTGATCTGTCCTCCGAAGCCGTTCTTTTCGATGACTAATGCAGTTTTTCCGTTTCTTCTGGCATAAAGGGCCGCAGTCATACCTGCGACCCCTCCGCCGACGATTATAATGTCGTACATTTTTGTCTCCAATATTAGTTGTTCATGAGCCAGCCCTTGATGTCTGAAACTCCGCGATACTTCTCGAAGCCGTCACCGTTCTTGATGACCAGGGTGGGAGCCTGCTTGACTCCGAAGGTCTCTACAAGTTCCTTGTTCTCGTCAGCATTAAGAGCGGTGTACTTGATGCCGGCCTTGTCCAGAAGGACTGATGCTGCCTTGCAGTTGGGGCAGGTAGGTGTCTTGAAGAGATAGATCTCAGCATCAGATGGAACTTCCTGCTGAGCCTTGGGGGCTTCTTCAACCTTTGCTTCAGCCTGTGCCTGTGCATCCATGAATACTGCCTTGGGAGCAACCTGAGCGGCTACTGCGCCGTAAGCGATGCTGGCTGTTGCTGTTGCGGGCTCAACGTATATCGGTGTATCCACAGGTGCAGCGTTGGGACCGTGGTGTGTAAGTACGCTTCTTCCGATGTTGTACAGTCTGCGGTCCTTATACTCCTGAGCCTTACCGTCGTTCCAGTTCTGAACGGGACGATAGTATCCGGTGATACGGCTGTAAACCTCTGTCTTCTTGCCGCAGATGGGGCATGTGAAGGCTTCGCCTGAGATGTAACCGTGATCTCTGCAGACAGAGTAGGTGGGTGACATTGTGTAGTAGGGAAGCTTGTAGTTCTCTGCTATCTTGCGGACCAGCGTGGCTGCTGCCTTCCAGTCAGGAAGCTTCTCGCCCAGGAAGGCGTGGAATACGGTTCCTGATGTGTAGAGGGTCTGCAGATCGTCCTGAATGTCAAGAGCGGAGAAGATGTCCTCTGTATACCCCACGGGAAGGTGAGAAGAGTTGGTGTAATAAGGAGTTCCGTTCATGTTGGCTGTGATGATGTCCGGGAACAGCTCCTTATCGTGCTTAGCGAATCTGTATGTGGTGGATTCAGCAGGAGTAGCTTCCAGGTTGTACAGGTCTCCGTACTGCTCCTGATAGTCGGACAGACGCTCTCTCATATGGTTCAGCACGTCTCTTGCGAAGCGCTGAGCTCTGGGGTCTGTCAGGTCAGCTCTAAGCCATCTGGCGTTTAAGGCTGCCTCGTTCATTCCCACGAGACCGATGGTGGAGAAGTGGTTGTCAAAGGTGCCCAGATATCTCTTGGTGTAGGGATAGAGTCCCTGCTCCATGAGTTCAGTGATGACCGTACGCTTGGTCTTAAGGCTTCTGGCTGCGATGTCCATGAGCTTGTCCAGGCGCTCATAGAATTCCTTCTCGTCAGCTGAAAGATATGCCAGCTTGGGAAGGTTGATGGTTACGACACCGATGGATCCTGTGGATTCGCCGGATCCGAAGAAGCCGCCGGATTTCTTTCTCAGTTCTCTCAGGTCCAGTCTCAGTCTGCAGCACATTGAACGTACGTCACTGGGCTCCATGTCTGAGTTGATGTAGTTGGAGAAGTAAGGAGTACCATACTTGGCTGTCATCTCGAAGAGAAGCTTATTGTTCTCTGTCTCGCTCCAGTCGAAATCCTTGGTTATGGAGTAGGTGGGGATGGGATACTGGAATCCGCGGCCGTTGGCGTCTCCCTCGATCATGATCTCGATGAAGGCCTTGTTGACCATGTCCATTTCCTTCTTGCAGTCGCCGTAGGTGAAATCACATTCCTTGCCGCCGACAATAGCGGGAAGGTTCTTGAGGTCGTTGGGAACTACCCAGTCAAGGGTGATGTTGGAGAAGGGAGCCTGAGTTCCCCATCTGGAAGGTGTATTAACACCGTATACGAAGGACTGGATGGCCTGCTTGACCTCTTTCTGAGTAAGGTTATCTATTTTAACGAAAGGTGCGAGGTATGTATCAAAAGATGAGAATGCCTGAGCTCCTGCCCACTCATTCTGCATTATTCCCAGGAAGTTGACCATCTGGTTGCAGAGGGTGGAAAGGTGGTTGGCGGGGGAAGAGGTGATCTTGCCCGGAACACCGCCCAGACCTTCCTGGATGAGCTGCTTAAGGCTCCAGCCTGCGCAGTAGCCTGTGAGCATGGAAAGATCATGAAGGTGAAGGTCAGCGTTTCTGTGAGCGTTGGCCACTTCATCATCATAAACTTCGCTGAGCCAATAGTTGGCTGTGATGGCACCGGAGTTGGAAAGGATGAGACCTCCAACGGAGTATGTTACTGTGGAGTTCTCCTTGACACGCCAGTCGTTGATCTTAAGGTAATTGTCTACCAGATCCTTGTAGTTGAGTACTGTGGAGTGGATGTTTCTTACCTTCTCACGCTGTCTTCTGTAGAGGATGTATGCCTTGGCTACGTCGGCATAACCTGATTCAGAGAGAACCTTCTCAACGCTGTCCTGAATGTCTTCAACTGCGATCCTGTCGTCCTTGATCTTTTTCTCAAAGTCAGATGTGACGTGGAGAGAGATCAGATCTATCACGCTGGGGTGATACTGCTTGCCACAGGCTATGAAAGCCTTGGTGATGGCTTCTGATATCTTCTGGATGTTGAAATCCACTATCTTGCCATCTCTTTTGATTACCTGATACATTTTGATACCTTCCTGATTTATATTATTTCATAAAAATTTACGGCCATTGAATGACCGTAAAAAGAATAGCACCATAAATAGTGGATGTCAATACATTTTGTAAAGAAATTTACACGCATACACTATATCTTGTGGTTTTGTGTTTTTTTAATCAACTCCGCGGATCTCCACGTGATCCACGAATCTGCCTGCTTCCCAGGCAAAATCTTCAAGGCTCTCCTTTGATGCCGGGTTCAGTCCGCCGAAGGGAACGGTATCCCGGTCCGTAAAGTTCTGGAGATAGTAATTTTTTGCGCCCTGTATCAGCTTTCCTATCTCTGTGAAGTCCTCCTTCTGGTGGAACTCACTGACCACTGTGGTCCTGAATTCGTAATCGATGGAACTGTTTATGAGAAGGGAGATGCTCTCCTTGACCTTGCTTAGGTCGAAGCTTGCAAGGCCTGCGGTCATCGCATACTTTCCGGGACTGTTCTTGATATCCATGGCAACGTAGTCCACAAGGCCTCTGTCCAGTAACTCTTTAAGTACGGCAGGGTGGTTTCCGTTGGTATCAAGCTTTACAAGGAAGCCGAGATCCCTGATCTTCTTGATGAATTCAGGCAGGTCCTTATGGATGCAGGGTTCGCCTCCTGTGATGGCCACGCCGTCCAGGAGACCGTGCCGTTTTGATAAAAAATCGAAGAATTCATCTTCCTCGTACAAAACAGGGGCGGTCCCGTCCACCAGCTCGAAGTTATGGCAGAAGGGGCACCTGAAATCGCAGAGGCCCAGAAAGACCGTGCAGGCCACATGCCCCGGAAAGTCCAGAAGAGTCATTTTTTGAAGTCCGTATATTTTCATTTCGATTCCTTTCAGTAGTTTATATTGCAGCCAGGATGTGCATGTTCCTCAGTTCTCCGTCTCTGATCCTGTCGTTAACGGAATAGGCGTGCTTCTCAAGATCCTGGCAGATAGCATCTGTGAGACTTCTGTCCATAAGGCAGTCTATCACATCCGAAACGATGGTATCGATGACAGCTTCCTTATCGGAGACTGAATCGCCGCCGTTTCCCGTGGTGATGAGGTACTCTAGAAGATCCGCTTCCTCAGAGAACTTCGGAAGGCTCCTCATGGCGCGGAATCTCCACTTATAATAGGGCATGTACCGACCGTTCAGCAAAAATATTACATGGGAAGCGCTTTCACAGAAGTCGAACAGGGCAAGCTGCGCAGCTCCGGTCTCACCGTGAGAAATGCAGCGCCTGTAGTTGTACTGACCGGACTGGGCCATTAGAAGGAGGGAGGAGGCAAGTTTTTTGAGGAAAACATCCTCAGGGAAGAACCTGAGCTTCTCCCTGGCTTCTGTGATGGAACCTGAATTATCGAAGAAGATCTTGCCGTTGGTAGCTTCGAGGAGGGACTGCTCGGGTATGGTGAGCCACTGGATCACATCCAGGTCCGCGTTACTTGTCCCAAGCTTCTCCTCAAGGAAGTCATTGATGGCAATGACACCGTGGCGGGACCCTCCTACGGGGCTGACCAGACTTCGTCTTAGCTCCATGTATTCCATTGGAAGCTTCTGATAGGCCCTTTCAAGAAGGAAGGCTGTGCGCCTGTCCAGCTTATCCTCACTGGGGATGAAGAGGCAGAAACCGGGCTCGAAGTCGTGATCACGAGACACTTCATCGTCGAATCCGAAGCATTCCGAACCGCTTCCCATGAGGCCGGCAGCCAGAAGGGGAAGGACGTCCGGGAATTCGGCCTCCAGCATGGGCCTTCCGTATTCTTCAAAAAACTTTTCTGAGATCTCAAGCCCTTGCATAGAGTTCCTCCGCCTTGTTCTTAAGGTCTTCGGCTGTTTTGAAATATCCATAGTATGAAAAGACGGGGGCGCACTTCTCGAATACGAAGGCGATGTAGCCGTCCTCTGCGTCGTGATCCCGAAGCAGAGCCTCCTCGGCCTTGTCCAGGAGATCGTAGATCTTGGACTCGTTCTGCTCCATGCCGCCATCCTTTAAGAGGCAGTCAGCCATGTTGAGATAGGTTATGGCCTGCTCAAGCTCCCCTGCAGGGACTTCGGACATCTTTTCCACGGCCTCTCTGAAGTATATCTTAGCGTGGGTGTAATCTTCCAGAGCGCAGCAGGTGAGCGCCATGTTGTTGTAGAGACCGCCCAAAAGAGAAGGGTCAGTGGATTCGTTTCCGATATAGACCTTGAGAGCCTTTAGGAAAAGTTCCATGGACATTTCGTTCTCATCGAAGGCATTCAGCGCCGTAGCAGCATTTACAAGGACTGTGCCTGAGCTGATGGTTCCATTAAGTTCCAGTTTGTCCAGAAGGGCGAGGGCCTTATCGACCTGCTCCAGAGCCTTTTCCCTGTTGCCGGTCTTTCTGAAGTGACCGATGAGCTCGTTTCTGACGGTGAGCTCGCCTCTCAGATCTCCCAGATACTGTGCCTCGCTCAACCAATAGTTAAGGTGGCGCTCAGCACCTGCATAATCGCGCTTCGACATGTACTCGTCCATCTTTTCGATGACACGGTTCTGGTTTATATGTTTTGGCACGCCGCAGCTTCCGGCGGAAGTTCCGCAGCTCTCCTGATAATCTTCAAGTTTTAATGGTCCGTGATCCATTTCTGATCCTTTCTTATGTTCGCGAGGTTCACCTCGTAAGTTTAAACTATACATAATTATTATACCAGTTGACAGCCATTTAATCATCAATTATATTTTTTGAGTTCGCTATGGCTCAAAACATTTTATGATGATAGAATGGACATGCCGTATTGAAACAGAGGGAATCACCGCATGAAAAGAGTCATAGTATTGGTAATTTTAATACTGGTCGCCGTAGGGGTCACGGTATGGTACTATCAACGGCCGGAGGAACCTGTGGCTGAAAACGTCACAGAGGCCGTAGTTAACTATGTCATAGACGGAGATTCTCTGGATATAACATTTGAAGGGCAGGAGGAGAAACTCAGACTCATAGGAATCGATGCTCCCGAACGGTACAACGAGGACGGGTCTTCCAATGAGAATGGAAGGATAGTTCAGGAATTCGTGAAGCAGGCTCTTCCTCAGGGTACGGTCATATACGTGGAGCTTGGAGAGCAGCAGAGAGACAATTACGGCAGGCTTCTCGGGTATGTGTACCGGGATAAGGGAGCCACACAGATGCTCAATCTGGAACTTCTGGAACTTGGGTATTGTGATGTGCTTACCTTCGAACCAAATGATAAGTACGAAGACATGTTTATAAGGGCCCGGAATAAGGCAAAGCAGGAGGGAGCCGGGTTCTGGAAGGAATAGGGTGTTATTGTTTATATGGATGTACAGGACAGGCTAAGGCCTGCCTTTTGTTTTTTTTATGTTTTTTTGAAAACGCATGTCCAATTCTTCAACTTTTTGAGGTTTATATCATAGAGGGGTAAAAAGAGAGGAGTGATGACATATGAAATAGTTTAAGGGAACGAGAAAGAATTGTTATTTATGAAAATGAACCAATGGCAAATGACGAAGTGATTATCCCGTCATGGAAGAGTTTATGGTATAATACAAGTTAGGGAGTTATAAGAAATGAGACGATTGAGAAATAGACATTGCGGTATTATCCTCATTTTGGCATTCATTGTGTGCACCATGTTCACCTGGGTCAGACCGGGTCCGGAATCTGCTGGATTAAGTCAAGCTGATCAGTTGGGATACGTAATTATTCCATTAGTCATTTGTTTTGTGGGAATATGGAATGACCATTTCAGGTTCAGATCCAGAGTGCTGCTGATTATAATGGGATACGTATTTCTTTATTTGTCGGTCTACATACTCATAGAAAACAGCGGCTTAATGATGAACATCGGCAAAATCGAACTGGATGAGGTTGTCACATGGCTTACCCCTGCGTTCTATGTGGCAATGGCAATAAGCGTTTTTTCATTTGTTGCAAATTTGATGTTTGTGCTAAAAAGTAAAAAGTAATAACAACTAATAGATGATTGTGGCAAATGGTAACACGTCATATGAACCCCTGCGTAATGCTTTTAGAAGTGAACGCAGGGGGTTCTTCATGTTGTGACACCTAAGTAAAAAAGTTTAAGTCAGAACTATGTGCGGAATGCCATTATCTTCTACACAACTTTTCTTGCCATCCTGGGCTCTCCCAAATATAATAGAGGGAACAAAGAGTATGGCGTAGTGCTCCACATAAATCTTTCTTTTTTAGTTCCTAATTGGAACTAGGGTGTATTATGAGCAAAACAAAAGACCAGACAGGAGGGAGCCGGGTTCTGGAAGGAATAAATGGGTAATAAAAGCATAACGAGGATGACCGAAGGGTCCATCTCGAAAAACATAATATTTTTTGCGATTCCCCTGTTTTGGGGGGCGCTTTTTCAGCAACTTTACAATGCATCAGACGCACTGATCGTGGGAAACTTCCTGGGAAATGAGGCATTGGCTGCGGTGAGCTCCTCGGGAAGCCTGATCTTCCTGATGGTGGGCTTCTTTAACGGCATCGGCATCGGAGCAGGGGCAGTGACCGCCAGATTCTTCGGCGCAAAAAACTATACAGCCCTTAAGAAGGCCATACACACCACCATAGCCTTCGGCTTGATCTGCGGTGCAGTGCTCACGTTGGTGGCGGAATTTCTGGCGCCACTGATCCTGGAACTGATAGGAACTCCGGAGGAAGTCATGGTGAGATCCCTGGAGTACTTCCGATTCTATTTCTTTGGATCCATTGCCTTCGTTATGTACAATTTCCTCATGGGAATACTTCAGTCCCTGGGGGATACCAGGCATCCTCTGATATATCTGGTGATCTCTTCAGGTATAAACATAGCTTTGGACCTGCTCTTTATAGCCGTGCTTGGGTACGGTGTGTGGTCTGCAGCCTGCGCCACTGCCATTGCGCAGGCAATAAGCGCCATACTGTGCTTTATCAAGCTGACAAAGCTTCCGGAAGAGTTCAGGGTGCGGATCAGGGACATAAAGATCGATAAGACCATGCTGGGTCTCGTGGTGAGAAACGGCGTGCCTGCAGGGCTTCAAAACTCCCTGATATCGGTAGCAAACGTGTTCGTTCAGGCCAACATAAACGCCTTCGGAGCAATGGCTGTGGCCGGGTCCGGCAGCTACCTTAAGATAGAAGGCTTTGCCTTCGTTCCTGTCATCTGCTTCTCCCAGGCTCTCACCACATTCATCGGGCAGAACCTGGGTGCGAGAGAGTATGACAGAGCTAAGAGAGGTGCCAAGTTCGGTATCATCTGCTCCATGGGCATGGCGGAAGTCATAGGGATCGCAGTATTCCTTCTGGCGCCATTCCTGATCAGGATGTTCGGCGCGGATGAGGCATCGGTGGTCATAGGTGTGAAGCAGGCTCACGTGCAGTCGCTGTTCTTCTGCCTTCTGGCCTGTTCCCACTGTATGGCAGCTGTTCAGAGAGGTGCGGGAAGGAGCTTCGTACCAATGCTGGTCATGTTCGGAGTTTGGTGCGTGTTCAGAGTAGCATATATCTACACGATGGTAGGTATTTTCCACAGGATAGAGGTGGTATTCTCAGCATATCCTGTGACATGGACTATCAGCTCTCTGATATTCCTTATAATTTTCCTTAAATCAGACTGGCTGCACGGCTTGGAAAAGCAGCGAGTGTAGGCAATTGGATCGGAGGCAGAGATGAAGACTATATATCTTGCAGGAGGGTGCTTCTGGGGTGCCCAGAAATATTTTGACCAGTTCACGGGAGTGATCTCGACAGAGGTGGGCTATGCCAACGGACCGGACAGGGAAGTGAGCTATGAGGAGGTCTGCAATGATTCAGGTCACGCTGAGACGGTCAGGATAGAATACGACGAAGACAAACTCCCTCTCAAAAAATTTCTTGGCTATTACTTCATGGTGATCGACCCCACTTCAGTAAACAAGCAGGGCGAGGATGAAGGCATCCAGTACCGCACAGGCATCTACTACACCGATGAGGAACAGCTTCCGGTGATCAGGGAAGTCTGCGCGGAAGTGTCGGATGAGGTTGGTCAGCCGCTGGCAGTGGAGGTGGAGCCATTGAGGAACTTCTTCACCGCTGAGGAATATCACCAGAAGTACCTCGACAAGAACCCTGCGGGATACTGCCACATCCCCAAAAGGATGTTCGAAGTTGAGAAAAACGGCCTGTAAAAATCATAGCGGTGTATAATGACCCCCGAGGCCGGTTCCCGGGGTTTCTGTGCGCAAAAATATTTTTTTTGAAACCATGTCCGATTTCGGTGATTTTTTTAGTTAACTACTTATAGAGGGAAGGATGTGTGTATTGTTTGAGTTCACTCAAAGATAAGGAGGGAACAATGAATATCAAAAGAATCTGCATCGCGCTTATTATGGCATTCCTTGCCTGCTCTGTTGGGACATGGGTCAGACCCGGCCCCGAGTCCGCGGGATTGAGTTTTGCAGATCAGCTGGGGTTTGTCATAATTCCTGTCCTCATCACGTTCATCGGGATATGGAATGAAACTATCGGATCGCGGAAGAGAATAGTTCTGATCGTTTTAGGCTATGCATCTCTCTACATTTCGGTTTATTTCCTGATAAAAAACAGCGGTCTGATGATGAATATCGGAAAGATCGATATGGCCGAAACCATCACCTGGCTTACCCCGTGGTTCTACATTGCAATGGCGGTAAGTGCAGTGTCGCTTCTTGCGGACATCCTTTATCTGGCAGGTAAAAAGGGCAGATAACGGCAAAAGGAGTAATTCAAAAAGCCCCTGACGGAAGCATGTTCCGAAAGGGGCTTTAGTGTATGATCTTATTCCGTAGGGTCGAGGCTGCCGGTCTCAAGGTACCTTTTGGCAGACTCTTCATCCATGCCACATTCAGTGGTAAGCGCCTGAAGGATCAGATTACGGTAATCGTCACAGGGTTCATTCACAAAGGGGAGGTCATAGGCTGTAAGCGTGTAGACAGGGAGACCCTGATATTCACCAACACGGTGGCAGTCATCATACCAGCTGGGAATGTTGCTTTCCTGGTCCTGAACTTCCATAAGTTGTCCCCAGGTTATTTGGTAGAGGCGCATCAGCACATGGCCGCTTCCGTTTGGGTCGAAGAAAGCAACACCGCAATGATGCCATTTGGGAGAATCGTTTCCGAAATATATCCTTCCCTTGAAGGTTTTAATTTCAGAGGCAGACCAGGGCGTCTTGTCATTGCAGCCTTCGTAGTCCCTGTCCTGCGCTGCAAAGTATCCGCCGAAGATATAGTAACCGAATCTCTTTTCGCTGAGATTTGATCCGTAGCAGGCGTACCATACTCTGTCGGATGGGTCGTGGTTATATTCTGACATAAGCGTTTACCTCCTTGATTTGTTGTCCCCATTATATACCATCCGGAGGCCCATGGCAAAATCCGGTTTGACATATCTATAGAATGACATTATAATATGCATATATATAAATAGAACCCCTGGGTCTTTTTTTGTCTAAAAGGAAAGATCCTTGGGGTTTTTCTTTTTTTGTTTTAACTGAAAGGAGACAAAACAATGAAAGACCCTTATGAGATCCTGGGCGTGAGGTCCGACGCTACAAAAGAACAGATCAAGACGGCGTTTCACAGGATAGCTATGGAGACCCACCCGGACAAAAACGGGGGAGACCCCATTAAGACGCAGAAGTTCCGGGACGCAACGGATGCCTATCACTTCCTTATGGACGAGAATGAGAGAGCTGCCTACGATTACTACAATAAGACGCAGCCCCAGTATTCCGATGACTTCTACCAGGCGAAGACGGCAGAGAAAAAAGCGGAGTCCAGAAGGACGGAGGAGGAGTACCACAGAGCCTTTGAACATGAGAAAGAATGCATCCGTCAGGTGCTTCGCAGCCTTCCGCTGGCGTTGGCAGGTCTGCTCATAGGAGGCGGACTTACCCTTATATCGTATCTGATGGCCGAACCGGGAGGAACATACAGAGTGTTCACCGGACTGATAATTGCAGGAGGCCTTGCCTTGCTTAAGGGGCTGCTGGACATCTGGGTATCTGTCCGCACCATTCTGGAACTCAGGTATGAGATGAAGCACAGGCTTTAAGTCACAGGCTGGTCTGTTCCTTCACGTAATCTATGAATTTTTCTTCGATGGTGGGCAGGGGATGGCCTTTGAGCCAGACGAAAAGGTAGTTCAGTTCCCTGCCGGATCCTTCGATCTTTTTGGAAATGATGGAGGAGTTCTCGACGTAGGCGGTCTCTGGGAAGATGCTGATACCCATGCCTCTTCCCGCCAGGGCCGCCGCATCCAGGTAACTGTCCATCTCACAGATGATGTTGGGTTCGCTCTTGACCTCCCTGAACCATTTCGAAATGGAATCGATGGTGGCTCCGCGGCTTGGTACGATGAGGGGCTGACCCACCAGCTGACTGACGGTGACGGTATCGCCCTGGATCTTCGCAAGGGGATGCTCCCTGCTCATCATGGCAGCCATGTTGTCACGTCCCACAGGGAAGGCGTTCAGGAGAGACTGGTCGTAGGGAGCGGTGATCACCGCAAGAGATATAATGCCGCTCCTCAGCTTCTCCAGAAGGTCGTCGCTGTTTCCGTCAAGTATCCTGAAGCGGACTCTGGGGTATATCCTTGAGAAACCGTAGAACCAGCTTCCTGCTATGTCGGGTGCCAGGCCCTCCACAAGACCTAGGGAAATGGTCCCGGTCATGCCATCGTTCATGGACATGACTTCCGACTCTGCCTTCTCCGCAAGGTTCAGTATCTCCTTGGCTCTCCTGTAGAGAAGCCTGCCTGACTCCGTGATCTCCAGCTGCCTGCGGCCTCTTATGAAAAGTCTGGTGTTGAGCTCTTCTTCCAGGTTCTTTATCTGGAGGCTCAGGGGAGGCTGGCTCAGGTTCAGTTTTCTGGCAGCCTTCGAGATGTTCAGTTCCTCTGCGACCGTAACGAAGTAAGAAAGTGCTTTGAGATCCATGTTTCCTCCCTGGGGCGGATGTTTTGCTGTACCTCCGCCCTTTTAGCATACAAAAAATATATAATAAGCCTATGATTATATGTATTTTACAATGAAATGGAGGGGTTGTAAAATGATTTCTGTATTTGTTTGTATTTTGAACCACAGGAGTCAAAAATGTCTAATTGCGCGATCGTTGGTATCAATTGGGGTGACGAAGGTAAAGGCCGGATGGTGGACCTTCTGACGAGTGACTATGATATCGTCGTACGGTATCAGGGCGGAGGAAACGCCGGACATACGGTGGTCAATGAAAAGGGCAGGTTCGCCCTCCATCTCCTTCCTTCAGGGATAGTGAGAGATGGTGTCTCCAACGTCATAGGCAACGACGTAGCTCTGGATCCAGAGGTCCTTTGGAAGGAGATCGGATCGGTCAGAGCGAAGGGGGTCGAGGTGACCCCGGACAATCTAAAAATAAGCGAGAGGGCGTCTCTTCTTCTTCCCTGGCACAGGGAACTGGATTCTCTGGAAGAGTCCAGGCTGGCCGACCACAGATACGGTTCGACCAAGCAGGGGATCGCGCCCTTTTATTCTGACAAATTTCAGAAAAAAACCGCCCTTGCCGGAGAACTCTCTGATCCCGCAGCACTCAAAAGACATCTCATGGAGATCATGGAATGGAAGAATCTCACCCTTGAAGGGGTATACGGCGCTGCGCCGTATACGGAAGAGATGCTGGACAGCTGGCTCAGTGACTACTGTGAGAAACTGACACCCTTTATCTGCGACACCGGCGATTATCTCAGAGAGGAGGCATCCAAAGGCAGGAACATCCTCTTCGAGGCGCAGCTGGGAGCCATGAGGGACATAGATTACGGCATATATCCCTACACCACATCTTCCAACACTCTCGCCGCCTACGCTCCCATCGGGTCCGGTTATCCCGAGGTCAGGCTGGACAGGGTGGTAGGCGTGGTCAAGGCGTACTCCACCTGTGTAGGCGAAGGCGCATTCGTATCCGAACTGTTCGGTGAGGAAGCCGAGGCTCTCAGACGTGCAGGCGGGGAATACGGAGCGACCACAGGCCGTCCCAGAAGAGTGGGCGCATATGATGCGGTGGCCACAGCCTATGGAGTCGAGGTCCAGGCCGCAACTGAGCTTGCGATCACCAAACTGGATGTCCTTAGCTACATGGAGAAAATACCCGTCTGCACAGCATACATTATCGATGGAAAAGAAGTCACAGGATTCCCGTTTCCTACGGATCTGGAAAGAGCGACCCCGAAGATCCGGTACATGAAGGGCTGGATGTGCGACATATCCAAAGCCAGGCAGTGGGATCAGCTTCCACCTGAGGCCAGAGACTATGTCAGATACATAGAAGAGTCCGCAGGCCTTGGCGCCACATACATTTCGGTGGGGCCTGAGAGGGACAGCTACATCAGAAAGGATAGAGAGGACTGAGACATGGGAGACGTATACAGATCCATCCTGCCTGCGAGATATGCTTCAAGACAGATGGCCGAGCTGTTTTCGGATGACAGCAGATACAGGACCTGGAGGAAACTTTGGGTGTCGCTGGCCAGGGCAGAATCCGTACTGGGACTGCCCATAACGGAAGATCAGGTAAGAGAGCTTGAACAAAACATAGAACCCATAGATTACGAATGTGCTGAACAGCGGGAGGCCGAGGTGCATCACGACGTGATGGCGCATGTTTTTGCCTTCGGCAAAGCGGCGCCGGGCGCAGCGGGGATCATTCATCTGGGCGCCACCAGTTGTTACGTCACGGACAATGCGGATCTGATTCTCTACCGTGACGCACTTGAGATATTGAGAGACAGGCTCATCAAATTGATAGCCATCCTTTGCAGATTCTCCAAGACATACAGTAATACGCCGGTGCTGGGATATACTCACTACCAGCCGGCACAGCCGGTGACTGTCGGAAAGAGGGCCTGTCTCTGGATACAGGATCTTAGAAGCGACCTGGACGAGATGGATTTCGTTCTTGAAAACCTATGCTTCCTGGGGTGCCGGGGGACGACGGGCACTGAGGCCAGCTTCATGGAGCTTTTCGGCGGAGATACTGACAGGATCGATGAGATGAACCGGATGATTGCAGGAGACTTCGGTTTCAGCCGGTGCTTTCCCATATCATCCCAGACATATCCGAGAAAGGTTGACGTGCGCATAATGAACTGCCTGTCCTCGCTGGCCCAGAGCATGTACAGGATGGCCACGGATATCAGGCTGATGCAGCATGACAGGATCCTGGAAGAACCGTTCTCTGACGGTCAGATAGGGTCTTCCGCAATGGCATACAAGAGGAATCCCATTCGCTGTGAGCGGATCTGTTCACTGTCAAGGTTCATCATGACAGATGCCTTCAACGCTGTTCAGACTGCATCAAGCCAGTGGCTGGAGAGGACTCTCGACGACTCTGCCAACAGAAGACTGTCCATGCCTGAAGGTTTCCTGGCTGCAGACGCCATCCTCATGCTTGGAGCCTTCATTGCGTCGGGTCTCAGGGTTAACGTCGGAATGGCTGTGAGGTCTGTGGAGGAGCAGCTGCCCTTTATCGCCACCGAGGATATCCTCATGGAGGGTGTCAAAAGGGGCGGAGACAGACAGGCTCTTCACGAAGTGATCAGGAGATGTTCCATGGAAGCATCGGAGGCCCTGGGGAACGGTGAAAAGTACGATCTCATAGATCGTCTCGCAAAAGAGACCTGCTTCCGTATGACGGAAGAGGAGATGAGGGGCCTCCTGGACCCCGGAAGGTTTACGGGCAGGGCTGAGGAGCAGACCCTGAGATACCTTAAGGAGATGGAACCGCTGACAGAGGGAGTGGATCTTACGGTGGAGGAGATAAAAGCATGAGACAGCAAAAGATACTTGTTCTGGATTTCGGAGGACAGTACGATCAGCTGATAGCGAGAAGAGTCAGAGATCTGCATGTCTATGCGGAGATCAAGGAATATGACAGGGTAACGCTCAAAGAAATAGAGAACGAAGGATACAGGGGGATCATCTTCACGGGAGGTCCCAACAGCGTCTACGGCGATGACGCGCCTCGTTTCGATGAGGGAATACTGGACCTCGGGATACCGGTCCTCGGGATCTGCTACGGCGCGCAGCTCATGGCGTACATGGCAGGCGGCAAGGTTGGAGATGCCGGCGGTTCCGGAGAGTACGGAGAGGCTAGACTCAGCGTGGGAAGCGACATACTTTTTGAGGGCGTGCCAGAGGAAAGCCTGTGCTTCATGAGTCACCGCGACTCGATCATGGCCGTTCCGGAAGGGTTCAGGGTCACTGCTTCTACCGACAAGTGTCCGGTGGCAGCCATGAGCTCTGAAGAGAGAAAGCTTTATGCGGTACAGTTCCATCCGGAGGTAGAACACACCGAATACGGGAACCGGATGCTCTCGAATTTTTTGTTCGGGATATGCGGAGTGGACGGAAACTGGAGGATGGATGACTTCGTGGAGGAAAGCATAAGCCGTCTGAGAAAGGAACTGGACGGAAGGAAGGTTCTGCTGGGCCTTTCAGGAGGAGTGGATTCGTCCGTAGCTGCGGCTCTTCTGTCCAGGGCGATAGGAAAAGATCTGACCATGGTCTTCGTGGACCACGGCATGCTGAGGAAGAACGAGGCCGACATGGTGGAGAGAGTGTTCGGGAACATGTACGGTTCAAGGTTCATAAGGGTAGACGCGGCTGAAAAGTTTCTCGGAAAACTCCGGGGAGTGAGGGAACCCGAAGGCAAGAGAAAGATCATCGGAGAGGAATTCGTAAGAGTCTTCGAGGAACAGGCGAGGGAGGCAGGAGAGGCTGACGTCCTGGCTCAGGGCACCATTTACCCGGACATAGTGGAGAGCGGCAAAGGAGGCTCCGCCACCATAAAAAGCCATCACAACGTAGGCGGACTTCCTGAATCCATGGATTTCAGGGACATAGTGGAGCCCCTTAAGGAATTGTTCAAGGACGAGGTAAGGGAAGCAGGGAGAAAACTCGGGCTCCCGGAGGAACTGGTGATGCGCCAGCCCTTCCCGGGACCGGGCCTCGGCGTGAGGGTCATCGGAGAGGTGACACGCGAGAAACTGGAGACGGTAAGGGAAGCTGACGCCATCTTCAGAGAGGAAGTGGATAAACTTCCTGCAGATAAACGGCCGGATCAGTATTTTGCGGTACTGACCGACACTCTGAGCGTTGGAGTCAAGGGCGACGGCAGAGCCTATGGACTGACCGTTGCCTTAAGAGCAGTTTATACCGACGATTTCATGACTGCGGAGTGGAGCAGGCTGCCATACGGAACAGTGGCCGCGGCCAGCCACAGGATAGCCAATGAGATCCCGGGAGTAACAAGAGTGGTCTATGACGTCACTTCCAAACCGCCTGCTACGGTGGAATGGGAGTAGAAAAGGAGGGATCCGGGATGGCGAAATACATATTCGTTACAGGAGGAGTCGTATCTGGCCTAGGCAAGGGCATTACGGCTGCTTCTCTTGGAAGGCTGCTTAAATCCAGAGGGCTGAAGGTGGCGGCTCAGAAGCTGGATCCATACATAAACGTGGATCCCGGCACCATGAGTCCCTATCAGCACGGTGAGGTCTACGTCACCGAGGACGGTGCGGAGACGGACCTGGATCTGGGGCACTACGAGAGGTTCATAGATGAGGACCTTAACAGGTTTTCAAACCTTACGTCGGGCAAGGTGTACTGGAACGTTCTGAACAAGGAGCGCAGAGGCGAGTATCTGGGTTCCACGGTCCAGGTGATACCCCACATAACCGACGAGATAAAGACCTTCATCTACCATGTGGGCAGAGAAACCGACGCGGACGTGGTCATAACAGAGATCGGCGGCACCATCGGGGACATCGAGTCTCAGCCATTCATAGAGGCTGCCAGACAGCTTTCTCTGGAGGTGGGAAAGGAGAACTGCCTGTTCATACATGTGACTCTGGTACCGTATCTGGAAGGTTCAGAGGAGCACAAGACCAAGCCCACACAGCATTCAGTCAAGGAACTGCAGGGCATGGGAATACATCCGGACATCATAGTGCTCAGGTGCAACAGACCGCTGGATGAGTCCATATTCAAAAAGATCTCTCTGTTCTGCAACGTGAAGCCGGACTGCGTCATCGAGAACATAACGCTCCCCAACCTTTACGAAGCGCCTCTCATGCTGGAGAAAGCAGGGTTCTCGGGCATAGTTTGCAGGGAACTTGCGCTGGATGCTCCTGAACCCGACCTGGAGGAGTGGACCGCCATGGTGGACCGCATCAAAAACAGGCCCCTCACCGTAAAGATCGCCCTGGTGGGCAAGTACGTGGCTCTTCACGACGCCTATCTGTCGGTGGCTGAAGCTCTGAGGCACGCGGGCTATCATCACAACACCCACATAAAGATCCTGTGGACGGATTCAGAGACCCTGACCCCTGAAAACACTGCGGAAGTGCTCAGGGATGCGGACGGTATCATCGTACCGGGAGGTTTTGGCAGCCGGGGCATCGAGGGTATGATCAACGCCGAGCGCTACTCCAGGGAGAACCATGTTCCGTATTTCGGTATATGCCTTGGGATGCAGATAGCCGTGATCGAATTTGCGAGAAACGTTCTTGGTCTGGGGGATGCTGACTCGGGAGAGTTCAACGAGCTGAGCACCCACAAGGTCATCGACTTCATGCCCGGACAGAGCGACGACTTAGACAAGGGAGGGACCCTGAGGCTGGGGGCTTATCCCTGCGATGTACAGGAGGGTACGGCCCTCAGGAAGTTCTACGGTGCGGATACCATATCCGAAAGGCACCGTCACAGATACGAATTCAACAACGATTACCGGGAGGCTTTCCGTGAAAACGGGATGGTGCTCTCGGGCATATCTCCGGACGGCAGACTGGTGGAAGCAGTGGAGCTTCCCGGAAGGGACTTCCACATAGGCGTCCAGTTCCATCCGGAATTCAAGAGCCGTCCCAACAGGCCCCATCCGCTGTTTCTGGGGTTCGTGGGAGCAGCGCTCAAACATTCTGACAATAGCGAGGAGAAATGAAATGTGCGGGATAATAGGATTTTGCGGTAATGAGGAAGCTGTTCCTATCCTTTTGGAGGGACTGGAAAAACTGGAATACAGGGGCTACGATTCTGCAGGAGTTGCGGTGCTTTCGGATGAAGGTACCCTCAAGATAAGAAAGTGCAAGGGCCGCATTGCCTCCCTTAGGGAAAAGATCGGGTCTGAATCACCCATCACGGGGACAGTGGGCATCGGTCACACCAGGTGGGCGACCCACGGAGAGCCCAACGATGTCAACGCCCATCCGCAGGCGGGAATGAGCGGAAGGATAGTGGTCGTCCATAACGGAATCATAGAAAACTACAGGGAGCTCAGAGAGTTCCTTGAGAGAAGGGGATACAAGTTCCAGTCGGAGACGGATACAGAGGTGGTAGCCCAGCTGATGGAGTACTATTACATGGGCCGGGGCGAACTGATGGATGCTGTGTATTCCATGCTGGACCGCATCAAGGGTTCATACGCTCTCGGGATACTCTGTTCGGACTTTCCGGGGCAGATCATTGCGGCGAGGAAGGATGCTCCACTTCTCATTGGATACGGAGAAGGCAGCAATTACATCGCTTCAGACGTTACGGCTCTTCTGTCCCACACAAGGACTGTGAGCTATCTGGAAGATGAGGAGGTGGCGGTGCTCTCCAAGGATAGTGTGACCGTCTACGATTCCGGAAGACTCCAGGTGGAGAAAGAGCTCCACACAGTGGAATGGGACGTGTCTGCCGCAGAAAAGGGCGGCTATTCACACTTCATGATAAAGGAGATCATGGAACAGCCAGAAGCCATCAGGAAGACGGTGTCACCCAGGCTGAGAGATGGGCGGATATACTTCGAGGAACTGGCTGAGGACGCTGATCTTATAAAGAATTGTTCGTCCATATACATCGTTGGCTGCGGATCGGCCTATCACGTGGGAGTGGTGGGCAAGTACATGCTGGAAAAGGCGCTTCGAATTCCCGTGGAGGTATGCCTCGCATCCGAGTTCCGCTACAGCGATCCCATCGTGGGACCTGACAGTCTGGTAATAGTCATAAGTCAGTCCGGGGAGACGCTGGACACCATGGCCGCCATGAGGGAGGCCAAAAAACTCGGGGCAAAGACTCTGGCAATAGTCAACGTCATAGGAAGTTCCATCGCCCGTGAGGCAGATCATGTGATCTACACCTGGGCGGGCCCTGAAATAGCCGTGGCCACCACCAAGGCCTACAGTACACAGTTGGTGCTCCTCTCCATGCTTACGGTGTACTTCCAGCATCAGCTTGGGAAAATATCCGAAGACGACTATGGTGCATACATAGCGGCTCTAACGGATCTTCCCGACAAGATGAACGAGATCCTGGACAATATAGGAAACATCCAGAAGACAGCATCCAAGTATTTCAATCTGGACAGCATGTTCTTCATCGGACGAAACATAGATTACGCTCTGGGACTGGAGGGATCCCTGAAACTGAAGGAGATCTCCTACATTCATTCCGAGTCCTACGCTGCAGGGGAACTGAAGCACGGGACCATATCCCTGATGGAACCGGGAGTACTGGTGGTCGCCATTGCCACCTGTAAGTCAGTTATGGACAAGACCTTCTCCAACATGGTGGAGGCTACGTCCAGAGGAGCGGATGCTGTGGTGCTCACCACCGAAGAAAGTGCGAAGACCTTTGAGGACAGCGTAAGAGCCATCCTGGCAGTTCCTGAGACCCACGATCTGCTTCAGGCAAATCTCAACATCGTACCGCTGCAGCTTTTCGCATATTATGTGGCGCTGAACAGAGGCTGTGACATCGACAAGCCCAGGAATCTGGCAAAGTCGGTGACCGTAGAGTAGACATTAGATTCTCCGATATATCAAAAGACCCGGACGCGGTAGCATGGCAGCCGGGTCTTTTGCTCATTATCTTGCCATGGTGGTTTTCATGATATAGAATATGTATTTGGAGATAATTGGCGCAAAACATCTTTTGCGCAGATGGACCCGCGAGAGAGTAGGTGGCAATATTGTTCAGAATAGGATTGTGCCAGATAGACGGCTCGTCCGACAAAAAAGCAAACCTCAAGCTTGCTTCAGAATATGTAAGACGTGCCGCAGACGGCGGCGCGCAGGTGGTGAGCCTGCCTGAAATGTGGAATTGTCCCTATGCCGCCAAGTTTTTCAGGACGGCTGCGGAGCCCTGTGACGGGCAGACTGTGGAATTCATGTCCCGTCTGGCGGAAGAACTTAAAATATATCTCATAGGAGGATCCATTCCCGAGATCGAGGATGGCCGGATATACAATACTTCCTTTTCTTTTGATAGAGAGGGAAGGATGATAGGCAGGTTCAGGAAAGTGCATCTTTTCGACGTGGACATAGAGGGCGGCATCCGTTTCAAGGAGTCTGATACTCTTACACCGGGCAATGAGATGCTGGTGCTGGATACGGATCTCTGCAAGATCGGGGTAGCCATATGCTACGACGTGAGATTCCCGGAGTGGTTCAGGAAGATGACCCTGTCAGGTGCGAAGCTTGTGGTGCTTCCTGCGGCCTTCAACATGACTACGGGTCCCGCTCACTGGGATCTGACCATGAGGGCAAGAGCCCTTGACAATCAGATCTATCTTGCCGCCAACGCGAGAGCATGGGACAGCGACGGACCCTACCATTCCTACGGAAACTCCTGCATCGTAAGCCCGTGGGGCGACTTCGTCTCCCACGGAGATGAGAAAACTGCGATCATCTACGGGGACATAGATCCGGACTATGTGGAAAAGATCCGGGAGCAGCTCCCTCTTCTGAGACACAGGAGACCTGAGCTTTACTGATCATGGAAGGAAAGAGGATGAAGACATTTTTGATAATACTCCTGGCTATAGTGGCTGTACTGGCAGTTCTGATATATATCGGGGCGGGATATTTTGCGCGGTCCACGGCACTTCCCAAGGGCATGACCCTGGAGCAGGAGAAGGCCTGGGAGGTGGAGCACGGTCTCTGGGGAGACTACGATTCTTATGATACCGAAAACTATACGGTGGAGGGCAAGGACGGATACCTGCTCCACTGCACATTCATAAAGGCTGAGGAAGAGAGCAAAAAATACATGATCCTGTCTCACGGATTCACATCCAACAGATACGGAAGCGTGAAATACCTGAGCTGTTACAGATCTCTGGGCTTCAACTGCGTGATCTACGATGTGAGAGGCCATGGGGAGAACCAAAAGACTGCCGTGAGCCTTGGGCAGTTTGAGTCAGAGGATCTTCTGAAGCTCATAGACGATACCTACGATCGTTACGGAGAAGACATCCTTCTGGGGCTCCACGGAGAGTCCATGGGAAGCAGCATCTCGCTTTCAGTTCTGAAGTATCGCCCCAATGTAAAGTTCGTAGTAGCAGACTGCGGATTCAGCAATCTTTACGACCTGATGGATTCGACTTATAAGAATTTCCACGTGAGCTGGCTCACGCCTCTGGTGAATTCTGTGATGAAGAGCAGATACGGATACGACATGAAGCTGACATCAGCTGTGGATGCTTTAAGGGAGAACGATGTTCCGGTGTGCTTCATCCACGGCGCAAATGACAGCTTCATCAAGCCATCCAACAGCCAGGTGATGAAGGAGGCCCAGAAGGGTTATGGCGAGATACACCTGATAGATGGAGCAGAGCACGCCCAGTCCAGAGAGATCGCAGGTGAAGAGGCCTACAAGGCGATCATCGAAGAATTCTTAGGGGAGATAGGATTTCCTGACAGCATATGAAATACAATAATATCGTAAAAGGCACATTTCTATCCAGGCCCAACAGGTTCATTGCGCATGTTCTGATAGACGGCGTTGAAACGACGGTCCATGTCAAGAATACCGGACGGTGCAGGGAACTGCTCCAGCCAAGAGCAGAGGTGTATCTTGAGAGATCTGACAACCCTGCCCGCAAGACTCAGTACGATCTGGTTGCGGTGAAGAAGGGCAGGCGCCTTGTAAACATGGACTCACAGATACCAAATGCTGCGGCCTACGAGTGGATCAGTTCAGGTGCTTTCAAGAGGAATGTGACCACCCTTAGACGGGAAGTCACCTTCGGGAATTCCAGATTCGATATATATCTGGAATACATGGATGATGACGGAATCACCAGAAAAGCTTTCGTGGAGGTCAAGGGAGTGACCCTGGAGGATAACGATGTGGTGCGTTTTCCGGATGCACCGACAGAGCGGGGCATCAAGCACATCCACGAACTTGTTGAGTGCCTGAAAGAGGGCTACGAAGCATATCTCCTGTTCGTTGTACAGATGAAGGACGTGAAGTATTTTGAGCCTGACAGAGTGATACACGGAGATTTCGCGGATGCTCTAAAGGAGGCCCATGACCGAGGAGTACAGGTTTTGGCTTACGACTGTGAAGTCACATCCTGCAGTATGGAGATCAGAGATCCTGTGGAAGTCAGGCTCTAGCACCCATTGACATTTTTTGCAAAAAAGATAATTATTTAGTTAAATCCTTTGCCTTAGACATGGAGGAAATTACAATGATCAGATGCCAGGTATGCGGAGCGAAGATCGAAGAAGGAATTGAGATATGTCCATACTGCGGAAGCAAGATCGATACGGGGGACAGCAAGACTGTCTGGACCGAATTGGCAGAGAAGGAAGAGCAGGAAGAGAAGAAGGCACCACCGGAGCCTGCAGATGAGAATCCTCATAAGCAGATCTATTATGTGGAGCCCGCCATTACCAGTGCGAGTCAGGCAGGCGCCCAGCCTCAGGCCGCAAAAAACAAGAAGTGGATAGGTATCGTATCAGCCATCCTGATCATCGTGTTCGTAGGTGCCGTAGGTATCTATTTGGCGGGAGGCGGCATTGGAAACAAGGTGACGGAAGATGATGCACGGGAAGGCGCCACCACCTATTATATGGCCTTGCTGGACGATGCTATACTCATGGAAGATGCGGGACTGGATATAGCCAATTTCTGGTACGAAGCTTTAGAGAACGGCAATTACGGAGGCACCAAGGAGGGAGCCCTGGAGGAAGCCCTTAGCCTGCATCAGGATAATATAGACAGCGTCATGGGCAATCAGGCTAATATCACCTCGCTGTATAACGAAGCAATGGACATGGCAGAAAAGACCGGTATGGATGACCTGGCGGATGCCATGGAGGACATGTACGATGACTATTTTGAGTTCATCGATGCGGTTATGAACACAGATACTTCCTTCGAGGAATACATTGATACGCTTATGGAAGCCGACGATGACCTGGCGGCATCAATAAATCTGATGTACGATCTTTTGGCCTGAGAAGGACGCGGGAGGAACAGTAATACACTTTAGGAGAGACCATAGATGGCAACAGCTAACAGAAGAACGATGCAACTGAGATGCACAGCATGTGGAGGCACCCTTGAGGCTGAAGAGGGAAGCCCGGTATTGACATGCCCCTACTGCGGTGCGAAGGAACTTATCATTGAGAGCGATGATGTCAAAAAAGCCCGCATCAGGGCGGAGGCTCGCAAGGAGATCGAGATAGAGAAGCTCAGGCTTGACGAAGAGCAGCAGGATAAGCGAAAAGAGGAGAAGCGGATATCGGATTTCAGGCATAGCTTCATGAGGAAGTTCCTGATATTCTGGCTGATAGTTTTCTTTATCTTCACCATAGTTGCATTTACAACCGGCGCTTCACCTCTGGCGGGAGTGGTAGGCTTGATACAGACAGGGCTCGTTACGGCGGCTCTTCTTCTTGGAAACGGCACCATCAAGACCAGGATCCCGAACCTGAGACAGGTCCTTCAGACCATACCGTTCTTCCTTATCATACTGTTTTTGATCTTCATGGGGATGAACGGCGGAGTGGACCGCAACGAGGCCTTCTTTTGGCCGGATAGCGGCTTAAGCTCCAAGATCCCCGTGCCGGAATCTGAATACGGACACATTTACCGTGATTCCAGCGAGATGTTCGACTGTTGCGTATATCACTTCTCTTCGGAACAGTTCAACGAATACAAAAAAGCCTGCAGAGAGATGGGTTTTGATCAGGAGCAGACGGACTACTATAATGGTTGGACTGCCTTCGACAGTGATGGGGATAAGTTGGAGCTCAGCTACTATGAGTCCGGAAAAGAGATGGACATAACTCTTACCGCAGCGAAGCCCATGTCAGCTCTGAGATGGCCGACCTCTACGGTAGGGAAGCTGGTTCCCGTACCCAAGTCCCAGGTGGGATTCATTGAATGGGAGGCGGATTACGGCTTCGTGATATATGTGGGAGAGACTTCCAAGGAAGAGTACGATGAGTATGTATCACAATGCATCGACAGCGGATTCGATGTGAACTTCTCGAGAAACGGTGACTACTTCTATGCAGACAACGAGGATGGTTTCCACCTCAGCGTAAACTACTATGGAAATGACATCATGGTAGTCCGTGCCGATCAGCCCTATGATTGGGAGGAAGAAGCTTCAGAAGAACCCTCCGGGGAAGTGACCACATCGGATGAACCTGAAGCCGAAGCATCCGAGACTCAGGAGGAGACTGAAGAGACCGGAGAGGTGTCCGAAGATTTCAAGGCAATAATGGACGATTATGAAGCTTTCATAGATGATTATGTAGCCTTCATGAAAAAATACGAGAATGCCGAAGATACATCCGGCCTGTCAGAGGATTATAAAGCGTTCATGGATAAATTCGCCACCATCATGAACGATCTGAACTCCATTGATCCGAGCAGTCTGTCAAAGGCAGATTATGATTATTATCAGCAGGTGCTGACCAGGATATTCATCAAGCTGGCAGCCTTGGGAATTTAGTTTCTTTGAATATATACTGCAACAGGATAATTTTTTAAAAGCCCTTGTTTCAAGGGCTTTTTGTCTGCTTGACATAGAGAGGGCGTTGTGCTAACATAGTCAGCGGTCTGGTTGTCACCGGACTGTTATTTAATAAAAAACATAAGGTGCCGGAAACAGTCCGGATAATAGGGAAGCGGGTGCAAGTCCTGCGCGATCTCGTCACCGTAAACTGAGAGTTTAAGCCAATTTGCCACTGGGAAACCGGGAAGGCGGCTGAAACGCCCGATCAGTGAGCCGGGAGACCTGCCTTATGCTGTACAAGGACATCTGTCCGGGCCACGAGGAATTGGTCGTACGATGGGATATGGTAACAGTATTCCACCTGTGTTTGATTTTGACCTCTGTGACTTCAGAGGTTTTTTGTTTCTCTGAAGAGCGCAGAAAGGATCAAGCATTTTTCGCCGAGACTTCCTTTGGGCTATGGATGTCCGTACTAACTGTCAAAAGGGCGGTTCGCCGCCACTCAAATTATATTCATAGCTTAGGAAAGGAAGTTAAAAGCAATGAAGAAACAGTTATTAGTTTTAGTACTTGCACTTGCTCTGGTAGCTTGTATGTTTACAGCTTGCGGAGGAAACGGAGGACAGACTGAGCCCGAGACACCGGCAATGACCGATGAAGAGGCTGCAGCTGCAGTTGATGAGCTCATCGCTGCAATCCAGGTCCAGGAGAGAACAGAAGAGACCGATGCACAGTGCCTCGCTGCCAAGGAAGCTTGGGATGCACTGACAGACGCTCAGAAGGAACTTGTTGAAGAGGGCGACTACTTCGCACTTGACACAGGCGATGCTTCTCTGGACGATCCCCTCAACCAGGACGAGATCGGTGAGAACGAGCTCCTCGTAGTATCCTTCGGAACATCCTTCAATGACTCCAGAGTCGCTGACATCGGCGGAGTTGAAAAGGCTCTCCAGGAAGCTTATCCGGATTGGTCCGTGAGAAGAGCATTCACAGCTCAGATCATCATCAACCACATCCAGGCAAGAGACGGCGAGTTCATCGATAACATGGACCAGGCTCTTCAGAGAGCAGTAGACAACGGCGTTAAGAACATCGTTATCCAGCCCACACACCTTATGCACGGCGCTGAGTATGACGAACTGGTATCACAGGCTGAAGCCTACAAGGATCAGTTTGAATCCATGATCATCTCTGAACCTCTTCTCGGTGAAGTAGGAAGCGATGCTACAGTGATCAACGCTGACAAGGAAGCTGTTGCAAAGGCAGCAGTAGCTGAAGCAGTCAAAGCAGCAGGCGCAGATTCCATCGACGCTCTCAAGGCCGACGGAACAGCCATCGTATTCATGGGACACGGCACATCTCACACAGCCAACGTCACATACAGCCAGATGCAGGCTCAGATGCAGGCTCTTGGATATGACAACGTATTCATCGGAACAGTCGAAGGCAAGCCTGAATCCACAGCTCTTCCCGAAGTCAAGAAGGCTGTTGAAGCAGCAGGATACACCAAGGTGATCCTTCGTCCCCTCATGGTAGTTGCAGGCGACCACGCCAACAACGACATGGCTGCTGACGAAGAAGGCACATGGTACTATGGATTCGTAAACGGCGGCGAGTTCGAAGTTGAAGGAGCTGACGAGGCTGTTGATATCGGAGCAGGTCTTGGCGCAGAAAACGTTTCCTGCCAGATCGAAGGTCTTGGAAGGATCGCTGACATTCAGGCACTGTATGTTGCCCACGTTGCAGCTGCTCTTCAGTAAGATGTGAACAAAAATATATTCAAGAGGTTAAAACTGAAATGAAAAGATTCTTAATGATCGTACTGTCACTTCTCCTGGTCATGGGTCTCATGGCAGGCTGTGGCGGCAATTCCGGTAACTCCGGTAATGAAGAAACACCGGCAAATCCCTATGGACTTGAGGACGGCACATATTCTGCAGACTTCAATACAGATTCCAGCATGTTCCATGTGAACGAAGCCAATAACGGTAAGGGAGTACTTACTGTGGAGAACGGTCAGATGACCATTCATGTCAGCCTGGCATCACAGAACATAGTCAATTTGTATGTGGGGCTTGCCGAAGATGCTGAGAAGGAAGGGGCAGAGCTCCTTCAGCCCACTCTGGATACTGTAACGTATTCAGATGGCCTTACAGAAGAAGTTAATGGATTCGACGTTCCCGTAACAGTGCTGGATGAAGAGTTCGATCTTGCGATCCTCGGAACCAAGGGTGTATGGTACGATCATAAGGTATCCGTTTCTAATGTAGAGCCTCTGGAGTAGAGACAGACCTTGATGGATAAGGATTATGCCGTAGTAGGCGGCAAAAAACTTAAACAAGGATACACGACAGGAAGCTGCGCAGCCGCAGCGGCTGCTGCTTCCTGCCAAATGATGCTGACCGGGGTCATTCCGCCCTCGGTCAGCTTTGTACTACCATCGGGAGAAACTGCGGAGATGGAAGTTTTCGACCCAAAGCCCGGTGAGACCTGTGCGTCCTGTTCAGTTGTAAAGGACGGGGGAGACGATCCCGACGTTACCACCGGACTTAAGATCTTCGCTGAAGTCTCAAAGTCGGACCATGCTTTTTCTAGCCTGGATGAGAGGGTAACAATAGAAGGCGGACAGGGCGTGGGAAGGGTCACAGAGGAAGGCCTGCAGATCCCTGTGGGAGAGGCTGCCATCAATCCCGTGCCCAGACGAATGATAAGGGAGAACGTCACGAGGGTAGCGGACCAACTGGGCTACCATGGGGCTCTCAGGGTGGTAATTTCGGTACCGGGCGGAGAGGAGGTCGCCAAGAAGACCTTCAACTCAAGACTGGGAATACTTGGAGGAATATCCATAATTGGGACCACAGGCATAGTGGAACCAATGAGCCAGAAGGCGTTGGTGGAGACCATCAAGACCTTCGTGGACAAATACAGAGTCAAGGATCCCGAAACGATCCTGATAACTCCGGGAAACTATGGAGCGGACTTTATCCGCGAATACCTGGGGATCGATCTTGAGCGTGCAGTTCAGATATCCAATTTCGTCGGAGAAAGTCTGGACTACATAAGATACAGGGGATTCAAGAGAATACTCTTTATAGGGCACACCGGCAAGCTAATAAAGACGGCAGCAGGTGTCATGAATACTCACTCGTCCTATGCGGACTGCAGGATGGAGATCATCGCAGCTCTAAGCGCCGCAAGGGGTGCCGACAGTGATAAGGTAAGGGCCATATTAAAGTGCGTGACCACTGACAAGGCCTTCGATATCCTTAAGGGCGAAGAGTATTTTGAGCAGGTAAAAAAGGATATAGTGGACAGGGCAATGTTCCACCTGAGAAGCCGTGCAGGCGATGGAATACAGGTGGAGACCGTCATGTTCACCACTGACAGAACGAATATAATGATGAGCGACGGGGCAGAGGATCTCATCGCTTACTTCAAATAACAAAACACGCCGGATGGTCCAAACCACTCCGGCTCAATGACTATAAGGGAGGAAACATGGTCTATTTCATCGGAGCAGGCCCGGGAGCACCGGATCTCATAACAGTCAGGGGAGCTGAGCTCCTCAAAAAAGCTGACGTCATAATCTATGCCGGATCTCTGGTCAATCCGGCTCTTCTGGATAATGCAAAGGAGGGCTGCAAGATCTACGACAGCGCACGCATGACTCTGGAAGAGGTCATAGAGGTGATGGAAGGTAACAGAGATTCCATGGTGGTCAGGCTTCACACAGGGGACCCGTCCATATACGGCGCCATCCGCGAACAGATGGACCTTCTGGATAAGCTTGGAATCAACTACGAATATGTTCCGGGAGTCAGTTCCTTCATTGGGGCGGCTTCGGCCCTCAATGCGGAGTTCACTCTTCCGGGAGTCAGCCAGACCGTCATACTCACAAGAATGGCAGGGCGCACTCCGGTCCCCGAAAAGGAGGACATAGTGAAGCTTGCTTCCCACGGAGCCAGCATGGTGGTATTCCTTACTTCATCCATGCTTCACCAGCTTTCAGAGAAGCTCATTGAAGGCGGCTACGCTCCGGATTCCCCGGCTGCCATCGTATACAAGGCCACCTGGCCTGACCAGAAGGTGATCCACACCACAGTGGCCGAGATCGGCAAGGCTGCGGAGGAGAACGGTATCGACCGCATGGCCCTCATAATGGTGGGAGGATTTTTGGGGAGCACCTATGACCGTTCCAAACTCTATGACCCCGGTTTTACCACGGGCTACAGAGAGGCCACGACTGTTGAACAGGGGAATGACAGATGATCAAAAAACTTGCGCTGATCGGTTTCACAGATAATGCAAAAGACCGAATAGCTGAGATAAAAAGTGAACTGCCTCAGGATACAGAGTTTCTGGAATATCATAAGGGTGATGATCTCAAAACATTTGTGGGCAAAACTTTCAGTGACTGCGACTGCCTTCTCTTCGTTTCCGCCATGGGAATAGCTGTGAGATCCATTGCGCCATACATCCGGTCAAAGGATAAGGATCCGGCAGTGGTAGTAATGGATGAGCTGGGACACAACGTTATCCCTGTGCTTTCAGGACACATAGGAGGGGCCAACGAGTTTGCCCTTGAACTGTCAAGGATCACAGGGGCAGATCCCGTGATAACCACAGGAACTGATGTGAACGGCAAGTTTGCGGTGGATACCTGGGCAGTGAAGAATGGCTTTGAGATCAGTGACATATCAAAGATCAAGACCATCTCTTCTGCAGTGATAAGGGGCGAGAAAGTCGGAGTATTCATCGAGGCCTCCGCTGAAGTTTACGGAGAGATACCGGAGGAACTTACCCCGGTAAAAGAGGGAGAAGCAGCCCCGGAAATAGGGATATATGTGGGAGTGAGGACTGACAGTTCACCTTTCAGGGAGACACTGTACATATATCCGAAGGCACTTTTCCTTGGTGCAGGATGCAGAAAGGATCTGGATCCGCATATTTTCGGAGAAACAGTGAGAAAACTCATGTCGGATCAGGGCATCTTGATCAAAGCAGTATCTGACCTTGCAACGGTGGATATCAAAAAAGAAGAGCCCTGCATGCAGATGTTTTGCGCTGAAGAGGGGATCGGCATGATTACCTTTACTGGGGAAGAGCTCATGGAAGAAGAGGGAGATTTCAGTTCTTCTGACTTTGTAAAGAGCGTGACCGGAGCGGACAACGTCTCGGAGAGAGCGGCCTTCAGGGCTGCCAGGCTGGCCGGGGGAGAACCGCCGCTTACGGTTATGAAACGGACAGCCTTAAATGGCCTTACGTTATCTGTCTGCGAGAGAAAATGGGAGTGTAGATTCGATGTCTAAGATATACGTAGTAGGGATCGGTCCCGGTGGCCGAGAGTATATGACGCCTCAGGCGGAGGCAGCCATTCTGGCTAGCGATGCAGTGGTGGGATACACCGTATATGTGAAGCTCATTGAGCACCTTACAGAGGGGAAGAAAGTGGTCTCCACCGCCATGAGAGGCGAGGTGGAAAGAGCGAGAATAGCGCTGGACCTGGCACTCAAGGGCAAGACAGTCTCCTTCGTGTCCAGCGGAGATGCAGGGGTCTACGGCATGGCCGGACTCATACGGGAGGTAGCAGAAGGACATCCTGAGGTGGAGATAGAAACAGTTCCGGGCATCACAGCCGCCATGAGCGGGGCAGCGGTACTGGGAGCGCCTCTCATTCACGACTTCGCAGTGATCTCTCTTTCGGACCTCCTGACTTCATGGGAGCTCATAGAGAAGAGGATAAGCTTAGCGGCTGAGGCGGACTTCGTCATCTGCATCTATAACCCAAAGAGCCACAAGAGAAGAGAGCATCTGGACAAGGCAGTGGATCTCATCATGCAGCATAGGTCCGGGGACACACCTTCAGGCTACGTCAAAAATATTGGGCGTGACGGCCAAAAGAGCGTGGTCCTCAAGCTCTCAGAACTTAAAGGAAATGATGATATAGACATGTTCACCACGGTTATAGTGGGAAACAGTCAGACCAGAGTCATAAACGGCGAGCTTGTTACGCCGAGAGGATATGATCATGACGGTAAGTCCGAAAAATAAAGAACCGAGGATAGCTGTATTCGCAGGGACATACGAGGGAAGTGCTATCGCATCTCATCTGCTTAAGCTTGGAAAAGCCCACATGGCAGATTTCTTCGTTGCAACGGAATACGGGGAAGAGATACTGAAAGACCTGGGGGACCTCAAGGTCATGGAAGGCAGGCTCACTGAACAGGAAATGGAGGAGTTCTTCCAAAGTTCCGGTTACACCCTGGTGATAGATGCCACACATCCCTATGCCCAGCAGGTATCCGGTAACATCATGACCGCAGCCCGAAACACGGGCAGGGAGTATCTGAGACTCTTAAGAAAGGATGAGCTTCCCTTGGAATATGCGGACCTGAAAGACAAGGTGGTCTATGCAGATTCCATAGAAGAAGCCGCGAAGATCCTGGAACAGATCCCGGGAAGAGTTCTCCTCACCACGGGCTCAAAGGATCTTCATAAGTTTTCTTCAGTGTCCGGATTCTCCGAAAGGTTCACCGCAAGGGTGCTTCCATCGGTGGAATCAGTGATGCTCTGCCAGGAGGCGGGGCTCAAACCTTCAAACATCATCTGCATGCAGGGACCCTTCAGCCTGGACATGAATCTGGCCACCTTAAGGCAATTCGGATGCGATACTCTGGTCACAAAGAGCACCGGCAAGGCGGGAGGATTCAGTGATAAGCTGGACTGCGCACGAGAAGGATTCCGAGTACTGGTAATAAGGCGTCCAAGCCAAGAGGAGGGGTCAAGCCTGGAAGATGTGCTTCTAAGACTGGATCAGACTCTCCAAGGAGATATGAAATGAAGACTATCATAAACGTATGCGGTATAGGTCCCGGAGGGGAAGACCAGATGACCGCCAATGTGAGAAGGATAATAGGGGAGGCGGACACTGTCCTCACATCCCTTAAGGATAACAAGGCCCTGAAGGCTCTGAATCCCGATGTGAAATGCCTTACAGTCACGGAGATATTGGATCTCATCGAAAGGGAGACCGCCTCTGAAAACGGCAAAAAACTGGCCGTGGCGGCATCGGGAGATACCGGCTTTCACTCCATAGCAACCACCATACTCAGGAGATTCCCGGAAGCGGATATCTCTCTTGAACCCGGCATCGGGACCATATCATATTTCATGGCAAAGATCGGCCGGAATTATGAAGATCTCAGGACGGTGAGCTTCCATGGGATAAGCGGTTCTGCCGTGCCTGAATCGGCATATAACAACAGAGTTTTTTGCCTTACGGACAATAAGGTGACTCCGGCCGTCATAGCCCGTGAGCTTGCGGAAGCGGGCATGGGAGACAGGGTGACAATGTATGTGGGAGAAGATCTGAGTTCACCGGAGGAGAAGATCTCATGCGGTACACCTTTGGAGATGGCGGAGAGAGAGTATTCAAAGCTTTCTGTCGTATACATTGAGAATCCCACGGTCCCGGATCGTTTCAGGGCCCTGAGAGATGAGGACTTCGTAAGGGGAGGAGTACCCATGACCAAGGAAGAGGTCAGGACTCTTGTTATCTCCAAACTGGACGTTCATCCGAAGGATGTGGTCTACGACGTGGGAGCAGGTACGGGATCCGTTACGGCAGCCCTGGCCTACAGGGCATATGGCTCACAGGTCTACGCTGTAGAGGTGGACCCTGAAGGGGTGGAACTGATAAGGGCCAACAGAGCGAAGCTGGGAGCATTTAATATCAAGGTGATCCCGGGGCAGGCCCCAGAGGCTCTGGAAGACCTTCCTGCACCCGACAAGGTATTCATTGGCGGAAGCAAGGGAAATCTGAGAGAAATAGTAAACTTATGCCTTATAAAGAACCCTGAAGCGAGGATCGTGCTTACCACGGTGACCCTGGAGACAATGGCTGAAGCGGTAAAGCTAAAGGACGAACTGGGACTTAAGTCAGACATCAGTCTGATCAACGTTTCAAGGGCGAGAAAGATGGGGGATTACGACCTTATGAAGGCCGAAAACCCGGTGTATATAATAACGCTTGAGAGATAAGCAGAGAAGGAGTTCCTGTGCTTATTGCATTATCTACCTTCACAGCATTCATACTGGACCAGATATTCGGGGATCCAAGGAATTTTCCCCATCCGGTGGTGATCATAGGCAAACTGATCTCAGCCATGGAGAGGTTTACAAGAAAAGTTTTCCCGAAAACCAACAAGGGTGAACTGGCCGCAGGGGCCTTTACCTGGCTCGTTGTGGCAACGGTGTCTTTTGCGGTACCATTCATAGCCCTTGTCCTCCTTGCCAAGGTCAATGTGTGGGCGGCCTTTGCCCTTAACATCTTCTGGAGCTATCAGATCTTCGCATCCAAGTCCCTTAAGGAGCAGAGCATGCTGGTGTACAGATACCTTGAGGCGGAGGATCTTCCCAATTCCAGGAAGTATCTGTCCTGGATCGTGGGTCGCGACACTTCCGAACTTGACCCGGAGGAGATCACCAAGGCTGTTGTAGAGACTGTGGCCGAAAACACTTCCGACGGTGTCACAGCTCCCATGCTTTACATGATGATCCTGGGCGCCCCTCTGGGAATGCTCTACAAGGCCATAAATACCATGGATTCCATGCTGGGATACAAGAATGACAGATACATGTATTTCGGGCGGATACCTGCTAAGATCGATGATGTGGCAAACTTCATTCCGGCAAGGATCACAGGACTTCTCATGTGTCTTACTGCGCCTCTCATAGGTCTGGACGGCGGGAACGCTTACAGGATCTACAAGAGGGACAGGCTCAAGCATCTGAGCCCAAACAGCGGCCATCTGGAGGCTGCCTGCGCAGGGGCGATGCATATAATGCTTGGGGGAGATTCCTTTTATTTCGGGAAACTGGTGGAGAAAGCCTCCCTGGGTGACCCGGACAGGGAAGTGAGGATAACAGATATCCCCGGATCCATAAAGATGATGTATGCTTCCTCCCTGGCAATGCTTGCCTTGCTGGAAGTCGTTAGAATAGTTTTGGTACTGATATGAGAGAATACGGTCACGGCGGTGACATTTACGGACAAAAGAATATACTGGACTTTTCCGCAAGCCTGAATCCTGTGGGAATGCCCTTTGAGATAGTTGAGGCTGTCAGGCGTTCTGCCCTTGAAAGCTCTCCCTATCCGGACCCGCAGCTTCGCAGGCTGAAGGAGGCGGGGGCGGCCAGGCTGGATGCTCCCTCGCAGTCCCTGGTCTTTGGAAACGGTGCATCGGACCTGATATTCAGGATCTGTCTCGGCCTGAAGCCCAGAAAGGCCCTCATAGAGGAGCCGGCTTTTTCGGAGTATCAGCGGGCCCTGAATCTGGTTGGATGCGAAGTCTTCCATCATTCCCAGACCAGGGAGAATGGGTTCGTGACCCAGGCTGACAGTCTGACAGAGGCCATTTCTTGCGCTCAGCCGGACCTGATCTTCATAGGCTGCCCCTCAAACCCTGCGGGAACAATGGTCGATAAGGAGGATATGGTCAAAATATGCGACTGCGCAAAATATGCAGGCTCAGTGGTAGTGATAGACAGATCATTCATATATTTTGCAGAGGGTGTAGACGAGTACTTCTTTATTGAAGATACACTTAAGCGTGATAACGTGATTCTGCTGGACTCCATGACGAAGATATTTGCCATGGCAGGCCTTCGTCTGGGCTTCTTGATCACCGGGGATAAGGCCATATGTGAAGCAGTGGAGAACTGTCTTCAGCCCTGGCCGGTGTCCAGGCCTGCGGAGGAGGCGGGGATCGCAGCCTTCGGCGTGGGGCCGGAGTTTTTTGCGAAGACCAAAAGGTATGTTGCAAAGGAAAGGCAGTTCCTTCTGGATGGCTTGAGTGCCCTTGGAATGGAGACCTTCCGCTCCGAGGCAAATTATGTGTTCTTCAGGAGCCCTGTAAATCTTAAGGGCCTGAAGGACAGGGGGATACTTCTCAGAAACTGCGGGAACTATTGGTCCTTGGATGAGAGCTATTACAGGGCAGCGGTCAGGACACATCAGGAGAATGAAGTGCTTATGGATGCCCTGAAGGATATTTTGGAGGAAAAGGGAGAGACAGATGGCTGATCAAGAGAAAAAGGGAACAAAGATGGCAAAGTCCCTGATGATCCAGGGAACTTGCTCCAATGCGGGCAAAAGTCTGCTCACCGCGGGACTCCTCAGAATATTCACCCAGGACGGCTACAACTGCGCTCCCTTCAAATCCCAGAACATGGCGCTGAATTCCTACATCACCCCGGAGGGCTTTGAGATGGGCCGCGCCCAGGTGATGCAGGCAGAGGCCTGCAGGAAGGCTCCGGATGTCAGGATGAATCCCATTTTGCTCAAACCCACGGGGGACATGGGATCTCAGGTCATAGTTAACGGCGAGGTGACCGGAAACCAGACCGCGGCAGAGTACTATAAGACGAAGCACGCCTTAAGACAGCCCGTAATGGAGGCTTACAGGAGCCTTGCGGAGGAAAACGATATAATAGTCATCGAAGGGGCCGGAAGCCCTGCAGAGATCAATCTCATGGAAGATGACATCGTAAACATGGGAATGGCCGCCATGGCGGATGCTCCGGTGATCATCGCGGGAGACATAGACCGAGGCGGAGTGTTCGCATCGCTGGCAGGGACAATGATGCTCCTTAAGGATGAGGATAGGCCCAGGGTAAAGGGCGTGATCATCAATAAGTTCAGAGGAGACGTTGAGATCCTGCGCCCGGGCCTTGAAATGCTGGAGGATATCATAAAGGTGCCCGTGCTTGGGGTTGTGCCCTACATGAAGGTGGATGTGGACGATGAGGACAGCCTGTCCTCGAAGCTCAGAAGCGATAAGGGCGTGGACCCTGTGGATGTAGCTGTGATCAGGCTTCCCAGAATATCCAATTTCACGGATTTTGACCCCCTTGAAAGGGTGGAAGGCATAGGCGTCAGGTATGTAAACTCAGTTCATGAACTGGGAGACCCGGACCTTGTGATCATACCGGGTACCAAAAATACCATGGGGGACCTGGAATGGATGAGGGAAAGTGGCCTGGAAGCCCAGGTCAAAAAATACGCATCCAAAGGAAAGCCTGTCTTCGGCATCTGCGGCGGATATCAGATCCTGGGCCGGACCATAAGCGATCCCGGTCATGTGGAACACGGCGGCACCATGAGGGGCATGGAGCTTCTTCCCATAGACACAGTCTTTGCAGGAGACAAGGTGAGAGCCGCAGAAGAGGGGATGCTGTCCGCGGTGGATGGCGCGTTCAGCGGACTTTCGGGACTTCCCTACAGGGGCTACGAGATACACATGGGCGTATCCGGAGCCTGTGGGAACATCATAAATTCCGGTAATGTATACGGGACATACATCCATGGCATCTTCGATAAGGAGGAGCCTTTAAGGGCGGTGGCTGAGGCCCTTTTCAGAGCCAAGGGACTGGATCCGGATTCAGTCAGGGCCATGGATGCCGACAGTTATAAACAGGAACAGTACGACATCCTGGCTGACGAGCTCAGGAAGGCGCTGGACATGGATAAGATCTACGAGATCGTAGGTCTGAAAGGAGAGTAAAGATGGCTTTCAGCGAAGTGAGACCTGCTGACATCGAGAAGAAAAGCTTCGAGATCATTACAGAAGAGCTTCGGGAAATGGGGAAGACCCCGGATCCCATGTACGAGCACATCATAAAGAGGTGCATCCACACCTCCGCCGATTTCGAGTACGCAGACTCCTTATATTTCTCCCATGACGTGGAGCGCAAAATATCCGACGCCATAAGAAACGGCGCATATATCGTAACCGACACTAGCATGGCAAAGTCCGGCATTAACAAGAAGACCATAGAATTCTTCGGAGGACAGGTGCTCTGCTTCATAGGTGATGAAAGCGTTGCACAGGAAGCCAGGGAAAGAGGGCTCACCAGATCCTATGTAAGCATGGAGCGAGCCTCAAAGCTTGATGGTCCCGTGATAGTAGCAGTTGGGAACGCTCCGACTGCGCTGGCATCCATCTGCAGGCTTCATGAAGAGGGCAGATTCGATCCTGTGGCTGTCATCGGGGTACCTGTGGGATTCGTCAATGTGGTGGAAGCCAAGGAGATGCTGATGGACACCGACATTCCATGCATCGTGGCCAGAGGCAGAAAGGGCGGCTCCAATATAGCCGCCTGCATCATAAATGCGATACAATACAAGATCAGAAGAGAGGTATAGAGTTGAGAAAAGTTTTGATATTGGCTTTAACAGTTGTCATAGTAGCCGGCGTCATGATGACAGGACCGGTGCAGGTCCTGGCAGAAGATTCAATTGCTGACGGTACATATCCTGTGGAGTTTACCTTTGAAGGGGGATCCGGAAGGGGAGGAGTGGAATCCATCTCAGCCGAATTGAACGGAGGAAAAGTGTCAGAACTGTACATCACCATGACGAGCCCCAATTACGATTACTGCATCTACTATGATGAGCAGTACATCAATTCATCGGAAGAGGGGAACTCCGTATTCATTGTTCCTTTTGTGGAAGAGAGCTTTATGCTCACTGCTGATACTGTTGCCATGAGTCAGCCCCACGAAGTAGATTATACTGTAACTCTCGATATGGATAGCCTTTGGAGCGCTGCTTCAGAAGGGTCCGGGTCAGGCACACTGTGGACAGTCATAGCCGTGATCGCCATAGTATGTGCGGCGGTTGGATTTTTTGCGGTTAGGTCATCACG
>ONAY01000023.1 GCA_900315895.1 uncultured Eubacteriales bacterium
TTTCCCAGGAGGATACACCTCTATTCTAACACTTACTTCTTTGCAAGACTAAATTCTGTTTTAAAGGCTCCTAGCAGAAATTAAAATTTCAATCTAATAAAATATCAAAAATTTTTTATTTCCACAATTCTGTTATACGCGCTAAAGCCAAACTAAACATTTTGTCCCTTTGCCATACTTCATCGAAATCAAAAAGACCGTCGGTCCCTATGGAACGACGGTCTTTTGCTGAACGAATGATCTTCTGAGATGTCTGTCTCCCGGCAGCAGCAGGATCATAAGGGGCATTATCTCCAGTCTTCCCGCCAGCATGTCGAAGCTGAGGACCAGTTTGGACAGGATGGACAGACCGCCATAGTTCCCGACAGGGCCCATGGTGCCATAGGCGGGACCGATGTTGTTGAAGCAGGAGACCACTGAACTTATGTTTTCTTCGAAGGTGATGTTGTCCAGGGAGAGGACGATCACACTTATGACCATGATGAAGATGTAGAGTATCAGGTAGACGCCGGCATTGACCAGAATGCGTTCGTCCACTGTTTTGCCGTCCATTTTGATGGCCTTGATGGCCCTGGGGTGTACCAGACGGTTAACGCCCCGCTTGGCTGCTTTTGAGATTAGAACCAGCCTGGCCACCTTGAATCCGCCGCCGGTACTTCCTGCGCAGGCACCGATCAGCATCAGTACCAGAAGAAGAGTCCTGGGATACTGGGGCCATATGTCAAAGTTGGCCGTGGAGTATCCGGTGGAAGTGAGAATGGACGAGACCTGGAAGAAGGAGGCTCTAAGAGCATCCCATGCCGAGGGGAAGGATTTCATTATGCTGGCTGTTATGGTGACAGTAGCAAAAAACACGATTCCCACATATGTAAGAAGCTCTTCATTCTTAAGAATGGAGAGTTTTCGTTTTAGTAACAGGAAATAATGGATCTTAAAGTTCACTCCAAAGAGCAGCATGAATACACCTATGACGATCTCGATGTAGGCGCTGCCGAAATGTCCTACGCTGTCTGAATAGTTGGAGAATCCTCCCGTCCCTGCAGTTCCAAAGGAGTGGATGAGGCTGTCGAAAACAGACATTCCGCCGGCCATAAGAAGGAGCACCAACACCAGAGTCATACCGAAATAGATGCCGTAAAGTATTTTGACAGTGCTTCTGGCTTTGGGGACAAGCTTGTCTGACTCGGGGCCCGGTGTCTCAGCCTGAAGCAGATAATTGTTGCGGCTTCCGAGAAGGGGAGTAAGGATCATTACGAAGGCAAGCACACCCATGCCTCCCACCCAGTGAGTGAAGCTTCTCCAGAACAGCATGGACTTGCTCAAGGCTTCAACGTCCTCCAGGATGGAGGCTCCTGTGGTGGTAAATCCGGATATGGTCTCGAAGAATGCATCCACCACATTGGGAATGCTTCCGCTGATCACAAAAGGCAGGCAACCGAAGACGCTGATCAGTAGCCATCCTAAGGTCACTATGACGAAGCCTTCCCGCTGGAAGACCCGGCCATAGCTTCGGTTCGGAAGGAACATGACAAGACCCACGGCAAAGGTGACAGCCATGGTTATGAGAAATGCTGTAACAGAATCGGTCTCGCGGTAGATCAGGCCTACGACGGCTGGCGCTGCCATGAGAGCCGGTTCTGAAAGCAATATTATTCCTACGATTTTTGTGACAAGACGTACGTTCATCCTTACCTCAGGATCTCGTTAAGGCTGTTGAGCCTGCGGTTGGCGGTGACAACCACCACGTGATCCTTTTCCATTATCATATCGTTTCCGCTGGGGATAATGGCCTTGCCGTTTCTGATTATGCAGCAGATCAGCAGGTCTTTTTTTAGCTTGAGATCCTTGAGCGGAATGTTTGTTAGCTTCACATTTTGGTCAACCACACCGAACTCCACCACTTCTGCAGTTCCGTTGGCCACGTGATAGAGGGCCTCTACGTCGCCGTGACCGGCTGTTGCAGTGGCGCGCACGTAGCTGATGACCCGGTCGGCTATGATGCGCCCGGGAGATACCACTGTGCCGGCCTCACCGGATTCGGTGAGCTCCAGCAGAGAGTTGCGGCTTATCTTGGTGAAGACCTTCTGGATGTCATAGTTAATGGCATTCATTCCCAGCAAAATATTGACCTCATCCGTACCGGTCAGTGCCAGGAAAGCATCGGTATCGGTGAATCCCTCTTCGAAGAGGGTCTCCTTTTCGGTACCGTCGGACCTGATGACCAGGGCGTTGGGGAAGCGGATGCTGATGTCACGGCAGCGCTCCAGGTCGCTATCTATGACGGTGGGGTTCATGCCGATCTTTTGCATCATCTCCATGAGATAGATGGCGATCCTTCCTGCTCCCACGATCATGATCTTGCGGGGTACGCGGCTCTTGATGCCTGCTGCCTTAAGGGCCTCCTCCATGACCTCTGACTGGGCGGAGAGACTGACCACGTCACCCTTCTGGATCTGGAAATCACCGTTGGGGATGAAGGTCTCGGAACCACGCCTTACGGTGCAGATCAGGGCTCTGAAACCGTGATTGGCCATGATGGTGTGAAGAGGAGCCTGGGTCAGCAGGCAGTCATCTTCTATGAGCATCTCCGCCAGCTCGAACTTGCCCTTGGAGAACTTCTCTACCGATATTACGTTGGGGTAACGGAGAAGGGCGAAGATCTCCTGAGCTGTGGCCAGGTCAGGGTTTATGATCATGGAAAGCCCCAGATCGTTCTTGATGAGATCCATCTGCTCCGAGTACTCGGGGGTGCGGACCCTTGCTATTGTGTGCTTGGCTCCCAGTTTCCTGGCGATCAGGCAGCAGAGGAGGTTGAGTTCATCCTTCTCAGATACTGAAAGCACCAGGTCCGCATCCATGACGCCTGCCTCGGTGAGGACTTTGGCGGTGGCGCCGTTTCCGTTGATGCATATCAGGTCCAGCCTGCTCTGAAGGGACTTGAGCACCCGCTCCTGGGTGTCCACAGCCACTACGTCGTGGCCCTCCTGGACCAGCTGCTCACTTATGAGGCTTCCTATCTTGCCGTTTCCGACTACGATTATCTTCATCTTTGTTCACCTGTAAGGTCTATCTGTTCTGCTCTGCGGGGACAGCGTTCTCGGGCGATGTTCCCACAAAATATTTCACATTGTTTCTGTCAAGGAATTCCCTGATCACATTCAGGTTCAGGCACTGTCCCACGTGGAGGAAAGGCTGGTTGTTGACCCGCTGCTTCCTGCCGGAGAAGACCATCTCTTCGTTTACCATGTCGAAACCGAGATGGAGGTGTCTGGTGGTGGACTGTATGCCATAGATCACGCCCTTTTCGTCGAAGAGAGGGCCTCCGCTCTGACCTCTTAAACCGGGGGTGCTCAGTTCTATGCCGGTGATGGAACCGGTATCGTCGGCAATGTTTCTGGTGTACATGCCGTCTATGGGGAACCTGGGGGTCACGATACGGCCCTCGCCGGTCCAGACTATGTCATCGTGCTCCTGATCGTAAGCGAAATCCCTGAACTCGGGGAAGGGGAAGCCCAGACGGACGAAGTAGTCGCCGGGTCTCTTATCTGAACCCCTCATGCCAAATACTGCGTGGCCTCTGTAGAGGACCTTATCGTAGCCTCTGAAATGCAGGAGAGCTATGTCGTGCTTTGGATGAGGAGTGATGTCGATGGCATCATAGCGGTCGAAGCAGTCGGGAAATTGCAGCTTGATCTGAGCGGGTCTGTCTTGATCCATGCCGTACTTCTTCTCCAGGTTCTTGATGAGGATCCGTGCCTTGGGGGCATTGGCCACCTCGGCGCAGGATCTTTTGAACTCACTGTAGTTCTCATTGGTCTTGGCAGAAGAGATCATCAGATTGGCCACGTGCCTACAGGTCAGAGCCCATCCCTCGTCGTTTACGAAGAAGAGGGTGGCGGTGCCCGGAAGGACGGTGCCTGTGTTGTAATTTCTTGTAATGAACTTGACGGGTCTGGTAAAGCCGCCCACATATTCTATTGCGTCTGCAAACATTGTATTCTCCTAAAATGTGGTTTCTATGTTGATTCAATAAAACCTCATCATAATTATACCAAAAGCATATAAATCTGAAAAGCACCGATTGAAAAACGGACCGTATAACTGTATAATAGCCGTCGGAAGGATGGTGCGACCATGCAAGATGTAAAGAAGGGTGAAGTAACAAGAGGAGGGGACCCTCTTCCTGTAAAGAAGGCTCTAAGCTGGGAGAGTCTGGTTTTCGTTATCGCTTTTACCGGAGTCTTCGGTATCATTGGATACAAGATGGGTATCATGAACATGATGAATACGCTGATGAACACAGCGTACAGCCTGCTCATCGATACCGTTTTCTATATTATGGCCATTGCCGTTCTGGCAGGAGCCCTCAGCGCACTCCTCACGGAGTTCGGAGTCGTATCTGCCGCCAACAAGATACTGTCGCCTCTTATGAAGCCGGTCTACGGGCTTCCCGGGGCCAGTATCATAGGCATATTCACCACGTATTTTTCGGATAACCCGGCCATACTCACTCTTGCGGATGACGATAATTTCCTCAGGACCTTCAAAAAATACCAGGTGCCGGCCCTGACCAATCTCGGAACGGCTTTTGGAATGGGTCTGATAATATCCACATACATGATAGGAATCGGCGCTGCCCAGAACATAAACAGCTTTCCGGCGGTCCTCATAGGTAACCTCGGTGCAGTCATCGGAAGCGTGGTCAGCGTCAGGCTGATGCTCATATTCACCAAGGGCAAATTAGGCACGGATGCTCCTGCGGTGGATGACGGCAGAGGCATAGACACGGATTTCTTCAAGGATCACAGAGTAGTGAGACTGGGGAATGCGGGCTCCAGATTCCTGGATGCCATGCTGGAAGGCGGCAAGAGCGGAGTCGAGATAGGCGCAGCCATCATCCCGGGAGTGCTAATAATCTGTTCCCTTGTTATGATGCTGTCCGGAGGCCCTGCTGAAGACGGATCCTTCACGGGAGCGGCCTACGAGGGCGTGGGCTTCCTGCCCTGGGTAGGGGAGAAGCTGAATTTCATCCTTAAGCCTCTGTTCGGATTTGAATCCGCACAGTGCGTGGCGGTACCCATCACAGCCCTTGGAGCAGCAGGCGCAGCCATAGGCCTCGTGCCCAACATGCTTACTAAAGGCCTCTGCGACGTTCACGATATAGCAGTCTTCACATCCATGTGCATGTGCTGGTCCGGCTACCTCAGCACCCACATCGCCATGATGGATCAGCTCCACTACAGAGACCTGACAGGCAAAGCCATTCTCTGCCACACCATAGGCGGACTGTGCGCAGGGATCAGCGCCAACCTGATATATACTATTTTGTTCTAGTACCATGAGCGAGATGAGCCAGCGCAAAAAACACAAGATCATAGGCCGCCAGCGCCGGGACAATGGCTTCGTTTCAGGCGCGGGGACAGTAAGCAGTCTGAACTGCAGGTTTTACGTGCTGGAAAACGGTGACGTGGCCACTTCCTTCGTTCTCGAAAGTGAGCACCAGGGGTGGAAGGGCATCGCTCACGGCGGCATCAGCTATTCGGTGCTGGACGAGGTCATGGGAAGGTCCAACAGGGTCTACGATGATATGAATGATCTTCCCTATGTTGCAGTGGTGACAGGGGAGATCACCTGCAGATACATAAAGCCGGTGCCCATAGGGGAGACCATATATGCTTACGGCAGGGTGGACAGGCGGGAAGGCAGGAAGAGGTTCACATCTGCGGAACTGGTCCTGGAGGACGGTACCGTTCTTCAGAGAGCAAGGGGTATATTCCTTGAGACCACCGAAGTAAACGGATCAAAGGATGCGGACGCCATGTTTCCTCTTGAAGAAGGGGATCCGAAAGAGATATGACGATGGGAGAAGGCCTGAGGCTTTCTCTTTTTTGTTTCAAAATAGGTTTGACCCGACAGGGACTATAGGATACAATGACTTTACATGCGTAACGCATAAAAGGAAAAGGAACCCAATGGAAAACAAACCGACGTTAAAAAAGAATAACGGAGGCTCACAGCTTTTGCTTCAGTTTCTTAAGGGCAGCAAGCTGTATTTTGTGCTGAGTATTTTTTGCTCCGCCATGACCACCCTGATCGACATGATCAATCCCCAGATAATAAGAGGGACCATCGACAATGCCATAGGAGGCAAGGAGTCCGGCTTCCCAGTCTGGGTCAACGACATTGTGGAAGGCCTTGGCGGCTTCAGTTACATCGGGCAGCACCTTTGGATACCGGCCATAGCCATTGCGGTATTCGGACTCTTCAGGGTAGGCTTCCAGTTCGCCACCACCATACTTAATACTACAGGTTCGGAGATCCTGGTGAAGAACATGAGAGACACCCTTTTCTCCCACATTTCCAGGCTGCCTTACTCCTGGCACATGACCAACAGCACAGGAGATATCATACAGCGCTGCACCACGGACGTGGACAGGATGAGGACTTTCGTGGCGGAACAGCTGACGTCTGTATTCAGGATACTGATACTGGTGGCCATGTCCATGTATTTCATGTACACCATGAATGTAAAGATGGCTCTGATCGCAACCGCCCCAATTCCTTTCATCCTGGCGTACTCCGTGATCTTCAGGAAAGATATGCACGAGGGATTCAAGGTCTGCGATGAGAACGAGGGCAAGGTGTCAGATATAATCCAGGAAAACCTGACCGGAGTCAGGGTGGTGAGAGCCTTTGCCAACGAGAAGCAGGAAGTGGACAGATTCAGCAAGGCCAACGAATATTACTGCAGCCTCTGGGTCCACATGGGGAAGGTGATCGGCAAGTTCTTCTCCATCCAGGACATACTCTGCGGCATGCAGATCCTGCTGGTCACAGTGTTCGGCGCGGTATTCGCAGTCAAGGGACAGATGACGGCCGGTGAATACGTGGCCTTCGTATCATATAACGGAATGCTCAGCTTCCCCATCAGGAGACTGGGCAGGATGCTGTCTGAGATGGCCAAGGCCGGAGTGTCCCTGAACCGTCTCCAGTACATAATGGATTCTGAAGAGGAAGAGGACAGACCCGACGCAGTGGAAGCCGATATGACAGGGGATATCAGGTTTGAGAACATCACCTTCTCCTATGAAGAGGGACACGACGTCTTAAAGGATATAAATATTGATGTGCCTGCAGGCTCCACCCTGGGCATCCTGGGAGGGACAGGCTCCGGCAAAAGCACGCTGATGCTCCTTCTGGATAAACTCTACGAGATTCCCGAGGGACACGGCAGAATAACCATAGGGGGAGTGGATATAAGGGACATCAAGAACCAGCATCTCAGGAAGAACATTGCCATGGTCCTTCAGGAACCATACATGTTCTCCAGATCCCTTAAGGAAAACATCGGCATCACCAAGGAACATCTGCAGCTGGAGGACATCCGGATGGCAGCTGATGCCGCGTGCCTCACGGAAACCATTGAAGGATTCACCGAAGGTTATGACACCTTCGTGGGAGAAAGGGGAGTGACCCTGTCCGGAGGACAGAAGCAGAGGGCGGCCATAGCCAGAGCTCTGACTCAGGATGCTCCCATAATGATATTCGACGATTCGTTTTCAGCCATAGATAACCAGACCGATGCCGCCATCAGGGAATCCCTTGAGAAGCGCTTTGGAACTGCAACCATCATAATCATTTCCCACAGGATCACCACTCTTTCAAGGGCGGATCAGGTGGTGGTGCTTGACGGAGGCAGGATAATAGAGCATGGTTCGCCGGAAGAACTGAGACAGGCCGGCGGAATGTATCAGAAGATCTACGAGATCCAGCTGGGGATCAGAGGAGAGGAGGTGAGCGCCAATGGATAAGAAAGATCCAAGAGAAAAGATCGCGCTTCCCTTCTTCGGAATACCCAGGCTCATACCTTTTGCGAAGAAATACAGGAAGGCTATCGCGGGCCTGGTAATTGCTCAGGTCTTCACCAGCGTCTCGGATGTTCTGAGGCCGGTGCTCCAGAAGTTCGCGCTGGACCACTTCGTGAAGGAGGGCACCCTCCAGGGGATAATTCCCTTCGCTTTGGTGTACGCACTGCTCATTGTGGCAACCGCTGTTGTCAGCTACTTCGGAGTCAAGGGCTGCCTTGCAACTGAGGTCAGGCTGGACAGAGACATGAGGGACAAGGCTTTCAAGCATCTGCAGGAGCTTTCCTTCGACTACTATAACCAGAACAGCGTGGGATACATCCATGCCAGGGTCATGAGCGACACATCCAGGATCGGCGAACTGATCACCTGGCAGCTCTTCGACGGGACCTACTTCGCCCTGTTCGTCATAGGTGCAGCCGTGGTCATGCTGGGCATCGACGTGAAGCTGACCGGGCTAGTGTTCCTGGTGGTTCCCGTGATAGTGGTGTTGTTCTCATTCTTCCAGAAGAGGCTGTTCACCCTGCATCACGAGATCAGAGAGATCAATTCCAACATCACCGGAAACCTGAACGAGGGCATCGTCGGCGCCAAGACCATCAAGTCTCTGGCCATCGAGGAGAAGACCGACTCCGAGTTCATGGAGGAGACCTCTCACATGAAGCGCAAGGTCCTGCAGTCTGCAAGGACTTACGGAGCGTTCTCCATGATCACCAACCTGGCATCGTCCTGCGCCCTGGCTCTGGTACTATGGAAGGGCGGCATCCTGGCCTATGACCAGGTGGGCACTTTCTCACTTTTCATGAGCTACGCCCAGGATCTGATGGAACCTGTAAGATGGCTGGTGGAAGTGCTTTCACTTCTGGTCCAGGCTCAGGTAAACATCGGCAGATTCACAGACCTTCTGGCCAAGAAGCCCACGGTGACCGACTCCGATGAGGTGGTGGCCAAATACGGAGACGCCTTCCGACCCAAGAGAGAAAACTGGGAGGATATCAAGGGAGACATCGAATTCAGAGATGTGGACTTCAAATATCCTGACGGCGACGAATACATATTGGAAAACTTCAACCTTAAGATACCATTCGGCACCAATGTGGCCATAGTTGGGGAGACAGGTGCGGGCAAGTCTACACTGGCCAACCTGATCTGCCGCTTCTACGAGCCCACCCGTGGCGAACTCCTGATCGACGGAAGGGATGCCCGTGAGAGATCACAGCTCTGGCTCCACTCAGCCCTCGGGTACGTCCTTCAGTCACCCTATCTTTTCTCCGGGACCATAAGGGAGAACCTGGTCTACGGAAGGCCGGAGGCCACGGAAGAGGAGATAGACAGGGCGGTGAAGCTGGTATCTCTGGACGGAGTCATAGGCAAGCTGGAGAACGGCCTGGACACCAAGGTGGGAGAAGGCGGAGACCTGCTGTCCACCGGTGAAAAGCAGCTCATATCTTTTGCGCGGGCCATAATCAAGGAACCAAAGATCGTGGTGCTGGACGAGGCCACAGCCTCGGTGGACACTCTGACGGAGCAAAAGATCCAGTCCGCCATCAACGAAGTCATCAAGGGACGCACCTCCATAGTGATCGCCCACAGGCTTTCCACCGTGAAGGACGCGGACATCATCCTTGTGGTGGATGACGGCAAGATCATCGAGCAGGGCAGGCACGAAGACCTGCTGGCCGCCAGAGGACACTACTATGACCTGTGGATGAAACAGTACGAGGACGCAGCAATATCTGAGGCATGGGAGAAGATGAAGCAGTGAAGAACTATATAATAATGGACCTGGAATTCAACTATCCCATGACCAGATACAGAAGCGAGGAGAACGGGATCAGGCTGAACCAGGAGATCATCGAGATCGGCGCTGTCAAGCTGAATGAGAGACTGGAACAGACCGACAGTTTCTGCGCCTTCGTGAGGCCCTCGGCCTATCCGAAGATGAACAAGGATGTGGAGGAGCTGACGGAGATCACCACGGACATGATACAGGCCGGGAAGCCCTTTCCGGAGGCGGTGGCGGATTTCCTTGAGTGGTGCGGCGAGGACCCTGTGTTCGTGACCTGGAGTGATAATGACATCATATCCCTGGAAGACAACATGCTTTACCACGGCTTGGAGATCGAGGATCTGCCCAGATGCTTCGACATCCAGCTGATGTTCGACGACCAGGTGACCCAGGAGGGCAGGGATTTCGCTTTGAGCTACGCCATGTGGAAGATGGACATCAAGCCTGCTCCCTCACACGATGCCCTGAACGATGCCATAAACACCGCTGAGGTCATGAGACATTTGGACATGTCGGAGGGATTAGAAGAATACGAAGTATAAATGATTTGGGAGACCTGCGGTTCGCGGGTCTCTTTTGTATTTAGAAATATACATGGGATGTTGTATACAACGCTTTATCGATGTGATACAATATCGTATAGCAGAAAATTGTGTTAAGACACTATTCCGCTTGGCTTCATAGTTTAAATGGAGGTATCACTCATGAAAAAATTCAACCACGTTATCGTAAGACGCCCCTGCAGAGCGATGATCGACGGCATCACATCAGCCCCCGAGCTTGGAAAGCCCGATTACGAGAAAGCTCTGAGACAGCACGATGATTACATCTCCGCCCTTTCCAGATGCGGAGTTGACATCACCATACTTCCTCCGGATGAGAGATATCCGGACTCCTGCTTCGTGGAGGATCCGGCACTCATCACCAGAGAATGCGCCATCATAACCAACCCCGGCGCAGCTTCCAGGAATGGCGAAAAGTATGAGATCATCGATGCCATCAGGAAGTTCTTCCCTGAGGACAGGATAGAACATATAACAGATCCCGGCACACTGGAGGGCGGAGACGTCATGATGGTAGGAGACCACTTCTACGTGGGAAGATCCGCCAGGACCAACGCGGAGGGCATCCGCCAGCTCACAGAGATCCTCGCCAAGTACGGCATGACCTGCTCGGAAGTTCCTCTGGAGAAGGTGCTCCACTTAAAGACCGGCGTCAACTATCTGGAAAACAATAAGATGCTGGTAGCCGGCGAATTCGTCACAAAGCCGGATTTTGAAAAGTATGAAAAGTTCGAGATCCCTGAGAGCGAGGCATATGCTGCCAACTGCATCTGGGTGAACGACACAGTTATAGTTCCCGAAGGTTATCCCCACGTTCTGGAAGCGGTGAAGTCCATGGGCTACACCGTTCTCACAGTGGACACCTCGGAGTACAGGAAGCTGGACGGCGGCCTTTCCTGCCTGTCCCTCCGCTTCTAAAAGGCATTGCACCCCAAGGGGCCGTTTAATGATTCGGCTCAAGCCACTACAAGTGAGGTCAATATGGACAAAGAAAAAAATCTGGGCATAGGTAAACTGACCCTATTCGCAGTCAGCACCACCCTGGCCAGCGGCGTATTCAGTCTCGCGGGAGACTTTGCTGCAGGCGGCGCCCACACTCTCGCAGTACTTATCGGATGGGCCATCTGCGGATTCGGAATGCTGGGTCTGGCCATCAGTTTCTACAGACTGTCCGTGGTGAAGCCCGAGCTCTCCAGCGGAATCTACAACTACGCAAAGACCGGATTCGGCGACTACATCGGATTCATCAACGGCTGGGGATACCTGATCAGCGCCATCCTCTGCCCCGTGTCCTACGTGGCACTGATGTTCGCCACATTGGGCAACTTCTTCGATATTTTCGGAGATGGCAACAACCTGGTATCCATCCTTGTGGGATCCATCTACATGTGGTTCCTGGTATTCCTGGTCTACAGAGGAGTCAACCAGGCCGTCGGCATCAACGCAGTTGTGGTCATTGCCAAGCTGGTTCCCATCCTGTTCTCAGTGATCGCCATTATTTTGCTTGGCGCCTTCAAGTGGGACATCTTCGTTGAAAACTTCGCAGGAGCCCCCGACAGCGCACCTCTCATGGATCAGGTCATGAGTACAGTTACTACCACCGTGTGGACATTCATTGGAATCGAGGGAGCCGTAGTTCTCTCTGCCCGTGCAAAAAACACAAAGGTGGCAGGACAGGCTACAATCTACTCGTTCCTGAGCCTTCTGGTACTCTACATCGTGATCTCCGTGCTCAGCATGGGAGTCATGAGCCAGGAAGAACTGGCAGCCCTTGGCAATCCTCCCATGGCAGGCATAATGGAAGCAGTGGTTGGACCCTGGGGCGGCACCCTGGTGAACTGTGCAGTCATCCTTTCAGTAGGCGGCGCAATGCTTTCCTACATTATCCTCTGCACAGACAGCGCCTATCAGCCTGCACAGAGCGGACTGTTCCCCAAGTTCCTGACCAAGCTCAACAAATACAATGCACCTTCCTGGTCAGTACTTCTTACGGGAATCATCCTGCAGTTCTTCATCATCATGCTTTATGTGAATGAGAGCTCTTACCAGACGCTGTACGCAGTGTCCACATCCACCATCATGTTCCCATACTTCTTCTCGGCTCTCTACTATCTGAAGCTGGTGATCCAGGGACACGGATGCGACAACGGATCAGGCGGCAAATTCGGCGCCTGGTTCGCCGCAATCGTAGGCACGGTCTACGGCATTTGGCTTCTGTACGCTTCCGGATGGCAGTACATCCTCATCACCACACTCTGCTACGCCCCGGGAACCATCCTTTATTGGTGGGCCAAGAAGGAACGTAAGGAAAAGATATTCGGACAGAGAGTGGACCTTGTGGCCTTCCTTCTGGTAATGGTGGTATTCGTCATTTCCATAGCGATGCTAGCCACAGGAGCGATCCAGCCCTTCTAAAAAGGTAGGAAAATCATAGTTTTTAGCGCAGCCCCACAAATCGTGGGGCTGTAATTTGTTGCGCATAATATGGTAGATTTTATTGCTTTAAATGGCTAAATATAGTATAATACCGTATGGTAGTATACCATAGCTGTCACTATGGGTATATGATCCGAATAGCTTGTCACATTCTGTGACGTTTTGAGTATATAAAGAGGGATGACTATGAAGAATTTAAAACGCGTAATGGTGCTGCTGATAGCAGTGGCCATGATTTTTAGTATGATCCCAAGCACATCTTTTGCGTGGGCTGATACTGAAAATCCAACGGGTACCGGTGACGAAAGTTCATCGGTTTTTGACGTTTCAGAGGGGAATGAAACGGAAGAAGTAACACTGACTGAACCCATTCAGGGAGAAGAGCCAGGCGAAGGTGCGGGAGCAACATCTTTGCCTGCACGTGTAGAAACAATTCCCGGAGGTGAGACTGACTCCGACGGAGATGTTTCAATTACAGCTAGACTTATCAGAGGATACACAGAGATAAAAAACGGAAACTATGTGTGGGTCCCCGGATGGGATGGAGACCAGACGGGTTCCGGATCGGGTCACGGTTTTCAATATGAATTATTATGGTCTATTGATTCAGAAAAGGCCGGTGATTATGCTCCCGGGTCCATTTCTGTGAAGATACCTAAGAGGATCCTTTATCACTTTGATTTTGACTCAAACGGAGATCCTATTATGGACGGCAGTCAAATCAAACGTGTACCTGATGCTACCATTTGCTCTCTTGGCCTTTCCACTAATCCGGGAGACATCTTCACATATAGAGAGGAAGGCGACTTCATAATCATCTACAATCAGGCTGTTCCGACGGAGCAGAACTATAGCTGCACAGTAACCTATAGAACGGAGAAGCCCACATTCAATTATTTGGATTATGATCCCAGTAACCTTGATTACTGCGGCTCGGATGTTGTCAGAGTGGAGTATAGAGCAAAGGCAGAAGGAGAAGAAGAAGTTTACTTGCCTGTGAATGCTCCCAGAGTTTTTATTGACACATCAGCAACTCTCATTGACGACTATACAGGGCCGCGTGATACCAATGCCCAAACATACAATAAGGACTATGAGCATCCATTTGCTTCAAGAAAGACCATGGACGCACACTGGAATGACGGAAATACTAATTACATGAGATTTCTCATAGAAGTCACTTTCAAAGCTCCAGTTACGCAGGCATATGATCTGAAAATCACGGATGTAGCCACAGATCTTCTTGCTTCAACAACACCCTGCAACCTTCGCATAGTAGGATACAGGTTTGAAACTTCAAAACTAGGGACTACTGATCCCACTTCGTTGGGTTTTACAGATGTAAATGAAGTACATGGACTTACTGCAGAAAAGATGTATGTCTATGTTCTGGTTGCAGCCGACGCACCCTCTGCGGGTTCTAATACTGCAAGTTATAAAATAAAGAATTCAGAAACTACAGATGTTGACTCCGCATGTGGAGTAGATGATCATCAGACCAGAACTTGCAACTGGGGACCTTGGACCTGGTCGTTTAATGTAACGGTTCCAGATGGCAAATTCATGCTATACAAGTGGGGCAATAACAACTGGCAGGCTAGTGCCCATAGCCAAGCTATTTTTAATAATAATACAGGAGAAAAGTCAAAGTACCCCATAGCCAGTTATGAATTGGATAAGTTCCAAGAGCAGATGGAAAACGGAGATGCAGAATTAAATAACATTTCCTTCTTCATGCAGTGGTACGGATTTGGATGGGCTTGGACCAGAAGCAAAAAAACCACGGATGTTTCTGTATTTGGAAAAAAGGACGTTCAGTGGACTCTGGTAGACGATGAAGTCTACCTGGAAGGACAAAGACTTTCTGCAGGTGATTACTATGTAGACAGCGTAGATCTTCATGTGGCGTCACATAACAGAGTATGGAGCACGTCTGAAGGTAAATGGGTCATGAGCGGACAGACACAGTTGGAGACCTACCAGGATGATAAGCCGTTTTATCTGTACGCTCAGATAAATGGGGAGTATGTCCTGGCAGCCACTGCAGAGTGGAGAGGTTCTTCGAATCTGCAGGTGGGTAACATAGAATGTAACGAGGATATAGTAACTGTAACACGAGGCTATTGGGTGTACGATCCAGGCTACTCTGTTGGAGGATATATTTTCAAGTTCAAAAATAAAAATGTCACCGGATACAAGTTTGTTAACGAGAACAGACATTATCAGCACTATGCTTATACAAGAGCAAACTTCACACTGCTGTCATCTGAAAAGGTCAAAAATCTCGTTCGAGGAAAGCAGGAAGTGAATTTCAGAAACTATGCAGATATGATCGTCAAGGAATATAACCTTGACACCAATGCGTGGATCTCAACACCGGTCTTCCAAAGCTCAACCAATACACAGGCAAATCCCAATCGTACAGCATATGATATAATAGTGGGAGAACAGCGGTCACTCAATGCAAACAAAACTGCATTGTCGGGAGAAAATGATACTGCTAATAAGTATTATAAAACATCATGGTTCATGAACAGCAGAGAGCACTTGGATTCAGGACCACGAGCCCCGGTATATAATGATCAGAATAACATGCTGTATGTACAGCAGCAGTCAGGTGTTTTCTACGATCTTCTTCCGCGTGGAACGGCACTGATACCGGAATCGGTTGAGGTGTACAGTTTATATGCAGATGATTACGACATACTGAATCTAGCAATGGCATACCCAAGTACAACATATAACCAGATCCAGTATCGTCTGACTGCCGATCAGTACACCGTGGAGCAGGTGCCAAATTATAAGGGCGAAAGAGGATACACCCTTGTAAAGATTACCATAAACAAAGAATCGATAGCTTCTTCAAAAACGTTATACTATAAGGAGACTCCAACATCTACTAGTAAAAGTTTCAAGTCATACCCTGGGTATTCCGTAAAGTTTGACACTGCGACATCATGGGAGACTTTGGATGACTACGGTAGTCATCTTTACAACTCCGTAGCCTACAAAACTGGAAATATTGACGATATAATCCAGGTAGGAACTACAAAAGATACCACCGTAGGATCCGCCCTCCAGAATCTTCCCTCATCCATGGAAGATAAGGATACTGTTCTCAGATTGATGAAGAATCTTGAGTATTCACCTGGAACAACGGATATTCCCAAGATATTCACCTATGCATACGGTGGTCATGAAGCCGTATATGATACTAGTAGCGTTTCCGGACTGAGCAAGGCAGTGATGGGGGAGAGAGATCCAGTGCCTGTGATGGAGACGGAAGTTGATCCTGGCGGCAAATATAGCTACAGATTGAGGTACAGCGCAGGAGCGACAACACAGGTTACAGATGTCATTATGTATGACAATCTGGAGACATATGTCGATGAACCTACGGGCAAGATACCACTTTGGAGAGGCACTCCAACTGGTATAGCATTTGAGGTAGTGGACGAAACCAACTTTCATCCTATAGTATATCTCAGCGATCAGGATGTTGATTTCAGCCAATATAACGCTGCAAATCTTCCCAATCTGTCTGATACTGCTGTCTGGACAAAGTACGAAGATCCCTCATCCATTAATGAAAATATAATGAAGGATGTTAAGTCCATAGCGATAGACTTCGGATCATATGTCATCAAACCATACAAGTCTGTAAATGTATGGGTGGACATGAAGGCACCTACTTCCAACGAAACTGATGTCAAGAAGCCACCAACATACAATGTCCTTAGAGCATCAGCTAATAAGACTACGGTGTTGAGCACCGATCAGCCTACACCCGCCCCAGCGCTTAGAGCTGCAGGGACTCCAGACTTCACTGTAAGCAGAGAAACCAAGGTAAGCTATGAACTCAAAGGGGAAGTCAAGATTCAGAAAGTTGATGATCTTGGTGAACCTATGGAGGGCGTGCAGTTCACACTTACAGGTACAAGCAAGTTTGGAGATAATGTAAACCTGACCGGCGAAACAGATGCATCCGGATATCTTGTATTTAGTGATCTTGATATCAGCGGAGATAATGGTTACACACTCACAGAGACCGTACCTTCGGGATATATCGCTGATAGTAACACCTGGACTGCCATAGTCAATACGGACGGTTCAAGTACAGTTGACGGAGATGATTCTTCAACAGGATATTACCTGATCACCAACCGTGAGGAGACCTCAGTTTACGTTGACAAGACATGGCTGAACGGAGATGGTACAACTAATCCGCCAGAAGGAGCCACAATTGAGTTCACCCTTGTTGCTGATGGAACAGAAACGGAATACAAGGTTACTTTGGACGGTACCGCAGAAACAACTGTCCCTGCTACTGCAGGCGGATATGAGAGCGAAGCTTGGAAAGCGACATTCGTTCACCTTCCCAAATATAAGAATGTAGAAGGTGTGGTAACGCCGGTAGTATATACGGTAAAAGAGACAGGATACTATATTGGATATACACCGGTTGAAGAGACTGTCGCTGCAGGCGGAACCATTACCAACAAAGAAACAAACACAGAGCTTTCAGTTACCAAGGCATGGAAGAATGCAGATGGTTCTACTACCGCACCTCAGGGAGGAAAGGTAACGTTTACTCTTCTTGCCGACGGAGCAGCAACAAACTACACCGTAGAACTTGACGGAACACCGGCGACAGCAGCACCTGAAGGAGCAGGTGGATACGAGAGTGAAGCCTGGAAGGCAAGCTTTGTGAACCTTCCTAAGTACAAGAATAATAACGGTACTCAGACCGAGATCGTCTACACGGTAGTAGAGACCGGCGAGTGGCCGGGGTACACTGTAAGCTATCCCGACGCTACTTTGGATTATGCAGTTAATGGCGAGACCATCACAAATACTCAGGACAAGACCAACCTGGCTGTGACCAAGGCATGGAAGAACGCAGATGGAACTACCACTTCACCTGATGGAGCAGAAGTGACATTCACACTTTATGCCGGCGATAATGCGACCAATTACACAGTAACTCTGGACGGAACGGTAGATTCTGCTGTAGTTGGAACCGGCGGATACGAAAGTGCAGCATGGAAGGCAAGCTTTGTCAACCTTCCCAAGTACAGAAACGAAAATGGTACTGAAGTAGAGATCCAGTACACAGTAGTTGAGACAGGCAAGTGGCCGGGATACACCGTAAGCTATGAAGGCGGAGAGACTGCCACATCAGCAGTGGACGGTGGAGTGATCACCAACACTGAGGTACCAACAGAGCTTTCAGTAACAAAGGCATGGAAGAATGCTGATGGTTCCACCACCGCTCCCGAGGATGGGGAAGTAACATTCACCCTCTATGCAGACGGTAACGCAACCAACTACACAGTAACTCTTGACGGAACAGCAGATACTGCAGTGACCGGAGCAGGGGGATATGAGAGCGCAGCTTGGACTGCAACATTCGTAAATCTTCCTAAGTACAGGATCGAAGAAGGCAAGGAAGTAGAGATCCAGTACACAGTCAAAGAGGACAGTGATGGCCAGTGGCCGGGATACACTGTAAGCTATCCCAATGCTACTGTGGATTACACAGCTAACGGTGAGACCATCACAAATACCCAGCAGGCAACAGGCCTGTCCGTCACCAAGGCATGGGTGAACGCAGACGGAACAACAACTCCACCCAGAGGAGCACAGGTAACATTCGCCCTCTATGCAGGCGATGAAGCTACAGAGTACACAGTAACTCTTGACGGAACTGCAGAAGCTACCGCACCGACTGGAACAGGTGGCTATGAGAGCGCACCCTGGACTGCAACATTCGTGAACCTTCCTGAGGAAAAGATCGTTAACGGCACTGCCCAGGAGATCAACTACACGGTAGTGGAGTCCGGTGAGTGGCCTGGATACACTGTAAGCTATGAAGGCGGTGAGACAGCTACATACGCAGTGGACGGCGGCGTGATCACCAATACTCAGGACAAGACTGAACTTTCAGTGATCAAGGCATGGGTGAACGCAGATGGATCAACAACTGCACCTGACGGAGCAGAGGTGACATTCACACTCCATGCAGGCGATAACACGACCAATTACACAGTAACTCTTGACGGAACAGCAGATACTGCAGTGACCGGTACAGGCGGATACGAGAGCGCAGCTTGGACTGCAACATTCGTCAATCTTCCTAAGTACAAGATCGAAGAAGGCAAGGAAGTAGAGATACAGTACACGGTATCAGAATCAGGCGAATGGCCCGGATATACCGTGATCTATCCAAATGCTACTGCAGGAATCGCAGTTGACGGTGAGACCATCACCAATACACAGGAAAAGACAGAACTTTCAGTAATCAAGGTCTGGCAGAACGCGGACGGAACAACGACCGCACCTGACGGAGCAGAGGTAACATTCACCCTCTTTGCAGGCATCAATGCCACCGATTACAAAGTGACTCTTGACGGAACAGCAGATACTGCAGTAACAGGAACAGGCGGATACGAGAGCGAAGCCTGGAAGGCTACATTCATCAATCTTCCCAAGTACAAGATCGATAACGGTACTAAGACAGAGATCCAGTACACAGTAGTGGAAACAGGCACATGGCCCGGATACACAGTGATCTATGAGGGGGAGAACGCGGTAAGCGCCATTGCAGGCGGAGCGATCACCAACGCACAGCAGGCAACAGGTCTGTCAGTAACTAAGGCATGGGTGAACGCAGATGGAACAACAGCTGCACCCAGAGGAGCACAGGTAACATTCACACTGTACGCTGACGACGCAGCAACCAATTACACAGTGACCCTCGACGGAACAGCCGATACCGCAGTGACGGGAACAGGCGGCTATGAGAGCGCACCCTGGACTGCAACATTTGTGAACCTTCCCGAGGAAAAGATCGTAGAGGGCACTGCCACTGAGATCCAGTACACGGTAGTAGAGTCCGGTGAGTGGCCGGGATACACTGTAAGCTATGAAGGCGGAGAGACCGCTACACACGCAGTGGACGGCGGCGTGATCACCAATACTCAGGACAAGACCGAACTGGCAGTGACCAAGGCATGGAAGAACGCAGACGGAACTACAACTGCACCAGATGGAGCAGAAGTAACCTTCACACTCTATGCAGGCGAGGATGCAACCAATTACACAGTAAGTCTTGACGGAACCATAGATCCTGCCGTAGTGGGAACAGGCGGATACGAGAGTGCAGCCTGGAAGGCGACCTTCGTGAACCTGCCCAAGTACAACGGTGATGACGAGATCGAGTACACCGTGTCTGAGACCGGCACATGGCCGGGATACACCGTAAGCTACGGTGACGGAACGACAGCAACCTATGCAGTAGACGGCGGAACGATCACGAATACCCAGGTACCCACCGGACTGTCTGTTGTCAAGGCATGGAAGAATGCTGACGGATCTACAACTCCGCCTGAGGGAGGAAAAGTCACATTCACCCTTTATGCTGACGGCACAGCGACCAACTACACCGTCGAACTCGACGGAACAGCAGATACTGCTATCACAGGAACAGGCGGATACGAGAGTGCAGCCTGGAAGGCAACATTCGTGAACCTTCCCAAGTACAATGGCGATGACGAGATCGAGTACACTGTTCAGGAGACCGGCACATGGCCGGGATACACCGTAAGCTACGGTGACGGAACTACCGCAACCTATGCAGTAGACGGCGGAACTATCACCAATACTCAGGTACCCATTGAGCTTTCAGTGACCAAGGCATGGAAGAACGCGGACGGAACCACGACAGCACCTGAAGGAGGAAAGGTTACATTCACCCTTTATGCTGACGGCACAGCGACCAACTACACCGTTGAGCTTGACGGAACTGCTGATCCCGCTATCACAGGAGCAGGCGGATACGAGAGTGCAGCCTGGAAGGCAACATTCATCAACCTGCCCAAGTACGATGGCGATGACGAGATCGAGTACACTGTTCAGGAGTCAGGTACATGGCCGGGATACACCGTTAGCTACGGAGATAACAACGAGACCTTCGCAGTGGACGGCGGAACCATCACCAATACCCAGGTACCCACTGAGCTGTCTGTTGTCAAGGCCTGGAAGAATGCTGACGGAACAACAACTCCACCTGAAGGAGGAAAGGTGACCTTCACCCTTCTTGCCGACGGTACAGCGACCAACTACACGGTTGAACTTGACGGAACACCGGATACAGCCGTCACGGGAACAGGCGGATACGAGAGTGAAGCCTGGAAGGCGACATTCATCAACCTTCCCAAGTACAGGATCGAAAACGGTACGGCAGTAGAGATCGTTTACACCGTTGAAGAAGAGACAGTGGGAGGCTACAGCACAGTGATCGATGGAACAGACATCTCCAACACACCGGTGAAGGCAGAGAGAGTGACACCCACTCAGATCTGGCTGGTAAAGGTAGATGCGCTGACCTACACCGAACCTGAGCCTGAAGACCCGATCGAACCCGATGAGCCCGAAGAGAATGTAAGTCCGTTAATGAGATCTGAATCCGGCGGAGACACCTTCACAGGACTTGAGGGAGCAGAG
>ONAY01000006.1:0-66784 GCA_900315895.1 uncultured Eubacteriales bacterium
CCAACTGGGGTGATGCGATAGTTTGGAGTGAGCTTCATCACTATTCAAAATATCCTGTTTACTGGGACTAGTCACCAACGCTTTTTGTCCTATATCCCGGTATTGACAACTATATCGAAGTCCGATATAGTGTATATATCGAAGCTCGATATATCGAACTGTGATAGTCAGGAGGACTTATGGACGATAAGATCAAAAGGATATATGTTCCCATGACAGAGTCCGGGTTTTACATATTGTTCTGCCTTCAGAAACCTCAGCACGGATATGGCATCAGCCAGCAGGTGAAGAAGATGACAGGAGGGCAGCTCACAATAAGTGCCGGAACCATGTACGGGACGCTGTCTAAGATGGAAAAGGATGGACTCATATCCTTTTGCTACGAAGAGGATAAGAGGAAACTGTATCAGCTGACAGATCTGGGCAGGGAGATCCTGGAACTGGAGATCCGCCGCATTGAGAGATTATACAGAAACAGCAAAGGAGAGGACTGCAATGCTTAAGACATTTATTCGTTTCTTCACTATAGCAGATTATGAAGATGAGGAGCTTTGGCTCAGATACAAACACAGAGAGGGATGGAAACTTGTCTCCATGACTCCTCCTTGCTTCTATCATTTTGAGTCCTGCGAACCGGAAGACGTTATCTACAGGATGGATTTCAAAAATAACACTCAGACTCCGGAATACATGCAGATGATAAGTGACTTCGGCTGGGAATATGTGAATCAGTCTTTGGGTTGGCTGTATTTCAGAAAGCCATCATCGGAGGCGGAGTCAGAGGAAGACGGCGAACTGTTTTCGGATGATGAATCCAGAGTCGATCTGGTGATCCAAGTCGCTAAGAAACGTCTTTGGCCGCTGGTCATAGTATTCTTGTGCTGTGTGATGCCGGGACTGTTAAATACGATGAATGGACTGTACAGTGGGTTTTATGAGAAATTTTTTACCATTTTCTTTGGCACGATGTTCATAATATATGTTTTTCTCATAGTTTACTGCGGATTCAAGCTGAAAAACATAAAATCAAGGTACACAAATAAGTAATTCTACGGAACATAGGGTGCATTTTCTGATGATGCGTCCTACAATCAGGGCGTAAACATCAAAGGAGGTGCAAAAAATGGATGCAAACAAAACAGGAGATTTTATCAGGGAACTGCGTAAAGAAAGGGAAATGACCCAGCAGCAATTTGCAGAGCTCATACATGTTTCGGATAAAGCAGTATCACGGTGGGAGACCGGAAGAGGGCTGCCCGATATAAGCAATCTGGAAGATATTGCAGGAGCATGTCAGGTAAGCGTGGCCGAACTTCTTAAGGGAGAGCGGATCTCGGAACCTGTTACTGAGGAAGACATGGAACAGGTTTCCACTGCCAGCTTCTCAATGGCGAGAGACTTCGTCCGCAGGAAGAAATGGCTGAACCTGGCTCTGGGATTCGTGATCGGAGCGATGATCCTTCTTGTTGCGGTGATCCATCTGACGAGCCCGATCCCTCTTAATAATGCCAGTGACGTGATCACTGTTGAGACATTATCTGACGGTGAGATAGTTGCAGTAATGGATGACGGCGTGGCGGGCTACGATATTGGCCGGGTCACTGACCCTGAAACCGGCAGGACAATGTTATTCGTCAGCGGCTACGATACTCTCTGGCACAAGTTAAGAGGAAGCGATGAGCGGATCCTGGTCTCACTGGGAAAGGCCGATGATATGGACTATGTATACTATTACCCGGGACCCGAAGGCGACACTCTGATCTGGCAGGATCCTACGGCACCGGAGCCATCCGAGGGTGTGGAGACATTGCCCAGACTGGTATATAACTACTGGCTTCTGGCCGGCGGAGTATTGAGTGTGATCGGTATAGTATTTTGCGCACTCAACCGCAAAAAATACTACCTGGGCCGTGCTCTTAAGATCACCATGATACCGGTGGCCCTGACCCTCAGCATGGCAATAGTCCTGGCGGGCAGTTTCGGAGAGATATACGGAGCTCCATATTACCTTACAGGGATCCTTCTTCTTGGGATTTTGATCTATATATTATTTATAATTATATATTCTCTCTATGCACATAAACGAAAGATATGATACAATGAGTCCGTGCTTTTCGGCACGGACTTATTTTTTAGAGAAGAACAGCATAGATATGAGACTTAATGAACTTAAGATTGGTGAATCCGCAAGAATAGATATTATCGGAGGAGAGGGGGCCCTCAGACAGCACTTCCTGGATATGGGTCTGGTACCCGGGGCTAATGCCACACTTGTACGACTGGCACCCCTGGGGGATCCCATGGAATTCAGGATCAGGGGCTATGAACTTACCCTAAGGATCGCAGATGCAGAGAAGATACAGGTGACCCCCGTAGAGCTGGAAGAACCTGCTCCGGCGGATGCACCTAAACGCAATAAGACAGCTCATCCTGCCATCGGTGAGCCCGGCATACACCATATAAAAGGTGTGACTGAACCTTTTCCTGACGATCACGTACTGACCTTTGCCCTGGTGGGCAACCAGAACAGTGGCAAGACCACTCTGTTTAATCAGCTGACGGGATCAAATCAGCATGTGGGAAACTTCCCCGGAGTTACGGTGGACCGCAAGGATGGAGTGATCCGCAATCATCCCAATACCCGTATCACAGATCTTCCGGGCATCTATTCCATGTCTCCGTATACCAGCGAGGAGATCGTATCCCGTAATTTCGTGCTTCAGAGCAAGCCTGATGCCATCATAGACATCGTTGACGTCACCAATATAGAGCGAAACCTCTACCTGACCATGCAGCTGATCGAGATGGACAGGCCTATGGTAGTTGCGCTCAACATGATGGATGAACTTATCGGAAACGGAGGGTCCATCGATGTGAACGCCATGGAAGAGGCACTGGGAGTACCGGTGGTGCCCATCTCTGCCGTCAAAAATCACGGAGTAGACGAGCTTATCACCCACGCTCTTCACATCGCAAAATATCAGGAGACACCCCTGAAACAGGATTTTTGCTCTCAGGATGACCATGGCGGAGCTGTGCATCGCTGCCTTCACGCTGTGGAGAACCTGATAGATGACCATGCCCTTAAGGCAGGACTTCCGCTGAGATTCGCTGCGGCTAAGGCCATAGAGGGTGACCAGATGGTCATCAATCAGCTGGAACTTGATCAGAACGAACAGGAGACTCTGGAACATATAACTCTTCAGATGGAGTCGGAGAGGGGACTGGACCGCAGTGCCGCCATTGCTGACATGCGTTATACCTTCATCGAGAAAGTCTGTGAGAACAGCGTGACGAAACCTCACGTAAGCAAGGAGCATGAACGCTCCCAGAAGATCGACAGCATCCTGACAGGCAAGTGGACAGCCCTTCCCATATTCATACTCATAATGGGAGCGGTGTTCTATCTTACCTTTAACGTTGTCGGAGCTTTCCTTCAGGAACTTCTGGAAAAAGGCATCACTTATCTGACCGACTGGGTGGACGGCATCCTTACGGCGGGAGATGTGAACGAGGCAGTGCACAGCCTCATAATCAAGGGAATATTCGAGGGAGTGGGAAGTGTAGTGAGCTTCCTTCCCATAGTCGTGGTAATGTTCTTCTTCCTGTCGCTACTGGAGGACAGCGGGTACATTGCGAGAGTGGCATTCTTCATGGACAAGCTGCTCCGCAAGATCGGAGTTTCCGGACGAAGCATCGTACCTCTTCTCATCGGTTTTGGGTGTTCTGTGCCGGCAGTCATGGCGACCAGAACTCTTCCCAGTGAGAGGGACCGTAAGATGACCATACTCCTCACGCCCTTCATGAGCTGTACGGCCAAGCTTCCCATATATGCATTCTTCGTGAATGCCTTCTTCCCGGGAAAGGGCGGTCTTATTATGACCGGACTCTATGTCCTTGGAATCATCACCGGTATAATCATCGCTTTCCTATATAAGGGAGTACTCTTCAAGGGAGAGGCAGTCCCATTTGTTATGGAGCTTCCCAACTACAGACTTCCGGGTCTTGGGACCACCATCCAGCTCATGTGGGAGAAGGCAAAAGACTTCCTTCAGAGAGCTTTCTCTGTGATCCTCATAGCCACAGTGGTGGTCTGGTTCCTTCAGAGCTTCGATATTCGTCTGAACCTTGTGGAGGATTCTCATAGCAGCATAATGGCCATGATCGCAGGAGCCTTCGTACCTATCTTCCAGCCTCTGGGACTGGGGGATTGGCGTATCGTCACAGCTCTTATCTCAGGATTCATGGCGAAGGAGAGCGTGGTATCCGTACTGGAGGTCCTCTTCGGAGCCCAGGGAGGTGTGGCCGCGGTCATGAGCCCTGTGGGAGCGGGAAGCCTTCTGATATTCAGCCTGCTTTACACGCCCTGCGTTGCTACAATCGCATCCATAAAGAGAGAACTGGGAAGATCCTGGGCTGCGGGAGTTGCCGTGTGGCAATGCGTATTAGCATGGCTTGTGGCATATCTTTTCACTTTGCTGATGAACATCATATAAAAAGGAGGGTATCAATAACCCTCCCAGTAGATCTCAAAGAAATTGTAATATAACTCGGTGTTGATGTAAGTGTATTCCTCGCCTTCCTGATTGAAGTACTGGATCAGCATGTTAAGGTTCTTGTCATCACCGTCATCAGGCGGATTCACGCCGTAGATATTTAGCTTGGATCCGTCCCCAAACTCAAAGTGAACTTCCCGGATGTGTTCGTATTCGTTTACGTCACAGACCCTTCCTGCACCGTGATCGACTATGATCTCGTAGATGAAGCTTCCAAGGTCAGCCGGGAATTTATCTTTTTTTGGCTTATCATGGGTGCAGCAGGTGAGGGAACTGTGGGTCCTGGAGTACATGAAGCTTTCCTGCATATCCACCTTATAGAAGTGGTAGTCGATCATGTACTTGAGCGGAAAGGATATTGCTACGAAAAAGATCACAAAACATGCGGTGATCAATACGATTATTCGTTTTAGTTTTTTATCTGCGTATTTGCTGACATCTGCCATTTGAACCCCCTGTTGTTACGATTTGTTACAGACAATCCCATCAGTATAAGTATACGGGAAAATATCAAAATACGCAAGTTCTGCGGTTTACAGATCGACAATTTTAAAGTATAATGTAGCTGTAAGTTAAAGCTCGGTAGATTACAGGAGGTGATGTTAATGGTGCAAATGTATAAGTGCGACATATGCGGCAACATCTTTATCGTAGGATATAACGCAGGACCTGTTCCCGTATGCTGCGGACAGCCCATGAGACTTATTACAGCAAACACAGAGGAGGCTGCTTTTGAGAAGCACATTCCTTGTGTAACAGTGGACGGCGATACCGTCGATATCATGGTCGGGGAAGTTCCTCATCCGATGACTGAACCACACTATATCGCTTCGATAATGCTGGAGACAGACAGAAGCCTTCTCATCAAATACAATCGTCCCACGGACGAGCCCAAGACAAAGTTCATCGTTCCTCCGGGAGAGAAGCCGGTGGCAGCTTATGAATACTGCAACCTGCACGGACTTTGGAAGAAGGACATCTAAACTCTGATATTGACGTCATATGGCGCAGGATGATCCGGTCCTACGGGGCCGGATTTTTCTTTGCTCTGACATTGATTTAGAATTGACTTGGGAGTATAATACGGTCTCGGTGCGGCATAATAAGAGCCGCCAATAATCTTAGAGGTCTTAAATGAACGAGAAACGCGCTGTCTTTGAGTCCATGCCCGTGCCAAAAGCACTGAGAATGCTGGCAGGACCAACCATTATAAGTCAGCTTATAAATTTAATATATAATGCAGTGGACGCCATATTCATCGGGCAGACAGGTGATGCCTATAAGACGGCAGCCGTTACCCTGGCATTTACCATCTTTATGATGAATATAGCCATAGCCAATCTTTTCGGTATCGGCGGAGGCAGTCTCATCGCAAGGCTTGCAGGGAAGGGGCACACAGAGAAGGCTAAGGGGATATCTTCCTTCAGCTTCTGGGCATCCATCGGTGCGGCGGCCCTGTATTCCCTGGTGATCTGGATATTCATGGATCAGATCCTTTACGGCCTGGGAGCATCAGAGAATACCATTGTTTTCGCAAGACAGTATGTGACCTTCGTTATCGTGATCGGAGACATTCCGCTCATAATCTCCCTTACGGCCGCTCATCTTTTGAGGAATACAGGATATGCCAGGCAGGCCGGGTTCGGTCTTTCAGGAGGAGGCCTTCTGAATATCGCCTTAGACCCGCTTTTCATGTTCGTGATCTTTCCAAAGGGCATGGAGGTGGCAGGAGCTGCAGTGGCGACACTTCTTTCGAATGTGATCTCCGCCATCTACCTTGTGGCAGTTATCATCAGGGTATCAAAACATGCGCCCATCAGCATATCGCCCCGGGACATGAAGAGCATAGTCTTAAAGGACACGAAGGAAGTCTTCACGGTAGGCACACCGTCTGCGCTGCTTCCCGGACTTTTCGATGTAGCTAATATATTCCTCAATGCCTTCATGGCCATGCATGGGGATCTGCAGCTGGCAGCCATCGGTATCGTCATGAGGATCGACAGACTGCCCAATGCCATCAATATAGGCATATGTCAGGGTAGCCTTCCTCTGATCGCATACAATTACGCGTCGGGAAATCATGAAAGAATGAGCGAAGTGGTAAAGACTGCCAGGATCTACGGTATCGTCGTATCGCTTCTGTCCCTTGCACTATTCCAGCTTGCGCCGGGAGTTCTCTGCGGTGCCTTCATGAGGCAGGGGACCGCAGGAGATCCTGCCATGGCTCAGGCTACCATTGTATTTGCCATAAGGTTCCTGAGACTCAGATCCTTGTCTTCCTTCTTCCCCATGCTGAATTACAGCACCTCATACAATCTTCAGGCCGTGGGAGACGGCAGGGACACATTCATCCATGCGGTGGTAAGGATACTTGGACTCTACATACCCATAATGTATCTAATGAACGTACTTTTCGGTTCAGATGGACTGGCAGTCTGCTACGCCATATCTGAAGCCATATCCAGCATATTCGTGCTCTGGCTTTTCAGAAGGTGGAAAAGATCCCACGTCAAGATGGGTCAGGACCGAGCATAAGGGCATAAAAATTACCGGGCTTCAAGCCCGGTATTCTTTTGATTCTGATTCAGTAGGTGAACATGCGTATCAGCTGTATGATCTCTGATACTATGTCCACGATGACCCCAATGCCGAAGATGCCTGCAGTGAACAGGTAGAGTATGCCCATTCCGATCCTTTTGTCCATGAACTTATGGGCACCGAGGAGCCCGAAGAGGCAGGTGATCACCAGCTTTATAATGAGCCAGCTCTTCTGATCGGCGGTGGGGGCGCCCTGTGAAGGGTCCCAGTTGTTGGAACGCCTGTAACTGTTATTTTTGTAGTCGTAGGTTCTTCTGTTATCGTAGCTTTGGTCTTCGCGGCGCTGGTCATAGGCTTCCCGGTTTCTTCTGGCAGCCTCCTCCTTCTGGGCACGGATCCTTCCTCTTTCAAATTCATATCCCGCCTGCTTGGCGTTATCGAACTTGATGTGGCTGGCCTCATCGTCCAGGGTGAAGACTGAGTCGCAGTATTCACATTTGATGCGGGTGCTCCCCTCAGGGACCATCATGGTAGCTCCGCAGTTTTGGCATTTGACTTGTACCAGTTTCATATCGATACCTCTGATCCTACAATGGCTTTTTGATATTATAGCAGATTACCAAAAGCTATGTATAGTAGTTTTATTGACTAAGCTTTCGTAGATAATGGCGCAAAATATGTTTGACATATACCCTTATGGGGTATATTATTACAACAGAAGAGATACCCTACAGGGGTATGTCAATAGGATTTTTTGCGACAGGAGACCCATAATGAGTGAAAAAGATAAATGCTGCTGTCACCGTAAAAAGGTGAGAGACGACAAGGAATACAAGGATCTGATGAACAGGCTCAAGCGCATAGAAGGCCAGGTAAGAGGTATCCAGCGGATGCTGGAGGAGAACGCATATTGTCCGGAGATAATGGTACAGGTCTCCGCGGTCAATAACGCTCTTAACAGTTTCAACAAGGTGCTCCTTGCAGAGCATATCAGGACCTGCGTGGTGGATGACATCAAGGCAGGCAGGGAAGAGACCATAGATGAACTTACAGATACTTTGAAAAAGGTCATGAAGTAAGGGAGGGGATAGATTGGAACAGTATAATGTAACGGGCATGAGCTGCGCTGCCTGCAGCGCGCGTGTTGAGAAAGCAGTCAGGGCTGTGGACGGAGTCACGGACTGCGCCGTCAGTCTTTTGACCAATTCCATGGGAGTTGAGGGAACTGCATCACAGAAGGATATCATCGATGCGGTGGTGAAAGCCGGATATGGAGCTTCTCCAAAGGATGCTTCCGGATCAAAACAAGGGACGAGCTCCGCAGCTTCAGAGGACAGCCTTAAGGATACAGAGACTCCGAAGCTTGTAAGACGGCTGGTGATCTCGGTGGTGATCCTGCTTTTCCTCATGTACTTCAGCATGGGCAACATGATGTTTGGCTGGCCCATTCCGGAATTTCTTGAAAATCCTGTGGCCATGGCACTGTTCCAGATGGTGGTGGCTACAGTTATACTCATGATAAACGGCAAATTTTTCACTTCCGGCGTTAAGGCTCTTTTCCACGGGGGACCCAATATGGACACCCTGGTGGCGATGGGCTCCGGGGCATCCTTCGGATACTCGCTGGTGGTGCTCTTCCTTATGGCAGACGCCATGTGGAAGGGTGACACGGAGAGGCTTCATATGCTCCACATGGACCTGTACTTCGAGTCTGCAGCCATGATAGTGACTCTGATCACTGTGGGGAAGACTCTTGAATCCATGTCCAAGGGCAAGACCACCAACGCCCTCAAGAGCCTCATGAAGCTGGCTCCTAAGACAGCAACTCTTGTAACTGATGAAGGGGAGAAGGAAGTCCCAATCGATACCATAGAACGAGGAGATATAGTTGCCATCCGGCCGGGAGAGAGCATACCTGTGGACGGGATCATCATAGATGGAATGACCGCCGTCAATGAATCCGCATTGACAGGAGAGAGCATCCCGGTGGACAAGCAGGAGGGAGATCAGGTATCCCAGGCAACGCTCAATCAGTCGGGATACATCAGAGTAAGGGTCAACCGTATCGGAGAGGATACGGACCTTGCAAAGATAATCAAGATGGTCTCCGATTCAGCCGCAACCAAGGCTCCCATAGCCAGGATCGCAGACAAGGTGGCAGGAGTTTTCGTACCTGCAGTCATAGGAATAGCTTTGGTGACTTTGGCAGTATGGATGATCCTTGGCAAAGATTTCAGCTTCGCCATTGCAAGAGCTATATCGGTCCTTGTCATCAGCTGCCCCTGCGCCATGGGACTTGCCACGCCGGTGGCGATCATGGTGGGAAGCGGAGTAGGTGCCAAGAATGGTGTTTTGTACAAGACGGCATCATCTCTTGAAAGTCTGGGAAGGACCGGAGTCATCGCCCTGGACAAGACAGGCACCATCACCAAGGGTGAACCGAGAGTCACGGATGTTATACCTTCCTACGGCACCAGCGAATACGAACTTCTGAAGATGGCAGCCACAGTTGAGCAGGGAAGCGAACATCCCCTGGCCAAGGCTGTTATGGCAAAGGCCAGCGAAATAGACATAGAGCCCCTTAAGTATTCTCAGGCCCTGGCCGGAAACGGCATCGAGGGCATGACCAGGGACGGCAGGCTGCTCCTTGCAGGAAGCCTGGAATTCATGACCGGACGCACAGACATAGATAGGGCCATGCGCGAGAAGGCGGTGAACCTCTCTAATGAAGGCAAGACACCTCTGATCTTCGCAGAGGAAGGGGATCTCATGGGGATCATCTGCGTTGCAGACGGCATCAAGGAGGATTCTCCCGAAGCCATCAGGCAGTTTAAGGGCCTGGGCCTCAAGGTGGTCATGCTCACAGGCGACAATGAGCGGACAGCCAATGCCATCGGTCGTGAGGCCGGGGTGGATCAGGTCATAAGCGGGGTGCTTCCCTGCGAGAAGGCCAGAGTCATCAAGGATCTCAAAAAATACGGCAAGGTGGCCATGGTGGGCGACGGCATAAACGATGCTCCCGCCCTGACTGAAGCTGATACGGGCATAGCTGTGGGAGCAGGTACGGACGTGGCGGTGGATGCCGCAGACGTGGTCGTAATGAAGAGCAGACTGACAGACGTTGCCGCAGCCATCAGGCTGAGCAGGGCCACCATCAGGAACATACATCAGAACCTGTTCTGGGCATTCTTCTATAACGCTATATGCATACCCATGGCCATAGGACTGTTCGGCTTTGCAATGAAGCCGGTCTATGGTGCGCTGGCAATGAGCCTTTCAAGCTTCTTCGTATGCATGAACGCTCTTAGGCTCAACGGGGTCAAGCTCTACGATCCGTCCCGTGACCGTAAGATAAAAGCATCTAAAACTGTGGATCAGGAACAGGATACTGATGCAGAAGATAATAGATCAAAAACAGCTTTAAGCGAGGAGGAAAAACTAATGAAAAAGACTTTAACTGTTGAAGGAATGATGTGCCAGCACTGCGAGGCCAGAGTAAAGAAGGCTCTGGAAGCTCTGGATGGAGTTGAGACAGCTGTAGCGGATCACGACCTTGGGACCGCCGTTGTGGAACTCTCCAAGGACGTGCCGGATGATGTTCTCAAAAAAGCAGTAGAAGACCAGGACTATGCGGTGAAGGGCATAGCATAAGTCTTTTGCTTAGTGACAGACAAACCAAGGCAGACTTCGGTCTGCCTTTTTGCGTATCTTACTAGGGTCCTTCTTGAATTCCGTCCCGTAGGATGATATATTAAAACAAGTGTAATATGCGATAATGGAGGTCAAGATATGCAGCTCCTTGAAAGGGTGAAATACTGCAACGGATGCGCCGCCTGCGTTGTTCCGTGTAAACATAATGCCGTTAAGATGTATGCCAGGGATTCGGAGGAAGCAAGGGAGATCCTGGATAGATTCAGCGATACTCAGCCAAAGGAAGGCAAGAAGCCTGTGGCCATAGTACAGGAGGGAGCCTGCGACAGATGCAACGCCTGCGTGCTGTACTGTCCCATCTTCAATCCCGTGGAACTTCCGGTATTCGATGAATGGTACGAGTTCAGAGAAGAATTCGGCAACAGAGACATGCCTAAGATCTACAGAGAGACCATGAGATCCGCCAGATCCGGCAGGCATACAGAGTTCGTGGGGACTCTCTGCGAGATCGCCGCCCTCAAGTCTCTTAACGGTGATAAGATCCCTGCAAATCTCATACTCAAGCCCCTGGTCTGCACCAAGGAGAAGAGGGATCAGGAACCGGTCTGCAGGGAATGCGTTTTTTACGGCAAGGGGGACAGATGATCAGACCCATACTGGATGTGGCAAAAGAAATGCGTGAGATATTCGGCCACTATGAGCTCACCAAAAAGGAGCTGAAGCGCACCGAAGACCTCATCGATAAGATAGAGAATCATAAGATCACCGTATCCGTCATCGGACAGTTCAAAAGAGGCAAGAGCATGCTGGTGAACTCCATCTTGGGAGACCGCATCCTTCCCATCGGCATCGTTCCGGTAACAGCTGTGGTGACTACCATAGAGTACGGTGAAAGGGCAGCGACTGTACGCTTCGATAACGGTATCATCAAACAGATCCCCTTCGAAGACATGTCCTCTTATATAGACGAACAGACAAATACTGACAATCATCTCAGCGTCAGGCAGGTGGCAGTCTACAGCCCTGCGGATTTTTTGAAGGATGGACTGACTCTTGTGGATACTCCGGGAGTGGGATCCGTTCATCAGAAGAATACTGACGAGGCCTACGCCTTCGTTAAGGAGTCTGACGCGGTCATTTTCATGCTTTCGGTGGATTCTCCCATCAACCAGATCGAGGTGGATTTCCTCAAGAATGCATCGGAGTTCGCTTCCAAGTTCTATTTCGTAGTAAACAAGATAGATCAGATCGACTCACAGGACCTTGAGGCTTATGTGAACTACTGCACGGGGCTCATCAAAAAACTCATGAATGCTGATGATATCCAGCTCTTTACCGTAAGCGCCAAGACCGGTGAAGGGGTGGAAGAGCTTAAGGATGCCATCAAGGCTGACTGCGAGACCAGGATGAGAGAGATCGTGGAGAAGTCTGCTGTGCTCAAGATGAAGGATATCGGGAAATCAGCCCTGTCCCAGATCATGCTGTACAGGACCACTCTTCAGATGACTCACAGGCAGTTCGACGATACTTTCTCTGAACTTGAGAAGACCTTCGATGATCTGAGATCTGAAGCCCGGGACTATCTGGAGCATTTCAGATCCAACCCCAGAATGCTTGAAGCCGGCCTGAATGACATCCGGAACAAACTGTCAGATGAGGTATCCAGGCTATTCAGGATAGATTACTACTATGACATATCAGCTGTTGACCTGTACCGGGGCGGCAAGGTGGACGATGAGGGCAAAAGAGACCTGTCAGAAGAGTTCATGAATGCCCTGGAGGGGATCTTCGATGAACTGGAGACCACCGTAAGGACAGTCTTCATGTACAAGGAAGAGAACACGTATACGGTCACCCAGAGGATATATGACGTAAACAAGCTCACCAGAAGACTTGTAAGGCTCAAGACAGAGCTGGACAGGACTCCTGAGGAGCAGGCCAGGATCGATAGGGAACGTAAACCTGAATTTACGAAAGTTAACTGTGAGTGACAAAAAGAAATACCAACCGGCCAACAGATTCCTCTATTGGCTGCTGATCGGAGTCATCGTAAGACTCTTTCTCAAACTGAAGCTCAGGACTGTGTTTGACAGGACCGGACTGGAAGACCTCATCAAAAATGGAGGTCCTGCTTTGGTGCTGTCCACCCATAATTCAAATCTGGACTTCCTCTTCGCTGGGGTGGAACTGAGGCCCAATGTGGTGACCTTCGTGGGAAGCCACCATTTCACCACCAACAAAATCACCAGATTCTTTATCAAGATAAGCCATGCCATCACTAAGAAGATGTTTTGCGCCGACGTCAGCACCATAATTTCCATCATGAGAGCCAGGGACGCGGGACAGATCATCGTCCTCTATCCTGAGGGCAGGCTGACATGCTCGGGCCTTTCTGTGAAGGTCACAGAAGGAACGGTGGAGCTTGTGAAGAAGCTTGGGATAGACGTCTATTGGCTCACCCAGGACGGCGCCTATAAGTCCGTTCCCAAGTGGGCGGGACTGAAGTTCAGACCTGGCAAGGTGGTGGTCCATGGCGGGAAGCTATTCGCAAAAGAAGACCTCAAGACCATGTCCAAGGAGCAGATCTCAAAGGCGATCTCAGAGGCCCTTTACCACGATGAGGACAAAGTCCTCACCGACGTGGAATACAGGTGCAAAACACCTGCTGAGGGCCTTCAGGGCATCCTCTATAAGTGTCCCGTATGCGGAGAGACCTTCAAAATGAGTTCCTCCGGGGACATCCTTAAGTGTGAGGCCTGCGGAGCGGAATGGAGACTGGACAACAAGTATGTGCTTCACGGTCCGGTGTTCGACCACATTAATGCATGGTATCAGTGGGAGCAGGACAATATAGACACCTCAGTTCCCATCGACAGCGAAGTCACCGTGGCAACTCCGGGAGAGGATGGTCTTCTGGTGAAGGATGCAGGGAAGGGACACTTCCATGTGGACCGGGATAACATCGTATTCAAGGGAGAGGTCTTCGGAAAGCCCCTGGAGTTCACTGAGAGCACCAAGGTCATCACGGCTTTTCCTGCCAGTGTCAGGGATCATGTGTCCCTCTATTCAGGAAGAGTACTTTACTACTTCATGCCTGAGCCGGATCGGACAGCTGCTGTATACTGGGTCCAATACCTGGACAAGGTAGTTGAAGAAAGAGAAAAAACTGTTTCCGCCGGTGAGTGAGTCGGAGGGGCACAAACGACAAATAAAAGGGAAGAAGAATGAGAGCCGGTATATCAAGAGAAAAAATAGAAGAACTGGTAGTCCTTTACAGAGAGAAACTCATTTACTTTATCTACAGGTATGTGAAGGATCTGGATACCGCTGAAGATCTGGCGGAGGACGTTTTTGTGGAGATACTGTTGGATCCTGACAGATTCAAGCAGCAGTCATCCGTGAAGACCTATCTTTTTGCCATTGGAAGGAACAAGGCTGTGGATTTCATCAGAAAGAACAGCAAGCTGACCCTTCTCAACGGGGCGGGAGATATCACTGCGGAGGACGAGCTGGAGCTCCTCATGAGAAAGAGGCAGGACGATATCCTGACTCTCAGTTCTGTGGAGGGAGATCCTGAAGCGGAGCTTCTCAAAAAAGAAAATGCTCAGGAAGTCCTGGATGCACTGCAGAACCTGAGACCCGAATACGGAGAAGCCCTTAAACTCAGATATTTTGAGGGACTGTCCTACGATGAGATCGGCCAGATAATGGACAAGGATCGCAAGCAGGTGGAGAACCTGATATACAGGGGCAAGAATAATTTGAGAGTGCTGCTTGAAAACATGGGCAGCGAGGTATATTGAGTGAAGAAAAGGGGAAAGAGATGAAGACAGACAAAGAATTCGTAGATTCTGTTTACGAAAAGTATGAAAAGACAAAGACCCAGGAGAGAAAGAGAAGGTCGGCCAAGAAGAGAGGACTGAGATATGTTCTTCCCATAGCAGCTTGCCTCGTTCTTTTCGTTGGCATACTGGGAGTGACCAAACTCAATGATCAACAGGGTTCGGATATGGAAAAATCTTATGGCAGTGATCAGACTCAGGAGATAGTTAATATAGATGATAAGTCTGCTGAAGCCGAAGCGAACGAACCGGAGAATAATGAGCAGCCCACGGAGACTGATCAGACCACAGAGCCCGAGAATGAGCCTTTCATCACTGACCAGGGGTTGGTCAATGAGGTGACAGCCAAGGAGAGCAGCATACTGGGAATAGAGCTGACCAAGTCATCCGGAAGCACCATCGACAGCCGTTTCTTTACGGATAAGGCCGACATATCCAATCTGGTATCCTGGCTCGGTCAGAATGCGGGAACGGCCATGAGTGAGGCTACGTTCTATTCTAACTATGATTCGGCTTCTATGCCTGAAACATATTTCGTGATGTCCGTCCAGGTCACAACAGACCCGGCAGATGCCATAGATGTCTATGTGGTAACGGATACAGCTCCGGGATTCTAGAATAGGGCATTGATCTATGCTTGAGACTTCCGCCCAAAGGGACGGAAGATCATATAATTAAATACAGGAAGGTGAAATAATGAATAACAGATCAAATGTTAAGAAATTGATCGGAGTGATCAGCGGTAAGGGCGGAGTAGGCAAATCATCTGTCACATCCATGCTGGCTTCAGCTACAATGAAAAAGGGCTACAAAGTAGCAGTGATGGACGCGGACCTTACAGGACCCTCAATTCCTCAGTCCTTCGGTATTACCGAGAAGGCTTTCGGAACGGAAGAGGAGATATGGCCCGTAGTTTCCAAGGGCGGCATCAAGATCATGAGTGTAAACTCGCTTCTTGAGAACGAGACAGACCCCGTGGTTTGGAGAGGACCTCTGCTTTCCGGCGTCATCGATCAGTTCTGGAACAACGTTATCTGGGAAGACATAGACGTAATGTATGTGGACATGCCGCCGGGAACAGGTGACGTAGCCCTCACAGTATTCCAGAGCCTGCCTTTGGACGGGATCATCATCGTCACAAGCCCCCAGCAGCTGGTATCAATGATCGTGCAGAAGGCTGTCAAGATGGCTCAGATGATGAACATCCCCATCATTGGCATCGTGGAAAATATGGGCACATTCATCTGCCCGGACTGTGGTGCAAAACATCACATTTTCGGAGGCTCCAAGGTAAAGGACATCGCTTTAGAATATGGTATCACAGAAGTTTGCGAACTTCCCATGGATATGGCAGTAGCAAGGGCGATGGATGAAGGAAAGATCGAAGATATCGACAGACCCGAACTGGATTCAATGGTCCAGGCTTGCCTCGATGCTGAGAACCCCGGTAAGCATGACGGATTCGTGACTTCCGCCAACTGTGACCACGATTGCAGTTCCTGCGGAGTTGACGGCTGCGGAGACAGACAGTAAAAATGGATAAGATTCTCATCAAAGTAAGTTCAAAAAACGGGAACCTTCCCGTATATCAAACCGAAGGTTCTGCAGGAGCCGATCTCAAGGCCTGCCTGGATGAGCCCATAACACTCATGCCTGGAGAGAGGAGACTGATCCCCACAGGTATGAGGATCGAATTACCGGAAGGCGTAGAGGCTCAGATCAGGGCCCGGTCAGGGCTTTCCATCAAGCACGGCATCACCATGATCAACGGCGTTGGCACCGTTGACTCGGATTACAGAGGGGAGTGGAATGTCCCCATGGTCAATCTGGGAAGCGAACCATATACCATACATGACGGAGACCGCATAGCCCAGGCTGTATTTGCCAGATACGAGAGGGCTGAGTTTACCTTGGTGGAAACTGTCAATGAAACAGAAAGAGGCGGAGGCGGTTTCGGCTCCACCGGAAAGTAATATGATCTTAAGAGAAGATTTGGAAAAGAGAGAGGTTGAAACTCTCGACCATAAGGCCTGCAAGTCCCTGTATTCCAAAGGAAGACAGTATCCTGAAGAAAAGGATACCGTGAGAACGGACTTCCAGAGGGACAGGGACAGGATCATACACTCCAAGTCATTCAGGAGGCTTATGCACAAGACCCAGGTCTTCCTGGCGCCTGAGGGAGATCACTTCAGGACCAGACTGACCCACACTCTGGAGGTGAGCCAGATAGCCAGGACCATAGCGAGGGCTCTGAACTACAACGAAGACCTTACGGAGGCCATTGCGCTCGGTCACGATCTGGGGCATACCCCTTTTGGACACAACGGAGAAGAGGTGCTGGACCGCATACATCCCGGCGGGTTCAGACATAACGTCCAGAGTCTCAGGGTAGTGGATGTTTTGGAAGACAATCATCACAGAATAGGCCAGGGCATGAACCTGACCCTGGAAGTCAGGGACGGCATAGTGAATCACACGGGTCCCGGGATACCATTCACTCTGGAAGGTCAGATAGTCCATCTGGCCGACAGGATCGCCTACATCAATCACGACATAGATGATGCATTAAGGTCCGGAGTAATAAGCTTTGATGATCTTCCAAGAACTTCTCTGGAACTGTTCGGACGTTCCCACAGAAACAGGATCAATGCCTTGGTCATGGATACCATAGAGCATTCCGACGGCCAGGATGAGATCAGGCAGAGCCCTGAATTCAAGGAAGAGCTGAACAATCTCAGAAGATTCATGTTCGAAAGAGTCTACCAGAGCCCCATAGTCAAGCGGGACGAGGATCTGGCAAAGGTGGAGACGGTAATAGAAACACTTTACGATTATTACTCCAAGGACATCGGTAGGCTTCCTGAAGATCTCAGGGAGATCGCGGAGCGTGACGGAGTAAGCGAAGCTGCCAAGGATTATGTGGCTGGAATGACCGATCGCTTCGCTCTTGCAAAGTTTGACGAGCTATTCGTACCCATAGGGTGGAAATAATTTCCACCTTTTATTTTTTTAAAAAAAAGGAAATCCAAAAATGTGGGGTAAATGATATCAGAAAGTATTTTGGGGGATAGGATTATGGTTCAGAGGACTTCCGGGGTCACCGCTGAGGAGTTAAAAGATCAACTTAATATAGTGGACGTTATTTCGCGGGTCGTTCCTTTGAAGAGAGCAGGTTCCAATTATAAGGGGATCTGTCCCTTTCACAACGAGAAGACCCCGTCTTTTATTGTTTCGGAGCAGAAGCAGATATTTACATGCTTCGGCTGCGGAGCTACGGGTGACGTCATAGAATTTACAAAAAGGTATTATAACCTGGATTTCGTAGAAGCCTGCGAGAAGCTGGGCCGCGAGAACGGCATCGAGGTGGAGTTCAGAAAGGGCACCGAGAACAAGAAGAGGGACCGGTTGCTTAGTTTGAACCGGACTGCTGCAAGATATTTTTGCAAAGTGTTTTTTGAAGCCAAGAATCCGGGGTATACATATATGCGAAGCCGCGGCATGGATGATGCCACTCTCACGAAGTTCGGTATCGGATATGCAGATCCGGAATGGGATTCGCTGACAAACTACATGAAGAGCAAGGGGGCGTCTGATGACGAACTCATCGAATTGGGACTTTCCTCAAGGTCAAGAGACGGCCGACTGTTTGATAAGTTTAGAAACAGAGTCATGTTTCCCATTATCAACACGTCGGGACAGGTCATAGGCTTCGGAGGGCGCAAGATCGATGAGAAGGACGAGCCAAAATATCTGAACTCCCCTGAGAATCTTGTTTTCCGCAAAAAAAACAACCTTTATGGCCTCAACACCGCCAAGCAGGAGGTAGGTGAGGGAAAACCTGCAGTCATAGTTGAGGGCTACATGGACGTAATGGGGCTTTACAGGTATGGTTTGAAGAATGCCGTGGCATCTCTGGGCACAGCCCTTACGGAGAATCAGGCCAAGCTCATCAAGAGATACACCAGAGAAGTGGTGCTCTGCTACGATGCGGACAGCGCAGGCATCAATGCAGCCTTAAGGGGCATAGATATTTTGTCGGATCAGGAGCTCAAGGTGAGAGTCTTCCACGTGGAGGACGGCAAGGATCCCGATGAATTCGTGAAGATGCACGGAAGGGACGCTTTCCTGGAACTGGCTAAGAAGGCACCGCCGGCCACCCAGTATAAGCTGGAAAATGCGGCGAGAGGCCTTGATGTTGCAACTGAAGAAGGGAAGCTGGAATATCTGAGACGGGCGGCCGGCATTCTTAAAGGTCTGAGCCCTGTGGAAAGAGACATCTACGTCAAATCGCTGGCCGACAAGCTCCACGTTTCGGAGCGGGCCATAAACGAAGAGATCGAGATGAATAAGGCTGCCGCATCCAGGAATGAAAGGCCAAGGGCAAGGACGGAAGAGGAAGAGGAGATCAAGGAGCTCACTTCTTCTGACGCTTACCTCATCAAGGCTCTGATCACAGACCCCTCCCTTACGGAGAAGCTTTTCACGGAGCCGCAGGTGATCACGTCAGGTCTCGGCAAGAAGATCGAAGAGAATCTTTTCAGGACCTACGGTCTCAAAGGCACCTACGAAGAGTCAGATGCGTATGAAGGACTGGATCCGGAGGAGACCAGAATTGCATCGGAGGCCATCGATAAGGTGATCCTTAACGGCAAGGAAGAGGAAGTATTCAACGAAAGTCTGAGACGTTTCAAATTGAGAGCTCTCCGCAAGAAGCAGAGCCTCATCATAGATAAGATAGAAATAGCAGAAAACAGTGAGGTTGATCAGGATACCACGGAGGATCTGACCCGGGAACTGATCGAAGTCGAGAAAAAAATAAAGGAATTGGAAGAGAGTAAAGATGGCAGCAACTAAGACGAAGAAAAGCACCAAACAGAACGGCAAAATGGACGATCTTGATCGCGAGATCATGAGGGAAAGAGAAGCCGAGATGGCAGCGACAGAAGAGCCTGAAGAAGAGAACGCAGTAAATCCTGCCCTTCAGGAAGAGAAACAAAAAGAAGTCGTCAATCTCATAGTCCAGAAAGCCAAGAAAATGGGGAAGAAGATCCCTGAACGGGAGGTCAACAAGATCCTGGACAGCATGAATCCGGAGGAACTGCACCTTCCTGAGATCTACGAGGAAGTTTGGGAGAAGGGAATAGAGATCGTCACGGAGGACGATATGAGTTCCATCCCTGACATCCTGCCTGAAGAGATCGATGTCACTGAGGAAAAGGAAGCCCTGGCGGAGGAGGGTATCGATTTCGATACTGACCTGGATCCGGAACAGGCAGCATCCAAGAATGTCTCTGTGGACGATCCTGTCAGAATGTATCTGAAGGAGATCGGCAAGGTTCCGCTTCTCACCGCCGATGAGGAGATCGAACTTGCTAAGAGGATGGAAGAAGGAGACGAGGATGCCAAGAAGAGACTTTGCGAGGCAAACCTCAGACTGGTAGTTTCCATCGCCAAGAGATATGTGGGCAGAGGAATGCTTCTTCTGGACCTTATCCAGGAAGGCAACCTGGGCCTCATAAAAGCCGTTGACAAGTTCGATTACACCAAAGGATACAAATTCTCAACATATGCCACATGGTGGATCAGACAGGCAATCACCAGGTCTATAGCCGATCAGGCCAGGACCATAAGGATCCCCGTCCACATGGTTGAGACCATCAACAAGCTGATCAGAGTATCCAGACAGCTCTTGCAGGAGCTTGGACGTGAGCCGACCCCTGAGGAGATAGCAGATGAAATGGACATCTCCGTGGAGAAGGTAAGAGAGATCCAGAAGGTAGCTCAGGAGCCCGTATCCCTGGAGACCCCCATAGGAGAAGAGGAAGATTCTCATCTGGGAGACTTCATTCCTGATGAGGATGTACCTCAGCCTGTGGAAGCTGCCGCATTCAGTCTTCTCAAGGAACAGCTGAACGAAGTGCTGGACACCCTGACAGACAGAGAGCAGAAGGTACTGAAACTGAGATTCGGTCTGGACGACGGAAGAGCCAGGACTCTTGAAGAAGTAGGTAAAGAGTTCGATGTTACCCGTGAGAGGATCAGACAGATAGAGGCTAAGGCTCTCAGAAAGCTGAGACACCCCTCCAGATCAAAGAAGCTTAAGGATTATCTGGAATAATGAGAGACAAAGACATACAGAAGATCATTCTGAATATGGCTCCTCTTGAGATTCAGGAGGATTGGGACAATTCCGGCTGGCAGATAAGGCTCAAGCCGGAGTTTTCCCGTGTAATGACAGCTCTGGATATAAGAAAAGATGTGATCGAAGAGGCGATCAGAGAGGGATGTGACCTTATAGTCACACATCATCCGCTGCTATTTGACCCCTTAAGGTCGGTTGACAATAATTATTTTATTGGCAACAATGTAGCCACACTTATTTCAGCTGGGATCAGCGTTTTTTCAATCCATACTCCCTTTGACAAGTGCATTGGAGGCATCAATGATTCCTTCGGAGAGCTCTTGGGACTCAGTGATATCTCCATAGTTCAGGGCGATTCCGGTGACTATACCGGAGGATATCTGAGAAAAGGTTTTCTTACGGAGCCCGAGACTCTTCAAGAGTTCATAGAGAGAGCCTCCGGCGCCCTTGAGATGCTTCCGTCTCAGTTCAGATATTCGGGAGACAGGGATGTCATGATCTCAAAAGTGTGCTGGTGCTGCGGTTCGGGAACGGAATTCATGGACCTTGCTTTAAAAGAAGGTTGCGAGCTTTTCATTTCAGGAGATCTGAAGTACCATACTGCCCAGGCTGCCATTGAACAGGGCCTCAATATACTTGACCCGGGTCATTATGGAACGGAGAAGCATTTCGTGCGGTCCATGGCGGATATACTTCGAAAGGCCTTCCCTGATCATGGAGCAGATATAATCGAATCAAAAACAAATATAGATCCCTTTGCCTTCTGACAGAGGGATCTTTGTTTATAATCTGGATATCAGGTACTCAAGCCTCCGGACACGGTGCTCCTGGGTCTGGATCTCGGTTCTTGTGGTCAGCTTTCCGGTGGATTTGGATTCAAGTTTTTCTCTTTCAAGCCTCAGGGCGTTTTCAAGATATTCGCCTGTGAGGTCATTTTTATACTTAAGCAAGGTGAGGGGAAACTCGTTTTCGATATCATCGGGATCCTGGTTCACGAAGCAGGCTCTGTAACCGTGCTCTACGGTGATTATTGGCCATATGAATCGTCCCTCCCTGGCCAGGTCCTCTCTCAAAATGTGAAAGTCATGGTTCCAGAGCCAGTATCTAAGCCTTCCCACGTGCTTTCTGGGCTGGAGGATGATCCTCTTGAAGCTGTGGCTCAGATCCGGATCTTGGGATAGGATATCTATGGAGAGCATTCCGCCGATACCGGCCATAACGACTGTATCCACTTCGGAGGGTTCAAGGATCGTGAGTCCGTCTCCCTGTCTTAACTGGTAATGCAGGCCCTCTTGGAAGGTGGGGGGCAGATTTTTTGCGACATATTCTCTGCACTTATCCAGGGAACCCTGAGAGATATCTGTCATTATGACCCGTGGAGAACGGCCGTCTTTGAGAAGGGCAGCAGGAAGGAGCCCCGCATCGGTGCCCACGTCTGCTACGGTCTCGCCGGGATCTATCAAGTCATAGATGGTTTTGAGTCTTTCGGATAAATTGATCATAATGGTCATATTATAAATAATCAGTTGGACATTTTCAACGGAATCGTGTATATTAGACGGGCGCAAAAAAATTTTTTGAGAAGGAAATGACATGTCATCTAGAGCAGAAGAAATAGCAAAAAGAAGGATTTTCGGCATAATCTCTCACCCTGACGCAGGTAAGACCACGCTTACAGAGAAGCTGCTGCTTCACGGAGGAGCCATCCGCCAGGCGGGAACGGTCAAGGCCAGGAAGAACTCAAAATTCGCCACATCGGACTGGATGGAGATCGAGAAGCAGAGAGGTATCTCCGTAACATCGTCAGTAATGCAGTTCGATTATGACGGAAAGGTCATATCCATCATGGATACGCCGGGTCATAACGATTTCGGCGAGGACACCTACAGGATCCTGACATCCGTGGACTCCGCAGTGATGGTGATCGACGGAGCAAAGGGTATCGAGGCCCAGACCAGGAAGCTTTTCAAGGTCTGCGCCATGAGAGGTATTCCTATCTTCACCTTCATAAACAAGCTGGACAGAGAGACCAAGGACGCATTCGATCTTATCCAGGAGCTGGAGGATATACTGGGCATCGAATCAGTTCCTGTGACGTGGCCCATCGGCTGCGGACTGAACTTCCAGGGAATATATGACCTGATGAAGAACGAGGTGGTCCTTTATAAAGCAAAAAAGACCCTGAAGCTTGGTGATGAAGGTGTCTTTGGACCTGAACTCGAGGACGAAGTTACCATAAACAACCTGACCACCCTTAGAGATGAGATAGAACTCATTCAGGGAGCAGGCAATCCTCTGGATATGGAAAAGGTCCTTAAGGGCAAGATGACTCCTGTGTTCTTTGGAAGCGCCCTTGCTGACTTCGGTACGGTGCAGTTTCTGGAACACTTCCTGGACATGTCTCCGGCCCCCGGCCCCAGAAAGGCCAGACTGGACGGTGAGGATATGGAAGTGCTTCCCACCGAAGATGAGTTCTCCGGATTTATATTTAAGATACAGGCCAACATGAACCCGGCCCACAGAGACAGGCTGGCATTCCTCAGGATCTGCTCGGGAGAGTTTGAGAGGGGAATGGAAGTCAAGCTTTCAAGGACCGGAAAGCCGGTGAAGCTGGCCCAGTCAACCATGCTCATGGCCAACGAGCGTGAGAACGTGGAATCCGCTATTGCGGGAGATGTTATCGGTATTTACGACACCGGAAACTATCAGGTGGGAGATACCTTGAGCGCCTTCAAGGGAGAGCTATTCTTCGAGCCTCTTCCAACTTTCCCTGCTGAGATGTATTCCATAGTCTTCCCCAAGGATACAATGAAGCAGAAGCAGTTCCAGAAGGGCGTGGAGCAGTTGGCGGAGGAAGGAACGGTCCAGGTATACAGGAACGAATACAACGAAGTCATCGTAGGCGCTGTGGGTCAGCTTCAGTTCGAAGTCTTCCAGTACAGACTGGAAAACGAGTACAACGCAAAGGTCAGGATGGACCGCCTTGACATGACTGTGGCCAGATGGCTGGGAGCAGGGCAGGACATCGACAGGATCAAGAATATGCTGGACTCCAGACAGATGCTGGTATACGACAGAATGAAGCGTCCGCTTCTGCTGTTTGCAAATAACTTTACGATGAACTACTTCACTGAGAAACATCAGGATGTGGAACTCATCGAACCCATGAACGTGAAAAGCACCCTCTAAAGGGTGCTTTTTTGGTTCGGCTGTAAGCCGGGTTCTGTATTAGACGATCATCTATCTCGACCGTACATTGCTGCACGGCTCCAGCGACCTACCTCTCGGAGGTGACGAGCAGCCACCTTTGATCCTATTTGGTCTTGCTCCGGGTGGGGTTTACAAGGCCGCCCCGTCTCCGGGACGCCGGTGAGCTCTTACCTCGCCATTTCAACCTTACCACAGCCTAACTGTTTCGGCGGAGTGTTTTCTGTTGCACTTTCCCTATAGTTACCTACGCCTGACGTTATCAGGCACCCTTGCTCTATGGAGCCCGGACTTTCCTCACATTAAATGCGCGACCGTCTGCCGGACCGATAGGTATTTTACATTATTCCGGAAGAAAAGTAAACGGCAAAATATAAGATATTCCTTAACACAATCTTAGCGGGGGAGGAGGGTTCTTAACGGATTTTTTGCATACTTCCAAATAAAATGTTATGCGGAGGTTTATATATGAGACTTGGAATCGATATCGGATCCACCACCGTAAAAGCAGTCGTGATGGACGACGGTGATCAGATCCTTTACAAAAGATACGAGAGACATATGTCAGGCGTCTTCGAGAAGACAGCTGAGATCTTAAGAGATATTCAGGAGAAGCTTGGGGACGGCATGTTCAGAGTCGTCATCACTGGCTCCGGAGGACTGGCTTTGGCTGAATGCCTGGGACTACCCTTTGAGCAGGAGGTGGTGACCTGTTCTTTGGCTGTGAAAAAATTCATCCCTGAGACTGATTGCGTCATCGAACTTGGAGGAGAGGACGCCAAGATCACATTCTTCGGTCAGTCCATAGAACAGAGGATGAACGGTACCTGCGCAGGCGGTACCGGGGCTTTCATAGATCAGATGGCTATTTTGCTCAATACAGACGGAGCAGGCCTTAACGAGGCGGCGAAGGATTATGACACGATCTATCCCATTGCTGCCCGCTGCGGAGTTTTTGCAAAGACAGATATCCAGCCTCTGATCAACGAGGGTGCGTCCCTTCCGAATCTGGCAGCTTCCATCTTCCAGGCCGTGGTCAATCAGACCATCTCGGGCCTTGCCTGCGGCCATAAGATCGAGGGGCACGTGGCATACTTGGGAGGACCTCTCAGCTACATGTCTGAACTCCGAAACAGATTCACTGACACCCTTGGACTCAAGGATGATGAGGTGATCTTCCCTGAAAACGCAAAATATTTCGTTGCGATCGGCGCATCCGTCCTTGCGGAAGACAAGCCTGAGGTCCTGCTTTCAAAGCTGATAAAGGACCTTTCCGAACTTGACGGTTCTCAGACCATAACGTCCAAGAGGGCTGAACCGCTGTTTGCCAGCGAAGAGGAATACGAAGAGTTCAAGAAAAGACACGCTAAGGCCACGGTGGCCAGGGCGGAACTGAAGGATCAGCATGGTCCTCTGTATCTTGGAATAGATGCAGGTTCCACCACCACCAAGCTTTCCCTTATAAACGGCGAGAAGAAGCTGGTATATGATTTCTATAAGAATAATGACGGAAACCCTCTGGAAGTAGTCAGAGACGCTCTGAAGGAGATCTATGACCTGCTTCCGGAAGACTGCTACATTGCAAGATCTTCAGTCACAGGCTACGGCGAGGGACTTATCATGGCCGGATTCAGGGTGGATAACGGTCTCATTGAGACCATGGCCCACTATAAGGCTGCCGAGGAGTTCCTGCCGGGAGTGGATTTCATACTGGACATAGGCGGTCAGGACATGAAATGCATGCGCATCCGTAACGGTGCCATCCATAACATCATGCTGAACGAAGCCTGCTCCTCTGGCTGTGGTTCCTTCATAGAGACCTATGCAAGGTCCGTGGACCTTCCCGTAACGGAATTCGCCAAAGTGGGACTCATGGCTGAAAGTCCGGTGGACCTGGGAACAAGGTGCACAGTTTTCATGAATTCCATGGTGAAGCAGGCTCAAAAGGAAGGAGCATCCATAGGGGATATCGCTTCCGGCCTGTCATATTCAGTTATCAAAAACGCGCTCTACAAGGTCATAAAGCTGAGAAATCCCGAGGAGGCCGGAGAGAAGATAGTGGTCCAGGGCGGTACGTTCTTAAATGAATCCTGCTTGAGAGCCATCGAAAAGATCCTGGGACGAGATGTGGTAAGACCTGATATAGCAGGGCTAATGGGAGCCTTCGGCGCCGCTCTCAACTCTCTGGAAGAGGCTTCAGAAGGAGAGAGATCGGAGATCCTTTCAAAGGATGAACTGGAGAGCTTCACCTATAGCTCAAAGAACGGCCGCTGCCAGGGATGCAGCAACAACTGCCTTCTTACCATAACCAACTTCGGCAAGAAGGCCAGGTACGTCACGGGCAACAGATGCGAGAAGGGGGCAGGGCTGGTCAATTCTCACAATGATGTCCCCAATCTCTATCAGTACAAGCTTAAAAGGCTTTTCAGCTACGAACCCTTGAGCGAGGAAAGAGCCATAAGAGGGCACATAGCAATACCCAGAGTACTCAATATGTATGAGGATTATCCCTTCTGGTTCACCTTCTTCACTAAGCTTAGGTACAGGGTGATACTGAGCCCCATGTCTTCCAAGAAGATCTACGAAAAAGGCATGGAATACATCAGCTCCGACACGGCTTGCTATCCTGCTAAGATAGTTCACGGACACGTCAAGACCTTGGTGGAGATGGGTGAGAAGAAGATATTTTATCCCTGCGTCAACTACGAATACATCGAGGACAAGAATGCTCCGAACCATTACAACTGTCCTGTTGTAGCCACCTATCCGGAAGTCATCGCCAACAACATGGGGAAGGATCTGGAAAAAGAAGGAGTTACCTTCCTTCATCCCTTCGTTCCCTACGATAATGACGAGAGACTGGTCAAGAGGATGGCTGAACTCATGGCGGATTCCAAGGCAGGGGTCAGCCTTCTTGAACTGCAGGAGGCGGTGAAAGCTGCCAGAGAGGAACAGCTCAAGTTCAAGAGAGATGTAAGGAGAGAAGGCTTAAAGGCTCTTAAATATGCAAGATCCAAAGGTCTCAAGTCCATAGTGCTGGCAGGAAGACCTTACCATCTGGACAGCGAGATCAACCATGGCATAGATAAGCTGATCACATCCTTCGATATGGTGGTCCTGTCTGAAGACTCCATCTGCGACGAGGAACCGCTGGAAAGACCCATCAGAGTCCTTGACCAGTGGACATATCATTCCAGACTTTACAGGGCAGCCAACGTGGTATCCGGCATGAATGACGTGGAGCTGATCCAGCTCAACTCCTTCGGATGCGGCGTGGACGCAGTGACTACGGACGAAGTAATGGAGATCCTTGAGAACTCCAATAAACTTTATACACTTATAAAGATCGACGAAGGAAACAACCTTGGGGCCATCCGCATCAGGATCAGGTCTCTCAAGGCCGCCATGGAAGAGAGAGAGAAGAATGGGGTCAAGGCTGATCCTACCCGTAAGCCCTTCATCAGGAAATATTTTACTAGACAGATGAAGAAGGATTACACCATCCTGGTTCCCCAGATGAGTCCCATTCACTTCAATTATCTTGAGGAGTGCATGAAGGCCTGCGGGTACAATGTGGTGCTTCTTCCTGAGGATTCCAACGGCGAAGGAATACAGGAGGGCCTGAGATACATCAATAACGATGCATGTTATCCCACCCTTATAACCCTGGGTCAGATGATCAAGGAACTTAAGACCGGAAACTATGATCCGGACAAGGTTGCCCTGATCATGTCCCAGACAGGAGGAGGGTGCAGAGCATCCAACTACGTCAGTCTCCTGAGAAAGGCGCTGAAGGATCTGGGACTTGAGCAGATCCCGGTGATCAGCTTCAACACAGGTATTCTGGAGAAGAACCCCGGATTCAAGGTGGATATCAAACTTGGGGTAAGACTTCTGATTGGAGCCCTCTACGGAGACATCATGCAGAGATGTCTCTATGCAACGAGGCCCTACGAGGTTGAACCCGGAGCAGCTGAAGCCGTCATGCGTAAATACGAGGCTGAGATCCTGGAAAACTGCAGAAACGGCAGCATCAAGCAGCTTTGGAAGACCGCACCTAGGATCATCAAGGATTTCGATGAAGTGCCTAGAACCGGTGAGGTCAAGCCTAAGGTTGGAGTGGTGGGAGAGATCCTTGTCAAGTATCATCCTGACGCCAACAATAGGATAGTGGATCTCATTGAAAAAGAGGGAGGAGAAGCTGTAGTCCTTGAATTTGTCGACTTCTTCCTATATGGAATGTACAACAAAAAATTCAACTACGAGCACCTCTCAGGCTCCAGGAAGCAATACCTCATCAATATGGCTGGTATCAAGTTGGTGGAATACGTAAGAGGACCCATCAGAAAGGCCTTGAGAGAGTCTAAGCACTTCACCGAGATGTCACACATTGAAGACACTGCCAAGGCAGCCGCTACCATTGCGTCCACCGGAAACCAGTGCGGAGAAGGCTGGCTCCTTACAGGGGAGATGATCGAGCTCATTGAGAGCGGTGCCACAAATATCGCTTGCCTGCAGCCATTCGCTTGTCTGCCCAATCACGTTACAGGCAAGGGCATGATGAAGGCTATACGTGAGAAGTTCCCGGGAGCGAATATAGTCGCCATCGATTATGACCCGGGAGCATCCAGCGTAAACCAGGTCAACAGAATCAAGCTCATGATGGCCAACGCCAGATATGGTCTTAACGAAAAGAAGGCTATATAACACTTAGATATTGCCTTTCACCGCCTCTTTGAAAAGAGGCGGTACAGGTTTTTTGATAAATCTTGAAATCACATGCTTATGGGTGTATAATCTAAAAAAAATATTGAAACGAGGGAGGTGTCTCATGGGAAGACACGGTACTATTGCAGGAAGAAAGGCTGCTCAGGACTCCAAGAGAGCAGCTATGTTTACTAAATATGCTAAGGCTATCACAGTAGCAGCTAAGGACGGCGGAGACCCCGACTACAACGCATCACTGAGACTGGCCATTGAAAAGGCCAAGGCCATCTCAATGCCCAACGACAACATTCAGAGAGCCATCAAGAAGGGCACAGGAGAACTGGGCAACGTCAACTTCGAAGAGATGTCCTTCGAGGGATACGGACTTGGCGGAGTTGCAGTCATCGTTGACGCACTTACAGACAATACCAACAGGACCACATCTTCGGTCCGTTCCATCTTTGATAAATACGGCGGAAACCTGGGAACACCGGGATGCGTATCTTATATGTTCAGCTCCAAGGGTGTCCTTGTAGTGGATAACGAAGAGGGAAACCTGGATGAGGATACAGTAATGGAAGATGCTCTTGAAGCAGGAGCTGACGACATGGTCACAGAAGAAGGATCCTTCGTTATCTATACTGATCCTTCCGCTTTCGCTGACGTTCTGAGCCAGATGAAAGAAAAAGGCTATGAATTCGTAGAAGCCGACATCGAGAAGGTTCCTTCTATGGAAGCTACTCCCAAGCCGGAAGATCTTAAGAGACTCTCCAGAATGATCAATCTTCTCGAGGAGAACGAGGACGTACAGAAGGTCCACCACAATTGTGCAGTGGAGCTTGTAGAAGAGTAACTTAATTATCCTGGAATATTCGTTAAAGGAGTTAAAAAGAACCTACAGTTACGCATAGGGAGCACGTGTCGGGCTGCATGTTATGTCAAGCCGTCACCGAATGGAAGGCAGAGATCAGTCCGCAGGCACCCGCCTATCAAGAGAGATAGGGCGTCTTTTTATCCTTGACGGTATTCTGGGATTTTTTATTTATTGAGAGTGAAAATGGAACGCATTATCATTATTGACGGCAATAGTCTGGTAAACAGGGCCTTCTATGCAATACAGAGGCCGATGATAACCAAGGAAGGCATATATACACAGGGTATATATGGTTTTTTGAGTATGCTCTATAAGATCGAGGAGGATTACAGTCCTGACTATGCAGCTGTGGCCTTCGATCTGAAGGAGCCCACCTTCAGGCACAAGGACTATTCGGGATACAAAGCCAAAAGGCGCCCCATGCCTCCTGAACTGGCCATGGAGATGCCCATACTTAAGGACATCTTAAGAGCCATGAACATAGCGATTCTGGAGAAACCGGGTTTTGAGGCGGATGATATTCTGGGAACGGTCTCTAAGATCGCCGAGGAGAAGGGAATAGAACCCATTATAATCACCGGTGACAAGGATTCCCTCCAGCTGGCGTCCGACACCACCAAGGTCCTCTTCACCAAGAAGGGGGTCTCCGACTTCGACCTTTACGATAAGGATAAGGTAGTGGAGAGATACGGTCTCACACCCCTGCAGTTCATCGACCTTAAGGGTATAATGGGAGACACCTCCGATAATATCCCGGGAGTTCCGGGCATAGGAGAGAAGGGCGGAATAGAACTTCTCTCCCAGTTCGGCAGCCTGGAGAACATGCTGGATCACACTGATGAGATCAAAAAACCTGCTATGAGGGCTAAGGTGGAAGAGAATGCGGATCTTGCCCGCATGTCTAAGCATCTTGCCACCATCATCAGGGACGTTCCAATGGATGTGGATCTAAGTGAGATGCGTTTCGGTGAACCGGATCAGGATAAGCTGAGAGAGCTCTTCGAAAAGCTGGAATTCAAGAACTTCCTTAAGAAGCTTGGACCGGCGGGAACAGGCAAGATAGAGATCAAGATCCCGGAGGACATCAGAGAGGTCTTTGTGAGATCTTCTGATGATCTGGATGCCCTTGATGCCTTTAAGGGGCAGGAAGTTTTCGTTATGCAATTCGGCGAATTCTCCCACAGCAAGGACCTGAGGCCGGAAGGGCTGGTATTTAAGATGCCGGACTTGGCTTGTTACGTAGATCTCAGAAGCCTTTCGTTTCAGCAGTTCTCAGAGAAACTGAATGATCTGGGACTGAGAGTCTACGGGCACGATGTGAAGAACTTCCTGTATGGGATCATATATACGGGGTCCGCTTGCCCGGATGTCACCTTCGACACATCAGTATGCGAGTACTGCATAGATCCCACCAGGAAGGATTACGGCTTGGAATCTGTGGCCTATGACAGGCTTGGATACGAGGCCTCTTCGGATGAAAATGCCCAGGGACAGGATGACCAGATGGATCTTTTCAGGGACAGCGCAAAAGACGATCTCAGGAGAGGTATGTTTTGCGCTTCGATCACAGATGCTCTGAGGAAGGTCCAGGAGAGCGAACTTAAGAAGCAGGGCTTAGAGAAGGTTTTCTACGGCTGCGAGCTTCCATTGATCGAGGTCCTGGCATCCATGGAGGCGGCGGGGATCTGCTGCGATGCCCAATTCCTTAAGGACTTCGGAAAGAGCCTGGAAAAGGATGTTCAGGCCCTTGAAAATGAGATACATGACCTGGCAGGGGAGACCTTTAACATCAAGTCACCGATCCAGCTGGGAGAGATACTTTTTGAGAAACTGGAGCTTCCCTTCGGAAAGAAGACCAAGAGAGGATATTCCACCAGTGCTGAGGTCCTGGAGAAGCTCAGGGACAAGCATCCTATCGTGGACAAGGTGCTGGAATACAGGAATCTCACCAAGCTGGCTTCTACATACATAGACGGAATGATCCCGCTTATTGCGCCTGATGGAAGGATCCATTGCCACTTCCAGCAGACTGTGGCCCAGACCGGCAGGATCAGCTGCACTGAACCCAATCTGCAAAACATCCCGGTCAGGCAAGAATTGGGAAGACAGATCCGCAAAGCTTTCCATGCAGGGGATGGGAAGGTGCTTATAGGCGCCGACTATTCTCAGATCGAGCTTAGGATACTGGCCCACCTGTCGGAGGATGAGGCTCTTCTCAGCGCCTTCAATAACAATGAGGATATCCACAGACTTACAGCTTCCAGGGTCCTGGGAATACCCTACGATCAGGTCACGCCCAACGAGAGGGCGAAGGCTAAGGCTGTAAACTTCGGAGTGATATACGGAATGTCCGGCTTCGGCCTTTCCGAGGAGATCCACACCACAAGAAAGGAAGCGGAGGAGTACATAAGGGAATACTTCCTGAAGCATCCAAAGGTAAAGGAATATCTGGATTCCAGAATAGAACTGGCAAGGACCAAGGGCTATGCTGAGACCATTCTCGGGAGGAAGAGGCTCATCAGGGAGATCAGTTCACCCAACTACATGCTGAGACAGTTTGGCGAAAGACTTGCCATGAACACGCCAATACAGGGCTCGGCTGCAGATATTATCAAGCTTGCCATGAACAAGGTATACAGAGAACTCAAGGATAAGTATCCGGGTTCCAGACTGATACTTCAGATACACGACGAGCTCATAATTGAGGCTGATACTGAGGATAAGGAAGAGATCGCAGCTCTTCTCAGACGTTCCATGGAGGAGGCTGTGGAGCTCAGCGTGAAGCTTACAGTGGAGCTTAATACATCTGATAATTGGTACGATCTGAAATAAGGAGTTTCCAGATGAAAGTCATTGGACTTACCGGCGGTATCGGAAGCGGTAAGAGCACCGTATCCGAATATTTGATCAAAAAAGGCTATACTGTGATCGACGCAGATGCCATCTCAAGAGCGGCCACTGCCCCCGGCGGGCCTGCTCTTAAACCCATTCTTCTGGAATTCGGGGCAGGGGTGTTCAAGGATGACGGGACCCTGGACCGCAAGGCCATGGCTGACATGGCCTTTGCCAGCCGGGAGGGGAGGCGTAGGCTTGAAGACATAGTCTGCACCATTGTGAAAGACGAATTCATGGCTCAGGTGGAGCACTTGAGGGAAGAGGGTCATGAGGGCCCGGTGTTCTTCGACGCACCTCTTTTGTTCGAGATGGGTCTTGAGAAGGATATGGATGAATGCTGGCTGGTGACGGCAAGCGTCGAGACCAGGATCAGCAGGGTGATGAAGAGAGACGGCCTTTCCAGAGAAGAGATCTTAAGAAGGATAGACAGTCAGATGAGCGACGATGAAAAAGAAAAGCTTGCAGATCACGTCATCACCAATTCTCTGGATCTTACCTGGCTTTACGAGCAAGTGGACGCGCTTCTCTGTATTGTGGGGGAAGCCTAAAATATTTTGTTGTTTTTTTAATTTTACTGTGATAATATAATCGTGTTCGATGTTTTGCCGGCATGATGGAATTGGCAGACGTGCGGGACTCAAAATCCCGTGGTGGCGACACCGTGTGGGTTCGACCCCCACTGCCGGCACCATAGGATCCAAAATACTATTACTGAAGGAGTTATAACCCATGAGTCAGACAGCAGCTCAATTTTTACCTCTTGTAGCGCTTATCGCTATCATGTACTTCCTTATGATCAGACCTCAGAGGAAGAAGGATAAGCAGATCAACGAAATGCGTAAGAGCCTGATGGTAGGCGATGAGATCGTAACCATTGGCGGCATCTATGGCAAGATAGTCAAGACCAAGGACGAGACTATAGTTATCCAGACCGGCGCTGACAGAGTCAGACTTGAGATGGCCAGATGGTCAGTTTCTTCTGTTGTGAAGGATGCTCCCCGCAAGGCAGCAGCTAAGGCTGAAGCTGAGGATGTCAAGGAAGAGGATGCTCCCAAGAAGAGCATCAAGCGTCTCAGAAAAGAGACTCCTGCCGAGGCAGAGGACGTTAAAGAAGAAGTCAAGGAAACAGTTCAGGACGTTCAGGAGACCGTTGAAGATCTCACTGAAGAACTGGACGGCTAGATCCACGCAATATGAAGACTTTAAAAACTCCTTGTTTTTCAAGGAGTTTTTCTTGTTTTTTGACATCTGTGTTGATATAATATATTGTCTGTAATAATGCCTATCTTTGTGCATTTTTACGGAAAATAATATACAAACGAATTGTGAGGTCATTGTAAATGAGTCAGAAATTAAAAGCTGTACTGTCGATCCTCGTCATTATCGTTATTCTGTTCGGGCTTTTTGCCACATTCCACGGAATAACAAAGGACGAGGATGGTAATTACATCAACGGAAAAGACGCCCTGAAATACGGTCTTGATATCAACGGTGGCGTTTATGTCGTTATGGAAGCACAGACCGATGAAATGAATCTGTCCGGTGAGGAACTTAAGGAACTCATGGAACAGACCAGGGCGGTCATCGACAACCGAGTAAATGAACTGGGTGTTGCCGAATCTTCAGTAACCATCGAAGGAACCAACAGACTGAGAGTCGAGATGCCCGGAGTCACCAACGCAGACGAAGCTATAGAAGCTATCGGCACAACTGCCCAGCTCTACTTCATGCTCTCCGATGGAAGCATCGTGCTTGATGGTTCATATGTTCAGGACGCTCAGGTGGATACAGACGGATCATATTACAAGATCCTCCTTGAATTTACACCCGAAGGAGCTTCGCTCTTCGAAGAGGGTACCAGAAAGGCTTTCAACAACGAGCCTGAAGTCACTGTGGAAGGAATGAAATCCAACGAGATCGCTATCGTACTGGACGGTTCCGTAATAACTAACCCTGAAGTCAAGTCAGTGATTTCCGGAGGAAAAGCTGAGATCTCAGGCAGATTTACCAAGGAACACGCAACCACACTTGCAGCTCTCATCAGAGGCGGTGCTCTTCCTGTTGAACTTAAGGAGATCCAGTCATCTGTCCAGTCCGCTACCATCGGAGCAAACGCTCTTGACAAGTCCATCATCGCAGGCGGTATCGGCATAATCATCGTGTTCGCGCTGATGCTTCTCATGTATGGCCTTCTGGGACTTGTGGCAGACATTGCACTGGTACTGTACGTGATCATGTTCGTATGGGCCATGGTCGCCTTCGATGTGGTGCTTACACTTCCCGGCATCGCTGCTCTCATCCTTTCAATAGGTATGGCAGTGGACGCCAACGTTATCATCTTCTCCAGGATCAAGGAGGAGATCTGCGAAGGCAAATCCATAAGAGTCGCTGTTGACAGCGGTTTCAAGGATGCTATCGTAACAGTACTCGACGCACAGATAACAACACTTATCGCAGCCATCGTTCTCTATGAGGTAGGAACCACCACAGTAAAGGGATTCGCCCTTACATTGATGATCGGTATCGTGTTCAGTATCTTCACGGCCGTTATCATCTCCCAGCTGTTCTTAAGCTTCCTTGCGGGAACAGAGAGGTTCTGCAAGAATAAGTACTTCGGCGTTAACGAGGATGGAACTCCCAAGCAGTTCATCCACAAAAAATTCAACTTCATCAAGAACAGGAAGATCTTCTACATCGCATCCTGCGCCATCATTATCATCGGTCTCGTTTGCTCCATAGCATTTGGTATGAACTATGGAATCGACTTCACCGGCGGCACCACCATCCAGGTAGAGATGGGTGAACAGGTCAAGATCTCTGATGTGGAAGACGCCATCAAGTCCTTCGACCTTGACCCCTCCATCATCTACACAGGTGAGGGCAATACTCAGGTCCAGATCAAGACCATCAAGGCACTTGAAAATTCCGAGAGAAACGAAGTTTTCTCAGCCCTTCAGGAGAAGTTCGGACTGGAGGAAGGGGCGCTCATCGCTTCCGAGCAGTTCGGACCTTCAGTAGGAGACGAGCTGAAGGCTAATGCCTTCAAGGCTGTAGTCATCGCCGCCATAGGCATGCTGATCTACATCATTTTCAGGTTCAAGTCCTGGAAGTATGGATTCAGCGCCATAGTCGGAGTTGCCCACGACGTTCTGATGGTGCTGGCATTCTATGCCATCTTCAGATACACGGTGAACAACCCCTTCATCGCTGCTATCCTTACACTTGTTGGATACTCCATCAATGACACCATCGTTATTTTCGATAGGATCAGATACAACAAAAAACTTTACGCCAAGAATAACAACGAGACCAACATTGACCTTTCACTGAACCAGACTCTGAACAGGACCATCATGACATCGCTTACCACCCTGGTGGTAATGGTTCCCCTGATCGTCCTGGTGGGAGGATCCATCAGCCAGTTCATCATTCCTCTCATGGTCGGCGTCATCGTTGGATGCTATTCATCCATCTTCGTATGCGCACCGCTGTACTATGACATGAACAAGAAGGACGAAATGTCCAAGTACATGCTCAAGCAGCAGGAGAAGGAGAGAACTGAGAGACGTAAGGAAAAGGCCAAGGAAGATACTCAGACCAAGACCAAGTCTAAATCAAAGCAGAAGTCCAAGAAGAATAAATAAACTGAGACCGAAAAGTGGAGAATACAGAAGGAACCAAACTTACAAAGGAAGCCTTCATTGAGGAGCTTCTTAAAATAAACCCCACATACAACACCGAGGTCATTGAGAAGGCTTTTGTCGTGGCGGACAGACTGCACGAAGGGCAGTTCAGGCAGTCAGGAGATCCTTACATCATTCACCCTGTGAATGTTGCATACATCCTGGCAAAGCTTGGCATGGACGAAGACACCATTGTCGGTGGGCTTTTGCATGACGTTGTAGAGGATACCGAGTATACCGAGGAGCAGCTCATCGCGGATTTCGGCGAGGAGATCTGCGCCCTGGTGGATGGTGTCACCAAGCTGGGAAATATCAAGTTTGCCTCAAAGGAGAACATCCAGGCGGAGAACTTCCGCAAGATGTTCCTTGCCATGTCCAAAGACATCAGAGTACTGGTGATCAAACTTGCGGACAGGCTCCACAACATGAGGACCCTTCAGTACAAATCACCCGAAAAGATCAAAGAAAAGTCCACTGAGACACTGGAGATCTATGCTCCTCTGGCAGCCAGACTTGGAATATTCTCCATCAAATTCGAACTGGAGGATCTGTCTCTCAAGTTCCTGTACCCGGATGTGTACGAGGATCTGGTGCATCGCATAAGCCAGATGAAGACCCAGAGAGAGACGGTGATAAACAACGTCATCGAAGAGATCAAGGAATCCCTTGATGACATGGGCTTCAAATATGAAATCTACGGCAGGGCCAAGCACTATTATTCCATCTACAAAAAGATGAAGTTCCAGCATAAGGATCTGGACGAGATCTTCGACCTTATAGCTGTCAGGATCATAGTGGATACTGTAAGAGACTGCTATGCGGTGCTCGGCATCGTCCACACCATGTGGACACCCATACCAGGCAGGTTCAAGGACTACATAGCCATGCCGAAGCCCAACATGTATCAGTCCATCCATACCACCGTAATAGGGGAGAACGGAGAGCCCTTTGAGATCCAGATCAGGACTCAGGAAATGCATCAGGTGGCTGAATACGGTATCGCAGCCCACTGGAAATACAAGGAAGGCAAGACTTCAGCTGAGATAAACCAGGACGAGATCAAACTGGCCTGGCTCAGACAGTCACTGGAACTGGAAAAGGATTCCGAGGACTCCAAGGACTTCCTGGAGAATGTAAAAATGGATCTTTTTGCTTCCCAGGTATTCGTCTTCACCCCTCAGGGCAAGGTACTGGAGCTTCCCGCAGGGTCCACTCCTCTGGACTTCGCCTTCAAGATCCACTCTGACATCGGATACAAGTGCGTGGGAGCCAAGGTCAGCGGCAAGATGGTGCCCATCGACTATGTTTTGAACAACGGAGACATAGTCGAGATCATCACTTCCCAGAACTCTTCAGGACCATCCATCGACTGGTTAAAGATAGTCAAGTCATCCAATGCCAGAAACAAGATCCGGTCCTTCCTCAAAAAAGCAAACAAGGACGCCAACATAGAAAAGGGCAGGGACATGGTTGAGAAGTATCTCAAAAAACGTGTTCCCGACATGACACTTGTTTACAAGGACGCCTATATCAGGCGAGCCATGAAGGATTCCAAGTTTGCATCGCCTGAGGAAGGCTGGGCACAGCTTTCCAACGGAGGCGCTCTGGTCAGCAAGTTCTGCAATCTACTCATCAGTTATTACGAAGAGGAGACCAAGCAGGAGCTTCCTAAGACCAATGAGGAGATCATGGAGGATCTCAAGGCTCAGGAGGCCAAGAGGACCAGATTCGACAGAAAGAGATCCGGCAGCGCCGGCGTTATAGTTGAAGGTGCTGACAACCTTATGATAAAGCTGGCCAAGTGCTGCAGTCCGGTTCCCGGAGACGAGATCATCGGATACATCACCAAGGGCAGGGGAATATCTGTCCACAGAAAGGACTGCACTAACATCGTATCCCTTCCGAAGGAAGAAGAGCCCAGGCTCATCAAGGTGGAATGGGAGGATGTAAAGGAAGGCAAGTCATACGACGTTGCGATCACGATCATCGGCAGCGACAGACGAGGCTTCCTTTCGGATATCTCAAAGACTTGCGAGAACCTGGATGTGGATCTGACAGGAGTAAACGCCAGGACCAGTCCCGACGGCGGCATGAGCATGAATATCAGGATATCCATTTCCTCCATTCAGGAGATGGACAGGATCCTGAGAGCCTTAAGAAACGTGGAAGGCGTGTCAAAGGTATACAGAGCCAGGAGCTAGAAATGAGAGCAGTAGTTCAGAGAGTAACGTCTTCATCTGTTACTGTGGATGACCGGGTCACCGGTTCCATAGATAAAGGCCTGATGGTTCTTCTCGGAGTTGAAGCCGAAGACGAACAGAAGGACCTGGATTACATGATCGAAAAGATATCAGGGCTTCGCATCTTCGATGACGAAGACGGGGTCATGAATCTTTCGGTACTGGATATAGGAGGCCAGGTGCTCTCCATATCTCAGTTCACCCTCTTAGGAGACGTGAGAAGAGGGAAGAGACCCAGCTGGATCAGGGCAGAGAGGCCGGAAAGGGCCAACGAGCTCTACATGCGATTCAACGAAGGGCTGAGAGCCAGAGGTATCCATGTGGAGGAAGGCGTATTCCAGGCGGAGATGTCAGTTAATATAGTAAATGACGGACCTGTGACCATTCTTTTGGACAGCAGGAAACTATTCTAGACACATGAAAATAATTCATTACACCACGGGGCCCATCTCGGTCAATACATTCGTCGTATACGACGAGGAGACCAAGGATTGCTTCATCCTGGATCCCGGCGGATACAAGCAGGAGATAGTGGACAAGATCAGGGAACTGGAGCTCAGACCCTCCTATATAATCCTGACCCACGGACACGGCGACCACATCGGGGGCATTGCCCGTCTCAAGCAGGAATTCCCTGACATAAAGGTGGTTGCAAACAAGAACGAAGTTGAACTTCTTGAAGACCCGAGAAAGAACGATTCCCTTGAGATGTTCGGAAGGGCTCTGTCCGTAACGCCGGACATTCTCACCGACGACATGGATACCATGAAGGTGGGAAACATGGAGCTTCTCTTCATCTTCACCCCGGGGCACACTCCCGGAGGACAGAGCATCCTGGTGGACGGCCATCTTTTTGCGGGAGACACGCTTTTCAGGTTTTCCGTGGGAAGGACGGATTTCTGGGGAGGAAGCTTCCCACAGTTAAAGAAGTCCATAGTTGAGAAACTGTTCACCCTTCCGGATGATACGGTGGTGCTTCCGGGGCATATGGGTTTCACCACCATAGGGGAGGAGAAAAAATATAACCCTTTTGTCATATGAGAGGTTCCTGGGGAATATTGACCGGTGTCAAACCGGTGAAGCTTACAAGAGAACTGTTCAGGGGCAACCCATATAACGGCAGACAGCCTCATTCAGAGGATGAGGTGAGAAGGATCCTCATTGAGGAGGACGGTCTTTCTGAGGATAAGGCGGATCTTCTCATAGAGATCTACAAATACCAGCAGGAAGTACTTCAGGGCGACGATCACACCAGCGCAGGGGTATACATCGGAATTCCTTTCTGTCCCACCAGATGCCTCTACTGCAGCTTCACTTCGAATCAGAAGCCTCAGGAGGAGATCAAAAGATATCTGGAAGCTCTCCATAAGGAGATATCTTACGTGGGGCGCAGGATGAGAGAGACAGGCCTCGGTGTAGAGACCCTCTATATAGGTGGGGGAACACCTACGACCCTGGACCGGTATGAACTCCGTGAACTGCTGGACTGCATAAGAAGCGAGATGGATATCTCAGGGCTCAGAGAATTCACCCTGGAGGCAGGAAGACCTGACACCATAGACCCGGACAAAATGAAAGCCGCCTATGATGCCGGAGTCACCCGCATATCCATCAACCCGCAGACCATGAAGCAGGAGACCCTGGATATCATCGGAAGACGACATACCGTGGAAGATATCTACACTGCCTTTCAGGCGGCCCGGGAGTCAGGCATAAGGAATATAAACTGTGATCTTATAGCAGGGCTTCCCAAGGAGACTCCTGAGGATTTCGCGGGTTCGCTTTCGAAGGTGCTGGAGCTTGGACCCACCGATATAACGATCCATACACTGGCCCTTAAGAGAGCCTCCCGGCTGATACAGGAGGACAGTGAATACCATCTCCATCATGCGGAAGCTGCCAGAGAGATGATAGAATACGGGGCGGATGTTTTGCGCAAGGCCGGGTACAGACCATATTATCTGTACAGGCTGAAGCGGATGGCAGGGGCTCTGGAGAACACCGGATGGTGCCGGGAAGGCAGCGCCGGGATCTACAACATAAGAATAATGGATGAACAGCAGTCCATCGTGGCGCTGGGCGCGGGCGGGATGTCCAAGGTATATTTTCCACGGGAGAACCGCCTTGAGAGAGTGCCCAATGTATCAAATTACGAAGTATATATCGACCGTTTGGACGAGATGCTTCAGCGTAAAGAAACAGGGATCTTTGACATGGTTCCTGAAATATATAAACAGTCAGAAGACTTGAAAAGGAGGTAGTCAAATGCTTACTAATGCACCAAAAGGAACAAAAGATATCATGCCCCAGCAGGTGTACAAATGGCATTACATAGAAGAAAAGTGGAGAAACATCTGTGAGAGATACGGCTTCAAAGAGATCCGTACTCCGATGTTCGAGCACACTGAACTGTTCCAGAGAGGAATAGGGGACACCACTGACGTTGTTCAGAAGGAAATGTATACATTTACGGATCACGGCGGAAGATCGGTGACACTTAAGCCTGAAGGAACTTCTCCTGCAGTCAGAGCCTTCATCGAGCAAAAAACTTACGCTGAGGTCCAGCCAACAAAGGTCTACTATGACATTCCCTGCTTCAGATATGAAAAACCCCAGAGCGGACGTCTCAGAGAGTTCCACCAGTTCGGCGTGGAGACCTTCGGCACACCAAACATGGTAGCTGACGCGGAGATCATTGCCATCGGCTATGACTTCCTTAAGAGCATGGGTGTTACAGACCTTACACTTGAGATCAATTCCGTTGGATGCCCCAAGTGCAGGGGAGCATACCGTCAGAAGCTCAGAGACTTCCTGAGACCGGTTTATGACCAGCTTTGCGAGACCTGCCAGTCCAGATATGAGAAGAATCCCATGAGGATCCTGGACTGCAAGTCACCCATAGACCAGGCACTGGTAGTTGACGCTCCCATGATGCTGGACAATCTTTGCGACGAGTGCAGAGACGCCTTTGAGGAACTCAAGGAAAACCTGGATGCCATGGGAATTCCCTATGTGGTGAACCCCAGGATCGTAAGAGGTCTTGATTACTATACAAAGACAGCCTTCGAATTCGTTTCCAACTCCATTGGAGCTCAGGGAACGGTCTGCGGCGGCGGAAGATATGACAACCTTGCAGAAGAGGTAGGCGGTCTTCCGATCCCCGGCGTAGGATTCGGCTTAGGCAAGGAGAGACTGCTGATGCTCATGGAAGCAAACGGAGTAATCATTCCTCAGCCCTCTCCCTGCGATGCACTTATCGCCACCATGGGCAAGAACGCAAGACTCATGGGTCAGAAGCTCATGAAGGATCTGAGAGAAAAGGGAGCCAAGGTACAGATGGACGACCTTCAGAGAAACTTCAAGGGCCAGTTCAAATATGCCGACAGGATCAACGCAAGATACACTATCGTTCTCGGTGACAACGAGATCGAAAAGGGCGCTGCAACTCTGAAGAACATGGAGACCGGTGACCAGGTGGAAGTCAAGTTTGAAGATCTTTACGAATCGATCACTAAATAGAGGAGAATCTTATTAATGAGCACTATCTATAAGCGCACCTCGATGTGCGGAGAGCTTAATATCAGTAACGTAGGACAGGAAGTCGTTTTAAACGGGTGGGTAGCCAAGAGAAGAAATCTCGGTTCCCTGATTTTCGTTGACTTAAGGGACAAGACAGGTATCGTACAGGTGACATTCGATGAAAACGTTCCCAAGGAAGTATTCGATCTGGCGGATTCAGTCAGATCCGAATATGTCATCGGAGTGAAGGGCATCGTACGTGAAAGATCAGCCAAGAACGATCAGATCGCGACCGGTGAAGTGGAAGTTGAAGCAACTGACATGATAATCTACAGCGAAGCGGATACACCGCCGATCTACGTTAAGGATGATGACGATGCTTCAGACAGCCTTAGAATGAAGTACAGATATCTGGACCTGAGAAAGCCTCACATGCAGAGAAATCTGTCCTTCAGACACAAGCTGGTGAAGGTCACAAGGGACTACTTCGATGAGAACGGCTTCACGGAAGTTGAAACTCCTTATCTCATCAAGTCCACTCCCGAGGGAGCCAGGGACTATATCGTTCCCTCCAGAACCTTCCCTGGAGAGTTCTACGCTCTTCCTCAGAGCCCGCAGCTTTTCAAGCAGCTTCTCATGGTGGGCGGCACCGACAGGTACATGCAGGTAGTTAAGTGCTTCAGAGACGAAGACCTGAGAGCAGACAGACAGCCTGAATTCACTCAGATAGACCTTGAGATGTCCTTCGCAGACCAGGATACGGTCATCGAAGTGCAGGAAGGCTATCTCAAGAGAGTCTTCAAGGAATGCCTGGGCGTTGATATCCAGATCCCTCTTCAGAGGATGCCCTGGGATGAAGCCATGGAAAGATACGGCTCAGACAAGCCTGACCTCAGGTTCGGATTCGAGCTCAAAAAATTAAATGACGTGGTGAAGGACTGCAATTTCAAGGTATTCACCGATTGCCTCGCTTCCGGCGGAGACGTAAGAGGCATCTGCGTAGATGGAGGATCCGACTTCTTCTCCAGAAAGGACATCGATAAGCTCACTGACATGTCCAAGCACTACGGCGCAAAGGGTCTTGTATGGATCAGAATGAACGCCGACGGAATAACATCTTCCGTAAACAAGTTTTTTGCACCGGAAGAGCTGGCCAAGATCGCAGAAGTCTTCGATGCTAAGCAGGGAGACCTCATCCTCATCGTTTCAGATAAGGCTAAGGTCACCTACGATGCACTGGGATTCTTAAGAAGAGAATGCGCAGGCCGCATGGGACTTCTCAACGACAAGGAATACAAGCTCCTCTGGGTAGTCGACTTCCCCATGTTCGAAGAGGACGAGGAGACCGGCAGGCTCAAAGCAATGCACCATCCCTTCACATGCCCCAAGCTGGATCAGCTGGATCTCTTAAAGACAGATCCCCTGAAGCTCAAGGCAGACGCTTACGATATCGTTCTTAACGGCGTAGAGCTGGGCGGAGGGTCAGTCAGGATCCATGACAGAAATCTCCAGAAGATGATGTTCGAAGCTCTTGGACTCACCGATGAAGAGTGCGACGAGAAGTTCGGCTTCCTGATCGAAGCCTTTAAATACGGTGCACCTCCTCATGCAGGACTTGCCTATGGCCTGGACAGATTCGTGATGCTTCTTCTTGGAGAGCCCTCCATCAGAGAAGTCATCGCATTCCCCAAGAACCAGAACGCACAGTGCCTGGTTTCCGGAGCGCCTTCCGTAGTGGACGATGCTCAGCTTGAGGAACTTGGAATAGAGGTAAGACATGAGTAAGATCGGCGTGCTGGGCGGGACCTTCGATCCCATCCACAACGGCCACGTGGCTCTCGGGCTTGCTGCGCTGGAGGAGGTTGGACTGGACAAGCTCATAGTGATGCCTGCCCATATCCAGCCCTTTAAGCAGCACAGGAAGATCGCTCAGGATAAGCATAGACTGACCATGGCCAAACTGGCCTTCGAAGGCAGGGAAGGAGTGGAGGTCTCAGATTTCGAACTGGTAAAGGGAGACATATCTTACTCCTACGATACCATGTCCCATCTCAAGACCTTATACCCCTATGACGACCTGTATTTCGTCATGGGAACGGATTCCTTCCTCAAGGTGGACAGATGGTACAAGGGCGAAAGCCTGCTGGAGGAATTCAGCTTCATAGTGAGCTCCCGTCCGGGCTATCCCGAAAAAGTCCTGGAGTCCAAGATCAGATTCATCGCCGAAGATTACGGCACTGAGATCATAAGACTCAAGACCAAGATGCCGGAGATCAGTTCCACGGAAATCAGGGATGCAGCGCTTTTTGGAGAGTCCATCAGTCACCTGGTGCCCAAGGCTGTAGAAGATTATATCTACAAGAACGGACTTTACGATGAAGACTGATTTGAAGGACAGGCTGTTGAGCTTCATGGACCTCAATCTTAACCCGGAGCGCAAAAAACACACAGAAGGGGTAAGGAAGAAGGCGAGGGAGCTTGCGCTTAAGTACGGAGCCGATCCTGAGAAGGCGGACATTGCGGCCATCGCCCATGATTTCTACAGGTACCTTGACGGAGATGAACTCAACAGTTTCATAAGAGAACATGGGCTTCCCGATAAGTATCTGAACAATCCATCCCTTGCCCACAGCAAGGTGGCGGCCTTAAGGCTCAGGTCGGATTTCGGCATCGATGATGAAGATATCTTAAACGCAGTATCCTTTCACACCACCGGAAGACCCGGGATGTCCATCCTGGAAAAGGTGATATTCCTGGCGGACGCCATAGAAGAGGGCAGAGATTATCCGGGAGTGAATGAGATCAGGAAAGCTGAAGAAAAAGGGCTCGATCAAGGAGTCTTAAGATCACTTATAAACACCAGGGACCACCTGCTTTCAAAGGGCAGGTTCCTTGATGAAGATACACTTAATACCATAGATTTTTTGCAAGGAGACAAAATGACAAACAGAGAGTACGCATTGCTGGCAGCTGAGACCTTATCCAATAAGAAGGCTCAGGATCTGGTGCTCATCGATATCAGTGAGAAATCCGGGTTTGCGGATTATTTCCTTATCGGTACCGGAAACTCTTTAAGAATGATCAATTCCCTGGCGGACGATCTGGAAGAAGCTCTGGAAGGGGCTGAACTTACCGCAAAATCCGTAGAAGGAAAGAACGTATCAGAATGGATACTTCTGGACTTTGGCGACCTGATCGTCAACTTGTTCACTCCTGAGATGAGAGAAAAGTATAACATTGAAAAGATCTGGGCAGACTGCCCGATAGAGCAGATCGAGGCATAAGATTATGAAAGAACGTTACGAATTCACAGAAGTAGAAAAGAAATGGCAGAAGATCTGGGAAGAAAAAGAAGTCTTTAAGACCACCGACGATCCCGAAGGCAAAAAATTCTATTGCCTCGAGATGTTCCCTTATCCTTCGGGAAAACTCCACATGGGTCACGTAAGGAACTATTCCATCGGAGACGTGGTGGCCAGATTCAAGAAGATGGACGGCTATAACGTCCTTCATCCCATGGGATTCGATTCCTTCGGACTTCCCGCTGAGAACGCTGCCATACAGCACGGCATCCATCCTTCAAAGTGGACCTGGGAGAATATCCACGACATGGAAGAACAGCTGAGAGAGCTGGGACTTTCCTATGATTGGGACAGAGAGTGCTGCACATGCTCTGAAGAGTATTACCGCTGGATGCAGTGGATCTTCATTCAGTTCTACAAGAGAGGCCTGGCATATAAGAAGGAAAATCCCGTTAACTGGTGTCCCTCCTGCCAGACAGTACTTGCCAACGAGCAGGTAGTTGACGGTGCTTGCGAGAGATGTCACACTCCGGTGATCAAAAAGAACCTCAGCCAGTGGTATCTCAAGATAACCGACTATGCTGACAGACTTCTGGACAACATAGATAACGGTTCCCTGGATGGCTGGCCCGAAAAGGTCAGACTGATGCAGAAGAACTGGATCGGCCGTTCCTACGGATGCGAGGTGGATTTCAAGGTAAAGGATTCAGACGAAGTCCTTACGGTATTCACCACCAGAGTTGACACCATTTACGGAACGACCTTCATGGTACTGGCACCTGAGTATCCCACAGTCCTTGAGAACGTCAAGGGCACAGAGTACGAGCAGGCTGTTCTGGATTACATCGACCGTGTCAATCACATGAACGAGATCGAGCGTACTTCCACAGTAGGTGAGAAGACGGGAGTTTTCATTGGCAAATACGCCATCAACCCCTTCACCCATAAAGAGATGCCCATCTTTATCTCTGACTATGTACTCATGGGATATGGTACAGGAGCAGTCATGGGAGTTCCTGCCCACGACCAGAGAGACTTTGAATTCGCAACGAAGTTCGGCCTTGAGATCATTCCGGTAGTTGATCCCGGTGACCCCGAAGTCGATGTCAATGACCTTAAACAGGCCTGCGCAGCTTCAGGTACAATGATAAATTCCGGTGAGATCACAGGAATGAACTCACGTGATGCGATCCCTTACATGATAGAAAAGGCTGAGCGCGAAGGCCTTGGACACAGGAAGGTCAACTATAAGCTGAGAGACTGGCTGATCTCCAGACAGAGATACTGGGGAACACCAATTCCCATGATTTACTGCGACACCTGCGGCTGGGTGCCTGAGAAGGAAGAAAACCTTTCGGTGCTCCTTCCCACAGATGTTAAGTTTACCGGAAAGGGTGAATCTCCCATCGCCACATCTCCCACCTTCAGAAAGTGCAGATGCCCCAAGTGCGGAGGCCCTGCCGAGAGAGAAGTGGATACCATGGATACCTTCCTTGATTCATCCTGGTATTTCCTGCGCTACTGCGATCCCAAGAACGCGGAGAAGCCCTTCGAGAAGGCTAAGGTAGATCAATGGATGCAGGTGGATCAGTATATCGGAGGCGTAGAACACGCCATCCTTCACCTGATGTATTCCAGATTCTTCACCATGGTCCTTCACGACATGGGAATGGTGGAAACCGAAGAACCCTTCGCCAACCTCCTGACTCAGGGAATGGTGAACAAGGACGGAAAGAAGATGTCCAAGTCCCTCGGAAACGTGGTCACCCCCAGAGAGATCATCGACAAGTACGGCGCCGATACCGCCAGACTTTTCATACTCTTTGCGGCTCCTCCTGAAAAGGAACTGGACTGGTCAGATGCAGGAGTTGAAGGCTCCTTCAGATTCCTCACAAGGGTCTATAGACTGATCTACGAACTGAAGTCCAGAGGACTTTCCGACGGAGAGGTCGTTATCAAAACAGCCGAGGACAAGGCTTTGAACTATAAGCTGAACTTTGCCATCAAGAAGGTCAGAGAAGACGTGGGCGGCAGGTTCATGTTCAATACGGCCATTTCCTCCATCATGGAACTGGTAAACGAGATATATAAGTACAAGGATCAAAAGGATATCAACGAGCCTCTGCTCAAAAAAGCCGCAAGAGAGCTTATAGTCATACTTTCGCCCTTCGTTCCGCACATCGCAGAAGAGATGTGGGAGCACGTAGGCGGAGAAGGCCTTTGCTGCCAGCAGTCATGGCCCGCCTATGACGAAAAGGCTCTTATACTTGACGAGATAGAGATCGTCGTACAGATAAACGGCAAGGTCAGAGACAAGCTGGTGGTTCCCAAGGATATTTCAAAAAAGGAACTGGAAGAGATCGCTCTCGGTTCAGAAAAGATCAGGGAATTCACAGAAGGCAAGGAGATCTTTAAGGTGATCACTGTGCCCGGCAAGCTGGTCAACCTTGTTGTGAAATAAACAGAAAGGTAAAAATGGCAAGAAAAAAGAAGAAACCCGAGTCTGTGCTGAAGATAATACCCATCGGAGGATTGAATGAGATCGGGAAAAACATGACTCTTCTGGAGTACGAGGATGAGATAATGATCATCGACTGCGGAATGAGTTTCCCCGATGATGATATGCTCGGAATAGACGTTGTCATACCGGATTTCAGCTATCTCATGGCCAACCGTGAAAAGATCAAGGGTCTTGTTATAACCCACGGCCATGAAGACCATATCGGTGCCATTCCGTATTTTCTCAGGGACTTCGATGTTCCTGTCTACGGAACCAGGCTCACCATGGGTCTTGTAAGGAGCAAGCTGGAGGAACACGGTATAACGGGCGACCTCGAGACTATCAATGCCGGCGAGTGCTTCAAGATAGGAAGCTTCTTCGAAGTGGAGGCCATAAGGACCACACACTCCATAGCCGACAGCATCTGTATCGCCATAAGGACACCGCAGGGAGTGGTGTTCCATTCCGGCGATTTCAAGATAGATTACACACCGGTGGACGGTGATCCCATAAACCTTGGGAAACTGGCTGAGATCGGACAGCAGGGCGTCAGACTAATGCTCTGCGATTCCACCAATGCCACCCGTCCCGGCTTCACCAAGTCTGAGAGATCCGTAGGGGAGACTCTGGGGTCGATCTTCAGCACTGCAAAAAACAGAATAATCATAGCTACTTTCTCTTCCAACGTGCACAGGGTGCAGAAGATAATCGAAAATGCCTGCGCCTGCGGAAGGAAGGTAGCAGTATCAGGGAGATCCATGGAAAAGGTAGTGGGTATCGCATCAGAGCTCGGCTACCTGGATATTCCCAAGGGAACTCTCATCAACATCAAAAAAGCTAAGAGTGTACCGGATGACCAGCTGGTGATCATAACCACAGGATCTCAGGGAGAGCCTATGTCAGCTCTGTCCAGAATAGCTTACGGAGAGCATAAGGACGTCAAGATCAAGCCCGGAGACATGGTCATCTTAAGTTCAACACCGGTACCCGGCAACGAGAAGAGCGTATCCACCGTTGTGAACAAGCTTTTCGAGGACGGAGCGGATGTCATCTACTCAGACATCGCTGAGATCCACGTGTCCGGCCACGCCTGTCAGGAGGAGCTCAAACTCCTTCACACCCTGATCAAACCCGACTACTTCATGCCGGTCCACGGTGAGTACAGACATCTCATGAGCCACGCCAAACTGGCAGAGGCTCTTGGGGAGGACAGGGATAATATTTTTGTCCTGGGAAATGGGGACATTCTGAACCTGACATCGACGGAAGCTTACTGCGAACGTGACATGGTTCCCTCAGATGCCATCCTTGTGGACGGCCTTGGAGTAGGGGACGTTGGAAACATCGTTCTAAGAGACAGGAAGAACCTCTCAAGGTCAGGTCTGGTCATCGTATGTTTTGCGGTGGCAAAGGAAGGCTACGTAGTGTCCGGTCCGGAGATCGTTTCCAGAGGCTTCGTGTACGTAAAGGAGCATGAAGACCTGATAGAGGCCTTCAAGGAGGTCTCCTTGAGTGCGGTGGAAAAGGCCTTCGATGACGGTCTTACCGACTGGGCGTCCCTCAAAGCCAGAGTCAGGGATGAACTCTCAAGGTACATCAACGAAACGACCATGAGAAATCCTATTATTTTGCCGATTTTTTTGGAGGTATGATAAATGAATGTATATGATCAGGCTCATCAGCTTGCAACAGCAATAAAGGAATCTGAAGAGTTCAAGACTTACCAGTCTGCCAAGGAGCAGATCAGATCCAACGAAGAGATGAAGAACATGATAAATGATTTCCAGAAGCGCTCCATGGAGCTCCAGCTCAAGCAGCTCCAGGGTGAGCAGCCGGATCCCGAGGAACTGGCAAACGCTCAGAGGCTGGTTGGAGTCATCACCATGGATCCTGTGGCAGCCAACTATCTTCAAAGCGAGATGAGATTCAGCCTAATGATGAAGGATGTTTATGAGATCCTTCAGGAAGCTTCAGATATGGGCGAACTTTGATAATAGTATCTGACGGAGACCAAAATTGACTCTGTATATACCGTTTATTTGTCTGGCTATTGGCTTTGCCATAAACTGGAAGGGCCTGCCAAAAAACGTCCTTAGGATCATCGACCATATCGTGACATTGTCTCTTGTCCTCCTCATGGGGGTCATCGGTATTAACATCGGGACATCGGAACAGGTGATGAACAACCTGGGAAGGATAGGGCTGAATTGCCTGATACTTTGCCTGGGGGCCATATTTTTTGCGGTGGTCCTGTTCGTGATATTGGAAAAGACCATAATGCCCCTGGAAGAGATCAGGAAGAAGCTCCTCATGGAAAAGGGCATCAGGATGGATCTTCCAAAGGAGAGAAAGGGACCGGACCCGCTGCTTTTCATAATGCCTCTGGCCATAATCGGAGGGGTGGTTCTGGGAAGGTTCGTGATACCTGACATTTCTCCAAAGGTCATGGACATCTTGCTCTATGTGTCACTGGTGCTTCTTTATACAGGCACCGGAGTATCCATGGCGTCCGCAAGAACAGCCTTTGAATACCTCAAAAAACTAGGCTTCAGGGTCTTGCTCATGCCCCTGGCTATATTCCTGGGAGGGGTGATCTCAGGGCTTTTATTCGGAAAGCTTCTTGGGATAGACCTTGCCTGGTCAGTGACATCCGCTGCAAGTTTAGGCTACTACAGTTTACCGGGAGCATTCATGACAGAGGCTTACGGAGTGGAAGCGGGGATATATGGCTTCGTGGTAAACGTATTGAGGGATGTATGCACTGTAGCCCTCATGCCCATCCTAAAGAGGATATCAAAGGGAGCACCCATAGCATCAGGTGCCGGGGGCTGCATGGACAGCATGTTCGTCCCGGTATCAAGGGCGGTAGGAATGGAGCTGAGTCTCGTGGCACTTCTTGTGGGCGTCATCATTACGGTGTTTGTGCCATTCTGGCTTCCGCTGAGCAGGATGATCTTCGGATAAGTTAAGTTTGTTATAGAGGGCGTCTTTAACATTTTGTTGCAAGGGATGCCAGGAATATGATATAATTTTCGAGAATTTGAATCTGATGTCATCTTCGTATGACATGAATATAATGTGTGATCATTGAACAGGAGAAGATAATATGGTATATGCTAGCGATTTCAGAAAAGGCAAGACATTCATCATGAACGGCGAACCCTGCGTGGTTCTTGACTTCCAGCACGTTAAGCCGGGCAAAGGCGCAGCTTTCGTAAGAACGAAGTACAGAAACATCATCACCGGAGCCACCAGAGAGGAAGCCTTCAATCCCTCTGACAAGTTCGATGATGCCATTATCGAGACCAAGAAGATGCAGTACCTCTACAACGATGGAGAACTTTACTACTTTATGGATCCCGAGACCTATGACCAGGTACCCCTTGCCTATGATCAGGTAGAAGAGGCCATCAAGTGGATCAGAGAGAACGACGAAGTTACCATCAAGTTCTTCCAGGGCAGTGCATTCATGGTTGAAGCAGAGAACTTCGTAAACCTTGAGATCATCGACTGCGAACCCGGTGTCAAGGGCAACACAGCCACCAACGTAACCAAGGCTGCAACAGTTGAGACAGGCGCAGTAGTTCAGGTGCCCATTTTCATCGAGAGCGGCGAAAGGATCCAGATCGATACCAGGACCGGCGAGTATCTGGGAAGAGCAAAATAAACCTTCAACAAAAACGAAGGACAGCCGGCCGGCTCCTTCGTTTTTTGAATGATATCTTCGGAGGCAAAATGAAGAAATTTCTCATAGTTCTCCTTCTGATCATCGCCGTGGTGGCGGGAGGAGCGCTTTTCTATATCAACAGTATCGGAGGACCCTATGATCCATCCAATACTGAGTCCATCTCGGTGGAGATCCCGGAGGGCACAGGAGCCAGCGCCATAGGCGAGATCCTGGAACAGAACGGGATAATTGAGTCAGCTCTCAAGTTTAAACTTTTCCTTAAGTTCAGCGGCTTCAACGATGTGATGAAGGCGGGCACCTATATGCTGAGCCCATCCATGAGCATGGAAGAGATAGTTCAGAAGCTGGTAGAGAACAAGGTGGAGACCATGTCTTTCACCATTCCTGAAGGCCTGACCCTCAAACAGACCGCTCAGAAGCTTGCAGATCAGGGCATGGGATCCTATGAGGTCTTCCTTGACGAGATGCAAAACGGAACCTTCAATTATGACTGGCTTCAGAACAACTCTCTGGAAGGGTATCTTTTCCCCAACACCTATTCCGTTCCTATGGATTACACAGAGCATGACATCATCAACACCATGCTGGCCCAGTTCGAGATCTCTGTCATGTCATATTATCAGGATGTGAGCTCTCCCGTTAAGTCAGAGCTTACCTTGAATGAGATCCTTGCAGCGGCTTCCATCATCGAGAGAGAGTGCAAGGTGGATGATGAACGTCCTCTGGTGGCATCAGTCATCTATAACAGGATCCATCAGAGCATCAAGCTTGAGATGTGTTCAACGGTACAGTATATACTTCTGGAGACCACGGGTGAGGTCAAGGAGGATCTGACCTATGCGGATATGGCCATTGAGAGTCCATACAATACTTATCTGCACTTCGGACTTCCGCCGGGACCCATCTGCAGCCCGGGTATGGCTTCCATCAAGGCCGCACTGGAGCCTGCTGATACCAACTATCTGTATTTCGTGCTCAGTGCTAAACTGGACGGCACCAGCGAGTTCACTGCTGATTACAACGAATTCCTGAGGTATAAGGATGCCTATTGGGCAGCCCATACCGCAGGCTGATAAACATAACTCTGTATTTTAAAAGAAAAGGAAGTGATCGTTCGGAATGGACGCAGACAGTCGATTATCTGTGTTAGCTATATTTATTCTTTTGGCTCTCGCGGCTTTGTTCGCCGTGTCCGAAACAGCCTTTGCATCAGCCTCTCAGTCCAAGCTCAAAGTAAGCGCGGACAGAGGGGATGACAGGGCAGTCAGAGCCACAGCCATATTGGATGATTTTGAGTCAGCCATAACCACTCTTCTCATATGCACCAACATTGTACACCTGAGCATAGCTACAGTTGTAACTGTCATGGTCACGAGATGGTGGGGGCTTAGTTTTGTGTCCGTTTCAACGATCGTGACAACTCTCGTTGTTTTCTTCGTCGGTGAGATGCTCCCAAAGAGTATCGCCAAGAAGAACCCGGAGAAATATGCATTGAAGACAGCAGGACTTTTGCAGATCATGATGAAGATCTTCGCCCCCCTGGCGAAGCTTCTTACCGTGGTCGGCACTAAGACTGCGTCTTTTATTGCAAAAGAAGCAGAGATATCCGTCACAGAAGACGAATTGAAGGACATGTTCGAAGATCTGGCAGATGAGGGCGTCCTGGACGAGGAACAGGAAGACATGATGTCTTCTCTCATCGATTTCACCGACACCAGGACCGGAAGGATACTGACACCCAGAAAAGAGGTGGTCGGTATCGACATCAACATGACAGATCAGGAGGTGTTCGACCTTGTAAGTACCTTCACTCACTCCAGAGTTGTGGTGTACGACGGAGATATCGAAAACGTAAAGGGAATCTTAAGGATCAGAGAGTATTTCAAACAGTATCTCAGGACCGGAGTCATCCCTTCCATCAGAGAACTTATGGTAGAGCCTTACTGGGTATCCTCCAGGACCATGCTTGATGAACTCATCGAAGAGATGTCTCAGGCGAGACAGAACATTGCACTCGTTAAGGGTGTGAACGGTAAGTTCCTGGGTCTGGTATCCATCGAGGATATACTTGAGGAGCTGGTGGGAGACATCTATGACGAAAGTGACAGGGAAGGAGGCCAGGTAAAATGACTATAGGCCTTATTATCCTTGGTATAGTTCTCTGCATAGGCTTCTCAGCTCTGTTCTCCGCTTCAGAGATGGCGCTGTCCTCAGCCAACAAGGTGAGGATCGAAAATGAGGCAGAGGAGGGCATCAAAAAAGCTGCCATAGCCCAGAAACTCATAGAAAACTTCGATGACAGCTTAAGCGCCATACTCATCGGAAACAACCTGGTGAACATAGCAGCTTCTTCGCTGAGCTCAGTCCTGGTCATACTGCTTCTCGGATCTGACAAATACGCCTGGGTAGCCACCGTAATCATAACCCTTCTGGTCATCATTTTCGGTGAGACCATACCTAAGATCACCGCAAAACAGACCTCCACAGTGTCTGCACTGAGAGTGGCACCCTTCGTGCGCTTCCTGACAGTGATATTCAAACCCATAGTCATTGCCGTTGTCTTCCTTGTGACCGTTCTCACGGGAAGAAACAGAGAAGACGAGGAAGAGGTCGATGACGATGATGATGACGAGAGCAAGGAGGAACTTGCGACCATCATCGAGACAGCAGAGGGCGAAGGAGTCCTGGATGAGGATCAGAAGTCTCTTTTGATCGCCGCCCTTGACTTCAACGACATATCAGCCTTTGAGGTCATGACAGCAAGAGTAGACATCGATGCCATCGATATAGATGATGACATGGATGAGATAATGGAACTGGTGCAGGAGACCGTATATACCAGACTTCCCGTATACGAGGAGAGCATCGATAACATCATAGGCGTACTCCACCTGAATGAGTTCCTTACCACCATGGCAACGGAGGGCAAGGCAGACATCAGAGAACTTATGATGGAACCCGTATTCGTATACAGGACCACCAAGCTTCCGGGGGTTCTGGAGGCTCTCAGAGAAAAGGATCAGCAGATGGCCATCGTCACCGACGAATACAGCGGTATCGACGGAATAATAACCATCGAGGACGTACTGGAGGAAGTTGTTGGCGAGATCTGGGACGAGAACGACCCTGTGGAGGAGGAGATCATCGAGAGGAACGAGAGAGAGTACCTTCTCGACGGAGACCTGAACATCTATGACTTCCTGGAACTGGTGGAAATGGACGAAGATGAATACGAGTCCGAGTACGATTCGGAGACCGTAGGTGGATGGGTAATGGAGATGCTGGAGAGATTTCCCGTCGTGGGAGATGAACTGAGGTATGAAAACTTTACCCTTAAGGTGATCGAGGCAGAGGAGAGAAGGGTGGACAAGGTGCTGCTCATTATCGACGAGCCTGAAGAAAGCGATGAAGACGATGAATGACGGAAACGTCATGAGACACGTAACAAAGGATATAACCAACGAAGCAGTGACTGATTATCTGACCAGCTTCTACAGGCCCCTAAGCAGTGAATTGGGAGAATTCAGGATACAGTGCGAGGAGGAACCGGTGCCCATCATACTGAGAGAGACGGAGGACTTTCTTTCGACTTTCATGGATGTGATAAAGCCTGGAAATGTGCTGGAGATAGGTACTGCAGCAGGCTACTCAGCCATGTTTTTTGCGGAGAAGATCAGGTCCTTTTCTGATCCTGATCAGCCTGTGGTATTCACGGTAGAGAAGGATGAGGAGATGTACCTGAGAGCCCGGCGGGAGATCGATAGACTGGACTATTCCCCCTATATCCGCTGCTACCTTGGTGATTGCGAAGAAGGCATAAGTAAGATCCATGAAGATGATCCTTCGATGAAGTTCGACATGGTTTTTATCGATGCTGCAAAATCTCATTATAAAAGGTTTCTCGACGCATCCCTTAAGGTCCTCTCTGACGAGGGCATAATAATCTGCGATGATACACTCTTTCAGGGAAGGCCCGCCCTAGAGGATGAGCTCCCTCCAAGAAAGCATAGGACGAATACCTTGGCTCTTCGTGAATTCAATTCAGCAGTAAAGAACGACCCCGGCTTAAGTTCCACTCTTATAGCCGTGGGAAACGGTCTTACCATAATCAAACCAATAAAGTAACGATATGAGAAAAATAGAACTTTTGGCTCCGGCCGGAGACCTTGAAAAACTTAAGACAGCTGTGGATTTCGGAGCGGACGCAGTCTACTTCGGCGGTCGGAACTTCGGATTAAGATCCGCTGCAGGAAACCTTGACCTAAGCGAGATCAAGGAAGGACTGGATTATCTCCATGAGAGAGGTAAGAGAGGATATCTGACACTTAATATCTTTGCGCATAACGAAGATCTGGAACCCATGAGAAAGTTTCTGGAGGAGATGAAGGAGACAGCGATCCCGGATGCTTTTCTTGTGACGGATCCCGGTGTCATGAGTATTTTGCTCAGCGTAATTCCTGATGCTGAGGTTCACATCAGCACTCAGGCCAGCACCACCAATCTGGCCACATGTAAGTTCTGGCATAAGCTTGGCGTCAAGAGGATAGTCCTTGCAAGGGAACTTAGCCTTAAAGAGATAAGAGAGATAGTCGACGGAGCTCCGGAAGGAATGGAGTTCGAAGCCTTCGTTCACGGTGCCATGTGCATCAGCTACTCCGGAAGGTGTCTTCTGTCCAATTATCTCATCCAAAGAGATGCCAACCGCGGGGAGTGCGCTCAGCCCTGCAGGTGGAAATATGCACTGACTGAGGAGCAGCGACCGGGAGAGTATTTCCCCATCGAGGAGGACGAAAGAGGGGCATATATCCTGAATTCCAAGGATCTTTGCATGATCGGTCACATACCGGAACTCATTGAAAGCGGCCTCTGTTCCCTTAAGATAGAGGGCAGGATGAAGTCAGCCTTTTACGTTGCATCCGTTGTGCACGCCTACAGGCTGGCAATCGATTCCTATTATAGTGACCCTGAGCACTATCAGCTTAAGGATGAGTGGCTTGATGAGCTTCTTAAGGTCTCTCACAGACGCTTCACCACTGGCTTCTACTTTGACAAGCCCACATCTGAAGCCCAGAATTATTTAAGCTCACAGTATGTCAGGGACTACGACTATACCGGAAACATACTTGAATACGATGAAAATACCGGCATTGCCACCGTTGAACAGAGGAGCAAGATGGTAGTGGGGGATGAGGTTGAGATCTTCGGCCCCTTCGAAGACTTCTTTGTTCAAAAAATAGAGGAAATGTATGATCCTGAGGGCCAGCCCATCTCAAGCTGCCCCCATCCGAAACAGATCTTTAAGCTTAGAACAGCAAAACCTGTTAAGCCCGGCTGGATCATAAGAAGACAAAAATAACGGGTCACATGAGCAAGGCAATGTGCTTTATGCATGTTGCTTTTTTGTGTGTTTTTTGATATGATATAATCCGCGTGAGTTTGTATAAAATTTATACTAACAATATAAATGCTTTTTAAAGAGGTGCAAAAATGACTGAAACAAGAAGCGAAGCTTTCAAGGAGCTTCAGCCGGTGCTGGATCAGTACGCAGGCGTCAAAGGAAGCCTGATCACGATCCTTCAGAAAGCACAGGCGATCTACGGTTACCTGAGCAAGGACTGCATCAACTACATCTCAGAGCAGACAGGCATCAAGCCTGCCAAGATCTACGGTGTAGCCACATTCTACGCTCAGTTCCGTCTTGAGCCTATCGGCAAGAACTTACTGATGATGTGTCAGGGTACCGCATGCCACGTAAACGGATCCGAATCCATCTACGAGGCAGTCAGCGAGGAACTGGGAATTGCAGACGGCGAGACTACAGAGGACAATCTGTTCACTATCAATAATGTAGCCTGCCTGGGATGCTGCTCCCTTGCTCCCGTTATGATGGTAAGGACCAGCGAATCCGATGAGGTTTACGGTAACCTCACCAAGGACAGCGTCAGGTCCATCCTGAAAGAGATCAGGGAAAATTCAGAGGCATAGGAGGTCAGTATGAAGATTGTAGTAGGACAGGGATCCTGCGGGATCGCTTCAGGCGCAAAAAAGACATCGGCTGAATTTGAGAAGCAGCTGAAGGCACACGGTCTTAACACTGAACTTACCATTACAGGCTGTGTTGGAACCTGCTATCTGGAACCCATCGTTGACATCTATGATGACAACGGCTTAATGACCAGATACGTGAAGGTCCAGCCCGACAAGGTAGAAAAGATCGTGGAAGAGCACGTTCTTCATGGCAATGTCGTTGAAGAATATGCCATCTCGGAAGAGGACAAGAAGTTCGTAACAGGACAGCAGAGGATCGTTCTGAGAAACTGCGGAGTCATCAACCCCGAGAACATCGACGAATATATTGAAAAAGACGGTTATAAGGCTCTTGAAAAGGTACTTACGACCATGAAGCCCGAGCAGGTCATCGATGAGATGAAGGCTTCCGGACTGAGAGGAAGAGGCGGTGCCGGATTCCCCACATGGTTCAAGTGGAACGCAGCCAAGGCTTCTCCAGGAACAGAGAAGTACATGGTCTGCAATGCTGACGAAGGAGACCCCGGTGCATTCATGGACAGATCAGTACTCGAGGGCGACCCTCATACAGTACTTGAAGGTATGGCTATCGCAGGCTATGCGATGGGAGCTCACCAGGGCGTGATCTACTGCCGTGCAGAGTATCCTCTTGCTATCAAGAGACTTGAGATCGCCATGGAACAGGCCAGAGAAAAGGGCTACCTTGGAAAGAATCTTTTCGGAACAGGCTTCGACTTTGATATCTATATCAAGGCAGGCGCAGGCGCATTCGTTTGCGGAGAGGAGACTGCTCTCATTGCATCTCTTGAAGGTGAAAGAGGAATGCCCAGACTTAAGCCGCCTTTCCCGGCAGCTAAAGGATTCTGGCAGAAGCCCACGGACATCAACAACGTAGAGACCCTTGCCAATGTTCCCTGGATCATCCATAACGGAGGAGCCAAGTTTGCAAGCTTCGGCACACCCAAGTCACCCGGAACAAAGGTATTTGCTCTTGCAGGAAAGATCAAGAAGGGCGGACTCGTCGAGGTTCCCATGGGAATGTCCATCAACGACATCATCTATAACATCGGCGGCGGCATCAAGAACGACAAACAGTTCAAGGCCGTACAGATGGGCGGACCTTCCGGAGGATGCATCCCCGCTTCCTACGGCGATACGCCTGTAACATATGAAGACATCACTAAGATCGGTGCCATTGTGGGTTCCGGCGGTATGATCGTCATGGACGAGGATACCTGCATGGTAGACATGGCCAGATACTTCCTGAACTTCACAAGGGACGAGTCCTGTGGAAAGTGCAACTACTGCAGGATCGGAACCAAAAGACTTCTTGAGATCCTTACCAGGATCACGGAAGGCGAGGGCAAGGATGGAGATATCGAACTTCTGGAAGAACTTGCAACCAAGGTCATGCAGGGTTCAATGTGCGGTCTTGGACAGACAGCTCCAAACCCCGTACTTTCAACCATCCGCCACTTCAGAAATGAGTACGAAGATCACATCTACAACCACAAGTGCACAGCTCATTCCTGCAAGGCTCTCATCAACTTCTCGATAAACGACAACTGCAAGGGCTGTACTCTCTGCGCGAGAAACTGCCCGGTAGGCGCTATCACAGGGTCAGTGAAGCAGAAGCACGTTATCGACCAGACCAAGTGCATCAAGTGCTCCAAGTGTCTTGATAATTGCAGATTCAATGCTATCGATAAGATCTGACGGGGAGAGGAGGTAATCAAATGAACAAGTATTTACTTAACATTAACGGCAAAGAAGTTACCGGCGTCCCCGGCCAGACCATTCTGGAAGTCGCTAAGGAGAATGACATCTTCATTCCCACTCTCTGCTACGACGAGAGGACCAAGATCTACGGCGCATGCGGTATCTGCGTATGCGAGGTTGAAGGCAATCCCAAGCTGGTAAAGGCCTGCGCCACAGAGATCGCTCCCGGCATGGTGGTAAACACCAGGACCGAAAGAGTAGTGGAATCCAGAAAGACCAACCTGGAACTTCTTCTTTCAAATCATACCGGAGACTGCCGTCCGCCTTGCGTCATCGCATGCCCGGCTCATACTGACTGCCAGGGCTATGTAGGACTCATCGCAAACGGCGAGTTCGAGGAAGCAAACGAACTGGTAAAGGACAAGATCCCTCTTCCGCTTTCACTTGGAAGAGTCTGCCCGCATCCCTGCGAAGAGAAGTGCAGAAGGGGACTCATCGATGAACCCATCAGCATCCAGCAACTAAAGAGATTCGCTGCTGACTTCGATGTTGAAGGCGATAAGTTCATTCCGGAGTGTGAAGAAGACACAGGAAAATCCGTTGCCATCATCGGCGGCGGCCCCATGGGACTTTCCGCAGCATATTTTTTGCGCAAAATGGGTCACGACGTTACCATTTATGAATCAATGCCCTATTGCGGAGGCATGTTGAGATACGGCATTCCCGAATACAGACTTCCCAAGGAAGTTTTGGACGAAGAGATCGACACCATCGAACAGATGGGCGTTGAGATCATCTGCAACACTAAGGTAGGCGTAGATATTCCCTTTGAGACCATCAGAAGCGATTATGACGCTGTTCTTCTTGGAATCGGAGCATGGGTATCCACAGGCGTTGGATGCAAGGGCGAGGACGCTGAGGGCGTTATCGGCGGCATCGACTTCCTCAGGAAGGTAGTAAGGAACGAACCCATCAAGCTGGGCGACAGAGTAGCCATCGTTGGCGGAGGAAACACCGCTATGGACGCTTGCCGTACAGCTGTAAGAATGGGCGCCAAGGAAGTCTACAATATCTACAGACGTACAAAGGACGAAATGCCCGCTGACGCTGTTGAGATCAAGGAAGCAGAGGAAGAGGGAGTCATCTTCAAGAACCTCACCAATCCTCTTGAGATCGTCAAGGACGAGAACGGTCACATCAAGGAAGTCATCCTTCAGGTAATGGAACTTGGCGAACCCGACGAGTCCGGCAGAAGAAGACCTATTCCTGTTGAAGGAGCTACAGAGACCATCGCATTGGATTCAATGATCCTTGCCATCGGCCAGGCAGTTGATGCTTCACTGTTTGACTGCGACAAGACCAGAAAGGGAGCTATCGCATACGATAAGGAGACCTTCATGACCTCCATCCCCGGTGTGTTCGCCGGAGGAGACTGCGGAAATGACAAGATCTCCATCGCAGTTGAAGCTATTGCTGATGCCAAGAAAGCATCCGAGATCATTGACGCATATCTTTATGGCGAAGAGATCAAGTACAGAGAGCAGTATGTGGTAACAAAAGACGTTACTGCCGAAGATTTCGAGGACAGAGAGCGTCTCTGCAGACCGGAACTTCCAGAGCTCAGCCCCGAGGAAAGAAAGGATAACTTCTCTGAAGTCATTCCTGAGAGCTATTCCATCGAGGACGCTGTGGCTGAAGCTTCCAGATGCCTTGAGTGCGGATGCCACGACTACTTCGAGTGCAAGCTCATCGACTTTGCTAACCAGTACAACGTACATCCCGAGAGATTCGAAGGTGAGAAGAACACCATCGACTTCAAGGATGATCATCCGTTCATAGTAAGAGATCCCAACAAGTGTATCCTTTGTGGACTCTGCGTGAGAGTCTGTGACGAGGTCATGGGCGTAGGTGCTCTGGGTCTTGTAAACAGAGGATTCGACACAGTGGTCAAGCCCAACATGGAGAAGCCTCTGATCGAATCAGGATGCATCTCCTGCGGACAGTGCGTATCCGTATGTCCCACCGGAGCCCTTCAGGAGAGAACATCTCTCGTTAAGGAAGTTCCCGTTGATACAGAACATACCCTTACCACATGCTCAATGTGCTCCGTGGGATGCACACTGGATCTTGAGACCAGAGGAGACATGCTTGTCAAGGCCAATCCTTCCAAGGAAGGCATCGTTAACCAGGGACTTGCCTGCGGCAAGGGCAAATGGGGATTCGATTCCGCCATCCTTGAAGGAAAGGTAGAAGATTGCCTGGTCAAGGAAGATAACGACTGGAGAGAGGCCGATTATCATGAAGCTCTCATGCTGATCGCCAAGAAGTGCCAGACAGTTGCTCAGAGATTCGGAAGAGAAGCTGTGGCAGTTGCAGTTTCCGACAGATACACCAATGAGGAAGCTTATGCTATCAAGGTCATGGCTGACGCCATGGGCGCAAAACTTCTCTGCTTAAATAACCGCAAGTCCGGACTTAAGGAAGTCCTGGGAGTTGAAGGCTCACCGAATACCATAGAGGAACTTCTTTCCACCAACCTCATTCTCAAGGTGGGATTCGAGCCCTCTGATTCAAGAGTCATCGACATCAAGATCAAACAGGCTTCAGAGAGAGGTGCCAAGGTTCTTGATCTGGGCGAAGGCCAGAATGATCTGTCATTCCTTAAGCAGCTTGCAAAGGCTCTCATCGAGCAGGGCAAGGGCGAAAACCTTGAGGGATATGAGGAACTCAAGAACAGCCTTGAGAACGTAACAGTTTCCGAGAAGGCTAAGATCCTCTGCGACCAGTACCTGAAGGCCAAGAAGGCTATGATCGTATATCAGGTCAACAACCTCACTGTCGACGGAGCTAAGCTTGTGGGAGACATCGCACTGCTTTCCGGACATATCGGCAAGCCCAGAGATGGCGTCCTTGCAGTACTTCCGAAGAACAACTCACAGGGTCTCCACGACCTTGGCATCACAGCCGGTCGTGAAGCTCTTGAAGGAGTCAAGGCTCTGGTAGTATTCGGAGAGAATGCTCCCATAGATACAGACAAGCTTGAGTTCCTGGCAGTATGCGATACTCACATGACAGACTTAGGCGATAAGGCTTCAGTCTTCATCCCCGGAACAGGATTCGCTTCCACCAACGGAACCTTCACCAACACAGAGAGAAGACTTCAGGCTGTCCAGGCTGCCATCGACGAAGGAATCCTTCTTTCCAACTGGGAAGTTGCTTCTGAGATCGCTCACATCTTCGAGGTTGAGACACCTTGGGAAGACACAGATGATATCTCCGATGAGATGTGTGATACAGAACCTCTCTACAAGTACTCCATCATGGATGAGGTGAGGGGAGGAGTCCTTGCACCTGTAAGTCCGAAGCTTATTGCTGTAGAGGACGGAGCTCTCACAGATCCTCTGGACACAACAGACTCACTGATGCAGTCCATCATTGAAAGGATCCCGAAGCCGGCTTGCCCGACACTGTAAAGATCTAATAAATGCTCCCTTCGAAAGAAGGGGGCATTTTTCGTTTTTTGCGCCATTACTGTACAGAATCCAGTACAGCCCGTATTGGGCTTTACCCTTGAAAAGATAGGTGCTTTGGGTATATAATACAATCTGTATAGGTAGGTGCTTTTTTATGCCAAAAGAGAAGGGACCCGACAACAAGATCATAAGGGAACTGATCGAAGAGAGTGCTGCCCGCTCTGCCTTAACGGTGGATGGAGTGGCAACGGTCAATGACGTGAAGTCTGACATGGATCAGGATATGAAGAACGCTGAACTCAAGATTTACATTGACGTTGTCTTCGGTCACAGCATACCTTCCGTATCCTGGGATGTTCAGAATGCGGTAAAGGCCGGGGTAAAAGCAGCTTCCGAGTACGATGCTGATAAGATCGACATTTACATACAGGGTGTGTCACCAGTAAAGGAAAGTAAAGAATGAACAGAAGAGAAGCAAGAGAATATGTTATGTCACAGGCATTCAAGATCGATGCCATGGACAGTTTCGGAGAGGATCCCGCCAAGTTCCTTGATAAGGACGAACTGGGCAAGCAGTATGGCTACGCAAAAGATATAATCTCCAAACTTCTGACAGATATAGATGATATCGATGCTGCCATAAATGCCGTGTCTGACGGCTGGAACACTCACAGAATGGCAAAGACGGATCTGGCCATAATCAGAGTGGCCTGCTGTGAGATGATGGTTAGAGAAGATGTGCCAAAGGCGGTGGCCATAAACGAGGCTGTGGAGCTTTCAAAGAAATACGGTTCCGAGCACTCAAGCGCCTTCATAAACGCTGTTTTGGGAAAGATAGATGGGTGAACTTGTACTTGGCATAGACACAAGTAATTACCGGACTTCCGTTGCTCTGGTGAACGAATTGGGAGAGATCCTTTACAACCACAGGGAGCTTCTGGAGGTGCCGGAGGGAAAGAAGGGGCTGAGGCAGTCAGAAGCCTTCTTTCAACATGTGATGAGACTTCCCGATGCGGTGGCTCCGGCTCTGGAATTCAGGAACAGCATCACAGCCGTATCCTGCTCATCTAGACCAAGGCCCAGAGAGGGCAGTTATATGCCTTGCTTCATGGCAGGAGAGACCCTGGCCCGGGAGCTTTCGGCGGCTCTGAATGTTCCTCTTAAGGAGTTCAGCCATCAGGAGGGGCATATTGAGGCAGTGAAGCATTTCTCGCCTCTTAAAGACGAAGACGATGTCCTTTTCTTTCACTTCTCAGGAGGAACCACGGAAGCGGTTTTCCATGGAGATATCGTCGGAGGTACCCTGGATATAGCCTTCGGTCAGGTGCTGGACCGCCTTGGGCAAAAAATGGGACTTGATTTCCCTTCAGGAGAGGCACTGGACAGGATGGCTCTGGAGGCAGAGGCCGAAACAGCCCTTTTAAAGCCTGTCACATTCAGAAACGGATATGTGAACTTAAGTGGGATAGAAACCCAGTCTATCAGGGCATTAGAGGCCTTAGAAGAGGCTAAGCGACCGGCGCTGGTACGTGAATTGTTCCATAAACTGGCAAATTCCATCCAAAAGATGACTGAATATCTCGCATCAACTCTTGGAACGGATAAATTCATCTTTGCAGGCGGTGTATCATCGTCAGAGTACATACGCGAATATTTAAAGGAGAATCTCCCTGAGAGCATTCATGCTGTCTTCGGCGATCCGGCGCTTTCCGGAGACAATGCCGTAGGCATAGCTCTTCTGGGACTTAGATAAAAATGGCATTGAGACCTATTTCGGTCACACAATTGAATGATTATATCGCAAGGGTCTTCGAGAGCGACGTCCTTCTCATGGATATCGCAGTGACCGGTGAGATAACCAATCTCAAGCATCACAGCTCCGGCCACGTGTATTTCAGCATCACCGATGAGAACTCTAAGATCAACTGTTTTCTTCCGGCATCTTATGCGGCATCTCTTCGGTATGAACTGTCCGACGGCCTTAATGTTATAATCACTGGAAGGGTGAGCGTCTACAGAAAGGGCGGTTACTACAGCATTTTCGTAAGATCCCTTACGGTTTCCGGTGAAGGAGACCTGGCTGTAGCCTTCGAACTCATGAAGGAGAAACTCTCAAAGGAGGGCCTCTTCAGCCCCGACCACAAAAAAGAACTTCCTGCATTTCCAAGAAGGGTGGGCATCCTCACATCTGACACGGGAGCAGCTGTCAAGGACATAATCAAGATAATAAGACAGAGAAATGAACTTGTTGATATAGATGTCTTCCCCGTGAAAGTCCAGGGAGAGGGCGCAGCTCAGAACATCGCATCGACCTTGGACATGGTCAATGAGACCAGAAAGGACATAGATGTACTGATCGTCGGACGTGGCGGAGGTTCCAGGGAGGACCTCTGGGCATTCAATGAAGAAGTACTGGCCAGGGCCATCTATAGGTCTGAGATCCCGGTGATCTCAGCTGTGGGACATGAGATAGATTTCTCGATCTCCGATCTTGTGGCAGACAGAAGGGCGGAGACACCCACTGCCGCAGCGGAGATGGCTGTACCGGATATTACCGAGATACTTCGGTACATAAATGACCGTAAGGACGATCTTAAGAAAGAGCTTTCATCCAAGCTCAGATACGATCAGCTAAGGGCTGAGAACAGTCTTAAATCGCTTCAGGAAGGCATGATAAGGTTTACCGATGATCGCCTGGCTCTTATCGAAAGACTGAAGATCGTTCTTGAGGAAAATGATCCCAGAAAAATACTGATCAAAGGATACACTGTGATCCAGGATCAGCAGGGAAATACGGTGGGTTCCAAGGATGAGCTTACCGATGGTGAATACGATATTGTTTTCAGTGACGGCAAGATCAGAGTGAGGATCAGTAATGTTTGAAGAAGATCTTAAAAAGCTTGATGAGATGGTAAGAATTATAAGAAGCGAGGAAACCACTTTGGACGATGCCCTGAAGGCTTATAACGAAGGCATGAAGGCCTACGAAAGCTGCAGGAAGGTCCTTGAGGAGACAAGAGGAAAGATCGAGGTCGCAAATGGAAAAGACATATGATGAGTACAAAGGACTTATAGACAAGCATCTTTTGGATCTGCTGCCTGCGGTTGACAGCAAGAGTAACACCCTTTATGAGGCCATGAAATACAGCCTCTCTTCAGGGGGCAAAAGATTAAGACCAGTGCTTCTGCTCTCATGCTGCGATTTTGCGGGTGGAAACGTGCTTGAGGCGCTTCCATACGCTGCAGCCATCGAATACATACACACATATTCTCTTATTCATGATGATCTTCCCGCCATGGATAACGATGATCTTAGGCGTGGCAAGCCCACCAATCACAAGGTCTACGGCGACGCCATGGCCATACTTGCGGGGGACGGACTTTTGAGCACGGCTTTCGAGATCATCTCAAGAGACATGACCCTTTACATGGATGACATGGAGCAGCTCAAAAAACGCGTGCGCTCCTTGAACGTCATCGCAAAGGGATCCGGTGTAAGAGGAATGGTTGCAGGTCAGTCCTCAGACGTGGAAAACGAAGAGAACCGTGTCTCCAACATACATCCATACCAACAAGACGGGAGCTCTTATAAAGGCAGCCATGATGGCAGGTCTTTATCTTGGAGATCCCGATGACAGGATGATCGAGAGCTTTTCACAGTTTGCCGACAATTTCGGCCTGGCCTTCCAGATATCAGACGACATTCTGGATGTGACCGGCGACGTTAAGATCATGGGCAAGAACCCGGGTCAGGATTCCAAGGACAATAAGAACACCTATACAAGTCTGAACGGCCTTGATAAGGCCTATGAGACCCTGAACAGGCTTTTGGACAATGCTCTTAATGCCATAGCAGATTATTATGACAACGCTGAGTTTTTTGCGGATCTTGTCAATAAGCTGAGAGTAAGGGATAAGTGACAGAGATGAAGAAACTTACTGAGTACGATTTTCCCAAGGATCTCAAGAACATGTCAGAAGACGAACTGGAGCTTCTTGCAGTTGGGATCAGGGAATTCCTGATAGATAAGGTATCGAAGACCGGAGGCCACCTGGCTTCCAATCTTGGCGTGGTGGAACTGACCATTGCGCTTCACAAGGTCTTCGACAGCCCAAAGGACAAGATCATCTGGGATGTGGGGCACCAGGCCTACGTCCATAAGATCCTGACAGGACGGGCAGGGGATTTCGATACACTGAGACAGTTCGGCGGGCTCAGCG
>ONAY01000006.1:66794-77102 GCA_900315895.1 uncultured Eubacteriales bacterium
GAACACGATATGTTCGATACGGGCCACTCCACGACTTCTCTTTCCATGGCCATGGGAATGGCCTGCGCCAGGGACATCAAGGGTGAAGATGGCGAGGTCATCGCTGTCATAGGAGATGGTTCCATGACAGGAGGAATGGCCTTCGAGGCTCTGAACAACATAGGCTTCAGAAGGAACAAGGTCATTATCATCTTTAACGATAACGGCATGTCCATATCCAAAAACGTAGGTGGGCTGTACAGATATTTCACCAGCATCAGGACTTCACAGGGCTATCTGAACGTCAAAAAATTCGTGAAGAGCAAGACCGGAGATTCCAACATCGGAAGATCCATCGCCCACGGACTCACCTCCATCAGGGATGATCTTAAAAACACAGTTATGGAGGGCCCCGGCCTGATGTTCGAGAATATGGGGATCACCTATCTGGGACCCATCGACGGTCACGACTTAAAGAGTGTGATCGCCAGCCTTGAACAGGCTAAAGGTCTGGATAAACCCGTAGTCATCCACTGCCTGACGCAGAAGGGCAAGGGATATATAAACGCAGAGAAGGATCCCGGCAAGTTCCACGGTATCGGACCCTTCGATCCCGAGACCGGACTAGTATTAAAGAAGAGCAGGAATCCAAGCTACTCTCACGTCATGGGAGATCACCTTCTGGAAATGGCCGAGAAGGACGAAAGGGTGGTTGCCATAACAGCCGCCATGGGAGATGCCAACTGTCTTATTCCTTTTTCGGAAGAATTCCCCTCAAGATATTTCGATGTGGGAATAGCAGAAGAGCATGCTGTGACATTTGCGGCAGGCCTGGCCAAGGGAGGAATGAAACCCTTCGTATGCGTGTATTCCACATTCCTTCAGAGAGCTTATGACCAGATGCTGGAGGACGTTTGTCTACAGGGACTGGGTGTTGTTTTCCTGATGGACAGAGCAGGAGTGGTAGGGCAGGATGGAGAGACCCATCACGGCATATTCGACCTGTCATATCTGAACACCATGCCCGGGATGACTGTGCTGTGCCCGAAGAATGCAAGAGAACTCAGGCTTATGATGGACTGGGCCATGGAACATGAGGGCCCCTGCGCCATCAGATATCCCAGAGGGGAGTGCATTGACGATAATACAATTATGTCAACTAATGAAGAACTTCAAGCTTCGATCAGGATCATTGACGGTTCTGATGTGGACATCTGGTCTTGCGGCAAGATGTACGATACAGCGCTTGAAGTTAGAGAGATCCTGACTGCTAAAGGTCTTTCCTGCGGCCTGGTGGACGTTAAATGTGAGAAACCTCTGGATGTGACTCCGTACTTCGACTGTTCTGCCGGACTGGTGGTATCCATTGAAGACAACATCCTTAACGGTGGATTCGGGGAGAGCCTTAGGGCAGCCCTTTCGGATGCGCCTCAAAGGACCCTTACCTTTGGCTGGCCTGACAGTTTCATAGAACATGGTTCCTATGATGACCTCTTCAGGAAGTACGGACTTACTGCCGACCAGATAGCGGATTCCATACTTAAAGTCATCGATTCCTACGAGGAGAACTGATATGAAGCAACGACTCGACGTCCTCTTGGTGGAAAAAGGTTTTTTCCCATCGAGAGAGAAGGCCAGAACAGCCATAATGGAAGGCTTAGTCTTTATCGGGACTCTTCGCTATGATAAACCCGGTGCTCAGGTGGATACCGAAGCAGAACTTATTGTCAAGGGAAGCTCCTGTCCCTTTGTTTCCAGGGGAGGGCTCAAACTTGCCAAAGCGGTTGAGCTCTGGAATATCGATCTGGAATCAGCCGTATGCATGGATATAGGATCATCCACCGGAGGCTTCACCGATTGTATGCTCCAAAACGGCGCGTCCAAGGTCTACGCCCTGGATGTGGGCACCAATCAGCTGGATTACAAGCTTAGAACCGACCCGAGAGTGGTTGTGATGGAAAAGACCAACATCAGGGACATCGATCCCGAGACCTTCGAGAAGATGGATCTGGTCACCGCCGATGTTTCCTTCATCGGCCTTAAGTTCATATTCCCGTCTGCATCCAAGCTCCTCAAAGAGGGCGGCAGGATGGTCTCACTGGTAAAACCCCAGTTCGAAGCGGGGAGGGACAAGGTCGGAAAAGGAGGTATAGTGCGGGATAAGGCCGTGCATGAAGAAGTACTCAAAAATACTTTAAAACTGGCTGAAAACGCCGGTTTGAGGCCTCTTGAGCTGTCCTTCAGCCCCATTACCGGCACCAAAGGAAATATAGAATATCTTCTGTACCTGGAAAAGACAGACAACATGGAAGATATCACCGTGACCGACCAGGTCATAACCAACATCGTTAACAGTTCCCACAGGGAATTGGAAAAATAGCTTTATAATATTTATTAAGATCAAGGAGAGAGAAAATGAAGCTTTCACAAAAAATCCAGGAGATGGAATTATCTCCAATCAGAAAGTTCGTACCCTATGCTGACGCGGCGAGAAAGCAGGGCAAGAAGGTCTATGGCTTAAACATCGGACAGCCGGACATCAAGACACCTACAGTTTTCTTCGACGCGGTAAAGAACTTCAACCAGGAAGTACTGGCTTATGCCAACTCCCACGGTATTCCTGAACTTCTTGATGCTCTTTCGGGCTACTACAAGAGGATCGGTCTCGACTACACACCGGATGATCTTCTGATCACCAACGGCGGTTCTGAAGCTCTCAGCATGATCATGACTGCCATTCTTGATGAGGGTGACGAAGTCATCATGGCTGAACCCTTCTACACCAACTACAAGACATTCATCAAGGCAGCCGGCGGCAACATCGTTGCTATCCCCACAACTGCTGAAGACGGATATCAGTATGCGGTAAGAGAGAAGATCGAGGGAGTAATCACACCCAAGACCAAGGCTATCGCCATCATCAGCCCGGGCAACCCCACAGGTAAGGTCCTTACAGAAGAAGAGATGGCTCTCATAGTCGATATCGTAGTAAAGAACGATCTCTACCTCATCTGCGATGAAGTTTACAGAGAGTTCACCTATGACGGAAAAGAACTCCGTTCCTTCGGAAGCTTCAAGGAAGCTGCCGACAACGTGATCATCGTTGACTCTGTTTCCAAGAGATTCTCCGCCTGCGGAGCCAGGATCGGATCCATCGCTTCCAAGAACAGAGAACTCATGCAGAACCTGATGAAGATCTGCCAGGCAAGACTTTGCTGCCCCACACTTGACCAGGTCGGAGCAGCTGCTCTCTACAACCTTGATCCCTCATATTTTGACGATATTAAGAAAGAGTACGAGTACAGAAGAGACGTATCCGTCCAGGCCCTCAATGAGATCGAAGGCATCAAGTACGGCGTACCCGAGGGAGCTTTCTACATCACATGTCAACTTCCCGTAGATGACGCTGAGAAGTTCCTCATGTTCCTCCTTCAGGAATTCGACGTGGACGGTGAGACCACCATGTTCGCTCCTGCAGCAGGATTCTACGGAACACCCGGAGTCGGCAAGTCTGACATCCGTATCGCCTACGTCCTTAAGGCAGAAGACATGAAGAAGGGCATCAATATCATCAAGGAAGGCATCAAGGCCTACAACGCAAAGCAGGGAAAGTAACTTATGGAAAAATTATCTCCGATGATGGAACAGTATTTTAATATCAAAGAGCAGTATAAGGATTGCATACTGTTCTTTAGACTCGGGGATTTCTATGAGATGTTCTACGATGACGCAAAGACTGCGTCCCGTGAACTGGAACTTACTCTTACAGGAAAAAGCGTCGGTCAGCCGGAAAGGGCGCCCATGTGCGGCGTTCCTTTCCATGCTGCCGACAGTTACGTGGCCAAACTCATCGAAAAAGGGTATAAGGTGGCCATCTGCGAGCAGACTGAGGATCCCGCTCTGGCAAAGGGGTTAGTGAAGAGAGACGTTATCAGGGTGGTTACTCCCGGTACTCTCACTTCAGGACTTGCCCTGAAGGAGGACGAGAATAATTACATCTGCTCTGTATTTTTTGAACCCTCCGATGGAAGTGTTGGAATTTGCTATTCCGATATATCCACCGGAGAGCTTTTCCTTACCGAATACACGGGAAGGGATCCTTATCAGACCCTTCTGAACGAGATCGTAAAGATCAGACCCAGCGAAACCATTATCAACGCCAACGCCGACGAATCCATATCCTTCGATGATCTGAAGCTTTCCACAGGCTCATATTTTGAGTACATGCCGAAGACCTACTATGATGAGACCGGCTTTGGCGAAATGATAAAGCATCAGTTCGGGACCATATCCCTTCAGAGCCTTGGACTGGACGGCAAGCATTCTGCTGTCATGGCTTTGGGGGCGCTTCTCACATATTTCCTTGAGACTCAGAAGCAGGATCTTAAAGCCATAGTCAAGATCGGTCTCTATGAGATCGGCACTCATATGAGCCTGGATAAGGCCACTCTCAGGAATCTGGAGATAATGGAGACCCTTTACGAAAAGGATGTAAAGGGAAGTCTTTTGGGGGTCCTGGACAAGTGCAGGACCGCCATGGGAAGCCGCAAGCTCAGACAATGGCTGAGGGAGCCTTTGAATGACGCAAAAGAGATCAATTACAGGCTTGATGGTGTAGAGGAGCTGTTCGATGATCTCATGTCACGAAATGAGATCAGAGAGTATCTGAGGGGCATCTACGATTTCCAGAGGCTTACAGGAAGGGTGGCCTATGGAAATGCCAACGCCAGGGATCTTTTGGCTCTCAAGACTTCGGTGTCCATGCTACCGGATATCAAGTACACTTTGGAGAACTTCAGCTCGGATGTTTTGCACAGGATAAATTCTGAGATCCACGATCTGTCAGCTATCGCTGACATCGTCGAGAGGGGCATCTCAGAGGACGCCGGATTCGGGCTCAAGGAAGGCGGGATCATCAAACCCGGTTATTCCAAGGAACTGGATGATCTCAAGAATTCCATAAAGGGAGGCAAGGAGTGGATATCCTCCCTGGAAGCTAAAGAAAAGGAAAGAACAGGCATTAAGACTTTGAAGGTGGGCTTCAACAAGGTCTTCGGTTATTACATCGAAGTTTCCAACTCCTTCAAGGACAAGGTGCCTGAGGATTATATAAGAAAACAGACTCTCGTAAACGGCGAGAGATTCATTACTCCTGAACTTAAGGAGATGGAGAGTCTGGTGCTCAATGCGGAAGTCAAGATCAACGATCTTGAGTACAAGGAATTCTGCGGCATCAGGGACTATATCAGAGGCTTCATACCAAAGATACAGGAAACCTCGGAGGCGATCTCCTCTCTGGATGTGCTCTCCACTTTTGCATACGTGTCAGACAGACTCGGATATGTGAAGCCCAAGGTGGATGACTCTCTGGAACTCAGCATCGTCCGTGGAAGGCATCCCGTTGTGGAACAGACCGTTCCAAACGGCCAGTTCGTATCAAACGACACCTATGTCAACAGCACGGACCAGTCCATGCTTCTCATAACGGGACCCAACATGTCTGGTAAATCCACATATATGAGGCAGACCGCGCTCATAGTCCTCATGGCTCAGTCGGGATGCTTCGTTCCTGCAGATTCCTGCCACATCGGAGTCTGCGACAGGATATTTACCAGAATAGGAGCATCGGACAATCTGGCACAGGGCAGATCCACTTTCTTCGTGGAGATGTCAGAGCTTTCATACATACTGAATTACGCAACGGAACGTTCACTCATCATTTTGGATGAGATAGGGAGGGGGACATCCACCTATGACGGCCTCTCCATTGCGTGGGCATGCGTGGAGCATCTGAGCGGGGATAATCCCCATATAAGGACGCTTTTTGCCACTCACTATCATGAACTTACCGCTCTCGAAGGCAAGATCAGCGGTGTCAAGAACCTGAACGTGGAAGTTTCCGAAGGCGGCGGCAAGGTGGTGTTCCTTCACAAGATCGCCGAAGGCAGCGCTTCCAGGTCCTACGGCATCCAGGTGGCCAGGCTTGCAGGAATATCTGAAGACGTGCTGGAAAGAGCCGAGGTCAAATTGGAGGAACTGGAGTCCAAGGCCCAGGCGAGAGAAGATGTGAGACTTGATCAGCGAGACTTTGCTTCTCAAAAAACTCAAAAGCTCAAGGTGGCTGAGCCTCTTCAGACATCTCTCTTCGACCTGACACCGGACCCGGTGATCCAGAGGCTCAGAGAACTCGATCTAATGAACGTAACGCCTTCCGAGGCTATCAAAATACTTGAAGAATTAAAGAGAAAACTATGATCAGAGTACTTGAAAAAAACATATCGGACAAGATCGCTGCCGGTGAGGTCATTGAAAGACCTTATTCCATCGTAAAGGAACTGGTGGAGAATGCAGTTGATTCCGGTGCGGATTCCATAATCTGCGAGATCAAAAACGGCGGTAAGACTTATATCAGAGTCACCGATAACGGTTGCGGAATCGAGCCTGATGAGTGCGAAGTGGCATTCTTGAGGCACGCCACATCCAAGATCGATACCGTCTACGATCTGGACGCCATAGAGACCTTAGGTTTCAGAGGAGAGGCACTGGCTTCCATCGCTGCGGTAAGCCAGACTGAGATGATCACCAAGGTCAGACATAATAAGACAGGCGTTAGGCTGGTCTATAAGGGAGGAAGAGTTCTCTTGAGGGAAGAAACAGGTTGTCCCGACGGAACCACTGTGGTGGTCACGGACCTCTTTTATAACACTCCCGCAAGGGCGAAATTTCTTAAGACAGACTCTGCTGAGTCCGGCCTTATCATAGACTATATCTCACGCATGGCCCTTTGCTACAAGGATATAAAGTTCAGGCTCATAAATAACGATAAGATCCTGTTCTCCACCGCAGGGGACGGCAACAGATTCAAGACCATCCTTCGCGTCTATCCCAATCTTGATGAGAAGCACATGGTACCGGTCGTCTATGAAGAAAACGGAATGAGTCTGGAAGGATACATCTCCACGCCGGCTCTTTCCAGATCATCCAGGATATCCCAGATATTCTTCGTCAACGGAAGATATGTGGATTCCAAGGTCATGGAGAGAGGGGTCACCTTCGGTTACAGAGAACGTCTCTTTGAGGGAAGATACCCGGTATGTTTCCTTTTCTTAAACGTTGATCCTTCAACACTGGACGTCAACATCCATCCCAACAAGATGGAGATAAGATTTGATAATGATGGGGCGGTGGCAGAATTCATCGGTAAGGCCATCCAGAGCACACTGGCATCCAAGGAAGCCATAGTGGACGCAGCTCCCACGGTATATGAAAAGATGGAGAAGCTGGAAGGCATTCCTTCTTTCATGAGAGACGATGCAAGACAGTCTGACCTCTTCAAGACCGGAGAAAAGAAAAAGATCGAGACCGGGCAAGGGAATATCAGAGATCTTCTTAAGAGCATGGAGGACCGCAAGGAAAAGGCTCCTTCAAGGTCAGACTTTGAGTTTAAATTCGACAGGTCCAGCCTCGACATGCCTGAGCGGGAGATTTCCACAAGAAGCTACGAAGAGAAGAAGGCTCAGGAGCTTAAAGGTCCCGAGAACAGGCGGATCGAGATCTACGAACCCCTTCTCAAGCCCTTTGATTTCAATGAGCTTTGGGTCACCGGCTGCATCTTCGACACCTATATCACTGCCACGGATTCCGATAATTTCTATATAATTGATCAGCACGCCGCCCAGGAGAGAGTGTTCTATGAGAAGCTGGTAGGCGGATATGAAGCCAGCGAGAAGGTACGTCAGACCATTCTGGTGCCTCTCATGATAAACGTGGATTATTCCCAGCTTGAGAACTCCAACGAGTGGATAGACACTCTGACAGAGATGGGATTCACCATCGAAGAGTTCGGAGGCAACACCTTCAGAGTCACAGAGATACCCATGTTCATGGAGATCGGTGAGGCGGATCTTTTCCTTAACCATGTCCTGCAAGGCCGCCATCAAGGCACACGACAAGCTTTCTCTCAACGAGATGAAGGCTCTTCTCAAGGACCTGGCCCAGTGCAGGAACCCATTCAGCTGTCCTCACGGCAGGCCCACAGCCATCAAGATGTCGAACTATGATATAGAGAAGCTCTTCAAGAGGGTCCAGTAAATGAGCAGTGCTGACAGGATAGTAGTCATAGCAGGGCCTACCGCTGCGGGAAAAACCGAGATCGCTATCAGAGTCGCCGAGGCTGTCTCAGGGGACATCGTTTCCTGTGACTCCATGCAGATCTATAAGTATATGGATATCGGTTCCGCCAAGCCTACACCTGAGGAGAGGGCTAGGGCAAAGCATTATCTGGTGGATGAGATCGATCCCTCTGATGAATTCAGTGTGGCAAAATATCAAAGGCTGGCCAAGTCATATATCCGCAAGATCCTGGATGAAGACAGGGTCCCCATCGTTGAAGGGGGCACAGGTCTCTATCTCAATTCTCTTCTCTTCGACATGGATTTCCCGGGGGAGGGGAAGAACAAAAAATTCAGAGATGACCTCTTCCAGGAAGCGAAGCTCTTCGGGAACATGTTCGTCTATGACAAGTTAAAAGCCATCGACCCGGAAGCGGCTGAGCGCATCCACCCCAACAATCTTATCCGTGTGGTGAAGGCTCTGGAAGCCGCATCAACGGGAAGCAGCATGGGGGACTTCAACAAGTTCAAACCGACTGGTGATTACGAGACTTTGATGTTTTGCGTGACCCGTGACAGGGATGAACTTTATGACAGGATCAACAGAAGAGTCGATATCATGGTGGAAGCCGGGCTATTCGATGAAGTGCGTGGCCTTCTGGAACGCGGCATGACGGAAGATGACATCTCCATGAAGGGCATCGGCTACAAGGAGGTCCTGGCCTATTTTGACGGAGTTTACTCTTATGAGGAGGCTATCGAGAGGATCAAACTGAACACCAGGCATCTGGCCAAGAGGCAGGAGGCATGGTTCAAGCGTTATTCTGACATGGTCTGGATCAATTTAAGTGAGACGCCCATGGAAGATGCGGTAGATAAAATAGTATGGCAGATAAGACAGAAATAAGGATCCACAATAAGTCTGATAAACCTGACAATGTGATCCGCAATGAAAATGAAATAATCGTCGAGTGTGAAGGGATCGAGAAGGAGCTCCCCAGGTTTCTGAGGGGATTTTTTGCGTATCTAAAAGGTAACGTCCTTCCCATGACCAGGCTGGCTTATCTCCACGACATCAGGTTTTTCATGCGTTATCTCATAGATGAAACGGACTTGACGGAGGCAACTGAGACCAAGGACATCAAGGTCTCGGAGCTAAATGAGGTTAAGGCTGTGGATGTCAATATGTTCATCGACTACTGCCGGAACTATAAGGTCGAAACGGACCGGGCGGTGACGTATTACACCAATGATTCCAAGAGCCTGGCCCGCAAAAAATCTTCGGTCTCTGTCATGTTCAAATATCTCTACAGGGATGAACTGGTGGATAAGAATATAACTGACGGTTTTGACCCGATCAGGGTCCCTAAGCCCGGTGAGAAGGAGATCAAGGCTCTTCAGGATGATGAGGTCATGATCATGCTGGATGCTGTTTCCACAGGGGAGGGACTCACTAAAAGGGAATATGATTACTGGGAAAAGACTAAAAAGCGTGACAAGGCTATTCTCATCGTATTTCTGACTTATGGTCTCCGCTTAAGTGAGCTTCAGCAGCTGAACGTCAGTTCTTTTAATTTCAATAGGGGAGAGTTCAAGATCTACAGGAAGAGGGGAAAGGAATCTATCATGCCTCTCAACAATTCTGTAACTGCGGTGATCCATGATTATATCGATAATGAGCGTCCCAGTGATTCGGAGCTTGCTCCTGAGGACAAGGATGCGCTTTTCGTCAGTCTCCAGGGTAAACGTCTCACTCAGAGGCAGATCCGGGAGCTGGTGAAGAAATATACTGCCATAGCTCTTAACACCACCAGAAAAGGCGGTTACAGCCCTCACAAGCTCAGGGCAACTGCTGCCACATCGCTCATTGGCAGGGGCAATTCTATCTTTGATGTGGCTGCTCTTCTTGATCATGAGCAGGTGACTACCACTCAGCTTTACGCCAGGCAAAAGATGAACGTAAAGAGGGATCTGGTAAAGGATATGGAATGGGAAGAAGAGAGACTGGAATAATGTACTCAAGAACCGCATTCGCTTAAGTCTGCAGTGCTAAGTACCGGCGCTGCGGAAGCTCCCGAACGCATATTATTTGCATTAATAATTTTTTTGGAAGGTATTGTGTCAACTACCCACCGCTTAGGTCAAGACCTTGAAGCGGGGGCTTGTGACTGACCCATGGTGGTCGGCATAATGCCTCCCATGTTTGTTACCGCTTCCG
>ONAY01000024.1 GCA_900315895.1 uncultured Eubacteriales bacterium
AATTTTACGAATATATTACTACAGGAGTATATCCTGATCTGATGATTATCTAATCATACAAAATTTTTTCACCGTGTCCTTGACATGGGGAGCACTTTAGCGCAGGATTTACGGCTCAGTTTCCTTTTTTTATTTCCAGCCGTAAATTTGCCCGGTGGGTTACGGCTGGAAATTATTTTTCGGGATCCAGCCGTAAATCCTAACGAGGGCTGTGGCAACCCCAACTCCAATGAAATGCAAAACCCCGCGCCGGAGCGCGGGGTCTAATTAGCTCTTCTGAAGCTTACTCAGCTACGTAGGGAAGAAGGGCAACAGTTCTTGCTCTCTTGATAGCTGTGGTGACAGCTCTCTGATGCATGGAGCATGTTCCTGTGATCCTCTTGGGAAGGATCTTGCCTCTCTCTGTCACGTACTTTCTAAGCTTCTCAACGTCCTTGTAGTCGATGGTCTCGGCCTTGTCAGCGCAGAACTGGCAAACCTTTTTCCTTCTCATGCCAGAAGGACGATTGCTGCTTCTCTTCTCGTACATGTTTCTTATCTCCTCTCTTTAGCGGAACGGGTCAGCTAAAAGGGGATGTCTTCCTCGATGGCTGTGAAGCCCTCGGGTGTGAAGTCATCCTTGGGTTCGCTCTGGGACTGATAGCCCTGATCGAATCCGTTATCTCTTCTGCTCTCTCTGTCTCCCCATTCCAGGAATTCTACTCTGTCAGCGATGACATCTGTGGTGTAAACGGTGACACCGTCTTTGTTGGTGTAGCTTCCGGTCTGGATGCGTCCCTGGATACCTACCAGTCTGCCCTTCTTGAGGAACTTCTCGCAGTTCTCGGCCTGCTTGCCGAATACTGTGATCCTCGGGAAGTCTGCCTTTCTCTCCTCGCCTTGACGGCTGGGCCTGTCAATGGCGATGGTGAATGAGCAGACAGCCATCTGGCTCTGGCTCGTATATCTAACTTCAGGGTCTCTTGTCAGTCTTCCGATAAGTACAACGCTATTCATGTGTTACCTCACTTATTTCTCGTCTTTCGCGACGATGATGTGTCTCATTACGTTGTCGGAAATTCTGAGTCTTCTGTCCAATTCCTTAGGCAGTGTGGGATTGCCTTCGAACTCTACGACTACATAGTAGCCTTCAGACTTCTTCTGAATCGGATATGCAAGTTTTCTCATTCCCCAGACATCTGTTTCGCCGACTACTCCATCAGCCGCGATGATCTCTTTAACTGTTTCGATTGTCGCGTCTTTCTTTTCGTCTTCTAAAGCAGGATCGATAATGAACATTACTTCATATTTGGTCATGTCTTTCTCCTTTCTCTGTGGACTTAACGGCTTAGGCAGAAGGCCTAAGCAGAGATCGCACGGTTAGACTCGTGCCTTACTATTATACTCATGCAAAATACTCAATGCAAGAACTTTTTTGAGGAAAATCCAGTAAAATCAAGGCTTTTCGAGACTTGACCCCCGGATCTATCAGCTGAAGGCGTGCCCAACGAAGCAGTTGGTGACGAACCAGTCGCCGCCTAAGGCGTAAGCGCCCTTTGCACCGGTGGATGCAATGTAGGCCTTGGCCGGATCCAGGAAATTCTTGGCGGGATATCCGTAGAGAATAGGTGCCACTAGAGTGTTGGCGTAGAGACCCCCTGCGATGCAGTCGGGGAAGTTGGCCCCATAGGCGAAGATCACCGCATTCAGGTCGGAGGGGAAGAACTCCCGGGCTACAGCCACTGCTGTCTCAGCGCGGTTGGCTCCATAGAGCCTTGTAAGCTGATAGGAATAGTCTTTGAGCTGCTCTTCTACGGTAGAGGAAACTACCGCGGGGCCGCCTATGATATATATGTTTTTCTTGTCGATGGAGCTCAGGTAATCCTGCTGTTCTTCGGTAAGGGAGTCGCTCTTTACAAGCATTACCGGAGCGCCGGTGGCAGAGGCTGCTGCCCCATCGGGATAGTCCGCTCCGCAGCAGACCAGAAGCACCTCCCCGATCTCCTTATTCATAAGTAAGGATAGATTGGTGGTGTAGCGGTCTCCTCCCGCATAACGCTCTATGGGATAGCCTGCAGCTGCAAGCCTGGACTGGAAATCCTGAGGAACGGCACTGGTACCGCCCAGGATGTAGATCGTGCCACCCTCCTCCAGGTTGGCTTTTATGAATGCCTCCACCTTGTCCTGGACATACTGGAAGTTTGAAACAAGCAGTATAGGCGCGCCGTTGGAAATGGACAGGGCGCTTCCGGTAAGGGCATCCGGGAACTTGTCGCCGTTGGCCACCACCACAGACTTAAGCTTGGTGGAGTTGGAAAGGGCCAGATATTCCTTTGCCAGTTCCATGGATGTATCGTAGCGGTCCTTGCCGTAGATACGCTTTATGAGCTGCGGCGGGACAATGGTGCTGTAGTAGGATGTTACAGCGCAGGTGTCGCTTCTCCCCGCAAAGGTGAAGGTTATGTTGGTGGTGCCGCAGTCCAGAGCGGTCACGTAACCTTTGCCGTTGGCCGTTGCTATGGATGGGTTGGCGGGAGTCGAGCTTATGTTATAGTGTGGGATCACTGTATATACGTTGCTGTAAGATGCGGTGGCAGTCATCCCGGGCTTGGTGGGTTTGCCGTTGACCAGGGTCAGGGAAGAGTCCACATTGAACGAGGTTATGCTGCTGGTCTTGAGCTCCAGGGCCTGATAAATGGGCTGAGATACGTCGATTTTGGACTCGTCCAGGCCGGAAGCCGTCGTAAACTCACCGGCTATGGTATTCCAGCCTCCCGGAAAACCTGCGAACCCCACGTGGGTATATCTGGGATTGATCATGGCTCTGTAATGGGATGTGCCGCTCCAGGTGCCGCTTGCCCACGCACTCTTTTCGGAGTACCACATATTTATACCGGTCATGATGTCTGCGCCGCCCTTCCAGGCCAGGATCTCGTTGAGGGTGGTGACCCCGTTGAGCTTCATGGTGCCTATGGTGGACTTGCCCGTAGGCCTTGTATGACTTCTGTAAAGCCCCACCTCACAGGCTCTGATCTGGGCCATCCACTCAAGAACGTTGGACCATTTAAGGGGCTTGTAATCGCTTAAGGTAAGTCTTCTTGAAGTGTTGCCGGGGTCTATCATTCCCTGGGCGCAGGCCTCGTAGCGGATGGCGTTTACTTTTGCCAGGATGTCGTCCTTGGATCCGGGGATGAAATTGCACTTGACGTAGGCCAGGACGCATCCGCTTCCCGGAGTGGTGACATCAGTGTCTCTATAGGTATCAGCGTAGACTGCTCCGCTTCCCCCAAGGAATGGGCTCAGAGTCCAGGCGGAGTATCCCGCAACCATTGAAACGATAAGTACCAATATGATCAAAACGTTCGCAGGGCGGGATTTTTTGCTCTTGGAATAATTCATTAAAATCCTCTCTGTTGTTCGTGAAAAAACGGCTTATACATAATCATTTTACCACACATCTTAAGAAAGCGCAAAAAACGCCCCTCCCGCCATGCAAAAGGCGGCCCCGCCGGAGCCGCCTGATAAACGGTAGCGTCAAGTTTCAGATCATCCTTTTGCAAGAAGCGAAAGGGCGAATGCATCGGATACAAGAGCGGGACCTCCCAAAATGAATGCTCTCTTTATGTACTGATTGAGCTGGAAATACGGATCGGCCGCGCTGAAATATGATGCATTCTGTCCGCCGTCTCCGTAAAGGATAGGAGCTCTCAAAGTATTGGCCAGAAGGCCTCCTGAGATGCAGTCGGGATAGTTTCCGCCGTAGGCGAATACTACTGTGTTAAGTTCCGATCCCTCCGGGAAGAACTCCTTTGCCACCTCCACGGCGGTCAGGGCTCTGTTGTTGCCCCAGATCCTCGTAGGAGAACCAAAGACATCATAGGCTTTAAGCTCATCATATACGGCTTTGGTTACTGCTCCTTCACCGCCGATAACGTAGATCTGACGTTTGGATATGCTGTTGAGGAAAGCCTTTTGATCTGCGGTGAGACCGTTCTTGCCCACCAGAAGTACGGGACGACCCGTGGCCGAGGCAGTTGCTGCGTCAGCATAGTTCGTGGCGTCACAGACCAGAATTGAATCTCCCAGATAAGGCAAGGCCTTAAGGACCTCCAGATTGGTTCCGAACCTGTCATTGCCCTCGAGACGCCCCATATGCTGATCGGTGTAGTCGATCATGTCGCGGATCGCGTCTTCGAACTCCTGCGGAACTGCGCCGGTGCCGCCCAGCAGGACTACGTTTCCGCTGTAACTCAGATTGTTTTCGATGAAGTTCAGGGCCGCTTCCTGTGTGGCCTTAGACTTGGGGCTGATCAGTATGACAGGAGCATTGTAGGCAACGGAATAGGTGCTTCCCGAAAGGGCATCGGGGAAGGCATCTCCGGTGGCAACAATGACTTCGTCCAGTTCTTTCAGACCTTTGACCTGCATAAATCTGTTGGCAACGTCTATGGAAGTTTTATAGCGGTTGCTGCCATATACCCTCGTCAGGGGGCCATCGATGGACACACCGTCCAGGCAGAGATAGAATTGATCAGGTGTGCAATCGAAGTGACGGAAAGCGATATATACGTTCTTGCCTGCGTACTCAGATATGTTGACCTCTTTCAATTCGTAAGAACAATCAAAGAGAGTCGTTCCCTCGTCCACCTTCACGAAAGTGTTAAGGTCAAACTCGGGATTAGTGCTTATGTATACGGCGTAATGCTCGGCAAAATCATCAGGCCAACTTCCGGTCACATAGTAATATAGGTTAGTTGTAAACTGGGGAATGTAGACAGACGGGCTAATGAGCCAGTTGTTAATATGGCCCGTGTCACTTATATAGGAGGCGGAACCAACGCATTCTCCGTCATATTCGCCGCTTAAGGACGGGAACAAAGAATTGCCACTCAGAGATATCCATCCTTGTCCGTCCCCATCCACATCGAGGGAGATCCAACAAGATGGAAGAGTCTCGTCGTGGAAGTTGTCATCCAGAGGAAGCTCCCAGGCCCTCTCGTCGCTGACCCAGGTACAGGGACCGCCCAGAACGTCCTCCTGGTCAGCCATAACATGGGCTACGACCTTGAAGAACTTTCCTTCCGCTCCGAATGTAAGATAGGCGTAATCATTATTCTCGAGTCCTTCTGGAATCTGTGTCCATGAGTTGCCCTCGCCCACGTAGTAGTCGAAGTGGATGTAGTTATGGTCTATATAGTGGTCGTAGCCCTCAGCTCTGTAAAAAGCCTGAGGTTCGATCCTGCCTCCAACGTAGTAGCCAGTGCCCGTAACAAATACGTCGATATAATCCAATCTGGAGCTCACGACATTACCGGTGGTTATAGTGGCCGTTCCGTTATATGAAGAGGTCTTTGGTGTGGCTACGACTTTAAGGGGTTTGCCCAGTGCGTAGCCCGGGACAGTTATTCCATGATTACCTATATCATCGGGCTGGTCTGGGATAGAAACCCATCCGCCAGAATCTTTATATGACCATTCGCAGGTATATTCGTTTGGATCGGGGAAATTACCGTCTTCATCCTTGACCCAGGCGCTCAGCCGGACGCCAGCCGCAGGTGTTGTAAGACTAAGCATTACGCTGTCCAGTCCTATGGGACCTCTGGATCCGTCAGGCTCGGTGAACTCAGGCATTTGAGGCATATGTTCAAGCATCCATGACTCTTGGTCAGCTTGGGCAATAGGTTCTGCGGTCTCAACGGCGGGCTTGGTAAGCTGAGCCTTGGCTGCTGAAATGTCTTCGGCATAGGCCGCCTGAGGCATGATCGGCATCATTCCGACGATCAGCAGAAGAGAGAAAACCACTGCCAGGATTATTTTTCGACTCTTCATGGTAACTCCTTTCTATATAATGCAAAAAACACGGAAGGAATGATTGCGTAGGGCGATGAGATTTATTCCCACGCCCTGTGTGTACATTTTAGCACTTTAAAATGATGAAGACAATAGATTTGGTACTCTTTGCTCAAAGTTCGAGGCTATTAGGTGCAAAAAAAGCCCCCAAAAGGGGGCGTCAATGTTTGAACTTATACACGGATCATAGCATATTGGGAGCAAGGAGGTCAATGATGAAATCGTCTCCGACCAGAGCCTCCCCCCCAAGGACATATGCAGTCTTGGCGCCACAATCCAGAACGTAAGGTGCATCCGCATTAATGTAAGGTGTTGGCACCTTGCTGTCTCCGTAAAGGATGGGGGCGTCCAAGAGATGAGCCAGGAGGCCGCCGGCGATGGTATCAGGGAAATTAGCGCCGTAGGCGAAGGTGACGGCTTTAACTTTTGAAAGATCGAAGTATGTCCTTGCGACCTTAACTGCTGTCTCTGCCCTGTTAGCGCCTGCCAATCTTACTGCTCCCGGATCGTATACCTTTAGTGAGTTGAACAAAGAGTCCGAAACTGCACCGGGGCCACCTATAACATCTATTATGGGCTGATTCAGCGTGGCAAGAAGAGACTTTTGGGCATCGTTAAGTCCTGCTTTGGGTACAAGCAGGATGGGGAGGCCTGTGGCTGAAGCTGTGGCAGCATCCGGCCAGTTGGTGCCATCACAAACCAAGAGGCTATCCGGCTGACCGTCATTCATCTGACGCAGCAAAGCAAGCACTTTAAGGTTGGTCTCATATCTGTCCTGCCCTGCGAACCTTATGATGGAGTCGCCTTGATATCCGAGATCTTTTACCCTGCGCTCCACAGTTTCCGGGACAACTCCTGTTCCGCCGAGTATATATACTTTTCCGTTGGGATCAACATGATCGCTGATAAAGGCAATGGCATTATCAACGGTGGAAGGAACCCTGCTGCTGATCAAGAGTATTGGGGCGTCGGCAGCAGTTGAAAGGGCACTGCCTGCCAGCGCATCGGGGAACGAATCACCGGTAGCGATCATGACATTGGGATACTTTGATTCATCAAGGGTGGATAGAAGTTCCAGCGCCACCTGAATGGAAGTGGAATACCTGTCATTTCCCATTATCCTGATTATGGTAGGATCGGGGATGGGTGGAGTGGGATCTGTTCCCACGTCTACGATACTCAATCCGTCAAGGTTTAAATAATACTGATCAGTGCAATTGAAGTGGCGGATCGCCAGGTAAACGGTCTGCCCTGCATAAGCTGTCAGGTCCACGGCAACTCCCTCGTAGGAGCCGCCTCCCTTGGTGACTGTGGCTTCGTAGAGGTTGGTGAAGGAAGAGATATCTGTCTGAGAAGAAGTGCTTACGTACACTGCAAAGTGCTCAGCATAGTAGTTTGGATCTTGACCGCACACATATAAATTAAGCTGTTTACCTTCCGGAATCTTTATCCCGGGGCTTACGAGCCAGTTGTCCGGAGTGACGACCCCGACATTGTTGACGAATGAGGCGGAGACCATGCACTCTCCGTCCCTTCCTTCCAAAGAATAGAAATTGGGAGAAATATTCTTACCGTATTCCCAAGAGTAGCCGTCTCCGTCGTTGTCGATGGCTATCCACCCGCTATCGGGAAGGCTGCTATCGTGAAAGCTGGTTGCCGTGACGTTTTCAACGGAAGCTTTAGCACCCCCGGGCACGATGGCGGAAGGTCCCGGAACTTTAATGGCCGGTTCATCCGCTAAAAGCCCCGTGGCGCTTAATGACACCTTTGTGTCCGCCTCGTCGATTGTAAATGAATTCTCCGCAAACGCGACGGCGGGTGCAGTCGAAATAAGAGCTAGTATTAGAATGAGAGAGAAGAATACTGCGATCGGTCTTTTCATGATGTCTCCTTCTGTGAATATAGAAGATATAATGACCTCTTCCAAAGCAAAAGATCTCCGAAAGGAATCGCTTTCCTTTTAAAGTATTTTAACATCATATGCCGCGCAAAGACAATATATAAAAAAGGCAGCCACAAGGGCTGCCTTAATTCATAAAAAGTTGATTATGCGATCTGCTGGCTTGCGTTGAACAGATCGAGTATGAACTGATCTCCAACCAGGCCTTCGCCGCCATATACAAAGGCATAGACCCAATCAGAAACGTTCGATGCTACATAGGGAGCTCCTGCATTCATGTAAGTCGTCGGATTCTTGGAGTCTCCGTAGAGAATGGGAGAACTGAACATCCAGGACAGAAGTCCTCCGGAAATGCAGTCGGGGAAGTTGACACCATAAGCGAATGTAACGATCTCCGGGTCGCCGGCAAAGAAATCTGCGACCTGTGTAGCAGTCTCGGCTCTGTTTGCTCCGGCAAGTCTGAGGGACTCACCGCCATCAGCCTCGTACTTGGAGACGGAGGCAAGCACATCTGCTGAAACAGCACCTTCTCCACCAATAAAGTCGAAGTAGATCTTGTTACCGACAGCGTCAGTTGCCTCATCATATTCGGTGATTTCCTTAATGAAATCCCACTGGGCGTCAGTGAAGCCCTTCTTGGGCGCAAGGAGGATAGGATATCCTGTTGCAGAAGCAGTTGCCGCATCAGGCCAGTTGGTACCATCGCAGACAAGAAGTTCTATTATTGCATTGTCTTCATACAACAATTCGTCGTTTTCTTTTAACATCTCGAGAACTTCAAGGTTGGTCTCATATCTGTCCTTGCCGCCAAATCTGTGGTAAGCGTAGCCAAGTTCGTCAAGGGATGCTTCTACGGATTCGGGCACAGCTCCGGTTCCACCGAGGATGTAGACAGTTCCGTCGGGGTGAACGTTAGCCTTTATGAAAGCAAGAGCCGCATCGACGGAGGCGGGAACCTTGCTGCTTATAAGGAGTATGGGTGCAACCTCCGCTGTGGAAAGAGCGCTTCCTGCAAGAGCGTCGGGGAAGTTATCTCCTGTTGCAATGATCGCAGCGGGATATACAAGGTTATCATTCTCCTGCTGATAACGGATCTGCTCAATAAGGAAAGTGCCTATCTCAATAGAAGTGTCGTAACGATTCTGTCCGAATACTCTGATGATCTCAGGGGGCGTCTTAGGAACGACAGGTGTGGTTCCTGCCTTGGAGAATGAGATACCATCGAGGTTCAGTACGAACATATCTGATACATTGAAGTGACGGAAGGCAAGGTAAACAGTCTGACCTGCATAAGCAGTAAGGTCAACAGCTCTTCCTTCAAAGTCACCGGAGGTAACGGTCTCTTCATAAAGCTTTGTGAAAGTCGTAGTGTCCGTCTGGGATGTAGTGCTGACAAATACTCCATAGTGCTCTCTGCACCAGCTGGGATCCTGTCCGCAAACGAAGAACTGGAGCTGAGTGTCTGCGGGAACCTGAATAGCGGGGCTTATGAGCCAGTTGTCAGGAGTAAGCACACTCCCAGAATTGTTGTCAAAAGATTCAGAATAAATAGCCATGTTATCTGTTCCGGAAAGTGAAGACATACGGCCATCAAACTCTGTTCCTTCTTTCCAGTTAAAACCGTCTCCATCTGCGTCTATGGCGATCCATCCGGTCTTAGGAAGGTTGGCATCTTCCACAAATGCGGACGCATCAGAGAAAGTCTTGGGTTCGACGGCTCTTAAGCCGCCTTCAACAACTTTGCCTGCTCCGGGAATCTTGGCCATCTTCTCTACAGTAGGCAGGTTGGCCAGCTGAGTGTGAGGACTGACGACATGAGCATCCCTTGCAGGGGCATCTGCCGCATAAACTGCATTAGGCAGTACGGGCACCATCAGGAAGACCAGAAGCAGTGAGAAGAAAACAACAAGTATTTTTTTCATAACGATTCCTTCTTTCTAAATTAGCACGATACGTTAACTGATAGAAAATAATTGCGAAAGGCCGAGGTTTATCAAGCCGCCGATCTTCGTACAACATATTTTATCACTTTATCAGAACAAAGGCAAGAATGAATATGAGCAGGTTTGTGTAAAAATGAGTCGCGATTCCCGACGGAGTGCATATTATACAAAGCAAGTTATATTATGCAATGTTTGCATAAAGAGACAAAATTTATGCAAGTAACACTGTAACGCGCTAAAGCAAAAGAAGATCGATACAGTATTGCCGTACCCGGCGCAAAAAATCCCGGCCCGCTTCCCGAAACTCCCTTAAAACAAGCTCCCTCGGGCAAATTGACCTTGAATGAAAACCTCATCTGATGTATAATACAGGCGGAGAGATCCAATTTTTACACTATCTATATTTATTCGATAGCATTTATAATTATTTGCACGAAGAGTCTGATCCGTCCCCCTTTGGACGAGCAGAGCCACGGCGGGAACCCAATTCCGCCTATGCGTGAAGCCCCAAGGTCCGGACCGCGTATAAGACACTGCGTGCGAGAAATGGAGAGAGTGAAATGGCAGTTATTATCAATGGAAGAGACTTAACGATCGAAGAAGTCATCAGAGTCTGCAGAAATTACGAGAAAGTTGAGATCGCAGACGAAGCCAAGGAAGCCATCAACAAGGCAAGAGCTTACGTTGAGAAGAAGGTAGCCGAGAAGGCCGTAGTTTACGGACTTACCACAGGATTCGGCAAATTCGCCAACGTATCCATCTCTACAGAGGAGACCGCTCAGCTTCAGAAGAACCTGATCATGAGCCACACCTGCTCCCTTGGAAACAACTATGAGACCAAGTATGTCAGAGCAGCCATGCTGCTCAGGGCAAACTCCCTGTCCCACGGAAATTCAGGCATCAGGCTTTCCACAGTACAGACTCTGGTAGATATGCTCAATGCCGGCATCCATCCTCTTGTTCCTGAGAAAGGATCCGTTGGAGCATCCGGAGACCTTGCGCCTCTTTCCTGCATCGCTCTTGGCCTTATCGGCATGGGCAAGGTCGAATATAAAGGAGAGATCGTAGACGCTAAGGTAGCCTTCGATGCTGAAGGACTTACACCTGTGGAACTTGCTTCCAAGGAAGGTCTCGCACTTAACAATGGTACACAGATGCTTACAGCAGTAGGCCTGAACGCCCTTTGGGATGCAGTGAACCTTATGAAGATCGCTGACATCGCAGGAGCCATGACAGGTGAAGCTCTTCACGCCGTAAGAAAAGCTTACGACCCCAAGACCCACCTTCTGAGACCTCACCAGGGACAGATCGACTGCGCAGCCAACATGAGAGCGCTTCTGGAAGGATCCGGCAACGCCACATGGACCAACCCCAACAAGGTTCAGGATCCCTATTCACAGAGATGCATTCCTCAGGTACACGGTGCATGCCGCGATGCCATCAATTATGTCTGGAACGCAGTATCCGTCGAGATCAACTCCGTAACTGACAACCCCATCGTATTCCCGGATGAGGACGAAGCTATCTCCGGCGGAAACTTCCACGGCGAGCCCATGGCTATGGCCTTCGACTTCCTCAAGATGGCTCTTGCAGAACTTGCAGACATTTCCGAGAGACGTCAGGACAGAATGTTAAACGGCGCAATGTCCGAAGGACTTCCCACATTCCTGGTAAAGAACGGCGGACTGAACAACGGTTACATGATCGCTCAGTACTGCTCCGCATCCATGGTATCCGAGAACAAGATCTATGCTCATCCTTCAGTAGTTGACTCCATTCCTACGTCAGCTAACCAGGAAGACATCGTATCCATGGGAGCTACATCCGCTCGTACAGCAGCCATGGTACTTGACAACGCACAGAAGGTCATCGGCATCGAGCTCTCCACAGCAGCTCAGGCCATCTGGCTCAGACAGGAACTCGGTGATCCGGTCATCGACAACCTGGCTCCCGGAACCAGGGCAGCCTATGACTTCATCCGCAAGACAATTCCTCCTGTAGAGGAAGACATCATCATGCACGATCAGCTGGTACAGTTCGATGAGATGGTAAAGAACAACTCCATCCTCGAGGCAGTTGAGAAGGTAGTAGAACTGAGATAGTTCAAAACATGGACGGTCCGGATCGTCCGGGCCGTCCCTCGTATATTTCTTGGGCCGGAGCAAAAAATGCGACTAGGATGTTTTGCGCCGGCTAACTAGGAGGTTGAAAAGTATGTTAACAAATGAAGAGATCAGAGGGGCAATGACGATCCAGCTGGGAAATGAATATCCCGATTATCCTGAGTTCCAGGAAGGCATCCGCCGCGCTCCGGACAGAGGATTCAGACTTACTAAGGCTCAGACAAAGATCGCTCTTAAGAATGCTCTCAGATATGTGCCCGAGGAGCTTCACGAGAAGCTTGCTCCGGAATTCATGGAAGAGTTGACCACAAGAGGCAGGATCTACGCTTACAGATACAGACCCGAGGGCAGGATCTACGGCAAGCCCATCAACGAGTACAAGGGTAAATGCTTGGCCGGCAAGGCTTTCCAGGTAATGATCGACAACAACCTGGACTTTGAGGTAGCCCTTTATCCCTATGAACTGGTCACCTACGGAGAGACAGGTTCGGTATGCCAGAACTGGCTCCAGTACAGACTCATCAAGAAGTATCTTGAAGAGCTCACCGAGGATCAGACACTGGTAGTTGAGTCCGGACATCCTCTTGGACTGTTCCCCTCAAAGCCCGATGCTCCCCGTGTCATCATCACCAACGCAATGATGGTCGGCATGTATGACAACCTGGAGGACTGGGAGATCGCTGAGGAGATGGGCGTAGCCAACTACGGACAGATGACCGCAGGCGGCTGGATGTACATCGGACCCCAGGGCATCGTTCACGGCACATTCAACACCATCCTGAACGCAGGACGTAAGGAACTGGGTATCCCCCAGGACGGAGACCTTACAGGACACACCTTCGTATCCTCCGGTCTCGGCGGAATGTCCGGCGCTCAGCCTAAGGCAGCCAACATCGCCCACGCAGTAGGAATCTTTGCAGAAGTCGACCTTTCCAGGATCGAGACAAGACACGATCAGGGCTGGGTAGACGTTATAGAGAGCGACCTTGACAAGGTATTCGCCCTTGCCAACGAGAAGCTGGCAGCAAAGGAATCCATCTCCATCGCATATCACGGAAACATCGTAGATCTTCTGGAAGCTGCAGTTGAGAGAAACTTCCACATCGATCTTCTTTCAGACCAGACATCCTGCCACAACGTATATAACGGCGGATATTGCCCGGTAGGAATGACCTTCGAAGAGAGGACCAAGCTCCTTCACGAGGACAGAGAGAAGTTCTGCGAGGAAGTTGACAAGACACTTCACAGACACTATCACGCTATCAAGGAACTTACAGCCAGAGGAACATATTTCTTCGACTACGGCAACTCCTTCATGAAGGCTATGTATGACGCAGGCATCAAGGAGATCTCCAAGAACGGAATCGACGACAAGGATGGATTCATCTGGCCCAGCTACGTTGAAGACATCATGGGACCCATCCTCTTCGACTATGGCTACGGCCCCTTCAGATGGGTATGCCTGTCCGGCAAGCCTGAAGATCTGAGAGCTACTGACCACGCTGCTATGGAAGTCATCGACCCCAACAGAAGAGGTCAGGACAGAGACAACTGGATCTGGATCAGAGACGCAGAGAAGAACAAGCTGGTAGTAGGAACCCAGGCTCGTATCCTCTATCAGGATGCTGAAGGAAGAAGAGACATCGGTCTGGCCTTCAACAAGCTGGTAAGAGAGGGCAAGATCGGCCCCGTCATGATGGGAAGAGACCACCACGACGTATCCGGAACAGACTCCCCCTTCAGAGAGACATCCAACATCAAGGACGGCTCCAACGTTATGGCTGACATGGCTGTACAGTGCTTCGCAGGAAATGCTGCAAGAGGAATGTCCCTCTGCGCACTGCACAACGGCGGCGGCGTAGGAATCGGCAAGGCCATCAACGGCGGCTTCGGCCTTCTGCTTGACGGATCCGAGAGAGTCGACAACATCCTTAAGTCCGCTATGATGTGGGACGTTATGGGCGGCGTTGCAAGACGTAACTGGGCAAGAAACGAGCATGCCGTTGAGACATCCGTTATCTACAACCAGAACCCGGAATACAACGGACACATCACCATCCCGTTCATGGCAGACGATGCATTAGTTGACGAAACTGTTGACAAATTCGTAAAATAATCGCCGTAACAGGTAAGCAGCCTTCCGGCTTAGTTGCAAGTCACCTTGATGTTTCATCCCTTCGTACCTTGGCTCTCGGGACGACACCCTCGTGTCGCTGCGACTCCCTCGGGTATGCCGTGCACCGATCGCCATCGGTCCTTCAGGGGAAACATCAGAGGTTCCTTACAAACCAGCCGGAAGGCTGCAACCTATCAAGCCGATTATTAAAAATTGTCAACTGTATCGATGACCAAGGATAAAAAGGTAGAAAAATGGCTAAACTATTAATAAAAAACATCGGTCGCCTTCAGACCCCCATCGGAAGCTATGCTCACGCAGGCAAGGCTCAGGGCGAGAACCTTAAGCTGGACGATGCTGCGGTCTTCACCGAGGACGGCATCATCAAGGCCATCACCGGCAAGACTGAGGACGGAATGTACCGCACAGAGACTTTGGGACCGGACGGCAAGGCCGTGGTCACAATGTCACAGGAAGCGACCCAGCTTGTGGACGAGGCCGATCCCTGGCTGGTGACCCTGGATGCTAAGGGCAACCTGGTGACACCGGGCCTTGTGGAAGGACACACCCACATGGTGTTCGGAGGATACCGCCAGAACGAGATCCCTCTCAAGCTCAAGGGCGCAGGGTACTTGGATATTTTGCGCGCAGGGGGCGGCATCAATGATACCGTGAAGAAGACCAGGGAAGCTACCTTTGAGGAACTTTACGACAAGACCAAGGGGTTCCTGGACGAGATGATGGACCTGGGAGTGACCACCTGCGAGGCCAAGTCGGGCTACGGCATCGACCTGGAATCCGAGGTGAAGCTTCTGGAGGTTCTCAAGAAGCTGAATCAGGATCATCCCATGGATATAGTCTCCACCTTCATGCCCGCTCACGTGGTGCTGGAGGACTGGAAGGGCAAGGAAGATGAGTTCATCGACCTCTGCATAAAGGAGATGTTCCCCTACGTCAAGGAGCATGAGCTGGCTGAGTACGTGGACATTTTCACCGAAGACTCCGTGTTCGACTATGAGCAGTCCAAGAGATACCTTCAGGCAGCCAAGGATATGGGCTTCGGCCTCAAGATCCATGCGGACGAGATAGAAGCCATCGGCGGATCCAAGCTTGCAGGCGAGATAGGAGCAACCTCTGCCGAGCACCTGATCGTCATAAACGACGAGGGCCTGGAGAGCATGGCCAAGGGAGGCACCATCGCAATGTGCCTGCCCGCCACATCCTTCTACCTGAACGCCACCTTCGCTCCCGTAAGGAGGATGATTGACGAGTTCGGTATTCCCGTAGCTACAGCCACAGACTTCAACCCCGGCTCCTGCCCCTCACTGAACCTTCAGTTCGTCATGAACCTGGGTTATCTGAAGTACAGGATGACACCGGAAGAGGTGCTGACTGCGGTGACCATCAACCCGGCCTGCGGCATCGGGCGCGGCGACAAGGTGGGAACTCTGGAAGCCGGCAAGGCCGCTGACCTGGTAGTCTGGAACGCACCCAACATGGAGATGCTCTGCTACAGATTCGGTTCAGACCTGGCCATCCAGACCATCAAGGGCGGAGTACCCATGAGACAGTAAGTTCATCGACAACTTAGATAATAATGAAAGGAATCACTATGAAATTAGTAGACATGACCGTAACGGAATATCTGGACATCCTTGAATCCGATGCTCCCGCACCGGGCGGTGGATCCGTAAGCGCTCTGTCCTCCACTCAGGCCTGCGACCTGGTCTCCATGGTCTGCGGACTGACCATCGGAAGAGAGAAATACGCAGAGTATGAGGCGGTATGCACAGAGGTCCAGAAGGAAGTAAAGGCCCTGGCAGAGGAACTTTATGCAGGGATCGACAAGGACACGGACGCCTTCAATAAGGTAGCCGCAGCCTACAAGATGCCCAAGGATACCGACGAGCTCAAGGCCGCAAGATCAGCTGCGATCAGAGCCGCCAACGTGGGAGCCACCCAGGTGCCCTACGACACAGTACGCCTGAGCCTGGAAGGACTCCGCGCCATGAAGAAAATGGCCGGACAGTTCAACCAGAACGCCGCTTCCGACTTCGGAGTGGCAGCCTTAAGCTTCCTGACAGGAGCAAGAGGTGCATGGCTCAATGTAAAGATCAATCTTCCCGGCGTAAAGGACGAAGCACTTCAGGCTCAGTTCGCCAAGGCAGAAGATATGGTAGCCGAAGCTGAGGCTCTGGCAAAGGAACTTTATGAGGGAGTAAGAGACTCTCTGTAATATTTAGGAGGAAAATATGGCACAGATCATCGAATCTATTCCCAACATCTCAAACGGTAGAGACAAAGACGTTATCGAAGCTTGCGTAGATCAGATCAGAACTACTCCCGGCTGCACGCTTCTCGACTATTCTTCAGACGAGAGCCACAACAGATCCGTCATCACCTACATCGGCGATGCCAAGGCTGTTGAGGAAGCATCCATCAAGCTTGTAAAGAAAGCAGTTGAGCTCATCGACCTCAACCATCACACCGGAGAGCACCCCAGAATGGGAGCTGTGGACGTAATGCCCTTCGTACCCATCAAGGGCGCTACCACAGAGGATTGCATCGAGCTTTCCAAGGTAGTGGGAGCCCGCATCGCAGAGGAAGCCGGCGTTCCTGTTTTCCTGTATGAAGACAGCGCAACACGTCCCGAGAGACACAACCTGGTCACCATCAGAAAGGGCCAGTTCGAAGGAATGGCCGAAAAGGTCCAGCAGCCCGATTGGGAACCGGACTTCGGCGGCCGCAGGATCCATCCCACAGCCGGCGTCATGGCAGTAGGAGCAAGACCGCCTCTGGTAGCCTTCAACCTTGACCTGGATACAGACGACGTTCAGATCGCAAAGAACATCGCCAAGATCATCCGTGAGAAGGATGGCGGCTTCAAGTGCGTCAAGTCCATGGGATTTGAGGTAGAGGATGAAGCTACAGGCAAGAAGATGGCTCAGGTATCCTGCAACATGACAAACTTCAACCAGACACCGCTCTACAGAGTAGTTGAGATGGTCAAGGCTGAGGCAGCAAGATACGGCGTGCACATCAAGAAATGTGAGATCGTAGGACTTTGCCCGATGAAGGCTCTTACAGACTGCGCTGAGTACTACATGCAGCTCAACGATTTCGACTTCGCGACACAGGTCCTGGAAAACAATATTCTTTAATTGATTCAGTTCCGGCCTGAGACCCGCATTGAAGCGGAACACTCACCGGCGGGAAGGACTCTATGGACAAAAGAGCAAAAGATCCGGAGACCACTCTCAAGGATGAGATCGCGGATATAATCAGAGACCGTATACTCAAGGGAGAGTATTATATCGGAGAGAAGATCAAGGAGACCTCCATCTCGGCAGAGATGAACGTATCCAGGACCCCTATCAGAGAGGCTTTCAAGCAGCTGGGCGAGGAAGGTCTTTTGGACTACGTTCCGAACCGTGGATGCTTCGCAAAAGGCTTCACCAAACGTGATGTGGCAGATATCTACACCGTTAGAGAGGCCCTTGAACAGATAGCGGTCACCTGGGCCTGCGAAAGGATCACCGATCAGCAGATAACGAAGCTCAAGGAGCAGTTCGATCTCATGGATCAGTACACTGCGAAGAAGGACACCAAGAAGACCCTTGAACTGAACAGTGCCTTCCATGGTATCATCTATGAAGCTGCAGGAAGCAGATTCCTGGCACAGGTCCTGAACTCCTACAAGGATTACCTGGACAAGACCAGAAAAAGTGTGTTGTACACCACGGATTATCTGGATGAGATCAGGGAGGAGCACAAGGAACTGTTCGAGGCCATAAGCGACAGGGACATAGATCGGTCCGTGCAGGCGATCCACGACCATCTGGCAGGTTCCCGCAGAAGAGCGGAAGCTATGTGGAATCTGAAATAAGACTAAACCAAAAAACTCCGGCGCGAGCCGGAGTTTTTTGCTGTTGTCATAAAGCCTTAGTCATCCGTGTAGTTATCGAAGTAACCCTGGATGTAGACGAAGGGGGTGCCCTTGTCGCCTGAACCGGAGGTCAGGTCGCAGAGCGAACCCAGAAGGTCGGTGAGCTGACGGGGAGTTGTTCCTTCGGTTGCCATGGTGCCCTTAAGGTCAGCGTCCTTTTCCTTGATGGCCTGGATCATGGCATCCTTGAGTTCATCGCCTCTCAAGTCAGCGAACTGGTTGTCAGCCAGATACTTGAGCTTCAGCTCATTGGGAGTTCCCATGAGACCGTCGGTGTATCCGGGGGATACAACGGGGTCAGCCAGTTCCCAGATCTTGCCGACGGGATCCTTGAAGGCGCCGTCGCCGTAGACCATGACTTCGATGGTCTTGCCGGTGAGTGCCTTGATATCGGCCTGAACGCCGTCTACGAATTCCTTGCAGTTCACGGGGAAGAGCTTGATGGTATCCTCGGTGGCCTTGTTGGAGCCCAGGATGCCGTAGTCCGGGTTGCAGCCGGATCCGTCAACGGGAGCGGTCATCAGGTCATCCATCCCAAGCACTGTGGCTTCGGGATTGGCAGCCTTGATGAGCCTCTTGGTCCTCTTCCTTGTGTGGATGTCAGCGCAAAGCACTTTATCCGTGTAATCAAGGATCACAGCGGGATGGTTGGCGAAGATGATCTGAGCTTCCGCGCCTTCCTCCTCGATGAGGCCCTTGTAGTAATTTACGTAATCAACATCGGTGAAGGTGTGTTTTGACTTTCCGAACATCCCCTCGAACTCTTCCTGAGTCAAGACGTCCTTGTAGGGATCTATCCCCTTCTCGTCCAGCTTGTCGATATCCAACAGGTGATTGCCGACCTCGTCGCTAGGATAGCTAAGCATCAAAACGACCTTCTTGCAGCCCTTGGCTATTCCACGAAGACAGATCGCAAATCTGTTTCTGGAAAGAATAGGGAACACTACGCCAACTGTCTCTCCGCCCAGCTTGTTTCTAACGTCCTGAGCCAGCTGATCAGTTGTGGCATAGTTTTTTTCGGAACGAGCCAAGATGGATTCAGTGATAGCCAAAACATCCTTGCGGCCGATCTGGATATCTCCGGCGTTTACGCATTCCATGAGGGTGTCCACCACGATCTTCCTCAGATCGTCTCCCTCTTTGACGATGGGCGCGCGGAGTCCTCTTGATACAGTTCCAATTCTTCTCTGCATTGTTGTTCTCCTTTTTTTCGGTGAGTGGGCTAAAGCCCGGTTTATATGTTTTGCGCCATGGAAAGCTAAGTCCAATCGGCAAAAACACGCAATAATTATATCATAGCTTCCTAAAATGTGATACAATTTATTATCGGAAACAGCAAAAAATCTTGATCGAGGTAGAATAATGGCATTTGGATTTTTTAAGAAAAAGGAAGAGCACGCGGACAAGCTGTTCTACAACGCTTACGTATACACCATGAATGAGGACATAGACTGGCCGGACGATGCTCCGGAGGAGGAAGAGGGGCAGCTCCACTGGGTCAACGCTGTGGCGGTGAAGGACGGCCGGATCCTGGCAGTGGGCGATATCGGCGAGATGGAATCGTTCATTGGCGATGATACAGAAAAAATCGACCTCAAGGGCAAGTTTCTGGTCCCCGGTTTCATAGACATACACCACAGTCCGGTGATGAGGCTGGAAGAGAAGCTTCGTGGGCCTCTTGACGGGGACGATGTGATGGACGAAGAGGACGTTCAGGATGAGCTGGATATTGAGGTGGAGAAGGAAAGCTTTGACCCCATCTTCGGCACAACGGAAGTCATCGTGGAGACACCCGAGGAAGAGGAACTGCCCGAGGAAGAGGAACTTGAAGAGGAGTACGCGGAAGAGCTTGATGGAGAGCTTGATGAAGAAGAACCCGCATATGTAATGCCTTCAGATGATTTCCTCCAGGCATTCAGAGAAGAGTTGGAAGCCCTGGGAGACCACGGCATCACTTCCGTGCTCAACATCAAGACTCCAAATGAAATGGAACTAGAATTCGAGGATCAACTCATCGAACTGTACTCAGAAGGCACACCCTGTCCCAGATTCTACGGATCACTCTACGTGAACCTTCCGGTATTTCCTCAGGCAGTAAGGTCGGTGCTCCTGCAGAGACGCACCAAATGCACTGAACTGGATGGAATGGTGGTAAACGAAGTCCTGTATCTGTCTGTGGATGGAAACGCTTCGAAGCATCTGGACAGACACAGCCTTGCCGATATCATGGTGGAGGCTGCCGATAGAGGGTTCACCTACTATATAGAGGCTGCCACAAAACATGATCTGATAGAAGTCTATGAGGCGGTTGATGAACTGAGGAACAGGGGCCACAAAAACACAGTGATCGTCGCCTGCGACTTGGAACTGGACGGGGAGACAATGTCCCGCTTCAGCTCCAGTCAGACGGTACTTAAGACCTGGGAGCCCGTGATCACCGGCCGGAGCTTCTTCGAGGGGCACATGGATGATATCGGGGACGCCATGGATCACATGACCATCGAGGCGGCCAGGATCCTGGGCCTGGATGAAGAACTGGGCACGGTGGAAAAGGGTAAGCGCGCAGACTTCGCCATCTTTGACGAAGATCCCTACACCCTGACACCTGCAGAGCTTTCCAAGGCATACTGTGATATGACAGTGGTGAACGGAGAGATCGTTCACGATGTGGAAAGAGAGAATGAAGATTTCCTCATGGATATGATGCTTCACTCAAGATAAAATACGATAACTATAACAAAAAACAAATACCCGCCAGGTGACTGGCGGGTATTTGCATGAAAAGAACTATTCTGATTAAGTTGCTATGTACACACGAGCGGCGGAATTTGGAGGAACGCCGTCCGCATTCATTTTGATGAAATGCCGGCAGGGGTAACGCACACACTAGGTTGGTCTGCAGACTCAGAAGGGTTGGCTGAGTCCAAGGAAAGGTGTTACGATAGATGAGTTACCCGGTATGCACGCCGAAAGGTTTTAGCGATCCGAGCCTGCCGGAAAAAGCGAGGTCATGTAGTGCCCTACATAACACCATAATTATAAACCCAGTCGAGAAGACCGTCAACAAAAAGTCTTGTTATATAGAACAATTTAGTATAGAATAAAACTATGGAATAAAACAATAACGGCCCCGGAGGGCCGTGAATTTATGATGTGGGGCGGATGTTTTGAGGCAAACAAAGGCTTATAGGACAAAAAGCGTTGGTAAAAACCGCTGAAACCATTGATAATTAAGGGCTCACAGCGGTTTTATCTTTTTTGAAAGAAGATACAGGGTGG
>ONAY01000026.1 GCA_900315895.1 uncultured Eubacteriales bacterium
GAACTCGCCGAGACCGTATCTCTCGTGAAGAGTCTTTGTGATAGCTGCTGTCAGTGTGGTCTTACCATGGTCAACGTGGCCGATGGTTCCGATGTTGATATGCGGTTTAGTTCTCTCAAACTTCTGCTTTGCCATTTTTAGTGTCTCCTTGTTTGATTACTTGTTGATCTTTTCAATTAAGTTCTCGGGCAGTCTGTCGAAATGATCCATCTGCATGACGTAGACGCCTCTTCCCTGGGTCTTAGACCTTAAGTCAGTTGCGTAACCGAACATTTCGGACAGAGGTACATATCCTCTGACGATTGCTGCACCGTTAAGCATATCCGTTCCTTCGATCCTTCCTCTTCTCTGGGAAATGTCTCCGATAACGTCGCCCATGTAATCTTCCGGTACCGTAACTTCTACCTTGAAGATGGGTTCCAGGAGTACAGGGCTTGCTTTCTTGGATGCTTCTCTGAAGGCCATGGAGGCAGCGATCTTGAATGCCATATCTGATGAGTCTACCTCATGATATGAACCGTCGATCAGCTCTACTCCGCAGTCCACTACCTGGTAGCCTGCGATGGGGCCATTGCCCATAGCTTCCACGATACCTTCTTCGATCTTCGGAATGTATTCCTTGGGAATAACGCCTCCGACGATGGAGTTCTTGAACTCGAATCCGGAGCCCGGTTCCCTGGGATACAGTCTGATCTTGACGTGACCATACTGGCCGTGTCCGCCTGTCTGCTTGACATACTTGTTGTCGACTTCCACCTCTCTGGTGACCGTCTCCTTGTATGATACCTGAGGCTTGCCCACGTTGGCCTCTACCTTGAACTCGCGAAGAAGTCTGTCAACGATGATCTCCAGGTGGAGTTCTCCCATACCTGCGATGATCGTCTGACCTGTCTCAGGGTTAGTGTAGGTCTTGAATGTGGGGTCCTCTTCTGCCAGCTTCGCAAGGGCGATACCCATCTTTTCCTGACCGGCTTTGGTCTTGGGCTCGATGGCTATCTCGATTACCGGTTCCGGGAATTCCATTGATTCCAGGATGATCTCGTTCTTCTCGTCGCAGAGCGTATCGCCTGTAGTGGTGTCCTTGAGACCTACTGCAGCAGCGATATCTCCGGAGTAGACCTTCTCGATCTCCTCACGCTTGTTGGCGTGCATCTGAAGGATACGTCCGATACGTTCTTTTTTGCCCTTTGAAGAATTGTACACATAGGAGCCTGCTTCCAGCGTTCCGGAGTAAACTCTGAAGTACGCCAGTTTGCCGACGAAGGGGTCTGCTACGATCTTGAATGCAAGAGCAGAAAGCGGACCATTATCGTCTGAAACTCTCTCTTCTTCCTCTCCGGTCTCAGGATTCACGCCTGTGATGGGCGGGATATCCAGCGGGGAGGGCATGTAGTCAACTACTCCGTCCAGCAACATCTGGACGCCCTTGTTCTTGTAGGCTGAACCACAGAACATGGGGACCATACGATTGGCGATGGTCTCTTTCCTGATCTGTGTCTTGATCTCTTCCACGGTGAGCTCTTCGCCCTCCAGGAATTTCATCATGAGATCCTCATCGGTCTCAGCCACAGACTCAAGAAGCTTGTCACGCCACTCCTGAGCCAGGTCCTTCATGTCATCCGGAATGTCCACTATATCGAATACCTTACCGAGTTCATCCTCATAGATCTCGGCCTTCATGGTGATCAGGTCAATAATTCCGATGAAGGTGTCCTCTTTACCTATGGGGAGCTGGACCGGCACCGCATTAGCCTTGAGCCTGTCGCGGACCATGTTGTAGACTCTGAAGAAGTCAGCGCCCATGATGTCCATCTTGTTGACGAAGATCATTCTGGGAACGCCATACTTTTCAGCCTGTCTCCATACGGTCTCGGACTGGGGCTCAACGCCGCCCTTGGCGCAAAGTACTGTAACTGCGCCGTCGAGAACTCTCAGCGACCTCTCGACTTCAACGGTGAAGTCCACATGGCCCGGGGTATCGATGATGTTGATCCTTGTATCTTTCCATTGGGCAGTCGTGGCGGCAGAAGTGATGGTGATTCCTCTCTCCTGCTCCTGGACCATCCAGTCCATTACGGCAGCACCGTCGTGAGTCTCACCGATCTTGTGAGTACGTCCGGTATAGAAGAGGATCCTCTCTGTCGTCGTAGTCTTACCGGCGTCAATGTGAGCCATAATGCCGATATTCCTTGTCTTTTCTAATGGAAACTTCCTTGCCATGATCTTCTACCTACCATCTGAAGTGTGCAAAAGCCTTGTTGGCTTCAGCCATCTTATGGGTATCTTCTTTCTTCTTTACGGATGCGCCGGTATTGTTTGCTGCATCCATAAGTTCCTTGGCAAGCCTGTCTGCCATTGTTCTTTCGCCTCTAAGTCTTGTGTACTTAGTAAGCCATCTAAGGCCGAGAGTCTGTCTTCTCTCAGGTCTTACTTCTACGGGAACCTGATAGTTTGCACCACCGATTCTCTTTGCTTTTACTTCCAACACAGGCATGATGTTGTTCATTGCCTTGTTGAATACTTCCAGGGGCTCCTCGCCTGTGGCCTGCTGGATCTTATCGAAGGCGGAGTACACGATCTGCTGAGCGGTACCCTTCTTGCCATCCAGCATGATAGAGTTGATGAGCTTAGCTACAACAACGCTGCCATAAACAGGATCCGGAAGTACTTCTCTCTTTGGAACATTACCTTTTCTAGGCACTTCTCTTCCCTCCTAATCTGATGTCTCTGATTCTGTCTTATCTAGTACAGAGCCATCCGCAAAAAATATAACTTGCTTTCTTCACCCCGTTCACCGGGATTACTCCGGGTTACGGCCTTATCTTTGCCTCCCCGGTCTTTAGGGGTACTCGGCAATTGCCGTGAGCGCTCTTTAATGTTTATATCAAAAAAGATTGCTCTACCCTCTTAGGCTTTAGGTTATTTCTTAACCTTGGGCCTCTTGGCGCCGTACTTGGAACGAGCCTGAAGTCTTCCTGCCACACCTGCTGTATCAAGTGTGCCTCTGATGATGTGATATCTCACACCGGGAAGGTCCTTGACACGGCCGCCTCTGATGAGGACGACGCTGTGCTCCTGGAGATTGTGACCAATTCCGGGAATGTAGGCGGTAACTTCGATCCCGTTGGTAAGTCTGACTCTGGCAACTTTTCTAAGAGCTGAGTTAGGCTTCTTGGGGGTCACTGTCTTAACGGAAGTGCAAACTCCTCTCTTCTGCGGGGAATCTGTATCTGTAGCAACTCTTCTTAAAGAGTTCATTCCCTTGTTGAGAGCAGGAGCAGCGGACTTCTTAACGGACGTAGCTCTGCCTTCACGTACTAACTGGTTAATTGTAGGCATCTTTTTCTCCTTTCTTGGAAGATTTTTTATTTCAAGCCTATGAGCCCGGGGGATAGTCCCCGGGCTTTAAGCCCAAAAGCGATATGATTCTATCACATTTCGAAGGTCGGTGTCAACGGAATTATTCCAGCTCTGCTGCTGCCGCTGCATCTGCCTCCTGTGTTTCCATGGGTTCAACTACCGCATCATTCTCAGCTGCATCAACTGCATCTGCTTCAGCTTCTTCAGCCTCCTGAGCTGTCTCTTGAGCCACCTTGTCCTTGTTCTTGGCCTGGATCTCAGCTTCCTTGAGCCTTCTCTGTTCCTCCAGATACTGCTCGATGACTTGAGCGTTTACGCCATAGTCAACGGAAACATTTCTGTATCTCTTCATGCCGGTTCCGGCAGGAATAAGTTTTCCGATGATGACGTTTTCCTTAAGTCCCTGAAGCTTGTCGGTCTTGCCCTTGATGGCGGCATCGGTGAGCACCTTGGTGGTCTCCTGGAAGGAAGCTGCCGACAGGAATGAGTTGGCGGCCAGAGCTGCCTTGGTGATTCCCTGAAGGGTCAGCTTGAATTCAGCAGGCTGCTTGCCCTCAGCTATCACTTCAGCGTTGGCGTCTTCGATCTCATACTTGTTGTAAAGGCTTCCCGGAAGGAGCTTGGTGTCTCCGGGGTTCTCCACCTTGAACTTGGAGAGCATCTGGGAAACGATGACTTCGATATGCTTGTCGTTGATATCTACACCCTGTTTCTTATATACTCTCTTGACTTCCTTCACCACGTACTCATGAACGCCTTCAGCGCCCTTGAGTCTTAAGATGTCGTGAGGATCAAGGGGTCCCTTTGTGATGTTGTCGCCGGCCTTGACCTGGTGCCCGACCTTCACGAGGATCTGTGCGCCGTAAGCTACGATGTAGGATCTGTCTCCTCCCTCTTCTCTTACGATCACCTCTGTCCTGTTGTCGTCTCTGGGCTCGATGGAGATGACTTCTCCGTCAGCTTCGCAGATCTCTGCCAGTCCCTTAGGCTTACGTGCTTCGAAGAGCTCTTCTACTCTAGGAAGACCGCCGACGATGTCATCGCCTGCAACTCCGCCGGAGTGGAATGTTCTCATGGTCAGCTGTGTACCGGGTTCACCGATGGACTGAGCTGCGATGATACCAACAGCTTCGCCGATGTTCACCGGTTCATATGTGGCCAGGTTTCTTCCGTAGCACTTAGCGCAGACACCTGTTCTGCACTTACAGGTCATGATGGAGCGGATAGCTACCTTCTTGACGCCTGCCTTCTCGATGGCTGAAGCCTGCTCGTCGGTGATCTCCTCACCGGCCTTAGCCAGGATCTTGCCTGTCTGGGGATCTTCAACGTCGAAGAATGCTGTACGTCCTGCGATCCTTTCCTTAAGGTCTTCGATCTCTTCCTTACCGTCTCTGAAAGCTTCGGCTACGATGTACTCATCGGTTCCGCAGTCATACTCGTTGACGATAACGTTGTGGGATACGTCTACAAGTCTTCTGGTCAGGTATCCTGAGTCAGCGGTTCTCAGAGCCGTATCAGCCAGTCCCTTACGGGCACCGTTGGATGAAATGAAGTACTCCAGGATGGACAGACCTTCACGGAAGTTGGATGTGATGGGAACCTCTACGGTCTTACCTGTGGCGTTAGCCATCAGTCCACGCATTCCTCCTACCTGACGGATCTGGTTCTTGGATCCACGGGCTCCGGAGTGAGCCATGATCTGAAGGTTGTTCATGGGGCCGAGCTTGTCCATAAGGGCATCTGCCACTTCGTCTGTGGCGGCGTTCCAGATCTTGCAGACCATTTCGTATCTCTCCTGGTTGGAGATGAGACCTGCTCTGAAAGCCTTTTCCCACTTATCGACTTCCTTCTCAGCCTTTGCTACGATGTCATCCTTCTCATCGGGGATCTCCATGTCGTCGATGGAGATGGTCACAGCGGCCTTGGTGGAGTATTTGTATCCGGTATCCTTGATGTAGTCAAGCATCAGGATGGTTCCGGTGTTTTCATGCTTACGGAAGCACTTGTCTATGATCTTTCCAAGTTCTTTCTTGCCGCAGAGGAAGTCTACTTCCAGGCTGTACTTGTCCTTGGTTCTGTCAACGAATCCCAGGTCCTGAGGAATGCCGCGGTTGAAGATGAATCTTCCAACTGTGGACTCTACGATGCTCTTTCCGGCCTCTGCAGGATCATCGCTCATCCTGACTTTGACCTTAGCATGGATGGAGATGACTCCGTCCTGATATGCCATGAGCATCTCGTTGAGGTCTGTGAAGACCTTTCCGTCGCCCTTTACGGGAACTCTTTCGAATCCGTCGTCATGCTTCTGGAAATCATCGATCTTATCGATCTGCTTGCCGTTCTCGTCGATCTTCCTCATGATGCCGGGATAGGTCAGGTAGTATGATCCGAGGATCATGTCCTGAGTCGGCGTGGTGATGGGAGATCCGTCCTTGGGAGCCAGGATGTTGTTTACGGACAGCATGAGGAACCTTGCCTCAGCCTGAGCCTCTACTGAAAGAGGTACGTGAACAGCCATCTGGTCTCCGTCGAAGTCTGCGTTGAAGGGGGTACATACCAGAGGATGAAGCTTGATAGCCTTGCCCTCTACCAGCACCGGCTCGAAGGCCTGGATACCAAGCCTGTGCAGTGTAGGCGCACGGTTCAGCATTACGGGGTGCTCTTTGATGACGCCTTCCAGCACGTCCCATACCTGGGGACGAACCTTTTCCACCATCTTCTTAGCAGCCTTGATGTTAGAAGCGTAGCCCTGCTCCACCAGTTCCTTCATGATGAAGGGCTTGAACAGTTCCAGAGCCATGGTCTTGGGAAGACCGCACTGGTAGAACTTGAGCTCAGGTCCTACAACGATTACGGAACGTCCGGAGTAGTCAACACGCTTACCAAGAAGGTTCTGTCTGAATCTTCCCTGCTTACCCTTGAGCATGTCGGAAAGTGACTTGAGAGGACGGGATCCGGGACCGGTCACCGCTCTTCCGCGACGGCCGTTGTCGATCAGGGAGTCTACTGCTTCCTGAAGCATACGCTTCTCGTTTCTGACGATGATGTCAGGAGCGCCCAGCTCCAGCAGCCTCTTAAGACGGTTGTTTCTGTTGATGACCCTTCTGTAAAGGTCGTTCAGGTCGGATGTGGCGAATCTGCCGCCGTCCAGCTGTACCATGGGTCTGATGTCGGGCGGGATCACGGGGATCACCGTCAGCACCATCCACTCGGGACGATTGCCGGAGATGCGGAGAGCCTCGATGACTTCGAGACGTCTGCCGATTCTAAGCCTCTTCTGGCCTGTGGCTCCTCTCAGCTTTTCTCTCAGATCGTCTGAGAGCTCGTCCAGGTCGATGTCGCAGAGAAGCTTTCTCACTGCCTCTGCGCCCATGCCTGCCTTGAAAGCGTTACCGTACTTGTCCTTGGCTTCTCTGTACTGCTGCTCGGAGAGGATCTCCTTGTACACCAGATCAGTGTCGCCGGGGTCTGTTACGATGTATGACGCAAAATACAGGACTCGCTCAAGGTTTCTGGGGCTGATGTCCAGGCAGAGACCCATTCTTGAGGGTGTGCCCTTGAAGTACCAGATGTGAGATACGGGAGCTGCCAGCTCGATGTGTCCCATTCTCTCACGTCTTACCTTGGCCTTTGTGACCTCTACTCCGCAGCGGTCACAGATGATGCCCTTGTACTTTATTCTTTTGTATTTACCGCAGTGGCACTCCCAGTCCTTCATGGGCCCGAAGATCCTCTCGCAGAAGAGTCCGTCTCTCTCGGGTTTAAGTGTCCTGTAGTTTATGGTCTCGGGCTTGGTTACTTCGCCGTGGGACCATTCGAGTATTTTTTCCGGTGATGCCAGGTTTATCTGGATGGCTTCGAAATTGTTTAACTCGTTCTTGTTTTCTTTGATCTGATCGGTCATTTATCCAAGCCTCCTTTAATACTCTTCGCCTGTCATTGTATCTTCTACGAAACCTTCCTGATAGAGCTCCTCTTCAGAAACCATCTGAGTCTCCATTTCCATGGTCCTCTCAGCGTTTGGAACATCGTCATCATCTGAGAGTTCCTTGATCTCTATCTCTTTTGCGTTCTCGTCAAGGACCTTTACGTCCAGAGCCAGAGCCTGGAGCTCCTTGATGAGTACCTTGAAGGATTCGGGTATTCCGGGCGTCGGGATGTTTTCTCCCTTAACGATAGCTTCGTAAGTCTTTACACGTCCTACGATGTCGTCGGACTTCACTGTCAGGATCTCCTGCAGTGTGTAAGCTGCGCCGTAAGCTTCCAGAGCCCAGACTTCCATCTCTCCGAAACGCTGTCCGCCGAACTGCGCCTTGCCGCCCAGAGGCTGCTGGGTGACCAGTGAGTACGGACCCGTGGAACGAGCGTGGATCTTGTCGTCTACCAGATGGTGGAGTTTGAGCATGTACATGTATCCAACTGTTACCGGATGATCAAAATACTCGCCTGTACGGCCGTCTCTCAGTCTGAGCTTGCCGTTTCCGGGGTATCCTGTCTCTTCCAGAAGGTTGATGATGTCGCTCTCCTTGGCTCCGTCGAATACGGGTGTGGCGATGTACCAGCCCTTCTTCTTGCAGGCAAGTCCCAGGTGGACCTCCAGTACCTGTCCTACGTTCATACGTGAGGGCACGCCCAGAGGATTGAGCATTACCTGGAGAGGCTGTCCGTTCTCAAGGAAGGGCATATCCTCTTCGGGAAGTATCCTGGAGATAACACCCTTGTTTCCGTGACGTCCGGACATCTTGTCGCCTACGTTGATCTTTCTCTTTGTGGCAACATAGACTCTTACCAGCTTGTTGACTCCGGGAGGAAGCTCGTCGCCGTTTTCTCTGGTGAAGATCTTGACGTCAACGACGATACCTGTCTCACCGTGAGGAACCTTGAGGGATGTGTCCCTTACCTCTCTGGCCTTTTCACCGAAGATGGCTCTTAAGAGTCTCTCCTCGGATGTGAGCTCGGTCTCTCCCTTGGGAGTTACCTTACCTACCAGGATGTCCATAGCGCTGACTTCAGCTCCGATCCTGACGATACCTTCCTCGTCCAGATCCTTGAGAGCCTCTTCACCAACGTTGGGGATGTCTCTGGTGATCTCCTCGGCTCCAAGCTTGGTGTCTCTGGCCTCGGATTCATATTCTTCGATATGGATGGACGTGAGAACGTCATCCATGAGAAGTCTCTCATTGAGGACTACAGCGTCCTCGTAGTTGTATCCTTCCCATGTCATGAAGCCGATGAGAAGGTTCTTGCCCAGTGCGATCTCGCCCATGTCGGTGGAAGGTCCGTCAGCAATGACTTCGCCCTTTTCGATGTGTTCGCCATGGGAGACGATGGGTCTCTGGTTCACGCAGGTTCCCTGGTTGGAACGCTTGAACTTAAGAAGATCATACTGATCCACTCCGTCGTCAGAATCTCTTCTGATGAGGATGGTCTCTGCGTCAACGAACTCGACAGTACCTGCCTCCTTGCAGAGGATGACTACTCCTGAGTCGCAGGCGGCCTTGTATTCCATACCTGTTCCGATCATGGGAGCTTCAGTCACCAGAAGGGGTACAGCCTGACGCTGCATGTTGGATCCCATCAGAGCACGGTTAGCGTCGTCGTTCTCCAGGAAGGGGATCATGGCTGTAGCCACGGATACTACCTGCTTGGGGGAAACGTCCATGTAGTCTACCTGATCGGCGGATGCCAGTGAGATCTCACCGTGCTCCGATCTGCAGGCTACCTTGGCATTGATGAAACGTCCTTCAGAATCCAGCGGTTCGTTGGCTTCTGCGATTACGCACATCTCTTCCTCGTCAGCAGTGATGTATCTGATCTCATCGGTGACTACTCCGTCCTTCACGATTCTGTAGGGGGTCTCGATGAAGCCGTACTTATTGATAATGCCATATGTGGTCAGTGATCCGATAAGTCCGATGTTGGGACCTTCAGGAGTCTCGATGGGGCACATTCTTCCATAGTGAGAATGGTGAACGTCTCTGACTTCGAATCCTGCTCTCTCTCTGGAGAGTCCGCCGGGTCCAAGTGCCGACAGTCTTCTCATGTGAGTAAGTTCAGCCAGAGGATTGTTCTGGTCCATGAACTGGGACAGCTGGGATGAACCGAAGAACTCCTTGACTGCCGCAGTTACAGGTCTGATGTTCATCAGAGCCTGAGGTGTGGTCACGTCGATATCCTGTGTCATCATCCTCTCACGGATGACTCTCTCCATCCTGGAGAGACCGATCCTGAACTGGTTCTGGAGAAGTTCTCCCACAGTTCTCAGTCTTCTGTTTCCAAGGTGGTCGATGTCATCTACGCTGCCGATGCCGTAGTTCAGGTTGATCAGATAGCTTACGGAAGCGATGATGTCCTCGTTTATGATGTGCTTGGGTGAAAGCTCGTTCTTCCTGTCCACCAGCATCTCCTTGAGTTCTTCCTCGTTGGAAGCCTTCTCAAAGATCTCTCTGAGCACGGGATAAAACACCTTGTCGCCAAGCTTCAGGGAATCATAGTCCACATCCTTGTACTGGGGTTCGTATTCCTCAGCATAGGCCTTGATGTCAACGAATCTGGATCCGATGACCTTGGTAGTTTGACCTTCCTTTGCCTTGTCCACAGCGTAGGCAATGACGTAGTCCAGTCCGGAGTTCTCAATGCGCAGCGCCATGTCGCGGTCAAGGACAGTTCCTGCCTCGTACAGGATCTCTCCGGTCTCGGGAGCAACTGCGTCTTCCTTGAGCATTACGCCTGCAAGACGATTGGAGAGACCAAGTTTTTTGTTGTATTTATATCTGCCGACCTTGGCCAGATCGTAGCGCTTGGGGTCGTAGAACATGGCGTTGAACGCCTGCCTTGCACTTTCAATTGTGGGAGGTTCAGCCGGTCTGATCTTCTTATAGATCTCCTTGATACCTTCTTCGTAATCCTTGGTGGTATCCTTTTCCAGGGTGGCGCGAAGTCTCTCGTCGTCACCGAATACTTCCAGGATCTCCTCGTCAGTTCCGAGGCCGATGGCTCTCAGGAGGGTTGTGACGGGCTGCTTTCTGGTACGGTCGACTCTCACGGAAAGCACTCCGTTGGAATCGGTCTCGTACTCGATCCATGCTCCCCTGTTGGGTATGATCTGGGTCGAGAAAAGCTTGTTGTTTGACTTATCAGTCTCAACCGAGTAGTACGGTCCGGGGGAACGCACCAGCTGCGTTACCACGACACGCTCTGCACCGTTATATATGAAGGTTCCTCTCTCGGTCATCAGGGGGAAATCGCCCATGAAGACTTCCTGTTCCTTCACCTCACCGGTCTCGCGGTTGATGAGTCTTACTCTTACTTTAAGCGGAGCTGCGTATGTTACATCCCTGTCCTTGCACTCTTCCTTCGGATACTTGGGCTTATCCGACAGAGTGTAGTCGATGAATTCAAGAACGAGATTTCCGGAGAAGTCCTTTATGGGGGAAACGTCTTCAAAGACTTCCTTCAGTCCTTCTTCCACGAACCACTTGTAAGAATCCGTCTGGATCTGGATGAGGTTCGGCATCTCGCAGACTTCATTGATCTTAGCGAATGTCATACGCTCTTTTCTACCTACTTTTATAGGTCTCGGCATTTTCCATCACTCCTTATGTCTTTAACTGGATCCATGCCCTGATGCGCATTTACTGCAGCGCATAAAAAGGCATTCTAATTTTTATGGCAGTTTAATAGTATATCCCTTTGCTGTCAAGATTGCAAGAACTTTTTTTGCAAAAATGCATCAAAAAATCACACCCCCGGCTTCCGCACAACAAAAAACACCGGCCCCGCTGCGGACCGGTGTCGTATTCCGATATTTTTTTATTCTGCTTCCTGCTTCTTGGGTGCGGGCTGCGGTTCCTTACTTGCTCTTCACCACCTTGCCCGACCGGACGATCAGTATATCTCCCTGGTGGACCTTGAGGCCTCGGTCAGGAATGGCCGAGAGCTCGTCCCTGATCACCAGATACACGTTCATTTCGTATTCGCTCTGTATCTCCTCTATGGTCTTGCCCTTGAGGTCGCTCCTCTTGCCCACCACGATCTCGCCGATCTCCTTCACGTCCTGGAAGCGCTTTAAGGCGTTCTTCTCCTTCTCGTACTGCTCCACGAATCCTGCTGAGATGATACCTGTGGGGATGGCCACCGCACCAACTCCCAAAAACGACATGATGATGGCAATGATGGTTCCCGCCGTGGTCACCGGGTAGATGTCTCCGTATCCGATGGTGAGGATGGTGGTCACGCTCCACCAGAAACCGGAGAAGGCGTTCTTGAACACATCCGGCTGGGCGGCGTGCTCTGCGCTGTACATGCATATGCTGGAGGCCAGCATCAGTATGAATATGATGAAAAGCGATGACAAAAGCTGCTTGCGCTTCTCGTAGATGATGCCCAGTATCGCGTGGAAGGAGTCATAGCGCGCGTTGATCCTGAAGAGGTGCAGTATCCTTACCACCCTCAGCATCCTGAAAGCCACGGCGCCCGAAAGGAAGAACACCGGGATGATGGTGAAGAGGTCCACCACTCCGTCGAAGGACCTGATGAACCGGAGCACCGCCTTGCCCCTGCTCAGCTTGGGATAGAGCAGATCCGCCGTCCATATCCTCAGGATGTACTCGATGAGGAATATAAAGGTAGTCACGATCTCGATCCATCTGAAGAGGGCGTTATACTCCGAAAGCTCCTCGAAGGTGTCCAGTATCACCACAAGTATGTTCAGGACTATGTTCACGATAATGAAATAGTCGAACCCGCGGCTGACTTTGTCATTCTCCTGGCCTATCTGGAGTATTTCGAAAATCCTTTTTTTGTTCATATCTGACCTCATGCGCAAAAAAATCCTACGCCTTGATTATATCCTCCGCCGAAGTTCTTTGCAATATGGCACAAAAAAAGGGCTTCGCACCTTGGTGCAAAGCCCCATGAATCTTTTGCTCTCGGGAATTATTTAAGAACGACTTCTGCGCCGACTTCTTCGAGCTGAGCCTTGATAGACTCTGCCTCTGCCTTCTCAACGCCTTCCTTAATGTTGGAGGGAGCTCCGTCAACGAGTTCCTTAGCTTCCTTAAGTCCAAGACCGGTGATCTCTCTGACGACCTTGATGACCTTGATCTTCTCGGATCCGATAGCGTTAAGAACTACTGTGAATTCTGTCTGCTCTTCTACCTCAGCGGCAGCAGCAACGCCTGCAACTGCAACGGGAGCTGCAGCGGAAACGCCGAATTCCTCTTCACAAGCTTTAACTAATTCATTTAACTCGAGCACTGTCATATTCTTGATGGCTTCGATGATCTGCATTTTATCCATTGTTTTTTCCTTTCTGAATGGTTCTATGAATTTGATCTGAATTCTATTGATTGATTATGCTTCCTGCTTGTCGTCTGCGATAGCCTGGAATGTTCTCACCAGCTTGGATACCGGGCTCTGGATGGATCCCATGAACTTAGCGATGAGTACGTCTCTTGACGGAATGTTTGCGATCTCTTTGATCGCTTCCTGATCATAGAAGTTGCCTTCCACGACGCCGGCCTTGAAGGACATCTTCTTGTAACGATCGATGACTCCCTTGAGAATCCTTGCGGGGGCTGTAGCATCTTCCTTGGAGATCGCGATGGCTGTGGGTCCTTCAAGAATGTCCTTCAGGGGTTCGAACTCTGTTCCCTCGATAGCCCTCTTCAGAAGTGTGTTCTTGTATACCGTGTAGTCAACGTTGGCTTCTCTGAGCTCTTTTCTCATGGCGTCTGCCTCAGCAACTGTGGTTCCCATGTAGTCGATGACTACTGCAGACTGAGCTCCGTTCAGCTTTTCCTTGATCTCGTCGATGATGATCTGTTTAGCCTGTTTAGCTTCTACTGACATTAATTTTTCTCCTTTCTTCCGTCCGGGTCGTATGACTCAGCCGGATGGTTAAGGTACTCCATAAAAAAGCCTCGTTAAACGAGGCCAATATTTTTATATTGTACCTCGGCAGGAAATTAAGCTTTCGCACCTGCTGTCTTAGGTTGTGTTTTCTTTTTTTAGAACTGAATCAGCGCCGGATTAACCTTGACTCCGGGGCCCATTGTGCTTGCTACTGTAACACTTCTGAGATACTGTCCCTTGGCTGCAGCGGGCTTAGCCTTAACTATTGCTTCCATGAGAGTATTCATGTTTTCAAGAAGCTTCTCGGGTCCGAAGGATACCTTGCCTATGGATGTGTGGATGATGTTCTGCTTGTCAAGTCTGTACTCAACTTTACCAGCCTTGATCTCGTGGAGCGCTTTCTCAACGTCCATTGTGACTGTGCCAGACTTGGGGTTCGGCATAAGACCTCTGGGTCCCAGGATCTTACCTAATCTTCCTACAACTCCCATCATATCCGGTGTTGCTACTACTGCGTCGAATTCGAACCAGCCTTCCTGCTGGATCTTCTGGGCCATTTCCTCAGCTCCGACGTAATCTGCACCAGCTGCTTCTGCTTCCTGAGCCTTGGGGCCCTTTGCGAATACCAGGACTCTCTTGGTCTTACCTGTTCCGTTAGGAAGAACAACAGCTCCTCTTACCTGCTGGTCAGCGTGTCTGCCGTCGACACCCAGTTTGATGTGGACCTCTACGGTCTCATCGAATTTTGCTCCTGCGACTTCACAAACGTTCTTGAGGGCATCAGCCATCTCGTACATCTGTGTCTTGTCGTACTTTGTGAGAGCGTTCTTGTAATTCTTGCCTCTCTTTGGCATTTCGTTTTCCTCCTTGTGGTACTAACGACTTTCGTCTCCCAACTCTTACTCTGTTACTGTGATACCCATTGATCTTGCAGTTCCCTTGATCATGCTTACTGCGCTCTCAAGGTTTGCTGCATTAAGGTCAGGCATCTTTGTTCTTGCGATCTCCTCGGCCTGTGCCAGCGTGATGGAAGCCACTTTCTTCTTGTTGGGCTCACCGGATGCTGTGTCGATTCCTGCTGCCTTCTTGATGAGGACTGCTGCGGGCGGAGTCTTCGTGATGAAGCTGAATGATCTGTCAGCATACACCGTGATGACTACGGGAATTACCATGCCGGGTTGATCCTGTGTCTTAGCATTAAACTGTTTGCAGAAGTCCATGATGTTAACACCATGCTGACCAAGTGCGGGACCTACAGGGGGTGCCGGAGTAGCTGCGCCTGCTGCGATCTGAAGTTTAATGTAGCCTTCAACCTTTTTCGCCATTTGTTTCTCCTTTCTTTAGATTTTATTTGTAGACTTTCTCCACCTGAGCGAATTCCAGCTCGACGGGAGTGTCTCTGCCAAACATGGAGATCCTGACTACCAGTACCTGCTTCTCCTTGTCGATCTCCTCGATGGTGCCCATAAAGCTCTCGAAGGGGCCGTTTACGACGCGTACTGTTTCGCCGACCTTCACGTCCAACTCGATGTGGACCTTCTCGATACCCATCCTTGCCACTTCCTCGTCGGTAAGGGGAATGGGTTCGGAACCGTGTCCCACGAATCCGGTCACGCCCTGGGTGTTTCTCACCAGATACCAGGATTCGTTGGTCACTACCATTTTGATGATCACGTAACCGGGGAACATCTTCTTGGTCTTGATCTTTCTCTGACTGTCTTTGATCTCGACAATGTCCTCAGTAGGAACTACGACTTCCTGAACAAGATTCTGCATACCGCGGTTCTCGACCATCTTTTCGATATTAACTTTTACTTTGTTTTCGTGGCCTGAATATGTGTGCACCACATACCATCTGGCCTGGCCGTCTCCTCTTAAGCCTTCGCCTTCCAGAGGGGAAACGCTCTTGTTCTCAAAATCTGCCATTTCCGTTCCTTATATATATAATATATCTGACGTCTGTCTAAAGCCTAGTTCATTGTGATACCAAGCACTGCTCTAAGAGCGGCAAGTACTCCGGTATCGATGAGCCAGAACATCAAAGCGAAAGCGCAGCAGACCGCGATGACCACCGCCGTGTATGAAACCACTTCGTTGCGTGTGGGCCAGACGACCTTCTTCAACTCTGTCCTTACACCGCGGAAATATTCCTTGATGCCGGACTTCTTTTCTTCTTTCTTTGCAGCCATTTCTGATCTCCCTATTTGGTCTCTCTGTGAAGAGTTTCCTTCTTGCAGAATCTGCAGTATTTCATGAGTTCGATACGATCGGGATCGTTCTTTTTGTTCTTCATCGTGTTGTAATTTCTCTGTTTGCACTCTGTGCATGCTAACGTCACTTTAACTCTCATGTGATCATCCTCCGTTTACACCAAAAAACTCAAAGCGGGCGTACGCTTTGATCATTATAACCATAAAGTTGCCATATGATTATAAATCCGAGCATTTTCAATGTCAATAAAAAATTTATTAAAATATTTTTTGCGCCTATCCTTGGGGCAGATCAGCCCTCCTGATCCTGAGTCTCAGGGGTCTCCGCCGCTCTCGGCTCTCCCAGAGTGGCTCTTGCGATCTCCTCGATGGCTGCATTTATATCGTCATCGTTGAGGTATACAACTGAGGCATATCCTCCTCCAAGAGCCCAGCACCTGTCTGTTCCCACGTCGCCTTCGATGGAATACTTGTTGATGGTCCAGGAAGGCATGGTGGCCAGCTGAGCCTTGATGAGCTGGGTGATCTCGTCGCTGGACATGCTGGTCTTCAGGTCCTCGCCCACGGCGTCCAGTATGGCCTTGTAGTTGCCCAGGATGGTCTTCTCAGAGGTAAGCTTCTTGATCACGGCCTCCATGACCAGCTGCTGATCCTTGTTTCTCTGCATGTCTCCGTCCACGAAGGCGTTACGCTCTCTTGCGAACTGCAGTGCGGCTACGCCGTCCATGTGGTTCATGCCTTTAACGAAGTGGCAGTAAGGCGGTTCCCCGAAGGTGAACTCGAACTCAGACTCCACGTCTATGCCGCCGATGGCATCCACCAGATGCTCCACCACGTTGTAGTTTACTGTCATGTTGTAGTGGACTTCGATGCCGAAGGTCTCCTCGATGGTGGCCGTAAGCTCCTCGATCCCGTATACACCTGCATGGGTCAGCTTGTCATAGCCCGGGTCGCCATTGTTGTATGTCATATCCGGCAGCACCACATAGCTGTCTCTTGGGATGGATGTGAGAAGCACCTCGTGGGAAATGGGGTTCACCGTTGCGATGATGTTCACGTCGGACCTGTATCCGTCGGCATCCACGCCGCTGATGAACACATTGAAGGGTTCCTTGGTGACGTCCACTCCTTCGGAACCGTCTTCCTTCACCTGAACGGGTACCTTCACTGTGTAAAGTATCCCGGTGGTGCTCTGGATGCCGGTGCCTCCGTCGCCCTTCATGGCCTCATAGGTGGCTACCGGAAGAAGAATGGAATCGTGATTCCAGTTTGCGAGGGAATCCACAGTATCCTGCACCGTGTCATCGAAATCGAACTCAATGTCCGCCACTCCTTCAAGGAGGACTCTGGCCTCGGCGTAGACCGGGTCGTTGGAGCGGTAAGCCCCCACTGTGGTCCCGTCAAGGATCTCCTTGACCTGAGCCTTGATCTCATCTTCCTTGGCCTTGGCATCCATCTCCGGAAGCTCATCGGCCCTCACCAGCACGTAGAAGTCCTCCGTGGGGATCTCCTCTCTGGTGATGTTGTTAAGGAAACCGTAGGCATTGGCCAGATAATATGTGCCGAAGCAAAATACCACCGAGCAAAGCAGGGTTATTACCGTGGCGGATATTTTGCGCTGCTTGCGGCCTCTGGAGCTCAGAAGAGCCGGCAGGTTGAACAGTGCGATGATCGCCGACACCACTGCAGCCGGGATCAGATATTTCATGGGGAGAACGTTCAGCTTGTACACAAAGAAGAAAAACGCTCCGCCGGTCAAAAGGAAGATCAGCGCAATAAACCTGAAGAAGCCGTTGTGCTTCTTCTTGGCCTTGTACGCCGCCCTTTCATTCTCCATCTGAGCCTCGATCTCTCTTCGTCTTTCAGCTCGCATTCTTCCCTCCTGTATTCCCCTCAGATCCGATAAAAACGCAATAAAAAAGGTCATTTAAGACCTCTACGCAAGAGTGATTATACTATATTTCAAGGCTTTAGGCAAGAACTAATTGGAGTTTCAGGGGCCTCGACGTGGCATTTCCGGGGGCTTACGGGTCGTATTTGTATTGCGCGCACTAATGTGATATAATAAATGTGGTTTAAAATGACACAACTGTTGAAAGGGATTAGTATGACAATCGACGAAGCAATAAAAAACGCTAAACGCATACATTTCATAGGAATAGGCGGGGCAGGAATGTGCCCCCTGGCTGAGATCCTCCACGATAAAGGATATTATCTTACAGGATCCGACAATAACGAAAGCGATACCCTGAAGCGCATCCGCGCCTTGGGCATCCCCGTAGTCCTCGGTCAAAAAGCCGAAAACGTGGACGGAGCCGACATGGTGGTATTCACCGCAGCCCTCCTTCCCGACAATCCTGAGTTGGTGGCAGCCCGCGAAAAGGGCATCCCCACCTTCGAGAGAAGCAAGCTCTTCGGCTACGTGACCCGCAAGTACAAGAACTGCATCGGTGTCTGCGGAACCCACGGCAAGACAACCACCACATCCATGCTGACCCAAGTCCTCCTGGAAAACGGCTTCGACCCCTCCGCCGTCATCGGCGGCAAGCTTCCCCTTACCGGCACCAACGGCATAGTGGGAAACAGCGAGACCCTGGTGGTAGAGGCCTGCGAGTACAAAGACACCTTCCTGGATCTGAGCCCGAATACGGCCCTTATCCTTAACATCGACAGGGACCACATGGAATATTTCCACACCCTGGAAAACCTCAAAAAATCCTTCCGCGACTTTGCGGATATGTCCTCCTGCGTGATCTACAACGGCTCCGACCCAAACACAGTCGATGCCATGAAGGATCTTGAAGGCAAGGAGATCATAACCTTCGGAGACGACGACTCCTGCGACTACTACCACGGAGAAGTCTCCTGGGAAAACGGCGCCTTCCCGGCCTTCGACGTGTTCTACAAAGGCCAGTGTCTGGGCCACATCGAGCTGGGCGTGCCCGGTGAGCACAACGTCCTGAACGCCCTAGCCGTCATCGCAGCCGCATGCCACTCCGGAGCCACCTTTGCACAGGTAAGAGACTCCATCGGCCACTTCCGCGGCGCCGGCAGACGCTTCGAGTTCCTGGGCGAGTACAACGGCGCCGTCATCGCTGACGACTACGCCCACCACCCCAAGGAACTGGAAGTCACCCTGAATGCCGCCAACCGCATGGGCTACGAAAGAGTCTGGGCCGTATTCCAGCCCTTCACCTTCAGCCGCACCAAAATGCTGCTCCACGAATTCGCCACCGCTCTGTCCCTGGCCGACAAAGTCGTCATGACCGATATCATGGGCTCCCGCGAGATCAACACCTACCACGTGTCCACCCAGGACTTGGCAGACGAGATCCCCGGCAGCGTCTGGTTCGACACCTTCCAGAAGGTGGCCGACTACCTGAAACAAAATATCCAAAAAGGTGACCTGGTCATCACTCTTGGCTGCGGCGATGTCTACAAGATCGCCCACCTCATACTGAGGGGCGAAGAATAGACCCAGTGGCCTAGTGGCCAAACACTATATGGAAAAAATGGAACCACGCGTCTCTCGCGTGGTTTTCTTATGTAATCAGGCTACATCCCACTTGTCTGGCGCTTTGTAGCCTGATTTCGTGGTGGGGCTTCAGGCTGCATTCTTGTGAAATGCGCTTTGTAGCCTGAATCCATGGAGAAGTTTCAGGCTACATTCTTGTGATATGCGCTTTGTAGCCTGATTTCCTGGCGCAGTTTCAGGCTACATTCTTGTGAAATGCGCTTTGTAGCCTGAATTCGCGAAGTGCTTTCAGGCTGCATCCCTGTGGTTTGGGTCAGATTTATGTGAGGGTGCCTTTTCTGACCCAATTTTTCGGTCGGGGTTTGGGTCAGATTTGGGTGGAGCACCTTTTCTGACCCAATATTTTGGCCGAACCTTGGGTCATATTTGGGTGTAGCGCCTTTTCTGACCCAATTTTTTTGCCGAACCTTGGGTCATATTGGACCAAGTCGCATCATTTGACCCAATCCTTCTCCTTGAAATTGGGTCTGATCTGCGCAAAACATCCCATTGTGACCCAATCGACCTGCCGATGGTTCTACACTGCGCCGCCCACTAGGACGCAATCCTTCCAAATCCCTAATTGCGTCTGAGTATTTTCTCATTTCACTAGGATGCAAACCCTCCAAATCCTCATTTGCGTCTGAGTATTTTTCCATTTCACTAGGACGCAACCCTTCCAAATCCCCAGTTGCGTCTGAGTCAACTCCCATTTCACTAGGACGCAATCGCAAAATATCCCAGTTGCGTCCTAGTCCACCACCCTGACTCACCACTCACCCCACAAGCACGAAAAAAGAGCAGCCATTGGCTGCTCTTTCTGTAATCCGTCAATTACTCGATGATCTCTGTAACAACGCCGGATCCTACTGTTCTTCCGCCTTCATTCCGCCTTCACGAATAGCGAATCTGAGTCCTTCTTCGATAGCGATCGGTGTGATCAGGGATACTTCCATTACTACGTTGTCTCCGGGCATGCACATCTCTGTGCCTTCGGGAAGCTGAAGATCTCCGGTTACGTCTGTTGTTCTGAAATAGAACTGCGGTCTGTAGCCGTTGAAGAACGGTGTGTGTCTTCCACCCTCTTCCTTCTTAAGAACGTATACCTGTCCCTTGAAGTGTGTGTGCGGGTGAATTGTGCCGGGCTTGCAGAGTACCTGTCCTCTTTCGATGTCTGTTCTCTGTACGCCTCTTAACAGTGCGCCGATGTTGTCTCCTGTCTCTGCTTCGTCAAGAAGCTTTCTGAACATCTCTACGCCTGTTACTACGACCTTACGTCTCTCTTCTGTAAGTCCGATGATCTCTACTTCGTCACCAACCTTAAGTGTTCCTCTTTCAACTCTTCCGGTTGCTACTGTTCCTCTTCCTGTGATGGAGAAGATGTCCTCGATGGGCATAAGGAACGGCTTGTCGTTTGCTCTCTGCGGTTCGGGAATGTATGCATCTACTGCTTCCATGAGCTCGATGATCTTGTCTCCCCACTCGCCTGAGGGATCTTCAAGAGCCTTAAGTGCGGATCCTCTGATGATCGGTGTGTCATCGCCGGGGAATTCGTACTGGTCAAGAAGCTCTCTTACTTCCATCTCTACCAGGTCAAGAAGTTCTTCGTCGTCTACCATGTCGCACTTGTTAAGGAATACGATGATGTAGGGTACTCCTACCTGTCTGGAAAGAAGGATGTGCTCTCTTGTCTGAGGCATGGGTCCGTCTGTTGCTGCTACTACCAGGATAGCTCCGTCCATCTGAGCTGCTCCTGTGATCATGTTCTTTACATAGTCAGCGTGGCCCGGGCAGTCAACGTGAGCATAGTGTCTGTTAGGTGTCTCATACTCAACGTGTGCTGTGGAAATGGTGATTCCTCTTTCTCTCTCTTCAGGTGCCTTGTCGATAGCGTCGAATGCTACGAACTCGCCGAGACCGTATCTCTCGTGAAGAGTCTTTGTGATAGCTGCTGTCAGTGTGGTCTTACCATGGTCAACGTGGCCGATGGTTCCGATGTTGAT
>ONAY01000052.1 GCA_900315895.1 uncultured Eubacteriales bacterium
GGTATATTTATATCGACTGTCTGTGGGTCTCCGGCTCGTTCAAGGGGCACGGATACTCCAATGATCTGCTGAGTGCTTGTATTGAGGACAGCAAGAGCAAAGGAAAACAGGGCCTTTGCATTCTTTCATCAGCTAAGAAAAAGCCTTTCCTTGCCGATCCTAAGTTTCTGAAACACAAGGGCTTTACCGTATGCGACGAGGCTGATAATGGTATTCAATTGTGGTACTTGCCTTTCTCTGCTGACGCTCGCCAGCCTAAGTTCAAGGACTGCGCTAAACACCCTCATGTTGATGAAGCAGGCTATGTTCTGTACTATACCAGCCAGTGTCCGTTCAACGCAAAGTATGTTCCGATTGTAGAGCAAACAGCAAAAGAAAACGGCATACCGTTTAAGGCAATACATATTGAGAGCAAGGAACAGGCACAAAATGCTCCGACACCGATTACGACATATGCTTTGTTCTGTGATGGAGAATATATTTCCAATGAGCAGATGAATGACACTAAGTTTTTGAAACTAACTGGTATCAAAATAACAGATACATCACGGCACTCATACTGCCATCACCGACGGTAGGGAGCGGCATAATGACAAAATGCCTTTAAGCCATTATGGATTTAAGGGGATTATTCCAGTTTATACCTGCGTTGCGCCATTGTTAAATAGCATTGCTTGCGGCAACGGACCTGCCCGCCGTATCATGACTGCGGGAGGAGGCTTTTGCCATGTTAAGCGAAAACATCAATACATTTAAGAAAAGCAAGGGCCTTTCCCAAGAGGAACTCGCAGTCAAACTGAATGTGGTCAGAGAGACGATTTCCAAATGAGAGTAAGGCCTGTCCGTCCCGGATTCCGAGTTGCTGCTTGCGTTATCTGAAGCACTGGAAACTCCCGTCAGCACATTGCTGGGAGAGACTGTTTCAGAACCAGAGACAGATGATCTGAAACCCATCTCTCAAAAGTTGGAGGTGATCAATCTTCAGCTTTCTAAAAGACAGCAGTCACGGAGAAAGATAAGGTCATACCTTTTATATGGTAGGAGGGAATCATGAATCTTTCAGTGATATTTGAAGAAAAACCCGATAGATGGGGATTCAGAGGGGACCCATACTTCTGGGATCACCTAAAAGACATCGCAAAAAAAATGGATCTGATCTCACCTGGCGAATTGGAGCAGTTGATCAAAGAAGAGTATTTATCCCTTTCCGGCAAAGCCCTGACCGATGAATACATGGATTTTGCCGTCATACAGCAGTTTGCCCATGGAGGAATGAGCTCAGGTGGCGTCGATAACCAGTGGTGGATGAGAGAAGGGATCCCGCTTCTTAAGCGCAGACTGAATGAATTTATGATCGAGATGGATCCGGGTGAATAGGTTTTTGTGACAGCGTATCAGAAGAAGGTAAGGGGAGATAGCGGCTTCATGATAGAACAGTTCGTAATGGCATATTTGATCGAACAGGACCGCATCAGGGCAATGCTTCCCGAAGGGTACGAATCCCTCAGACCTGTGCTTAGGATCAACTCTGAAATACTTGATGAAAAAACTGCATATCTGGAGTTCAATACTCCCGTGAGTTGTGACGGAAAGCGAGGATGGCTGAATATCGGACACTGGACCAGTCCTGAGGTAAGGTTCGAAAGAGCTAATGGAGCTGTAGCCATTGATACGCCTTTTTTGCACTTGACATATAAGGGGACCGGGACAATGGGAGGATGCCCTGCGGAGAAGGACAACGACGGTTGCTTTTTCCCGGGAGAAGATCCGGAGTTCCATCCGGCAGAGCAGATAAATGAGAAAAAAGAGTTTTGCGACTGTAAGTTTATCTGGACATTCCATGAGGGCGATGCAGGAGGAGCAAGCATAGGTAAGACCCTGCCGGCTATCCCTGAAGAGAATTCCACAGTATATCCCAGGCAGGAACTGACAGCCGAGAATGCTGCTGCCATTCCGTGCAAAATGGTTCTTGGCTCATATATAGTAAGGTTTGAACGGCAAAGATAAAAAGGAGACAGTATGAAAGAGATCTCCATAAATGACATCGGTCCATTAAGGATAGGACAGACAGAAAACAGGGAGGCGGGCACAGGATGCACCGTATTCGTCTTTGACGAGGGCATGCACGCAGGCCTCGACATAAGAGGAGGGGGACCGGCTTCCAGAGAGACTCCGCTTTTAAGTCCTCTCACTGCTGCCCAGAGGATACACAGTATCGTCCTCGCCGGTGGAAGCGCCTACGGACTCTCAGCAGCAAGCGGTGTAATGAAGTATCTCGCAGAACATGACATTGGATTCGATGTGGGAGTGACCAAGGTCCCTCTTGTGGTACAGTCAAATCTCTTCGACCTTACGGTGGGCGACGCTTTTACCTATCCCGACGAAGAGATGGGATACGAGGCAGCCAGACTGGCCTTTGAGGCGCCCAACTACAGAGACGGCAATTTCGGTGCAGGCTGCGGCGCAACCGTTGGCAAGCTATGCGGCATGGAAAGATGCATGAAGACGGGAATCGGAAGCTTCGCAGTTCAACTGGGTGAGCTCAAGATCGGAGCGGTGGTAGCCGTGAATGCCCTGGGAGATATTTTTGACTGGAAGAATGGTCAGCAGATCGCAGGAATGCTTACGGAGGACGGCAAGTCTTTTGCGTCTTCCCCGGATGAGATGAGAAAGAGCATAGAGGTGGTCAGCAACCGCTTCGTGGAGAACACCACCTTAGGCGTGATCATCACCAATGCCAGGTTCCACAAAGGCTCCCTCTGCAAGATCGCTGGCATGGGACATGACGGCTATGCCAGGTCCATTCGCCCCGTACATACTTCTCTTGACGGTGACAGCATATACGCAGTATCCGTGGGAGATGTGGCTGCAGACAGGGAAGTAGTGGGGCTTCTGGCTGCTGAAGTCATAAGCGAAGCCATCATAAGGGCAGTCTCAAGCGCGGATTCAGCCTACGGGTTCCCTGCAGCAAAAGATCTGGAGTTTTAATGTTTTGAGGTGTGATCATGAAAGATGAATGCCTTATTTGCAAAGCGCCCCTCGTGTATCTCAATCAAGACGAGCTCATGGAGTGCGCCATATGTCATAAGAGGGAGCTCAGCAAAACACGCTGCGTAAATGGCCACTACGTATGCAATGAATGCCACACTGCCGGCCTTGACACCATTGTCGGACTGTGTCTTAAGGAGACTTCCAAGGATCCTGTGGCCATAATCAAAAAAATGATGGGTCTTCCGTTCTGTCACATGCACGGACCGGAGCACCACGTTATGGTGGGGGCTGCACTTCTTACCGCATATAAGAATGCGGGAGGTGGCATCGTACTTGAAGATGCCCTCAATGAAATGATAAACAGAGGAAAGAAGGTCCCGGGCGGTGCCTGCGGATTCTGGGGAGCCTGCGGGGCAGGTATCAGCAGTGGGATGTTCGTATCCATTATTTCAGGGTCGACTCCTCTTGCGAATGAATCTTTTGCGCTGTCCCATAAGATGACTGCCAGATCTCTCACGGCCATTTCAGAGATCGGGGGACCCAGGTGCTGCAAGAGAGACTCTTATCTTTCCATACTCGAAGCCATAGACTTCGTTAAGGAAAACATGGGCATAGAGATGGACAGACCTGATATAGTCTGCACCCACTATATGAATAACAATCAGTGCATCGGTTCCCGCTGCCCCTTCAGGAAGCTAAACAGGACAGAGCAGGAGCAATTATGAGATTCAAGCACACTAATAGGAAGGGCTTCTGGCTGGGGTTCGTGGACTTTTTCACCGCAGGTATATTCTTCCTGCTGTACATGCCCTTCGGAGGCCTTCAAAATGAACTGGAAGTGGTCCTGGGCCACAGGGTCATGCCTTATTGGAAAGCCTATCTCCTTGGAATACCCACCTTGTTCATCTATACGCTGGTATGGATGGCTCGCATTGCAGAGGAGCTTAAGCTGAAGGCCATAGATATGGGAATCGATGGGCCTCACACCTCCTGGAAGCATATGTTTTGGTGGAACGTACTGGGATGCCTGTGCTTTGGACCTATGATCGCAACCTACAGGTTCTTCAACACGCTGAACAAGATCGAATCGAAGCTTAAC
>ONAY01000028.1 GCA_900315895.1 uncultured Eubacteriales bacterium
AGATGGTATCCATCCAGTCAAAGATGTTCAAACTGCGGGAGCATACACCCTGAGGTGAAAGATCTGAAAGTGAGGATCTGGTACTGTGACGAATGTAATCAGTTCCATGACAGGGATATCAATGCAGCGAAGAACATCCGTGAAGAAGGACGGAGATTGCTGAAGGAAAAGCGTGAAAGTGCATAAAAAGTTATATCAAGAGAGGAACCGCCGGGCCGGCGGGGATAGCCTGTTGATACTTGGCCTGATAGGGCCATTGAGCAGGAAGCCCCCACTTCTTTAAGTGGTGGGAGCAGGTCACAAAAGAATACAAGGAATTCTATATGCCGCCGCTGGAGGGATTCTGGTGGCAGGAGGGCGTAGCCGGTGTGGACTATTCCAGAAAGGATGACTTCAACTGGATATCCGTCATCCGCCTGCCGGATTTCGTAACAAAAGAAGAATTCGACTGGGCCGTCAAAGAGGCCACTAACAAAAAGAAGGCGGATTTCTCCAAGGTGGAGTTTTTTACCTATGACGAGGGGCTGTGTGTCCAGTGCATGCACATCGGACCATATGACGATGAGCCTGCTACCGTGGAAAAGATGCATGAGTTCATGGAGAATCAGGGGTGCGAACTGGACATTTCAGACGAGAGGATGCATCACGAGATATATCTGTCGGACGCCAGAAAGGTTGCTCCGGAGAAACTGAAGACGGTCATAAGACATCCGATCAAAAAAAGATGACCATGGAGACATATTACAGATAACGATTGACCGGAGGGAATGGGTTGAAGGTCATAAACTTTTTTGATGAAGACAACAAGGAACACTGGATCGGGGAGATCGAAAGGAGCGACTGGAGAGCAGGCGCTTTTCTGGGCAGACTGCTGAGGAGCGGAGAGTTTTTTGACGCTGTGGGAGAGGACTCCAGAGTCCTGCTTCTAACAGAAGGCGACGAGCTCATTTCCTACTGCACCTTCGCCGAAAAGGACGACATACAGCCCACGGATCTTACGCCCTGGGTAGGCTTCGTCTACACCTTCCCGGAGCACAGAGGGCACAGATATGCGGGGCTCCTCTTTGATGAGGTGGTGCGCCTCGCAAAGGAACGTTCAGTCGGAGAAGTTTATCTCTCAACGAACCATACCGGATTGTACGAGAAGTACGGCTGGGAGTTCATGGGTATGATGGACGACATGGACGGAGAGCCGTCGAGAGTATACGTAAGAAAGATTCAACAGTAGCTTGGCTCACTCAGGGAGGACGACATGAATATCGAATGGATAGACGGATCGGTGATCCGCGTGAATAACGACAATGACGAGGTGGTCATCTCCGCCAACAGAGAGGGCCTGCTTTCGCTGGCAGGGCAGCTCACAGCTCTGGCGGAGGGAGTCCACGGCGACCACATCCACTATGACGAGAACAATTCCCTGGAGGAAGGTTCGGCTGAACTGATCATAGAGAGAATCGAGTAGACCATGTGTACCAGTATCGTAGTAAACAGGAAACATACCATAGTCGGGTGGAATCTTGATATCCTTGACATGGAGCACAGGGTGAGGCCCACAGACGACGGCGTATACATAGAGGTGAACGACAAGACCGAAGGCTGGATGCCGCTTTTCGGCGCCAATAGGAGAGGGGACTTCGTGGGAATGCCCACCTGCTGGCCTTATGACAAAAGAAGCGACCCGGCAGGTCCCGGAGAGAACGTGATCATGCTGGACATAGATCTTTTGCTCCAGAAGAAGACCCTTCAGGAGATCCGCGACATCGCGGAGAAGGGGCCGGTGTACAGCGTACCGGGTCTGACCTTCATGTCTGCGCTTTCAGACCGGGAGGGCAACGTGCTCCACATCATTCCCGGCCAGGGCATCAGGTATTACGAGAAGCCTGACCACGCGGTGCTCACCAACTTCTCGCCCTTCAAGCAGGATTCCGAGACCCACCCATGGATGGGCTGGGACAGGTACCATAAGGCGGAGGAGATGATCCTGGCTGCCACCGAGGACTTCGGCGTGGAGGACTGCTTCGGGATACTTCGGGCAGTGGCCCAGGAGGTCTGCCCCACCGTGGTATCCATGGTGTTCGATGTGGACGAAAACACAGTTTACTGGTGCGAGGATAGAAACTGGGACAAGATCCGGAATGTGAGGTGGACCAAATGGTAAAGTTTTGTACATGTACAGACACTGACTGCCCGTTCAACCCTGTGAATCACGATCAGGGCTGCACGCCGTGCATCGCAAAAAATCTTAAGGAAAGGGAGATACCCAGCTGCTTTTTCCATCTGGCAGGAGGGGAGAAGCCCACGCCTGACTGGCATTTCGAGGACTTCGCCGCCCTGATAGACAGGAACAGAGAACTGGAGAATGAAGAAATGATCGTCATTCGTCTGGAGAAACAAGAAGATCACAGAGCAGTAGAGAATCTGGTGAGAGAGTCCTTCTGGAACGTCTATCGGCCCGGCTGCAGCGAGCATTTTGTGATCCATGTGCTCAGGGATGATCCGGCCTTTGTGAAGGAACTGGACTTTGTTATGGAGAAAGACGGCGAACTCATCGGACAGAACATGTTCATGAAGACCATCATCGAGGCTGATGACGGAAGGATCATCGACGTGCTGACCATGGGTCCCATCGGCATCACACCGGAACTGAAGCGTCAGGGCTACGGCAAGCAGCTGCTGGACTATTCCCTGGAAAAGGCTTCAGAGATGGGATTCGGAGCGGTGCTCTTCGAGGGAAATATAGGATTCTACGGGAAGAGCGGATTCACCTATGCGCGGGAGTTCGGCATCAGGTACCATGATCTGCCGGAGGGCGCGGACGATTCATTTTTCCTGTGCAGGGAATTGATCCCCGGATATCTGGACGGTGTGACAGGTGTGTATCAGACGCCCAAGGGTTACTATGTCAGCGATAAAGATGTGGAAGCCTTCGACAAGGATTTCCCGCCCAAAGTGAAACTGAAACTCCCGGGGCAGATATTTTGATGGAGCAGTAACATGCATTTCGTTGACGCAAAAGGAATACTGACCGCAAACAACGGCTTTAATGGTATGAACATCTACCGTGGCTGTTCACATGGGTGCATTTACTGCGACTCAAGGAGCCGCTGCTACCAGTTTACCCACGCCTTTGAGGACATTGAGGTGAAGCAGAATGCACCTGAACTCCTTGAAAAAGCCCTCACTTCCAAGCGCAAAAAATCCATGATCGGTACCGGCGCCATGTCGGACCCCTACATGCACTGCGAGGAGGAGCTCAGGCTCACCAGAAAGTGCCTGGAGATCATCCTTAGACACGGCTTCGGAGCCACGATCCAGACAAAATCCGACAGAATACTGCAGGACTTGGATCTTCTTGACGAGATAAACCGGAAGACCAAGTGCGTGGTGCAGATGACCCTCACCACCTACGACGACGATCTCTGCAGCATAGTGGAACCCAACGTATGCAACACCAGACGCAGGATCGAAGTGCTGGAGGAGATGCAGGCGAGAGGCATCCCGACGGTGGTCTGGCTCAGCCCGATCTTGCCCTTCATAAACGACACTGAGCAAAACATTCAATCGATAATGAAGGAATGCGTCCGGGTGGGAGTCAAGGGCATCATCTGCTTTGGCATGGGGCTGACCCTGCGGGAGGGTGACAGGGAGTATTACTACGCTGCCCTGGACAGGCACTTCCCGGGACTGAAGAGGAAGTATATCGAGCGCTACGGAAACGCTTACAACCTCCCAAGCCCCAACGAGAGGGCGCTGATGAAGATAATCCGGGAGATCTGCGGAGCCCACGGCATCATGTACACGCCGGATGAATGCTTCAGATATTTAAACGAACTGCCTGAAAAAGATATACAGATCAGCATGTTTTGATGAAAGGGAAAGCGATGAACGATAATATAGCATATTGCGGCGTTGACTGTTCAGTCTGCCCGGATTATTTAGATAAGATCTGTCCGTCCTGCAGACTTACTGAATGGACTGAGGAGGACATCTGCATGCCGGTCAGGTGCTGCAGAGAAAAAGGTATAGAGTTCTGTGGTGCTTGCGATGGCTTTCCCTGCAAAGACATGGCTGAGTTTTATGAAGAATCTGACAGCCACAGGGAGGCATTTGCGAGAATGAAAGCAATGTCACAGAAGCTGTAAAGAGGTAAACGATGCATTTTGGATTTTCATATGTCGGTCTCATATTTCTGGTGATGCTCTTCGTCCCAAACATCATCTGGGCGAAGCATCAGCCACAGGGATACGACCGATACGCTAAAAATGAAAACAAGATACTTCTGGCTTTAGAGAGAGCCGGAGAGGTTTTAGTGACAGCTCTGGTACTGATCTTCAGCGACTTCAATGCACAAGGCTTTGGATCAAGACTTATCTGGCTTGCAGCTGCTTTGATCCTGATGATCATGTATGAGGTGTTCTGGATCCGCTATTTCAAAAGTGAGATGACCATGAAAGACTTTTATTCAAGTCTTCTGGGCATTCCCGTGGCGGGAGCGACCCTTCCGGTCATAGTAGTTTTGCTGCTGGCGATCTACGGAAGGAATCCTTTGCTGTTCGCGGCAGGGATCATCCTCGGAATAGGCCACGTAGGCATCCATCTTCAGCATAGAAGAGAGGTATACAAGTGAAAAGAATGGCTGAATCGCTGACTTCCGTTTTAATGAGGTAAAGATGGTAATAATCATAACAGGATCATCCCATGTCGGGAAAACGCTTCTGGCACAGCAGATGCTTGAAAAATTTAAATACCCATATCTCTCCATCGATCATTTGAAGATGGGGCTGATCCGAAGCGGAAATACTGATCTGACTCCGGAGGATGACGATGAACTGACGAGTTATCTTTGGCCGATCGTCAGAGAGATCATCAAGACAGCGATAGAGAATAAACAAAATCTGATAGTAGAAGGTTGTTACATTCCGTCTGATTGGCGAAAGGACTTTGACGACAATTATCTATCTTCTATCAAATTTATTTGTCTTGCAATGACAGAAGAGTATATCGAGACTCATTTCGATGAGATCATTGGACATGAATCAGAAATAGAATCCAGACTGATCCAGGAAGATTGTACGATCGGCGATCTGAAGGAGTGTAACAGATGGTTCATTGAGGCATTCGGCAATGCCGACGAGAGGGTCACACTGATAGAAGATGATTTCGGAGAAGCGATAGCACAACTGATGGATCAAACCGGGAGCATATGGTAAAAAATGAACATTTACGAAACTATAACAAACGAAGAGATCATCAATACGCTGATTTCTCTTTCCGAAGCATGGGAAGAGGAAAACAGCTGTTATGGTTACAGAGCCAATAAGAAGGAAGACATAGAAGGAAACCGCGTGTTTTTGGCTGAGGAAGACGGTGAAGTGGTGGGATATTTGTTCGGAAAGGTTTATGAATCCAAGAATATGAAATCGATCATGCCTGAGGGCACACCGTATTTTGAAGTTGAAGAAATCTATGTCATTCCGTCACACCGCAGCGAAGGGATAGGCGCTGCTTTATTCCGTTATGCGGAAAATGCTTTGCGGGATGACGTAAGTTACGTGGTGCTGAGTACGGCGACAAAGAATTGGAAAGCTGTTTTTCATTTCTATCTCGATGAACTTAACATGAACTTTTGGAGCGCAAGGTTATTTAAGAAGATTTAGCATATTCAAGTTTATGGTATTTGAGAAAGTGAGATCATAAAATAATGCGTATCTATGTTGATTTTGACGATTGCCTGTGCGAGACAGGAAGGGCATTCTCAAAGCTTGCGCTGGAAATGTTTAATAAGAATGTTCCTTATGAACAGATCCATTATTTTGAACTGGACAGGTCTTTTGATCTGGATGCGGAACAATATGAGCGGTTCATGCTTCGGGCGCACGAGCCGGAGATACTGCTGTCGTATGATGCGACACCGGGAGCTGCGGAGACCATCAATCAATGGATCTCCTGCGGGCATGAGGTATCGATCATTACCGGCCGCCCGTCAAGCGTTTATGAGCCTTCCCGCATTTGGCTGGATGAGCATGGACTTAAGAACGCCAGACTGTACTGTCTCAATAAATTTGGAAGGGATTTCTTTATCAAAAACAGTAATAGCACCCTTGAACTTGAAGACTATTACAGAATGAAGTTTGATTATGCAATTGAGGATTCTCCCAAGGCATTCAGCTTTTTCGAGCATCTGCCGGAACTAAAGGTACTGGTGTTTGACAGACCTTGGAACAGAGAATGCGCTTTTCCGAATGAAAACTATCAAAGATGCGCTGATTGGGAGAGCATTCGCAGGATCGTTGCAGGTGATCGATCGAAGTGAAGGAGGACGTGATGAATATAAATACACTGAATATACTGGCGGACGCCATATCTGATATAGGATCGTGGTGGAGCTGGCATGTGGGTGACAATATGCTTCAGCTGGAGTTCTGTGATGTGCAACTTTATGATGAAACAAAAGGCGAAAAAGAAACTCATACTACTGATGTTTTGGCTGTACGTTTCTATGGGCATGTCTTTGCAGTCTTTCTGGATGACCTGAATGATAAAAACTGGCACGGACGTTTCCGTGATGACGATTCGATCCTTTATCCTGTCGATACCTATGACATGGCATTCGACGATAAAACAGAGGCGGAGTCGTTACTGAATGATTACAGAAACATGGTCCCTGTCAAAGACTTCAAAGGGGCAGAAACTCTGGTAAGCACAAAACACATTCTCTGTGCCCGATGTGATGAAGTTGGCTTTATCGTTGGCGGTGATGAAATAGAGATCGTAGGGGAAAAGGGAAAATATACGGAAGAAGAAATAGAGCCGTTGTCCAGAAAATGGTGGGAATACTGGAAATATTACTGGCGGGTAAGAGGTACGCGTGACGCCTTACCCAAAGACTATGCTTGCGAAGTGACCATTCCTGTGGATCGGGAGGCACCTCAGGGGAAGTGGTAGTACAGGAAGACAAATCGGGATTTACAGGTGAGATAAAATGAATAAAGCAGGAACGCAAAGAATAGAAACTGATAGATTGATACTTCGAAGATTCAGATCAGAGGATGCAGTTCTCGCAGACTGGGTACCCAGATATGAAGATGGCGGGTATTTTAACTGGGCCATGGAGTATAAAAACACAGGAAAGGTTATCGGCAATATTTCTGTCGTCAGGCTTATTGAGAGTATCGATGCGGCTGAAATGGGTTATTGTATGAGCCGGGCATACTGGGGGCAGGGGCTGATGCCGGAAGCATTAAAAGCCGTGATGGATTATCTTTTCGATACTGTCGGACTAAATCGCATTGCTGCGTGTCATGATGCAAACAATCCAAAATCAGGACGCGTCATGGAAAAAGCCGGAATGAAACTGGAAGGTATTCTGAGGGCGGCAGGAAAAAACAACCTCGGGATCTGTGATGATGTGTGGCATGCGATGCTCCGAAGTGACAGGAAGAAATGATTTAAGGAGGAAAATATGGACATCAGAATAGAACCCATGACAAGAGAGCAGATGCACGAGATGTATCAGGCTTTCCAGATGGATCCCATGATCTTCGATGACATGGAGCTCTTCGAACAGGTCAAAAATTACATATATAATCCCGAGAAAGTGGACATGCTCTACGATATGCGCATGGATGAAGAGGGCAGCCATCTTTTCGCGGTGGTGCTTGACGATAAGGTCATCGGCGAGGTGGGTCTCAGGCACAACAGCGACGAGACAAAGGAATGTGAGCTGAGCGTCCACATGATGAATGACTCGGTGAAGGGCAAGGGCTACGGGACTCAGGCGGAGAAACTGGCCATCGATTACGCCTTCGACGTGCTGGGGGCGGAGAGCATCTTCGCAGAATCACTGATCAAAAACGCCAGGAGCCAGCACATCATGGAGAAGCTGGGCTTCAGGTATTTCGGTGAAAACGAAGGCTTCAAACAGTACCGCCTTGTCAGAGAGGACAGAGTGTGAAATGGACCGTGAGCTTATAACCAAAACCGAAGATTTCCTCAAACAAAAGTATGATTCCGGACTGTATCTATCTGAGCATCCGTATGCCAAGGCGGACTTCTACATCAGCTTCTGCGAGAAGCTGGAGAACCAGCTGAGATCAAGCTATAGTATTTTGGACTGAAAGAAGGGTTATTAATGTTTGACAGCGCTTTGGAAAACATCCAGGTCGTGGGACCGGTCTGTGCGGTGGCATGGATCGTCACCATCATTTTCATCACGTGGAAACCCCAGAGGTACTTCAACAGCTTCCTTCTGATGGCGGCGATGATGGTCACCATGGTGTTCATCGCAGGATTTTTCGGGGAATACTCGGGGATCTTCCTTTTGGTGTGCTTCATAATAGTGTGCATAGCCCTGTTCATGGCGCCGGTGCTGCTCATCATAAACGGCGTAGTGATGATAAAGAAGGAATCGGTGTGCGCCGCCCATCTTTTGTCCCTGGGACTGGGCATAGTCATCGCTATCGGCGAGATAGCGTCGGTGATATATGTGCTGGGCCTGGCAGGGAACACCAGACTTGGCGACGTGAACCTTCCGATCCTCTTCGTGGCGGCGACGGTGTTCTACTTCAGCTACCTGGTGCTCTGCTTCGTGATCTACTCCCTGTTCATCACCCACAGACCACATAGGAATAACTTCAACTACGTGATCATCCACGGCTGCGGCCTGGCAGGAGGGGAGCGGGTCACAAAACTTCTTTCCGACAGGGTGGACAAAGCCATCGAAATATATGAGAAATGCAAGGTCAAGCCTGTGCTGATCCCCAGCGGCGGCCAGGGTGCCGACGAAAAGATCAGCGAGGCCCAGGCCATGAAGAACTATCTCATGGAGAAGGGAGTGCCGGAGGCGGATGTTTTGCTGGAGGACAAGTCTGCCACCACCGAGGAGAACATCATGAACTCCAAAGCCATCATCGACTCCCGGGAGGGCAGGAAAAAGACAGCTCTGGTATCCAGCAACTACCACGTCTACAGGTGCCTGAGACTGGCCAGAAAGGCGGGGCTCAAGTGCACCGGCGTCGGCGCCCACGTGGCGCTGTACTACTGGCCATCGGCATTGATCAGGGAATTCATCGCAGTGTTCCTGACCAAGAACTTCCTGATCTGGGCGATGATAGGGTATCTGGTCTTCGTGAGCCCGCTGCTGTACGCGTTTTTGGTTGAATAGGAAAGGAAAAGATCATGAAAACAAAGTAGACTGACGACCATACTGGTGATCTGGAAAACATGACACTTGGCGGAATCAATAGATCGCAATTTGTGGAGGAAAAGCATGGGATTGTTTGATAAGTTTAAGAAGAATAAAGAACCTGAACCTTTGCTCGATGAGAAAAAGGTGGAAGAGGTAGCCAGATACCAAACAAAGGATCACCAGGTAATCAGAGATCTGCAGGTCAGACCCTTTGGTAAAGACAATTCATACATTGAGGGTAAGGTTTACTGCAAATTGTGGGATACTGAAATCGATGTCGATGTGTATGAAGATGTTCCGCTCGACTATGTAGAGAAGTGCGCCGAAGCGATGAATTCAATGCCTGAGGAGCTTACTGATGCAATATGCCGTGCCGCGAAGAAATACTGCATCGAATTCATGGACGAAATCAGCGATGAGTGGAGAGAAGAAATAGAGCAGAAAATGGGGGTAACGGTAAACGAGAATACGCCTCCAATGGAGATGCTGAAATACTTTTCAGTCGGTACGGTGGTCGTTGATGTTCCGGAGGATCCTTCAAGGGTAGGATATCAGCTGAGTGGAAATTGCGACTGGGAAGAAGAACATGGTATTGAGATCGTTATTCTGGACGACAAACTGGTATACCTTGGTGAATTTACCGGTGAATCACCATGGACAGATCATTCACAGGAAAGTTGGAACTCTGCAGCACATATTTACGAGTAAAGAAATACACGACTTCCGATTGTTGTGCCAATCTCATTACGTTTTATGGAGAGAAATGCTATGGACAATTATGACGAGGGTTATCTGCGTATAGCTGAAGAAAAGCTTGAGGAAATCTATAACCTGGCACTGGAGTGCGCCAGAAAGACCGTACCTGAAGCAAGAGATCATCATAGATTTCGTATATGTCCACGAGAAGGTGGACATGCCCTTCCACACTGCATCGTGCCTTTCGGCGTGGATGCTGAGGTAGACGCGGAGGAGCAGGTCATTCGTTTCAGTAAGTGAGAGGCAAAAAATATCAAGATGTGGATCAAGGCAGCCCATAGGGGCTGTCTTTTTTGCGCGAGTGGAGTTCGTAAAGAGAGTTCCACAAGAGGTATTGGATATGGTAAAATATACTATGATTGAATCTTAGGGTGGACCTCACCCAAGTGTGACGAAAGGAGCGGCCATGGGGGACTTGAGAACGATCCGGGTCACCGGAAAGGGGCAGATCAAGCTGAAGCCCGATATGACAAGAATATATGTGACCTTGAGCCAACTGAGCAAGGAATACGGGGAGACCCTGAAGGGTTCTTCTGAGGCTACGGAGAAGCTTAAGGACCTGCTGGAAGGTTACGGCTTTAAGCGTCAGGACCTCAAAACACTTGCCTTCGACGTTAACACGGAATACGAGGGTTATGAGGAGAATGGGGTGTACAAGCAGAGGTTCGCAGGATACAGGTACCGCCACGAGATGAAGGTGGAATTTGATTCGGACAATGAGCTTTTGGGCAGGATCCTTTACGGATTGGCTAATAGCGATCTGAACCCTGAGATCCGCCTGGGATACACTGTGCGTGACAGGGAAGCCGCAAAAAATCAGCTTCTCAGCCAGGCTGTCCGGGATGCCAAGGACAAAGCTTTGGTACTCACCCAGGCTGCCGGCGTAAAGCTTAAGGATATAGTTACCATGGACTATTCCATAGGAGAGGCGGACTTCGAGGCCCGGCCCATGAGGAATATGATTATGGCCAAGGCGGCAGTTTCAGACGAAGCCTATGGTTACTCCATGGATATCCAGCCCGATGATATCCAGGTGACAGACACGGTGACGGTGGTCTGGGAGATAGAGTGAGCACAGAGCCACTTTTCCTTGACCGAGGAAAGACCGGAAGGTATAATTTGAGAAGAAAAGAATCGTGCACGATGCGTAATTTTAGCGGGCGGCGGCGTGAGCCTGCGCCCGGGAGGTGGGTATGAAATACAGTAGTTTTGAGCAGATAGCCCAGGTCTGCAGAGGAAAAGAAGGTCTTAAGAGAGTGGCGGTGGCAGGAGCCGCTGACCAGCACGTTCTTCAGGCGGTCATTGAGGCTCACAAGGAGGGTATCGCAGAACCTGTTCTCGTGGGTGATCCGGAGAGGATCGCGGAGGAACTGAGCAAACTCGGATGCCCCGCGGACAGCTTCGAAACTGTACCGGCCTACTCCAATCAGGAGTGCGGGCAGGTAGCCGTGGAGCTGGTGAAGGAGGAGCGAGCAGACTTCCTTATGAAGGGCATGATCGAGACCAGAGATATCATGAAGCCCCTGGTGGACAAGGAGAACGGACTGAATACAGGACGCACCATGAGCATGTTCACATATAACTACGTGCCCCAGATGACCAGACTACTGGCCCTGGCGGATGGAGGTATGATCCCGTATCCCACTCTGGAGCAGAAGAAGGACATCGTCATGAACTGCGTGGAGTCTCTTCACAAGCTGGGAATTGAGCGCCCCACTGTGGCCATCCTTTGCGGCGTGGAGAAGGTCAACCCCAAGATGCCGGAGACCACGGACGCGGCAGCCCTTGTGGAAATGAACAGAAAGGGCGAAATCGAGGGCTGTGAAATATACGGGCCCATTTCCTTCGATATATTCATGGACAAGGAGATCGCGCGCCTCAAGGGCTACGACTGTCCCTGCGCAGGAGATTTCGACTGCTGCATCGTGCCTTCCATGGCGGCAGGCAATTTGATGCACAAGGCCATGATCATCTGCGGCGGCACCAAGATGGCAGGAGTCATCGTGGGAGCCAAGGTGCCCGTGGTGCTTTCATCGAGAGGAGCTTCCGCGGAGGAGAAGTTCGTATCTATGGCGCTGGCGTCCCTTTTGTCGTAGGGGTGCGGGGCGGATGTTTTGCGCAAAAAACAGTATTTAAGGTCTGATTACTTAATATAGAGAGGAGAAATCTATGAAACAGCTTTTGACAGGCGATGAGGCCATCGCTCGCGGCGCATACGAAGCCGGAGTCAGGCATGCGGCGGCATACCCGGGCACGCCCTCTACGGAGATCCTGGAGAACATCGCAAATTACGATGAGATCTACGCAGAGTGGGCGCCCAACGAGAAGGTGGCCATGGAATCCGCAATAGGAGCTTCAATGGCAGGAGCCAGATCCATGGCTTCCATGAAACACGTGGGCGTGAACGTAGCTGCTGACCCGCTGATGACCTTCTCCTACATGGGAGTCAACGGCGGAGCTGTGCTGGTCACCGCGGACGAGCCTGGGATGTTCAGTTCCCAGAACGAGCAGGACAACAGGAACTACGCCAAGATGGGCAAGTTCCCCATGCTGGAGCCTTCTGACAGCCAGGACTGCCTGGACATGGTGAAGGCGGCCTACGAGCTCAGCGAGAAGTACAACGTGCTTTTCATGATCCGTATGGTTACCCGTGTCTGCCACTCCAAGTCCCTGGTGGAAGTCGGGGAGAGGAAGGACGTTCCGGTGAAGGAATGGAAGCCGGATCCCATGAAATACGTGGCTCTTCCGGCATACTCCAGGATCCTCAGAGTCCAGATGGAGGACAGGCAGAAGGCTCTGGAGGAGGCAAGCGAGAACTCGCCCTTCAACTATGCTGAATATACCGACGAACTGAAGGACGGCAGGAAGGTGGGAGTCATCGCTTCCGGCGCATCCTTCTGGTATGCCAAGGAAGTTTTCGGCGACAGCGCTTCATACCTGAAGCTCGGATTCACCAACCCCATGCCGAAGAATATGATCTCAGAATTCTGTTCCAAGATGGACCTGGTATATGTGGTTGAAGAGGATGATCCCTACATTGAGGAATTCTGCCAGAGACTGGGATTCATGGTCCACGGTAAGGACACCTTCCCGCCCTATGGAGAGATGACCCCCGACGTGCTCCGTAAGAGTCTGACGGGAGACACCCTTCCGGAAGTCAACTACGATCACAGCCTTGTGAACAAGAGGCCGCCTTCGCTTTGCGCAGGCTGCCCCCACAGAGGACTTTTCTTCAGACTTGGCAAGCGCAAGGACATCATGATCTCAGGAGACATAGGCTGCTATACGCTGGCTGCGGGAGCTCCCTACAATGCCATGAACTCCACGGTGTGCATGGGCGCATCCATTTCCGTGGGCCACGGCGCTCAGCAGGTGTTCAACCGCGCAGGTGTCAAGCGCAAGGTGGTGACAGTCCTGGGAGACTCCACATTCTTCCACACCGGAGTAGAGTCCCTCATAAACACCGTATATAATCAGTCAAATACCATAAATATCATCCTGGATAACCGCATCACAGGTATGACGGGACATCAGCAGAATCCAGGCACGGGTTACACGGTGAAGGGCGATTCTACCATAGCCATAAACATCGAAGAACTGGTGAAGGCCATCGGTATCAAGCATGTGAAGGTCATCGACCCCAACGATCTCAAGGCCGTGGACGAGGCTCTTGACAGCTTCATGGATCTGGATGAACCCTCCGTGATCATCACCAGATGGCCCTGCGTCCTCAAAAAATTCTCTCAGGAAGACCTGAACGAATTCGAGGGTCTGTTCCAGACCAAGGACGTGGTGGATCCTGAAAAGTGCATCGGCTGCAAGCTCTGCCAGAAGACCGGATGCCCGGCTCTGATCTTTAATGCCGAGGACAAGAAAGTGACCATCAACCGCACCGACTGCGTGGGCTGCGATGTCTGCAAGCAGGTATGTCCCACCGGCGCTATCCTTAAAGAAAGTGAGGCGAAGTAAGATGACGAAGAACATTCTTTTGACAGGAGTAGGCGGACAGGGAACCATCCTTGCCGCAAAGATGCTGACCATCGGCCTCATGGAATCAGGATACGATGTTAAGATGAGCGAGATCCACGGCATGAGCCAGAGAGGCGGAAGCGTCACATCCCAGGTGAGATATTCTGAGGATAAAGTTTTCAGCCCGGTAATCGAGAAGGGCACGGCGGACATCATAGTTTCCTTCGAGAAGATGGAAGCTCTCCGCAATCTGGACTACCTGAAGCCGGAAGGCGGAGTGGTGGTCATCAATAACGTGGAGATCCCCTCCATGACCAACCTGACCGGCGAAGAGAAATACACAGAGGGAATCGAGGAGATAATCGAAGGCGCTGCCTCCAAGGTGATCTCCATCGACGCCACCAGACTGGCAGGCGAACTGGGATCAGTGAAGGCTGCCAACGTGATCCTTCTGGGGACACTGGTGAAATCCATGGGGCTGGACCATATCGACTGGGAGGACATCATCAGGAGAAACGTTAAGGAGAAGTTCATCGATCTGAACCTCAAGGCCATCAAGCTGGGAATGGACCTGGCGAAATAAGTTTTCGTACAAAACATCCAAGGAGGACTCACATGTCCATCAAACAGCTAGTCATAAATCCGGGCTCCACCAGCACTAAGCTGGCCGTCTTCCAGGACGATCACCAGGTGTTGGAGAAGTCCATCCCCCATCCCGCGGAGGAACTGAAAAAGTTCCCGGACCTTTACGATCAGATACCCTACAGGCTGGAAGCCATCAGAGCATTCCTTTCGGAGAACGATCTAAAGCCCTCGGACTTCGACGTTATCATGTGCAGAGGCGGCATGGTCTGGGGCATCGGAATGGGCGGCTTCAGAGTAAACGAAGCTCTGGCTGAGACCCTGAGAAACGAGGAGTACACATCTCCCCACGCTTCCAACCTGGGAGGAATAATGGGACGGATCTTAGCAGAGGAGGGCGGAATCGATGCCTACATCTACGACGCGGTGACCGCTGCGAGCCTGCCTAAGTTTGCAGCCATCACAGGTTTTCCGGAGATCGTGAGACGCTCTAGCTGCCACGTGCTGAACATGCATGCCATGGCGGAGCAGTATGCCACAGATCACGGCCTTGATTACGCATCCCAGAAACTTCTCATAGTCCACATGGGAGGCGGCATATCCTATTGCGCCATGGACCACGGACAGATAATCGATTCCATCGGAGATGATGACGGCCCATTCTCACCGGAAAGAGCCGGCTTCACCCAGATCCTTCCCATCGTGAAGATGTGCTACTCCGGAGAATATACCTATGCTGAGATGAAGCAAAAGATCCGCGGAAACGGCGGCTTCAAGGCCTACTTCGGAACATCCAGCATGAGGGATATCGAGAAGATGGTGGAGGATGGCGATCCAAAAGCCACGCTACTGTACGATGCGGAAGCCTACCAGATCGCAAAGGGAATATGTGAGCTTTCCGTAGCATTCAAGGGCGACGTGGACGCCATCATCCTTACGGGCGGCTTGGCATATTCAGAGCGCCTCACCTCCAAGATATCCGAGTACGTGAAGTTCATCGCCCCCATCTACATCTATCCCGGCGAGAACGAGATGCTGGCCCTGGCCAGAGGCGGCGTCAGAATAATGAACGGCACCGAGCGCGCCAAAGAGTTCGATCTCCAGGACATCATCGAGGCCAATAAGCCCATAGTGTAGGAAAAGAATACCGTATTAAACGAAGCCCCCTTTCGCGAGAAAGGGGGCTTTTATATTTTTTGCGATTGTCGCAGCCTTATCCGAAATAGCGGGCTGCGACTTTTTTGAATGAGGGCATGGAGTTCACCACGGTCTCATGGGAGACGCAGTAGGAAAGCCTGAAGTAGCCGGGGCCCATGAAGGCGCTTCCGGGGGTGGACAGGACCCGTTCATTCTTAAGTTCGTCGCAGAAGGCCGCGTCATCATCTATGGGGCTCTTGACCCAGAGATAGAATGCACCGTCGGGTTTAACACAGCTGAATCCCATGGCAGTCAGTCCTTCGTAAAGATCGGCGCCGTTTCTCTCGTAGAATGCCACGTTGGACCTGAGTCCGGTGCAACGGGCGATGGCCAGCTGCTGAAGGGAGGGAGCGTTTACGATGCCAAGCATTCTGTTGGCTGTGGAAAGTGAAAGGACGAACTCCTCCCATCCGTCGGACTGAGGAGGTACCAGCACATAGCCGATACGTTCGCCGGGAAGGGACAGGGACTTGCTGTAGGAATAGCAGATAAGGGTGTTATTGTAGAAGTCCGGGATATGGGGCACCTTGGCGTCGCCGTAGACCAGCTCCCTGTAGGGCTCGTCGGAGATGATGTAAATGACTGTGCCAAGTTCTTCCTGCTTAGACTTGAGGGCATCAGCCAGTTGACTTATGACTTCTGCAGGATAAACCGCGCCCGTGGGGTTGTTGGGGTTATTGATTATCACTGCCTTTGTCTTAGGGGTTATTTTGGCGCACATCTCCTGTACGTCAGGCATGAAGCCTGACTCGGGATGAGGAGCGATCACCACGGGCACAGCGCCGTAGTTAGAAAGGTAGTTGTTGTATTCCAGGAAGTAAGGAGCGAAGACGATCACCTCGTCGCCGGGCTCCAGAATAGATCTCATGGTGATGTTCATGGCTGAGCCTGCGCCTGCGGTCATGACTATGTTTGCTGCGGAATATACAGTCCCGTAGCGGTGGTTTAGATCGTCGGCGATGGCCTGTCTGGTCTCGTCAAAACCCGCATTTGACATGTAGCCGTGAAGCTTCAGAGGATCCTCTGTCTTAAGAATGTCGATCATGGCGTCCCTGAGCTCTTCAGGGGCGGGAACGTTGGGATTCCCCAGACTGAAGTCATAGACATTCTCCGGGCCGTAGACTGCGGCCAGTTTTTTGCCCTCCTCGAACATGCGGCGGATGGCGGAACTTCCATTGACCTTTGGTCTCATCAAATTGGATATCATATCTATTCTCCTTTACATCTTGTGGTAGTGCTGCATTATGAGGCTGCGTGCGCCGGGGATGTCATTGGAACGGATGGCTTCCAGGATCTCCCTGTGCTCGTTGATTATGTTGAGGCGCTCGCTTTCGTTCTGCTCGTGATCGTAGAGGGTCACGAGATAAAATATGTCATAGATCTCGCGGTACATCTTGTCCAGGAAAGGATTGGAGGCGCACCTGATGAAACAAGAGTCGAACCCAAGAGAGTCCTGGATGTATTTATGATAATTCCGTGAGTTATAGCTTTTTTCCTGACTCTTGAGGGAGGCGTCCAGAAGCTTTACCAGCTTCTCCCGCCTGTCCAGTGAGACATTGAGCTCCAGGGCTCCGAGGATCAGGGTCTCCATGGCCTTCTCCACCTGGCGGAAAAGGGCGGGGGAGTACTCGATGACTCTTGGTCCGGCGTTGGGGGTGACCTTCACCAGCCCGTCCCGCTCCAGCATTGAAATGGCTTCACGGATTGGGGTGTTGGATACGCCCAGCTCGTTGGAAAGGGAAAGAATATTGATCTTGTCGCCGAATCTGTACTGTTCTCCCAGGATCCTTTCGCGGAGCAGATCGTAGATCTGGTCCTTCATGCTCTTCTTGATTATGTCCATTGGAATATCCTTCCATTCAGCCGCCTGCAGGCGGCCACCCCTTGATCTAAAGGGTCTCGTGCAACTGTTGTTCGTGCACGAAACATTATCAAAAGTATATTCAAGCGGGTCTTAAGTGTCAAGGGCAGCTGGGGTATTTTGCGCAAAAAATCCCGGCCCAGGTCCCGACCCATATCAAAGGATAGCCTTGTATGGACAAGTTAAATAGAGTATAATTACAAGGGCGCAGTATGCGCGCCGCAAGTTTGTGTTGCAAGTAAGCTTTAAGATATAATGGAGGCAGCTGAAATGAAGAAGTTAGGCAAAGCAGCGCTCATATCCGCGGGCGCAGTGACCGGCGCAGTCCTGGGATCATCCTACCTCCTTGCCAGAGTAGTAAACAGACCTGAGCACAAGACCTTCGAAGAAAGAGTTAAGGACCTAAGAGACCACGGGCGTTGGGAAGATTACGACAGTTTAAAGAAAGTGCCTTATGCGGTGGAGATGGCGGACGGGTATGTTTTGCACGCCACATTCATCCCTGCAGGCATAGAGACCAACAGGTATGTGATAATCTCCCACGGCTTCGGCGACAACCGGCTGGGAAGCGCCAAGTATGCCCTGATGTATCATGCCATGGGCTTCAATTCCATAATCTACGACACCAGGGGCATGGGGGAGAACAGGGAACAGGCCATCACTCTCGGCCTTAAAGAATCCAGAGATCTGATCGATCTCATCCTGGACACCCGCAAAAGATACGGCCGTGACATCGTGCTGGGACTCCACGGGGAGTCCATGGGCGCGTCCTTCCAGATCATGGCCCTCAAGTATATGCCGGACATAAGCTTCATGATCTGCGACTGCGGCTTCGCTAAGCTGGAGGACGTGCTGGATATCCAGATACACAAGGTGCTCCACCTGCCCAAATGGATGGTGAAGCTGGGAAGCCTGGGATCCAGGATCTTCTACGGATATTTCTTCGGCGAGGTCCAGCCCATCAAGACTCTGAAGGAGGGCAAAGTGCCCATCTGCTTCTGCCACGGCACGGCGGACAGCTTCATACCCTATCACGAATCAGAGATGATGTATGAGGCCTACAGAGGATATAAGGAGCTCCACCTCTTCGAGGGAGCGGAGCACGTGGAGAGCCTGAACAGCGATCCCGAAAAGTATTACCAGATGACTGCCGACTTCATCGAACGTGTCCTTGGGCAGGCTGAAGAATGAAGACGGTTCCGGAGTAAAATATGGATTTTTTGACTAAGAGACAAGAGAAGTTTTACAGGGCCATGGAGAAGACGCCTCTCACCAAGGCGCTGCTCACTGACTGGTTCATAATAAAGGGCAGACAGAAGATCGATTACTATTCTCAGAAGATCGACGATGCCATCAGAAATTACAAGGGGAACGAGGCCTGGCTGGATGATCCCAAGGCTGTGAAGAAAGCCAGACGCGAGATCATCTTCCACATGTTCAGCTACGGTATACTCCCCTACGAATACTATATGTTCAGGTTCAGAGATTGCTCACCCAGAAAGAAGGATTCATTCCTGACCGATAAGCTTACGGTGGCAAACCTCCACAAACTTAACGACTACGCTTACCTGGACCTCTTCAACAACAAGTGGAAGACCTACGAGAAATACGGGCAGTTCTATGGCCGCAGGTTGGTGAGGATCGCATCTGAAGAGGACAGACCGGTCTTCGACGATTTCGTAAAGGACAATCCGGTATTCGTCAAAAAAGGCGAGTACGGCGCCATGGGCCGCACCGTGGAGAAGGTGGACACATCGGACTATCCGTCCATGGATTCCCTCTTCGCCCATCTCATGGCGGAGCTCAAGACCCTGGACAAGGGCGGGCTGGTGCTGGAGGAGCTGATCCACCAGAGCGCGGACATGGCTTCCCTGAACCCCACTTCGGTGAACACCTTAAGGCTCATGACACTTCTCAACGATGACGGAGAGGTGATCTACAAGTTCCCCTGGATGAAGATCGGCAGAAACGGCAGCTTCGTGGATAACGGCGGATCCGGCGGAATGTTCGTCCAGGTGGACGAAAAGACCGGGATCGTCAGGACCAACGGTGCCACTGAGACGGGAGATGTGTACTACATCCATCCGGATACGGGAACGGTGATCCCCGGCTTCCAGGTGCCGGATTGGGAACAGGCCCTGGAGCTGGGCCGCAAGCTTGCGCCCATAACACCCAGAGTCCGCTACGTGGGCTGGGATCTGGCCCACACCGACAAGGGCTGGATCGTGGTGGAAGGAAACTTTGCCTCCCAGTCGCTGTACCAGAACTGCGACCAGATGGGCCGCAGGTACGATATGGCAGCCATAGTGGACAATCTCAAGGATCTGTCAGAGATCCCCGAATAATAAAGCTAAGAACATCTGCTTAAAGAGACGGAGGACAAATGAGCAGTTTTGAAAATCTAAGGATAGTTGATAACTTTTACCAGACGTCGTTGTTTTTCCCAATGCCGACGGTGGCCATATCCACCCTCTGTGAGGATGGATCCACATCGGTGGGGCCATACTCTCTGATCCAGCCCTATTACGTGGCCGGAAAGGACTACTACGCAATGCTTCTTCAGTGCAGGAACTCTTCCAACACTGCACAGCACATACTGGAGACGGGAAAGTGCGCCATAAACTTCCTGCCGGACGATCCCAGGTACTTCAAGGAACTGGTGAAGCTGAGCTGGCCGGGAGATACACCGGCTGACAAGATGCCGGGCTTCAGCCTTCCCATGGAGAAGAGCCAGATCCAGGAGGAGGATCCCACAGATATAAGACCCATGGTGCTTACCGATGCCGTACAGGTCATAGAGTGCACCTGGATGAGAGAACTGGACGGAGCAGACCGTGACAAGGCGGGAGAACTCAACGGTTATGAGCCGCCCTATCACGACTTTAACGGTATAACCAGCAAGTTCGGGGCACACTTCATACTCAGGGTGGACCGCATCCTCATGAAGAAGAGATACGCAGACGCCATTATAAACGGTGTGAAGGCCGGGGACTTCCCCAGACTTCCGGTGGACTACGGATACAGGGACAGCAAAAACTTCTGGTACCACAAGGGACGCCGCATGAGGGCAGAGCTTCTCCCCATCAGGGAAGCAAGTCTGGAATCGGTGAGATACGCAGCGGATCGTGCGGACGATAAAGTCAAGTTCACGGATGACGCTCTTAAGATGGTGCTGAACGTGCCCAGAGTATTTCTGCCTCTGGTGCTCAAGGGCTGCGTGGACTGGGCAAAGGAAAACGGCGTGGAACTGATCACAGCCGAACACATGCAGATAATAAATGACAAGCGGGCCAGGGAAAAAGAAGAAAAGAAGAGAAAATGACCTGCTGAACCATTACATAAGTTATATTTTTTGAGAAGGAGGATCATATGACAGAAGAACTCAAAAAAACATCACTTTATGACACTCATGTCAAGTACGGCGGCAAGATGGTACCCTTTGCGGGATGGTGCATGCCGGTGCAGTACAAGGGCGTCATCGATGAACACATGAACGTGAGGACCAAGGTGGGAATGTTCGACGTTTCCCACATGGGAGAGATCGTGGTCAAGGGACCGGATGCTCTCAAGAACCTGAATCTCCTCCTTACCAATGACTTCAACGGTATGCACGATGGTCAGGCCAGATACAGCCCCATGTGCAACGAGGAAGGCGGAGTAGTGGACGACCTCATCGCCTACAGGAAGAATGAGTGCGAATACCTTCTGGTAGTCAACGCCGCCAACAAGGACAAGGACTTCAACTGGATCCTTAACCACAAGACCGGCGACGTGGAGATAACCGACATCTCCGCTACCATTGGACAGATCGCCCTTCAGGGACCTCTGGCCAAGGAAGTTTTGCTTAAGCTGGTGAGACCTGAGGACATTCCTGCTGAATACTATGCTTGCACCTTCGACGTTCCCATCTGCGGCACAGAGGCCATGATATCTACCACCGGTTACACCGGAGAGGATGGAGTGGAGATCTACATGCCCTGGGACAAGGCACCGGTGATCTGGGAAGCTCTCATGGAAGCCGGAGCTGAAGAGGGCATCATGCCCTGCGGACTGGGCGCGAGAGATACCCTGAGACTGGAAGCAGGCATGCCGCTCTACGGCCACGAGATGGACGATACCATTTCTCCCAAGGAGGCAGGTCTCGGCATCTTCGTCAAGATGGATAAGGAAGACTTCATCGGACGCGCTGCCCTGGAGGCTATGGGAACACCCAAGCGCCGCAAGGTGGGTCTGAAGGTCACGGGAAGAGGCATCGTAAGAGAGCATCAGGATGTGTATCTCAACGGCGAAAAGATCGGTATTACCACATCCGGAACCTTCTGCCCGTTCCTGAATGGAGCCTATGCCAACGCACTGGTGGATGCTGACCACAGAGAGATCGGCACCAAGGTGGAAGTGGACGTAAGAGGCAGAAGAGTGGAGTGCGAGATCGTTAAGTCTCAGTTCTACAAGAGGTAATGACGGGCACGGACCCGTAAGTTTTGGTTAAAACGGGCCGAGAGCCCGGTAACATAATGTTTTGATTGGAGGAATTAAAAATGGCTTTATTTTTCTCAAAGACACATGAATGGCTTCTCGAAGGAGATGACAAGACAGTAACCATCGGAATCACTGATTTTGCTCAGGAAGAGCTGGGACAGCTGGTATTCGTAAACCTTCCCGAGGCGGGAGATCAGATCACAGCAGGCGAGGCTTTTGCTGACGTGGAGTCGGTCAAGGCAGTTTCTGACATCATGTCCCCCGTATCCGGCACCATCCTTGAGATCAACGAGGAACTGCTGGACGCACCCGAGATGATCAACGATGCACCCTATGATGCATGGTTCGTCAAGGTAGGCGACATAACATATCACGAGGATCTTTTGACAGAGGACGAATACAACGCATTCGTAGAGGAAGAAAAAGCTTGATAGCAGGAGGATGATCATGGGTTCTTTTGTACCCAATACCAAGGAAGAGCGGGAACAGATGCTCAGAGAAGCGGGATACAAAAGCTTTGATGACATGTTTTCCGTAATACCGGAGGAGGTCAGGCTCAAAAAACCTCTGGACCTGCCTTCCGGTCTAAGCGAGATGGAAGCCTTGAAGGTCATGGAAGACCTGGCGGCTGAGAACAAGGTGTATCGTGAGATCTTCCGGGGTGCCGGAAGCTACGACCACTATATCCCGGCAATCGTAAAGAGCGTCACATCCAAGGAGGAGTTCCTCACCGCTTACACGCCCTACCAGGCTGAGATCAGCCAGGGCATCCTACAGTCCATCTTCGAGTTCCAGACCATGGTCTGCGAACTGACAGGCATGGACGTGGCCAACGCTTCTCACTATGACGGAGCTACGGCCGCCGCGGAATCCATACCCATGTGCCGCGACAGGAAACACAAGACAGCTTACGTTTCAGCCACCACCGACCCCAAGGTCCTGGAAGTAATGGGGACCTACTGCTTCGGATCCAACACCAAGCTGGTGACGGTTGGAGAGGCGGATGGCCTAACCGATATGGAGGATCTCAAGAAGCTTCTTGAAGAGGATCCCGAGGCCGCATGCTTCTACGTGGAAAGCCCCAACTACTACGGTAACCTGGAGGACGTGGAGGCTATGGCCGAGATCGTCCACGCTCAAGGCGCCAAGCTGGTGCTGGGAATTGACCCTATAGCTCAGGCTGTGATCAAGACACCCAGAGAACTGGGAGCGGACATAGCTGTAGGCGACGGACAGCCTCTGGGCATGCCCATAGCCTTCGGCGGACCCTACGTGGGCATCATGGCTACCACAACTGATATGATGAGAAAACTTCCCGGCAGGATCGTTGGCGAGACCAAGGATCACGACGGAAACCGCGCTTACGTACTGACCCTTCAGGCCAGAGAGCAGCACATCCGCCGTGAAAAGGCCAGTTCCAACATCTGCTCCAACCAGGACCTCTGCGCTCTGACAGCCTCCGTATACATGGCTGCCATGGGCCCGGACGGAATGAAGGAAGTGGCGGAGCAGACCATGGCCAAGGCACATTTCTTAAGAGATGAGCTGGTGAAGGCCGGACTGACCCAGAAAAACTGCAAGGGAGAGTTCTTCAACGAATTCGTCACCGACTGCCCCATGGGAGCGGAAGCCCTCATGGCAGCTCTGGACGAAAAGGGCATACTCGGGGGACTGCCACTGGATGGCGACACCATTCTCTGGTGTGCCACAGAGGTGAACTCCAGAAGCGCTATGGAAGAGGTGGCGGACACAGTCCAAAGCCTTATGAAGGGAAAGGAGGCATAAGATGGAATTGATATTTGAGATCGGTTCGAAAGGAAGACATCTTTCCCTGCTTCCCCAGTGCGACGTGCCGAAGGTAGAGGTACCCGAAAAGTTCAGGCGCACCCAGGCACCGCACCTTCCGGAGCTTTCGGAAAACGAGATATCCAGACATTACACAAAACTTGCGGGACGCACCCACGGAGTGAACGACGGTTTCTACCCCCTGGGTTCCTGCACAATGAAGTATAACCCCAAGGTCAACGAGGAAGCGGCGGCTCTCCGCGGTTTCAACCGCATCCATCCCCTTCAGGATCCTTCCACAGTGAAGGGTGCCCTCAAGGTAATGAAGATGGCGGAAGACGCCCTCTGCGAGATCACCGGAATGGATGCATTCACCATGCAGCCCTCCGCAGGAGCTCACGGAGAGTTCACCGGACTTCTTCTGATCAAGGCCTACCACACCGAAAGAGGCGATGAGGCCAGGACCAAGATCATCGTTCCTGACTCCGCCCACGGTACCAACCCGGCTTCAGCCGCCATGTGCGGCTACCAGGTGGTGAGCATCCCGTCGGGACCCGACGGATGCGTAGACCTGGACGCCCTTCGTGCTGCAGTGGGACCGGACACCGCCGGCCTGATGCTGACCAACCCCAACACCGTGGGACTGTTCGACAAAAACATTCTGGACATCACCAAGATCGTCCACGAGGCAGGCGGCCTCTGCTACTATGACGGAGCCAACCTGAACGCAGTAATGGGCATCGTCCGCCCCGGCGACATGGGATTCGACTGCATCCACTCCAACCTGCACAAAACATTCTCCACCCCTCACGGTGGCGGAGGTCCCGGCGCAGGCCCTGTGGGCTGCAAAAAATTCCTGGCCAAGTATCTCCCCGGCCTCTGCATAGAGGAGACTGCGGACGGCAAAGGCTTTGAGATGGTCAAGGCACCTCAATCCATGGGATCGGTCAAAGCCTTCAACGGCAACTTCCTGGTGGTGGTAAGGGCGCTGACCTACATCCTTATGATGGGCAGGGAAGGCATCCCCGAAGCATCGTCTAATGCCGTTCTGAACGCAAACTACATGAGAGTGAAGCTTTCTGACGACTTCAAGATGGCTTACGACACCACTTGCATGCACGAGTTCGTAATGGACCTGGCACCTCTTGTAAAGGAGACCGGAGTGAACGCTCTGGACGTGGCAAAGGGAATGCTGGATTACGGCATCCATCCGCCTACAATGTACTTCCCCCTGATCGTCCACGAGGCTCTCATGGTGGAGCCCACCGAGACAGAGCCAAAGGAAGTGCTGGACCAGTGCATCGACGTGCTCCACGAGATCTACGACATGGCACACACAGATCCGGACTATCTCCACGGTGCGCCTCATGACACTGTCATCGGCAGACCCGATGAGGTGGAGGCCGCAAGGCACCCAATAGTCAGATACGTGTGGGAGTAATATGAATAAGGAGCCCCTTCAGCCTGCGGCTGAAGGGGCTTTCGTTTTTTTGGATGGAAGGCACCCCCCCGGCGGGGGGGTGCCACACCTCTTTGGGGTGATTGTTTGCGAATGAGATGCAATTCGTGAGCATTTGAGTGGAAATTGAGTGTTTTGCTCGTCGACGATGGGCAAAAAGAGGTGTTTTGCGCATAAGCCGTCGAATAATTAACAAACAGAGGCAGACCACTCAGAACGTGATAAGGATAAGAACCTTAAATTGTATACGATTTCGGCATATTGAACACTTATGGGGCAAGGTGGTAACATAAACATCGAATCTTAATATCTGGAACTGCTGAGAAAGGGAGAGTCATGTTCGTGGATATAGTTAAGATACTGGAAGAGCTCCTGGGTACCATCAATTATATGATCAAGGGACTGGAGACGGTATTGCCCCTAAGTCCTCCAAAAGGAAACCTTAGGAAAAGAGGTTCCTCCGAGTATGAGTATTATGATTTGATCACTATTGTTAACGGTAAACGGAGTTACAAGTACATTGGTGGAGAGAGGTCAGAAGCGGTCATCGATTTCAAAGCTAGGGCATATAACAAGACCCTTTACAAGACCCTGCTTCAGGACAAACCGGTGATCGAGAAGATGCTAAGGATCGCAAGGGCGGGATTCCGGCCCTTCGACCCGCAGTCCATTGATGCGCAGCTGAAGCCTGCCTACGTGGACAGCACTGGCCTGGTCAACAAGAATCCTTGCTTCATGTCCGATGCAGATTGGAAGAAGTCGCCGTACCGGCACAGCAGCCGTCCCATCGACCGAAGCAGAGCATTTGTTTCTTGTGACGGCACATGGGTCAGGTCGAAGGGGGAAATGATAATATATAATATGTTGGTATATCTGAATGTCCCCTTCCGCTACGAGGAGGTCATCACCTTGCTTGACGAAAACGGTCGCAAGGTCACCCGCTGCCCCGACTTCGTGATCCGGCGGCCTGACGGGACGGAGGTGATCCTGGAGTATCTGGGTATGCTGAGCGACCCACGATACGCTCAGGATAACTTCGAGAAGTTCATGCTATACTGGCGGAACGGCTATGTTTTGAATGAAACGCTGTTCTATGTGACCGACGATGTGAATGGAGTGATGAACTCCGAAGTGGTGATGGATATGATAAAACATAACATTATGTGGAAATGACAAGGCCGGACGGCGCCCCTCGCTGAGGGGCGCCTTTTTGATTGTACACTTTAGTGGAGGTTCCGAGGACGGTAGTCCGAGGAACAAGAAACCACCGGCTATGCCGGTGCGCTTAAGCGTCTTTAGATCAAAGCAAAA
>ONAY01000049.1 GCA_900315895.1 uncultured Eubacteriales bacterium
GAAGACCCGATCGAACCCGATGAGCCCGAAGAGAATGTAAGTCCGTTAATGAGATCTGAATCCGGCGGAGACACCTTCACAGGACTTGAGGGAGCAGAGTTCACACTGACAGATCCGAACGGAAACGAGTCAAAGATCTACACCAACGAAAACGGTGAAGCAAGGATCCTCTTCGAGACCGAAGGCACATACAAGCTTCAGGAGACCGCAGCACCGAGCGGATATCAGAATCCGGGAACGTTATACACCATAGAGGTGGAGAAGGTCTTCACCAATGTGGCCCTTGTGGACGATGAGAATGCACCGGGCGGCAAGGTATGGATGTGGTACTATCAGCTTGAAGCTGATGTAGACGCAGACTACAATGCAGAGACAGGAATCCTGACAGTCCAGGATCCTCCTGAACTCATCGAGATCTCCGGAGAGAAGATCTGGGATGACGAAAACGACGCCGACAAGATCAGACCCAAGAGCATCGTAGTAGAGCTCTATGCTGACGGTGAGAAGGTAGACGAACAGACAGTAACAGCAGCAAGCAACTGGAAGTTCACCTTCACAGATCTTCCCAAGGTGAAGGACGGAGAAGAGATCGTCTACACCATAGGTGAGGTGAAGGTAGAAGGCTACACCACCAAGATCGACGGATTCAAGATCACCAACACTCACAAGGTGGTCAAGACCGGAGACGAGATGAATCTGGGACTTTGGATCGGAATGCTGATCATGGCACTTGCAGCCATGGGAATCCTCGGAGTCAGAAGACTCATCAAGAAAAGATAAAAGATCAGTAACTAAGATATAAGTCATCACACTCTTGAAGAGCCGCGGAGCGCAAAGCCCGCGGCTCTTTACTATTTTTTGTAATTGACAGTTCGCCTTAAAATCAATACATTGGAATCAGGAGGATACGATCATGGATGACAGAACTACTAAATATGAGGATACCCTGGCTAAGATGATCCAAAAGGAGACTGTATCCACAGGGTGTGATCCCACGGATCCTAAGTTCATCGAATTCAGAGACATGTTGGAGGAATGGTTCCCAAACATATTCGCTTCTTGTGAGGTAAAGATGTTTCCTGACGGTCTGGTGCTTCACTGGAAGGGGAAGGATAGTAACAGAGATCCTGTGATCTTTATGAACCATCACGACGTGGTGGAAGCTTCCGGGAAGTGGACCCATGAGCCGTTCTCGGGAGATATAGACGGCGAGAAAATATGGGGCAGGGGCACCCTGGATGACAAGGGTGGACTATGGGCCATGTTCCAGGCTGCCGACGAACTGGCGACTGAAGGTTTTGCACCATCCAGAGACATATGGTTCTCCTCCGCCAGCACCGAAGAGACCACGGGAAAGGGCGCAGATGAGATATCGCAGTGGTTCCTTGAGAAGGGGATCAGGTTCGATATGTGCTTTGATGAGGGAGGCATGATCCTCTACAATCCAATCGGCGGAGCGGACGGGACCTTTGCTATGATCGGCGTGGGCGAAAAAGGCTGCGCGGACCTGAAGTTCATCGCCCGTTCCAAGGGCGGACACGCTTCTGCGCCTCCGAAGAACACTCCTCTGGTCCGCCTGGGAAGGTTCATGACGGCTGTGGAGAGGAGCAGCGTTTTTCAGTCGGAACTCTCTCCCACGGTCTGCGAGCTTTTCAAAAGATTCGCCCCCTACATGGGCAAGTTCGAGCCCTTCATGAAGGCTCCGGAGCGCTTCGCACCCATACTCAAAAAAGTCATTCCCGCCATGTCAGCTACGGCTGGGGCCATGCTCAGAACCACCGTGGCATTCACCATGGCTCAAGGTTCCGGCGGCACCAATGTGATCCCTCAGGAAGCCTGGGTAGTGGGAAACATGAGATTCTCCCACCATCAGGGAAGGGAGGCATCCTTCAAGGCCATCGAGAGGATAGCCAAGCGCTATGATATTGAGATGGAAGTCCTGGACCCGGGATTCCAGTCCGGGATCGCGGACTTCGATGGTCCCGCCTTTAAGCTTGTTGAGCGGGCGGTCAAAGAGATATTCCCGGGGGTGGACCCCGTACCCTATATCATGACTGGGGCTTCGGACGCCAGGTATTTTGACCGGGTATGCAGCCAGTGCATCAGATTCCTGCCTTTCAGGGTCAGCGATGAGCAGCTGGACTCCATACACGGCATCGATGAGTGCCTGGACCTGAATACCCTGACCAAAGCAGTTGACTACTACAAGTTTATGATGCGGGAGGTGTAGCATGAACAAGGAAAACAAGGGCCTCAACATCAGCGCCAAAAGCTTCGTGGTGGCCATCGCGGTCATCTTGGCGCTCATGATTCTGACCTATCTTCTTACCTTCCTTATCCCCGGAGGTGAGTACGACAGAATCCTAGATGATTCGGGAAATACCATCATAGATACCCAGGGAGGCTATCACCGGGTGGAAGGAGGCCTGCCTTTCTGGAAGTGGCTTTTGAGCCCCTTCCTGGTGCTGGGCGCTGAAGGATCGGGAGCGCTGATCGCAGTACTCATCTTCCTTCTGGTGATCGGTGGAGCCTTCAATGCCCTCATGGTTTCTGGCCTCATGCACTACATGCTGGACAAGCTGGTCCACCGCTTCGGCCATGTCAGATACCAGCTGATGGCCGTATTGATACTCTTCTTCATGGCCATGGGGTCTCTGGTAGGATCTTTTGAGGAGGTGGTGCCCCTGGTACCCATCGTGGTGTCCCTTGCCATCGGTCTTGGTTGGGACGCGGTGACGGGAGTGGGGATGTCCCTTCTTGCGGCAGGCTGCGGATTCGCTGCTGGAGTGGCCAATCCCTTCACCATAGGGGTGGCACAGTCCCTGGCGGGGCTTCCCATGTTCAGCGGTATATGGCTCAGAGCCCTGTCCTTCGTATTGATATATCTGCTGCTTCTCTGGTTCGTCCGCTCCCACGCAAAAAATCTGCCCGCAGGGACCAATCAGACCGAGGTGGCCGAGACCCACGTGACGGATCCAAAGATGGACAGGGGACTTTTGCTCTTTGCTGTGATCCTTGGGACAGGTATCGTGATCGTCCTTCTCTCCGGCTTCATTCCGGCACTTCGGGATTACACCATGATAATCGTGTCTGTAATGTTTCTTGCGGCGGGAATAGCCTCCACCCTAAGTTCCGGCATGGGGCTCAAAAACATGGGCCATGCCTTCCTTCAGGGCATCATCACCATATCGCCCTCCATTATCATGATACTCATGGCATCCTCCATCAAGTACACCATGGTGGAGTCTCACATCCTGGATACCATACTCAATTATGCGGTGGAAACGGCTTCCTCCATGCCCAAGGCAGGACTCATACTGTTCATTTATCTGATATGCCTTATCATGAATTTCTTTATTCCATCAGGTTCAGCCAAGGCGTTCCTGTTGATACCGCTGATCGCCCCCATGTCGCAGATCTTCGGCCTGAGCATGCAGCTCTGCATCGTGGCATTCGCCTTCGGAGACGGTTTCAGCAACGTGTTCTATCCGACCAACGCGGCGCTTCTGATCTCTCTGGGTCTGGCGGATGTGAGCTACGGTAAATGGGCCAGGTACTCCTGGAAGTTTCAGCTGATGAATCTGATCCTGACCTCGGCGCTGCTGCTGTTCGGACTGGCGGTAGGGTACTGACCCTGCGCAAAAGATCCTGCCCGGATCTTTCCGTGGCAGGCGACCAAAAACGTAAAAAAGAGCGACCGCAGCGGCAACCCTCGTAAGAAAGTTTTATGGTTTCCAGGAATGGCATGGTCTTCGGATCATGCCATTTCCTGTTCCATCAGTTCACTCAGGGGAACCCTATACCTGTATGATTTGGTACTTGGCAAGCAGGGCCTGCACATACAGGTTTTGCAAATTGGCGAACGTGTCCGGATGGATGGTTCACTACTTTGCGAGCAGTGTCCGAATCCGGACCTGCGCCAATTTCTGCACCGGCTCGTTGGGAACACATCCCAAACCCAGGAATCACACTTCGTGTGAGCTTCGCGTTTTTACGCTTCCACTATAATTACAAACCACAAGAACTGTTCTTCCTTTGGGCGAGTAATCTCTGATTATTATTGATTTGCATAATATTTTACATATGAAAATGAAAAATCTCTCAGTTTGTTATCTTCCGAGATGTCGAAAAAAAGTGCTATACTAAAAACACTTTGCCGTTCTCAAACGTTATAAGAGTGAAAGCCGAAGGAAAGGAGGGTGCCATGATCGCAGATCTATATACCAAGTATCGGACAGAACTATTGAAATACTGCTGTATGATATGCGGAAATGTCAGTGATGCCGAGGATCTACTGCAGGAGACCTTCATGAAGGCACTTTCCAATCTGGATCTTCTGGAA
>ONAY01000031.1 GCA_900315895.1 uncultured Eubacteriales bacterium
GCTGCTTCTTCCCCGTACAAAAAAGATAAGTAGCAAAAACGCAGTTGGCAGATGCGTTTACGCGTTGAACGCGTCAGCGAGGAGCAGGGGCTATGCCCCCATGTGGAAAACCCCGCGTTAGACGCGGGGTTGGTTTTTTTTGTTGTTTGATCTCTACTGTGACTGATACATTGCGGTTCCTGCAAAGGCCGGTGTCACTATGGTCTTACCGCCTATGGCGTAAACTGAGCTTATGTGTCTTCCCGACATGTATTCAGCTGCAGCAGTATAGTATGATCCATTCTCGCCGGCAAACAGTATGGGCGATGAGGTCTTGTTTGCGATGATGCCTGCGCAGATGCTGTCTGCGAAGCTCTCTCCGCTGGCCATGACCACGCTTGTGGCGCTTGACCCGAAGAAGTAATTAGCCACCGCATTGGCCGTGCGGCCTCTGTTGGAACCGTAGATCCTGGAAACATTGGAGCTATAGACTCTCAGTTCATTTTCCAAGTCTGAGCTTACCACACCTGTTCCGCCAATGATGCACAGGTTCTTCCCGGGAACGCTTGCCAGGAACTCTTTTTGGGCATCCGTCAGGTGCTTGCCTACCAGCATGACAGGCTTGCCAGTCTGGGACGCGGTCACAGCATCGGGGAAGGACTCTCCGCTGCAGACCAGAATTTCATTTCCGATCTCGAGGTTATTAAGGACCTCAAGGTTAGTCATGTAACGGTCTTTTCCGGAAAGTCTGGTGATATTATACTTCTTGTCCGCCAAAGTGCTGACGAAGCTGTCGCTTATTACACCGGTTCCTCCCAGGATATAAATCTGCCCGCCTGAGACCACATTGTCTCTGATATAGTCTCTCACGGTCTGTTGCGTCACAGCTTTACCGTTTACCAGAAGCACCGGTGCCCCATTTGCTATGGACAGGCTGCTTCCTGAAAGCGCGTCAGCGAAGTTATCTCCGTAGGCGATGATCACCTTATCAAACTGGCTGACACCTGCGATGGACTTATACTTTTCAGCTACCTGAACGGCCGTGTCATATCTTGAGTTGCCGTAGATCCTGTCTACAGAGTAACTGCCTTCCACATCTCCGCACACGGAGCATTTGCGGTCTATCACAGAAGGCCTGTTGAAAAGTTCACGCTCATCATAGACGAACTCACATTTCTGAGTTTCTGTCTTGCCGCAGGCAGTGCAGGAATGGACATGGGTCTCTGTTCCGTCTACATGGCTCCAGTCGCCCCATGTATGACCTGACCCACTCATGGTCTCTCTCTTTTTGAGACCGCAGACAGAGCATGTGAACACTCTCACCCCCTGCTGTGTGCAGGTGGGCTCCACCACGATCTCGAAGCTGTCCCAGGTGTGTCCGCTGTTAACGCACTTCTCTGCAGGAAGAACTGTATTCTCAGGCATATCCTTATAGATGGGGATAAGGAAGTTTATAGGAGTATCGGCCACATTCGAATAAGCCTTGGCAAGATTTGATGCTTCAAGTTCCGCGCCCATTACGTTTGACATGTACTGGTGGGTGGCAACTGCTCCAAGCCCGTTCATCACGTTCCACTTCTTTAGATACAGAGTATACTGACCGGGCTTCACGTACTCGTCATAGTAGAACTTAGCTCCTCCGTTTATGGATTTGGTTCTTGTGTCCCATCCCTGGGTTTTGGCGTACCAGCATCCTCTCTCCACTGCAGTCATGGTAGATGTCTTGTAGGCACCGATGTTGAAAAAGTTATAGTATCCTTCATATCCCTTGACTGTGCCTGAGATGCATCCTCCTGTTCCGTTTTTACCTTGTTCAGTAAGGATTATGGAAGCTATGACATAGGGATTGACCAGATTGTTCTTACCCGCATTGTATATGACGTCGACATATGTGCTTCCGTCGCAGGGTCCGGTAAGGAAGGTCCCTGCCACCATGGCGTTCAGGCCTGCGATGTTCTGAGTAGAGGCATCGAAGGTGTGAGTCATAAACTGGAACACTCCGGTCTCTGTAAGGAAGTTTCTGGGATCCAGATAGTATGCGATGACCTCATTTGAAGCCTGATACCATCCCCCGGAATCCCAGCTTTTGAAATGACCGTTAATATAGCAGTCGCTGGCGTGAGAGAAATAGTAGTCGGGGAAAACATAGCTGATAACGCTGACTCCGCTCTTATTCTCCTTAGCCAGAACATCGGACCAGTTCAGTCCTGTGTCAGTGGCTGTGAATACCCATGCGGGATGAAGCTTATGCAATTGCACAAGGTAAGGAATATATGTGTCCGGGAATCCCTTCTCTTTGAGGGATGCCACGTATTCCGCATCCTCTTCTCCCGGTTGACCGGGTCCTGCGCAGGATGTGATGGTATCCTCTCTCATGTACCCGTTGATCTTAGTTCCGCTGGAATCGGTGTAGTACATCCTGTACCAGGTAAGCTTGTCGGATGAATTTGTAGAAGCGCACTTGCCATTCACGGTGATTTTGGTTCCGGTGTAAAGATAGGTCAGCGCTGTAGAACCGGTCGTGGGTTCCTTGCGCACGTTGGCTCCGCCGGGGTATGTGACCTGCCATACCTGAGGCGTCATCTCTGTAACGGTGGAACCTGACCCTGACCCGGATCCGGATCCCGGGTCTCCGGTAGGCACATTCCCTGACACTGACATCAGATCGCTTCTTACAAAACCTGTGGTCGAGGAGTAAGTTATGTTATACCATGTGTAGCTATTGTCCGTTCCCTGGGTCTTGTAGTTGACCGCAACAGTAGTTCCGTGACTTAAGCATATCAAAGCGGAGCTGTTCACTGTCGGACTCTGTCTGACATAGGCTCCGCTTCCATAGGTTATCGTTCCTGTTGCTGTGGTGGATCCAAAAGCGTCTATAGGTGCCGAGAATACGACAAAAAGCACTGTTATGAGTGCTATCACCAAAGATCGCTTAAAGTTCTTCGCTATGAGCATTAGGGCACCTCTCTTATTTAGATGGTCCCAACCTGCCGTCATTATAGTGTTTCCTGCAAAGAGACACGTACAGGTCGTTGCCTCCGACAACGATCTGATCTCCGGACTTGACTATCTTGCCGTCCACGACTCTTGCTACCATGGTAGCCTTCCTGCCGCACCAGCAGATGGTCTTGATCTCTTCGATCTTGTCCGCATAAACGAGCATGTAGTAGGAACCCTCAAAAAGTTCATTCCTAAAGTCGTTCTTAAGGCCGTAGCATATTACAGGAGTATTGCATGAATCGACGATCTCAACCAGCTCCTGAACATGATGCTTCTTCAGGAACTGACACTCGTCCACCAGGACGCAGTCGATATGCTGTCTCTCGTTCTCCTTCATGAACAGTTCAAGTATATTGGTATCATCGCCCACAGCTGTGGCCTCTCTCTGGACGCCGATCCTGGACGTGATTACACCAACACCATATCTGTCGTCTACTGCAGGAATGAGGCACATGACGTTCTGCCCTCTTTCCTCATAGTTATAGGCGACCTTGATAAGGTCTATTGACTTGCCTGCATTCATTGTGGAATATCTGTAATATAACTGTGCCATTACCGTCTCCCCACATACATTTTACCACATTATCTTGTTATGTCAACCTTTAGAAAGCCGCAAAAACAACAAAAAACGCAGCATCCATAGGGTCTGCTGCGTCCGTTCCATCCTTAAGGATTAGAGAGCACGGTTTACTAATCCGGATCTTAAGCATCTAGTGCATACGTTAGCTCTTCTGACAACACCGTTCTCATCAACGATCTTGACTTTCTGAATGTTAGCGTTCCACTTTCTTCTTGTGTGTCTCATTGAGTGAGATACCATGTTTCCGGATACCTGTCCCTTACCACAGACTTCACATTTTCTCGACATGCCGTGCACCTCCTTTTCTGTATTTCAAGCCTTTCGGCTGCGATCTCGTAATATTCCTTGTTACGCTCAACGCATGCCATTATAGCACAGACAAAATATGCTTTGCAAGTGATTTTTTCATTAGTTTCACATATTGTTTTTGAAGTATTCTTCTCTTAGTATGGACATCAGATTGAGATCCACATATTCGCCGTTTTTCTTGCCGGCGTGTCTCATCCTGCCCTCATCCTTGAAGCCCAGCTTCAGGTAGAGGGAATGGGCTGCCGTGTTCCAGTTCACATAGTCCAGGGTGATCCTCTCCGATCCCAGGATATTGAAACCGAAGTCCAGGGCGCAGCTCAGAGCATCCTCTCCGTAGCCCTTTCCCCTGTCGGACATCTCTCCTATGTATATCCTTGTGACATCCATGGAGTCATAGTGGTCATTTATGGCAGAGATGTATACTCTTCCAAGGATCCTGTCATCTTCAAGAGAACACACAGTGAAATCGACGGATGCAGGGTCATCCGCCCTGCCCTCTACCTCGCTTCTGATCTCTTCCAGAGTACGGCCGTCATTCATGGTGAAGAAGGAAGTGACATGAGGCTGTACCTCCCATTCTGCGAACTTTGCAAGATCATCCGCCTCAGTTGGTCTCAGGTACACTTTCTCCCCTTTTATTACAGGAATTTCATTTTTCATCGTCATCCTCCTCTACCATGGATGAAACCTCGTCGATGGTCAGACCTTCTCTCAGGGCGATCTCAGCCAGATCCTCGTACTCGTATTTCTCTCGCTTGACCCCGTATCCCCTGGATATCTTCTTTCTCACAACGCCGAATCTGGTGGGGACTTCGCGGATCTCTCTTTTAAGCACGAAACGTTTCAGCCGGTTCTCCCTTATGCCGATGGTGGTGGTGTATCTGAAAAGCGCCTGCACTATATCGTCCTTCTTTTCCTCGGTGACCAGGACCTTGAGCATGACTGCCGGCCTCTGTTTTTTCATGTATATGGGTACCGAGAACACGTCTGCTGCCCCTAGATCCAATAGTTTTCCCCAGACGAAGCCGATCCTTTCAGGATCCATGTCATCCAGGTTCACCGTAAGCTCCACTATGGAGTCCTCCTTTTGAGCAGTCTCACCCAGGAAGGTCCTAACAGCATTGAGCCTGGCGAATTTTTTGCGCCCCAGGCCGTATCCCACAGACTCTGTCTTCATTACCGGCATGCTTCCGAATTCATCCGCAAAAAACTTTATCAGGGCTGCTCCCGTAGGAGTCAGAAGTTCTCCCTCGATCTCATCATTGTATGAAGGAAGCCCCTTGAGTATCTCGGCGGTAGCCGGTGCAGGAACGGGCAGTATGCCGTGGGCACACTTCACAGTGCCGTGTCCGGTGTTCAGGGGCGATGAAATGATCATCTGAGGGCTCAGTTCGTCTAGAAGAAGGCAGACTGCCATAACATCCGCCACAGCATCCATGGCACCAACCTCGTGGAAGTGCACCTCCCCGGGCTCTCTTCCGTGGACCTTGCCTTCGGCCTCAGCAATGATCTTATAGATGCCGCAGGCGTTCCTCTTCACCTTTTCAGGAGCATTGAGGGACATGATGAGCTCTTCCATGTCCTTGAGAGACCTGTGCACGTGATGATGCTCATGGTCGTGATGCTCGTGCTCGTGGTCGTGGTGGTGGTCATGATGGTGATGATCTTCACCCTCCTCCAAGCCTTTGACTGTGACTCTCATCTGAGAGGCTTTGATCCCATGGCTTTCAGCAGATTCAAGGACGAATTCTGTCTCAGGTATTCCAAGGCCATTAAGCTTATTGACCATGGTTTCCCTATCCCCGAAGTGTTCCAGAAGGGATGCAGTTAGCATATCTCCGGCGGCTCCCATGGAGCAGTCGATGTACAGGGTCTTCATTATTCCGTTTCCTTCCTCTTCATATGGTTGATCACAGATGCATTGTAGCCTGCTCCAAAGCCGTTATCTATATTTACCACCGATACTCCGCTGGAGCATGAGTTCATCATGGTAAGAAGCGCGGCCAGACCCTCAAATGAAGACCCGTATCCTACGCTTGTGGGAACCGCTATGACAGGTCTGTCCGTGAGGCCTCCCACTACGCTGGGAAGCGCCCCCTCCATACCTGCTACGCAGACTATTACTGAAGCCGTCATGATCCGGTCCATGTTTCCGAAAAGTCTGTGGACACCGGAAACTCCGCAATCGTAGAGTCTGTCCACCTTGTTCCCATAGGCTTCAAGGGTAATGGCGGCCTCCTCTGCCACCGGTATGTCGCTGGTACCTGCAGTGATCACAAGGACTGTCCCAAGGCCGTCAGGCTCGGGCATGTTCCCTATGAATCCTATGCGGGCCCGGTCATAGTATCTGAAGTCGTCCATACCTTCCAGTTCGCGGGCCTTATCATTATCGAGCCTGGTTATCAGTACCCGGGTCTGTCCGTTCTTTACCAATGTTTCTGCGATCTCGCGGATCTGAGGAGCAGTCTTTCCTGCCCCGTAGATCACCTCTGCCGCACCCTGCCGCATTGCCCTGTGAGTGTCTACCTTGGCAAAATCCAGATCGACGAAGGGTTCCTTCTTTAAAAGAATCTCCGCCTCTTCATCGGAGATGCTGCCGTTTTTGATCGCTTTTATTATATCTCCTGTGAACCTATTCATATCTTATTTCCTCGAGTTTCTCTACGCTGAGCCTTTCCCCGAAGGGCAACTTCACAGCCGGGCATACCACCTTAGGCGCATTCCAACCGGGAAGCCCTTCTTCTCTCGAAAGTTCCAGCACTTCACCTTTTGTCAGGCCGCACTCCCTTAAAGGCGACCTGATGCCCTGCTCTCTTAAGGCTCTCATCCCCGGCCGCCTCTCTTCATTGTCGGATGCGTTTGATCCGTCCAGGATCACCGGGATACCATCATCTGAAGCTTCCCTCTTCATGAGAAGGAACATGTTGGTCTTGCACTGGTAGCATCTGTCAGGGGGATTGTCTATTACTGTGCCCACACTGAATACATCTGTCTCTATAACTTTAAGATATGCGCCCTCAGATGAGGCAAAAGACTGAGCCGCCTCCAGTTCCATATCTGATTGGAACTGTGACTTTATGAAGTATGCGGTCACATCTGCACCGAACCGCCTCGCCATGTGCAAAAGATAGCAGGAATCCGCGCCGCCGGAGAATGCTATGGCCACGCGGGTGTTTTGTTCAAAAAAATCTTTAAGCCTGTTCAGTTTATCGTCTTTCATTTCTCTTCGTTTCCGATCAGTCGGTCCATGGCTTCAATATAGCCTTCAGGACCCTTGCCGGATATGGTGATCTTTGCGTATTCCGACAAGTATGATCTTCTCCTGAATTCCTCTCTCTGGGACAGGTCGGAAATGTGTACTTCTATTGTTGGGAGTCCCACCGCCTTCAGCGCGTCAAGTATGGCTATGCTGGTGTGGGAATATGCGCCCCCGTTGATGATGATGCCCTCCTCTTTTCCGTATGCCTGCTGGATCCTGTCCACCAGATCTCCTTCGTGGTTGGACTGATAGAATTCAAGCTCAGCACCCACTTCTTCTGCGTGGGCCCTCATCATATCCTCTATTTCAGCCAGGGTTGTGCGCCCGTATATCTCAGGTTCTCTGATCCCCAGCATATTCAGATTCGGTCCGTTAATAACAAGTATCTTCATTTAGTAAACTCCAGCTTTCCGCCAAGTTTGGCGTAGTCCCCGAAAAATCCCGGGTAGGACTTGGCCACAGCCTCGGCTTCAGTCACCTTCACCTGACGCTCTGTTACAGTTCTCAGGCAGGCCGCCATCATGGCGATCCTGTGGTCACCAAAGGATGACACCGTGCCTCCCTTAAGATGCTGCCTCGGAATGACCAGCATATTGGCTGCCCTCTCCGTTCTTCCTCCCAGGCCGGCAAGAACTTCTGAAATAGCTTTTGGCCTGTCGCTCTCCTTAAGGCTAAGACGGCTGATCCCTCTCATTACGGTTATTCCCTCCGCCCGTATGGCTGCAGGGACGATCGCCGGGACCAGATCAGGTGTCTGAGACATATCATTCATGATCCTCTTGAGGCTCCCCGAAGATACGGTAACGCAATCATCTTTTAAAGAGACCCGGGCTCCCATCTTGTCCAGCATGTCCAGAGCCGCCCTATCTCCCTGAAGAGTGTCAGTATTCAGACCCTTGACGGATAACTTCCTGCCCCCGTCCATGCATGCCCCCGCAAAAAGCCAGAAGGCTGCACCGGACCAGTCCCCCTCAGGAACCAGGCCCTCCGGAATCGAATACTGTTGTCTGCCCCTCACGAGGTATCCGCTCTCAGTTTCTTCTGTCTCTATACCACACTTCTCAAGCACATCCAGGGTCAACCGGATATATGGCTTGGATTCCATGGGTCCATCTATCTCTATCCTGCTGTCTCCATCAAGAAGAGGAAGCGCGAACAGAAGTCCCGAAACGAACTGTGAGGACACATTCCCGGGAAGCCGGTATGTTCCCGGTGCAAGGGCTCCCGACACCCTGTACAGCCCGTCTTCAGGCTGTCCGATCTCCATTCCGTGTTCCCGGAGAAGATCCGTGAATATCTTCGCAGTCCGCCCCCTGAGACTTCCTTCAGTAATGATATCCGTCGAAGCTCTCAAGGCACCCATGATGGGAAGAAGCATCCTGAAACTCAGGGCGCTCTCTCTGCAAGAGACCTCTTGGACCGATCCTCCTTCCAGCCAAGTCCTCACGGCCTCCGCACATTTCAGTCCGGCCTGTACATCGAAGGATTCCCCTTTTATGAGATCCGGCGTCTTGCCTGAAAGTGCGTATGCGAAACTAAGCCTTACAGCGTGGGATTTAGACTCAGGTGCAGTTATCTCTCCTCCCCTAATAGGGGTCACCAATGTGACATTCACTGCTATTCCTCTTTCAATGCGGCTCTCACGGCTCTTGCTCTCGACACCAGCCTCATGAAGGCTTCAGGATCTATGGCCTGCCGCCCGTCCGTCACAGAGTGAACGGGATCATCGTGCACCTCTATCATGATGCCGTCAGCTCCCGCAGCCACAGCAGCCAATGCCATGGGTTCCACGAATTCCGATCTTCCCGTAGCGTGGCTTGGGTCAACTATCACAGGAAGGTGGGTGAGTTTTTTGAGCACGGGAACTGCACTGAGATCGAGAGTATTCCTCGTATATGTTTCGAAGGTCCTGATCCCCCTCTCACAGAGGATGACGTTGGGATTTCCTTCATTCATCACGTAATCTGCGGCGAACAAAAGCTCTCTTAAGGTATTGGAGAAGCCTCTCTTGATAAGCACCGGCTTTCCCAGCCTTCCAACTTCCTTAAGGAGTTCGAAGTTCTGCATGTTTCTGGCGCCAACCTGAATGATATCGATGTCCCCGAAAAGATCTATCTGACAGATGCCGGTGATCTCACTTATGACGGGAAGCCCGGAAGCCCGTCCGGCCTCCGACAGATACCTCAGTCCTTCCTCTCCCAGTCCCTGGAAGTTATATGGTGAGGTCCTGGGCTTGAATGCGCCTCCCCTTAAAATGCAGGCTCCTGTATCCTTGATCTCGTCAGCGATATTCAATATCTGCTCCCGGGATTCCACCGAGCAGGGGCCCGCGATAATGGCCAGGTCGCTGCCTCCTACTTTCACTTCATTTATCTCTATGACAGTATCCTCCCGGTGAGAGCTTCTCCCGGCAGGTCCGAAATAATCTTTTTTTAATCCTTCGTTAAACTCGGGCATGTCTTCTCCTTGTTTCAGCGCAAAACATACTATACCAACTATATTATATCAGATAATCATATCAAGGTGTTAGTCCTTTTAGACAAAGAAAAAGCCCGCAGCGATTGCTGCGGGCCGGAAATGACTTAAAGTGTTTCCTTGCTCTTGATCCTGGCGGCTTTACCGGTTCTCTCACGCATGTAGTTGAGCTTAGCTCTTCTAACATCGCCTCTCCTGATAACTTCCACCTTTTCGATCTTGGGTGAGTTAAGCGGGAATGTCTTCTCAACGCCTACGCCGTTGGAGATCTTTCTTACTGTGAAAGTCTCGGAAACTCCGCCGTTCTGTCTCTTAAGGACGAATCCTTCGAAAACCTGAACTCTCTCACGATTGCCTTCTTTGATCTTGATATGCACGCGAACGGTGTCGCCGATACCAAAGCTCGGGATGTCATTCCTCTCGTAATCTTTTGTGATTGATTTAATGAGGTCCATTAATATTTCCTCCTTCCCTCAAAGACGTTCATGGCCGCGCCTAAAACTTTCACGCGTAGGCTCCCAGAGGACCGCCCGTAATTTCAACTCATTTAATATATCAGAGAAAAAAACCTTTTGCAAGTGTTTTTTTCAGGATTTCTAAGCTCTCGGATGAGCTTTGTCGTACACGTCCTTGATGCGGCTCTTGGTAGCCTGGACATAGGCCTGGATCGCTGCCACGTCCTCGTTGCCCATGAGCTCCTGAAGGGACTTCACGTCCGCCCCGTTCTGAAGCATGTGCACGGCGAAGCTGTTCCTTATGATCTGAGGAGTAAGACTTACTTCGAACTCTCCCTTTTCACCGTATTCCTTGATGACCTTCCAGAGTCCCTGACGAGTCATGGGCTCGCCCAGGTAATTGACGAAGAGCCTCTCCCCCTTCCTTCCTCTGGTGAACTGGGGTCTGGCCTCATCCAGATACCTTTCGATGGCCCTCTTTGCAGGACGTCCGATGGGGACTATTCTTGCCTTGACATGTTCACCGGAACATTTGACGAAACCCATAAGAAGGTTGCAATCGTCAATGTTGAGATCGATCAGCTCCGACGCCTTGATTCCTGTGGCGTACATGAGTTCAAGTATGGCTTTGTCTCTTATGCCTTTGATAGTCTCATCCGGAAGAGACATCAGTCTGTCCACCTCCTCTATGGTAAGGAACTGTATCTCCTTCTTGTCGATCCTGGGAGACTTGATCTCTGTTGTGGGATCCTCCGTCATATGACCGTTTCTTATGAGGAATCTGTAGAAAGTCTTGATGGATGTGAGCTTCCTGTTTACCGTAGGTTTTGACTTATCCGTCTTCTTGAGTTCCATGATGTATGCCACGATATGAGAGCCTGTAACGTCTGTCAGGTCATGGACTCCCTTGGAACTTACGAATCTCTCAAAATGGTCAATGTCGCCGAGATATGCGGTAACAGTATTGTCGCTCAGCTTTTTCTCTTCTCTCAAATACTTTTCAAAATCTTCGATAAACAAGGATCTGCTCCTCCTTCTTCATAGTTTCATCAAAAATTATACCCTCAAGGAAAAAAATTATCAACAGAAATCTGTTGATAATAAAATAACTTATGTAAACAAGTTATGTGCCTGTCATACCACCAGCAAGCGGGCGTATTCTATGGCAATTATGGTCTTGGCATCGTCGATCTCACCCTTGATCACCATTTCATGAAGGTCGCCTATGCTCCACTCCTCCATGTCGATGGCCTCATTTTCATCGAAATCCGTCTCCCCCGGTGTCAGGTCCTCCATCAGATACAGATAGAGCAATTCCTGAGAATAGCCTACAGTTGGATAGAACTTCGTAAGGTATCTCACCGATCCCGCCGTATATCCTGTCTCCTCTTTAAGTTCCCTTTTGGCTGCATCCATGGGGTCCTCCCCCGGATCGATCTTTCCTGCCGGGACCTCAAACATCACCTTGTCTGCAGGCTTTCTGAACTGCCTGATCATGACCATTTTTTTGTCAGAAGTTATGGCTATGATCACAGCGCCTCCGTTGTGTTCAATGATCTCTCTATAGCTCGTGCCGGACTTTACGGTCACCTTCTGCTTCTTGAGATTTATTATCTTGCCCTCATATATCATTTCTTCTGAAAGGGTCTCTTCTCTGAAAGTCATGTGCGTCCTTCCCCCTTAAAAATCATCTTATATACACGATTATTCTCTCATTGCCGTGATATTTCAACTGTTTTTGATGAGAAATGCCGTGATTTTTTGATATTTGCTCTTGCATTTAAGGATTTTATGTTATATTATCAAATTGTGGTTATCCCCCCTGATAACCTCATAATCTCAAATCCAAAATACCCCTTTTGAACAAAGTAGTCTGCACCTTGCGGACTATTTTGTTATATACCTTAGCCATGCAGATATACGAAAGCAGTTTTAAGACAGATATATTCAATTATCCCATCTTTGAGGAGTACTTCGGAGGCATGAGTTTCTGCTGTTTCGACATCGAGACCCTGGGGCTTTCCCCTTCAAGGGCGCCCATGATCCTTGCAGGATTTTTGGATGTGGATCCTGATGGAACGGCCACCAACACTCAGTATTATCTTGATGCTCCCGAGGATGAGGCGCAGCTTCTCTCAAAGACCATCGAGAAGCTGAATTCCAAGGATCTTGTCATCACCTACAACGGCAAAAGCTTCGACATCCCCTACGTTACCAAAAGATATGCCATGATCTACGGCAAAATGCCCACGATCAGACCTTTTGACCTGGACCTTTACCAGGTGGTCAGATACGGCAGTTCTCTTAAAGACGTGCTGGGAGGCATGAGCCAGAAGCACGTGGAAAGATATATGGGAGTCTCTGATGACAGAGATGATGAGATCTCCGGAGCCGAATCCGTACAGCTCTATCAGGCCGCCCTTCTGGAAACAGATCCCACTGTAAAGGAACTTCTCACAGAAAAGATCCTTCTCCACAATTCAGACGACGTTGCGCAGCTTTACAGGATACTTCCGGTAATAAAACAGTGTGATATGCACAAGGCCTTCTCTATGAAGGGATATCCCGTGAGAAGGTCCTCCATCACCAATGCTTTGATCCCGGACTGCCTCACCATCACCAAGAACCGACTGGTGTCTGGCAAGCTTAAGATCGCGGGAACCTATCCCGGAGAACCCTTCTCCTATGTGAGCTTCCCCTCCATAGACCGCCCCTTCGATGTGAACTTCATGACCGACGGCACCTTTGAGATAAGTCTTACGCTGGAATCCCGTTCCGGGGCTCTGATTTCAGATCTGAGAGAGTTTCTCCCCGATCCCGAGGAAATGTCCATTTACGGCGGATACGTCAACGGATACCTGATTTTAAAGGAAAACGGCGAGCCGAATTACAGGGAGATCAATGCCCTCGCAGCTAAAATTCTTCAAATTGTCTGAAATTTCTACTTGAAATTGCTTTGCATCTGTTATATAATTGTAAAGCGATGTGGCTCTGTGGTCAAGCGGTCAAGACTCCGCCCTCTCACGGCGGCTACCCGAGTTCGAATCTCGGCAGAGTCACCAAGCGAAGACCCGATCCTTACGGATCGGGTCTTTTTAATACTCATATTCATTCCTTCAAAAGATATTCCAGTATCCTTTCTCTGTAATTGATGAACATATCCATCACCTTGTAGCTTTCCGTATCTTCATATCCGCAGGGGGATATCTGATCTCCGTCAAAGCTCAGTATCTCCGCATCAGGCAGCGCAAGGAGCACCGGAGAATGGGTGGCAACGATAAACTGCGCCCCTTGTGACGCACATTCCGCCATCCTCACCAGAAGAGACATCTGCCTCTGGGGCGAGAGCGCAGCTTCAGGCTCATCCATGATGTAAAATCCACCCGGTCTGAAATACTCCTTAACTACCGTAAGAAAGCTTTCCCCGTGGGACTGGCTGTGAAGATAAAGCGGTGTTCCCCCTTCTCTACTGTATTTCTCTTCGGCTGAGGCAACATTATAAAAGCTCTCCGCCCTGAGGAAGTAACCTCCTTTGGCCAAAGCCGTTCCCTTTGACAGGGTGATGTGATTGCAAAGTTCAGAGTGGGACTCACGGGTGGAAAAGCTGTAATTTCTGGTGCCTCCCTCAGGATTGAATCCGTATTTTACGGCAATGGCCTCCAGCAGGGTGGATTTGCCTGACCCGTTTTCACCCACAAAAAATGTGACCGGCCGCCTGAATTCCAGGCTTTCCAGAGACGCTATCCCGGGGATCCTTCTCAGATAACTCTCCCCGTCTATTCCGGACCAATCTATTCTCAGTCCGCGCAAAACAAGATCTTTGTTCTCTTTCATAGTCATTTTTCTATCATCATATCTGCCAGTATGGTCTCTCCCCAGGAATACTCCGTGAGAAACTCACCTTTAAAGTCCAGGCCGGTCTTCATATGGTCATCCAGCCAGGAATAGTAGTCACAATCCGCCACTGCAGTATTCAGCATCTGCCCCCGCCTGGTGGATATAAGAAGATCTTCGGCATCTTCGTTTTTAAGGATGCTCTTCAGCCTTCGCAGCGCATTGTAGTATACAGTCATATTTACGTTGCTGTAGGGCCTGTTTTCCCACAGCGTGCTGTATATCTCCTCGTTTCCGGCCTCCCTGCCCCTCTTGGTAACGAGAAACGCAAGGATCTCCTTGGCCTTTCCCGTGAGGGGCAAAGGCCTTCCGTTCTTCATTACGAGAAACCTTCCGAATGCCTGTATATAATACTCCTTTTCCTGTCTTTTGAGAAGTAGCCTGAGCCTTTCCATGGCCATCTCAAGGGTCTCCTTATCGTAGGGCTTGAGGATGTAGTAGTCTCCTCCTATCTTATTAAAGTCCCACAGATAGTCGTCATAGGCCGATATGAATACGATTATGACGTCCTTGTTGATATTTCGAAGTTCCTTGGCCAATTCTATCCCGTTTGTTCCCGGCATGGCTATATCGATAAAGGCAGCTTCGAAGCTGTTTTCCAAGGCGAACCGGATCGCCCCTGAAGCATTCTCAAAGCTTCCCACTATCAAAAGATCCTCAATACCCTCGCTTAGCCTTACGAACTTTCGGATCATGAGATATTCGTCATCTACTATTATCGCTTTCATTGTTTTCCCCCTTTGGTATGGAGATGGTCACCTTCGTCCCCTCTCCATTTCTGCTCTCTATGTCCAGAGAAGCCTGCAACATCCTATCGAGACGGAAACTGATGTTTTTAAGACCTGCCGAGTCTGTTTTCCCCGATCTCAGGCTTTCCCTGAATTCTTCCACATCAAACCCCACTCCGTCATCTTCAACTATTATCAGGATCCTGTCCCCCTCCTGCCTGGTCTTCAGTGTCACCGTGCCCCCTTCTTCTCCCTTGGGATACACCCCGTGCCTTATGGCATTCTCAACGATGGGCTGGATACTCAGGGGAAGGATCAAAAAATCACAGGTCTCGATGTCATAGTCCATCTTGAGTTTTTTGCCCAGCCTCATCTTTTCGATATTAACGTAGGCTTTGATATTGCTCAGTTCCTGGGCAAAAGGTATGGGCGCATCGCTGGTCATAGACCGTATGCAGCTTCTGAGGTGAGCGGTAAAAACCCCCAGAAGCTCCGAAGCATATTGGGGATCCTCCAGCATGACCTCCTGGATGGAGCCCAGGGCATTATACAAAAAATGGGGCTGCATCTGGCTGGTGAAGTTCCTGAGCTTGCTCATCTGAAGTTCGTTCTCCAGATCCTTCAGTTCCTTCTCTCTCCGAAGCTGTTCAGTCAGGTCATACAGGACCGCAAATGCCATGATGTCCTCCGTGGAGGCATCCCGGTACAGATAAAAAATAAGTTTGAAGGGCTTGGGGTCTCCATCATGCCTCTTCATGGAGAAGGTCACAGAAGCACGCTTTTCCACGCTTGTGAAGCAGTCTAATAGATATCCTCTGTCACTGATCTTCTTGAACTTAGGTATATCCGACTCCACCATGTGCGCCATATGTACATTCAGGAAATCGCTGTATGACAACTTTCCTTCTTTAAATGACCGATACATCTTTTGGGGCACCTTTTCCACCTTGTACGGCTGGAATCCCACTATCCTGTCATTGGTAAGGTCTGCCTCGATATATCCCTCGGCGCTGGACAGTATTGCTTCCAGACGGTTGATCTCCTTGCTGTGCATGGAGGTGAGCTTCTCGGCAAGAGCCTTGTCCTGTCTGAAGGATGCATCCACATTCCTGATTCCTATGAGGAAATGAGGCCTGCCGTTTACCGAATCCACGGTGGCCCTGAGCTTATGATAAAGAGGCTTACCGTCTATGATGAGCCTGTAGACGAAGGAATAGAACTTGTCGCAGCTCAAACCATCCATCAGCGCCTGCTTGGACAGTTTGCTCTTGACGAACTCCTGGTCCTCCCAGTAGATCGCCTTGATTATATTGTTTTCAAGAGTGTAAAAAAAGTCCTCCCCCTGACTTTCTATGCTGAGAGTCCTGTAGGAGTCGCTTTCGTGATAGCACTTAAAAGCAGACGTCTCAGCATCCACAACGTAAAGGCTCTCGTAGCTTTCAAACAGAGCCCTGACCACTGCGTTTCTGGACAGCGCTTCATAGACCGTTTTTATGGCAGTATCCATGTCTGAACCCCTTTCATATATCAAAAAACAAATACCCTTGGATCGATAACCATTTTAACAAAATATAACTAACGCCCCACTAACAAATATAAATATTTTTAAATTATTTTTGAAAAACCCCCTGTTTTGTTAGTGGGACGTGTGTGCCCATATGTTATATTCAAGCTGCAAAGTGAAACAACATAAAGACTGAAAGTGATCTTAAGAACTGCTCACCCGGAAAACAACCAGTTCACTATACGAAGGGGGTACTGTGAACTGCCAATAGTAATTCCTCATAACGATAGCTCCTATATGACCGGACAAGTGTTTTTATGAAGAGCTAATTTAGGATCAGTATCGTCAACTGAAGTTGTGTTTTTTGCCTCAGTTGTTTGGGGCTGTATCATCCTAGTATGTGCAGCCCCCAAACGACTCCACGAAGGAGGATATACCATGAAGAATAAGATGATCGTCGTGGCCTTCATAGCTTTAACAGTTTTTCTTACTTATGAATACCACAAAAGATATTAGTTAAAAATGCTTGGCAGCATTTGAATATAGTCTTTCCCTTTCAAACCACACTCAAAAAGACAGACGTACCGGAACAGTTCCACCCACGGGAACTGTTTCGGTATTTTTTGGGATATCAAAAGTCAGGTCTCTGTTATGGAGTCCTGCCTTTACTTTACCTTTTATTCACCTGTCAGAAGCTTAAGAAGCTCCTCTTCATCGGGCCTGACATACTGCCTAAGTTCGTCGAATGTGGCGGTCTCAAAGTCGCTGTCCAGATATTCAGGAGTCATGGATGTGGACATAAGGGTAAATATCTGATCCCCTTCGGAGTCATAGCTTAAGCATGACTCGGGATCAGGCGATGCGCCCTGCCACGTACCTCTTGGCACCAGTATCTGAGGCCTCTCTCCCCTCTTCAGGTCCTGACCGAGAAGCTTTACCTCGCTTCTGCCGTCGGGATGGATCAGAAGAAGCCTCACTGCCGGACCCCTGTGATAGAACCAGATCTCATTGGAAGTAAGCCTGTGCATCCTTGAGAAGGTATCCGGTGTGAGAAGATAGTAGATAGCTCCGTAAAGAGGCCTGTCCTTAGGATAGCCATCCACCCGGCCACCCTTCAGCACGTCTTCGGAGCAGATGGTCTTCGCCCAGAGTCCCCCTTCCTCTTCAAGGGGAACCATTCCCAATATATCGATAACTTCCCGGTATTTCATATTCTCCCTCCGTGGGTCCATAGGGATCAAAGATCATTGAAGAATTCCGGCGCCAGCATGACACCTGAGTCAGCCGTTATGACCTGGCCTGTGACAGCACTGGTAAGGTCGCTTGCCAGTATGAGACAGAGCATTCCTATCTCTTCCGGTTCCACCAGCTTCCCGAGAGGACTCCTTGAGCGATAGCTCTCCGACCACCCAGGGATATACTCGTCCTGTCCTTCCTTAAATATCAGCCCCGGGGCGATACAGTTCACCCTTATGTCAGGGCCGTAGGCCTGGGCCTGGGATCTTGTGATCATTTCCACTGCGGCCTTGGACGCTCCGTAGTGGGCAAGGTTTTTTGCGGGGTTCGTTGCATTTATGGAAGAGATGTTTATGATCGTTCCCTTTTTCATGAGGGGGCGGATCTTTTGCGAAAGGAAGAACACTCCCCTGGCGTTCACATCAAGCATGCTGTCCCACTCGTCGGGGGTCACATCATCGATGTACTTTGGTGGATAGATCCCTGCGTTATTTACCAGGCAGTCTACGGATACTTCCTTCCTTTTCAGGGTGTTTACGAACTCCTCTATGGACTTGATGCTTCCGGTATCCAGATGAATGAACTCCAGATCCCTTCCGGGCCATCTTCTTACGACTTCGTCTTTTAGATCACCCGATCCATTGTATGTCATTATGACCCGGGCGCCGCTTTCAATGAAGACATCCGAAATGGATCTTCCGGCTCCGGAAAGCCCTCCGGTCACGATCACGGTCTTACCGCTGAGATCGAGTAACTCTGCATACTTGTTCATCAAAAAATCTTGACGCGGAAACCCCCACCTCTTAAGGCGGCGGGATGAGCGTCCCTAATGGCCCGCATCTTTTCTCCTTTCTTCTCTTTCTT
>ONAY01000041.1 GCA_900315895.1 uncultured Eubacteriales bacterium
CCTTGAACAAAGTGAAAGGCCCGCGTCTTTAGGCGCGGGTCAGTGTTGGGGGCTTACAGCCCCAGTTCGAACCACCCGTTTTACGGGTGGCACCGATTGGCGGAGACGGTGGGATTCGACATATTAAAGTAAAACTCAAAACACTATTGAAATAAGGAGGTCTGACACAACCTCCGTGTTTCGTACCTGGGGTGTGCCCAAAATCATCTTGAAGGATGAGCAAGAATTGATTATTTCACTTTGTTTTTAGCATTGAGATGATACAATAATATATAAATTTGATAATTATTTGTCCCCATTTGGACTGTCTTTTCGTAATGTAATATAGATGGGTAAATCTTGTTATTATTTGGAACTGTTATTATGATAACTATTTGTTTAACCGTTATTGACAGCGAACAGGACAGGTCTCGATTCCTGAAAATCTATGAAAACCATAAGGATCTCATGCATTTCGTGGCGCGCAGGGTCTTAGGCGATGATCAGCTTGCGGAGGACGCCGTGCAGGAGGCTTTCATTAATGTTGCCAAAAACTTCGATAGAATCAAATCGCTGGACGAGAACCATATGAAGAATCTTCTGGCGGTGCTGGCCAGAAACGAATCCATCTCACTTCTGAGAAAAGAGGGCAGATACAAATATAATGAGAGCATTGAAGCGGATGATAGCTTTAATGAGATCCCTGCAGATGATGATACTTTCAGTGAAGCACACTATCTTTTGCTGAAGGAAGAGATCCTTAAACTACCGGATAATTATCGCAATTTGCTGTATCTGGTGGGAGTGTGTGAACTTGACATAAAGGATGCTGCAGGAATGATGCACATTTCTTATGAGACAGCGAAGAAAAGAATACAGAGGTCCAGGAAGCTCATGGAAAAGATCATAGGGGGTAATTATGATGATAAATGAAGCATTTGATAGCACTTTTATAACTGCCGTTTCCGTAGCCTTTGATGAAGAGTATGGTTTTATTAACGAAAAGGAAGCAGTGGAGTACAGGCATGAATTCTCTGAGAAGTTCCGCCACGGACTCGGCAGGCTTCTTAATATGGCAGAGCAAAGTTATGTACGTTTCGGTAAAAAGATGATAAGAAGGGGGCTTGCTGTGGCATTGATCGCGTTAATGATGATCAGCGCCTGCGGTATCGTGTATGCTATGGGTAACGTGATAATAAACTGGACAACAGTAAAAAGCGAAGAAGGAAAAGACAATTTAAGCGTATGGTTTGAAGCGGAGAACACCGAGGGTACTGTTTTTGAGAAAGCGTTGTATAAGCCGCAGGTGCCCGAAGGAATGACTGAGATCTCTGAAGATTATTATCCGGAGGCCTTATTATATAATGTTGAGTACAGAACGTCGGATGATAAGATCATCAAATACATTGAGGCCATAGGAGTTACAGACGAAGGGAAATATTTCGGAGTCAAAGTAGAAGGGAAGCTTGTAGAGGAAGTGATGGTCGGAGAGTGTTCGGGCACACATTACTACGATGGAGATACCAATGAAAATACTCTTCTTTGGACGGATGGAAGTACATTATTCGCCTTGAGTGGAGAAATGGATTATGAAACAATGGTGAAAATGGCAGAGAACCTGGAACTTGTAAATAAAGTTGACTAGTTATGTTTTTTACGGCGAAAAATGACGGAAGGAATTCGATAATGAAAGTGACGTCAGTTAAGGAGAATCTAAAATGAGGTAATAAACATTCACAATACTAGTTGTATTATTACTGCTTTCTGCTACAGGATGTTCAAAGTATAAAGATGTCAGATTATCCGACGTGGAAACCAATACTTTTGAAGGCGTGACGATGTAGATAGATGAGAGTACGGTTACCCCTGTATCGCTGAAAGCTTCTGTAATAAATGAGCTTGAGGGGTACGAGGTAGAAAGCGGAAACGAATATGTCCTTTCATTGGAAAAGCTTGAAGATGATGGCTGGCATAAACTGGTGCTGAAAGACGATCTCGTTACAACTTCTGAAGCATATGGCTTCGGCAAAGGAAAGACGGCTATGGAATGCGTATGGGACAGCACTTACGGACCGCTCCCTGAAGGTCATTACAGAGTGATCAAAGTATGCCGGACCTATGAATCGGACAGCGAGGGGTCAGGAAGCATAGGCGAGGATTTTTATCTGTCCGGGGAATTTGACATAGATTAAAAATAAGAATAGATGAATAAGAAGAGACCTCAAAAGAGGTCTCTTCTCAATTGGCGGAGACGGTGGGATCGTTCAGGCTTCGCCTGGGGGCTCGCCTTCACGTGACCCCACGTGTGTTCGAATCCCGTACTATTTCTACGATAACAGAAACAGCACCTGAGTAGGGTGCTGTTCCTGTTATGGCGGAGACGGTGGGATTCGAACCCACGCGCCCGGAACGGGCGACCGCATTTCGAGTGCGGCTCGTTATGACCACTTCGATACGTCTCCGTATTTAATTGTTTTGCTGTAAGAACAGCCTATTAAATATATCATAGAAATTGCTTTTATTCAATGTTTATGATATAATTTTTCATCAATAATAATGGGGATATAGCGGCTACATTCAGTGGCAGAAAGGCATGCACCATGTCAAAGGTAAAGAGCAAAGTCAGGATACAGGTGGCTGATCCTGCAGGGAATATCACCATATTCGTACATGACAGATTTGACAGAAGCGACTACGCATCCGTCGCAAATCAGCTTCTGGATATGAAAGAATTTCATGGCGAGCAGGTATGCTACATCCTGGATCTTCTGGGCGAGGGGGGCAAGCCTCCTAAGATGGAAATGTGCGGGCTTGAGTTCTGCGGCAATGCCTCCAGATCTTTTGCGCTCATAGCGTCCAAAGCCCAGAATCTTAAGGGCGAAAACGATATATTGATCGATGTTTCGGGCTCTGATGAGGACCTAAACGTATCGGTTAATACCGATACTAACTACACTAAGATACTCATGCCGAGGGCCCTTCGGGTTTTCAGCGAGGAGATCTTCGGATATCCTGCACAGATCGCAGATTACGGCGGGATCATGCACGTGGTGGTCAGGAATATCGAGGCTTCAGAAGAGACTTTTGTTAAATACAAGGAGTACATCAACGGCAAGTACGATCCCCCGGCCATGGGTGTTATGTTCTGGGATGAAGAGACCAAGAGCCTTACTCCGGTGGTCTACGTCAAGGATGTGGATACCACGTATTTTGAAGGATCCTGTGGATCCGGTTCCACCGCCACCGGCACATGCTTCGGCATTCTGGACGGAGATGGAGAGCACCACTATAGTCTGCCCCAGCCGGCAGGTACCATCGACGTGACCTGCAAGGTGGAAGGCGGCATAGCTAAGGAAGTATACATTGAAGGTCCGGTGGGCCTTACAGATATAATTGAGGTCGAGGTCGAGCTCGACAGATAGGAAAGAGAATGGCAAAGGAAAAGATAATCAACATTGCAGTTATTGCTCACGTAGACGCAGGAAAGTCCACTCTTGTGGACGCCTTCCTCAATCAGTCCGGAGTTTTCAGAGACAATGAAGAAGTGGTGGACTGCGTCATGGACTCAGACGATATCGAGCGTGAGAGGGGCATCACCATCTACTCAAAGAACTGTTCCATCATGCATAACGATGTTAAGATAAACATCGTGGACACCCCGGGCCACGCGGATTTCAGCTCTGAAGTCGAACGCATCATGAAGACCGTGGACACGGTGATCCTTCTGGTGGATTCCTCTGAAGGACCCATGCCTCAGACCAGATTTGTCCTCAAAAAATCCCTGGAGCAGGGACTGAACCCCATCCTTTTTATCAACAAGCTGGATAAGAAGGATGCCAGAGTTGATGAGGTGGTGGACGAGGTCTACGAGCTCTTCATGGACCTTGAGGCCAACGACGACCAGCTGGACTTCCCCATCCTCTACGGTATCGCCCGTCAGGGCATCGCGGTCCGCGATCCCAAGGAGATCGAGGGCATCGAGATCATGGGAGAGGGCGGCCAGAAGATCAAGAAGAGCCCCAAGGGCTTCGGCAAGTTCGATCTCACGCCGCTTTTCGATACCATAATCGATCATTGCAAGCCCTATCCCGACAGGGACGAGGAGCCCCTCCAGTTCCAGGTATCCACCCTGGCCTATGACGACTACATCGGACGTCTGGGCATCGGCAGGATCACCAGGGGCAGAATACGCGAGGGCCAGCAGGTGGCAGTCTGCAAGGAAGACGGCGAAGTGGTCATGAGGAAGGTCAACCAGGTCTTCGTATACAGAGGACTGAAGCGTATGGCAGTTCAGGAGGCCGGCTCCGGCGACATCGTGGTGGTATCCGGCATCTCCGACATTTCCATCGGTGAGACCGTCTGTGATCCCCAGAATCCTGAGGCAATGGAGATGATCCATATTGAAGAGCCCACTCTTTCCATGAACTTCATGGTGAACACCAGCCCCTTCGCCGGCAAGGTGGGCAAGTATGTGACGTCCCGCCATATCAGAGAGAGACTGAGAAAAGAACTGGAGGTCAACGTGGGCCTTCTGGTAGAGGATACAGATTCCACCGACTGCTTCAAGGTAAGCGGAAGAGGCGAACTGCATCTGTCTGTTTTGATAGAAAACATGAGAAGAGAGGGCTACGAGCTTGCGGTCTCCAAGCCCCAGGTAATACTTAAGAGAGGCGAGGACGGAAGGACTCTGGAGCCCATCGAAGAAGTGGTGATCTCAGTCCCCGATGAGTATGCCGGAACCGTTATCTCCAAGCTCAACATCCGTAAGGGAATGATGGTCCAGATGGCAGCGGAGAACGGCTATCAGAGGCTGGAATATCTGGTGCCCACCAGAGGACTTCTGGGATACAGGACGGAATTCATAAACGATACCCACGGCGAGGGGACCATGGTGAGACGTTTCCACTCCTTCGACACCTGGAAGGGAGATATCCCCCAGAGAGTAAACGGCGTGGCAATCGCTCAGGAGGAAGGAGTCTGCACGCCTTACGCTCTGTTCAACATCCAGGAGCGCGTCCAGATGTTCGTGGAACCCGGCGTCAAGGTCTACGAGGGAATGATAGTGGGAATGAACTCCCGTTCAGACGACATGGTGGTGAACCCCTGCAAGGCCAAGAAGCAGTCCAACATGAGAGCTGCAGGTTCAGATGACAATATCAAGCTGAGCCCGGCCAGGGTTTTCACCCTTGAAGAGGCTTTGGAATTCATCAATGACGATGAACTTGTAGAGGTGGTTCCTGATGACATCAGACTCAGGAAGAGGATCTTGAACGAGCTTGAGCGCAAAAGATCCGGCCGCGTTTACGATCCCGTTACCAAGACCGTTAAATACAATTAGAATCAATAGGATCCGTTCAGATAAAGCTTAGGAGGGTCAGGCGAGATGAGGAACAGTCTTACAGGCTGGACAATTGCACATTTTGCTGTGGACATGAGCTGTCTGTACATTTTGTACAGAGGGGTGTGGACTCTTTATATGGGCGTAAGCTGGACCGGATATATGGAAAGGGAGGCTCTGGCCTTCCTTCTGTATAACATACTGGCTTTCGGACTTCAGGCCCCCATCGGGGCGCTGGCGGACCGCTTCCCCAAGATCAGAAAGGTCATAGGTATCGAAGGTGTGGATCTGATGCTGATCCCCCTCATTCTGATCTGGATATGGCAGACTGAGATCATAGCGTGGGCCGCCATGATAATAGCATCCCTTCTGAACGCCTGCTTCCACGTGGGAGGAGGCATCGACGTGATCCGGAATTCCGGAGGCAAGATCACACCCCAAGGCATCTTCGTATCATCTGGCGCATTGGGAGTAGTCACGGGAACTGTCCTTGGAATGAGCGGAGGAGGCGCTCTGCTTCCCATAATGATCGACCTGGTGGCCATCATTATGGTCTACCTGACCACGGACAATTGGGCAAAAGATATAGTTGCCCGTTCCAAGGGGCTGAGAGGCGGAGATATGATAGAGACTCCCGCCAAGAACTATGTTCACTTCCGGCTGACCAGGGAAGGCACAGGAGCTATGGTATGCGTGGTATGCCTGTTCTTAGCGGTGCTCATCAGAAGCTACGGCGGGTTCATCTGGCCACTGGGCTTCGAAAAAACGGGATATCTGATACTTCTGGTGCCCTGCATGAGCTGCCTGGGAAAAGCTCTGGGAGGTGTGTTCGCGGACCACTTCGGAGCACTGGAAACAGCGGTGATAAGCCTGATGCTGTCGGCGGTGCTTTTGTACACGGGAAGCGGCTCGTGGATGGTGATGGGACTATCCATCATGCTATTTAACATGGCAATGCCCATAACCCTTGCAGGACTGGTATCGGCTATGCCGGAGGACCCGGGTTTCGCCTTCGGGCTCTCCACACTGGCCCTTCTTGTGGGGTATCTACTGGTGTTCGTTATCGATATTGGAAGGATCGATCTAAAGATTCTGACTCTGATACTTATCCTTTCAGCAGCCGTTCTCATAGGAGCGGCGCTCAAGGGAAGAGAAAAGGATAGCAAAAGGAGGAGACCAAATGGATAAGCTGTACGCATTGGGATCATCTTTCAGAAATGCACTGACGAAGATCCGTAAAGGTGAAATGAACAAGATGAGGGACGTGGCCTTCGGACCGGCCTTCTATATCATGTCAGCGGTTCCTATCTTGCTGGTGGTGCTGGTAATTGCACTTGTGATCTTCGCTGCTGTCAAGGTGGCAAATATCTCAGCCAAGAGGAAGGAAGAAGAGAAGAGGAACGAAAAAGATGATCTTTGATCAGCCCTACCTGGTGATTCTGTGCGCTCTGGCACTTACCATAGTGGTGGAGGGCATAGCCATACTCATTATCAAAAGAAAAAAAGAGTATCTGGGCTATTCGGTCCTGGTGAACCTGATCACTAATCCAGTGGTGAACCTGATCATCCTTATAGTGAATAGTATCTGGGGGATCTGGAACATATGGTTCTTCAGCGGGGATTACATATCACCATACATTATCGTTCTCGAGGTAATAGTCGTTTTGGTAGAGGCCCGGTGCTACAGGGGAATGACGGGGATGGCCATGAAAAAGGCACTTGGTATGTCCCTGGTACTTAATGCGCTGTCGTTTTTTGTGGGAATAGCCGCAGAATACATATATTGGGAGTTTATTTGGTAGAAAAAAGGAAAAGGTGAAGGGATGCTTTACGAATCCACGAGAGGTAGTTTGAACAAGCTTACGGGAGCTCAGGCGGTGATCAGAGGGATCGCTGAAGACAAGGGGCTTTATGTGCCCGAAAACCTGCCGAAACTGCCCTTTAAGCCGGAGGAAATGGTGGGAAGGTCCTACAGAGAGATCGCCCTTGAGGTGCTCCTCACATTCTTCGACGACTTCAAAAGAGAGGACATGGAGCACTGCGTGAACAGTGCTTATGACGAGAAGTTCACTGCTTCAGACGTCTGTGAGATAAACGAGGCGGGAGGCGCCCACTTCCTGGAGCTTTATCACGGAAAGACCGCAGCCTTCAAGGATATGGCCCTTTCCATCCTTCCTTATCTTCTTACCACATCTCTCAAAATGGAGGGTATAACTGACCGGGTGCTGATACTCACAGCCACCTCCGGGGATACGGGAAAGGCAGCACTTGAAGGGTTCGCAGGGGTTCCCGGCACCGGTATCATGGTGTTCTATCCTGATGGGGGAGTATCACAGCTTCAGCGTGCTCAGATGGTAACTCAGACCGGTGACAATGTGAAGGTCTACGCTGTTAAAGGCAACTTCGACGACTGTCAGACCAACGTTAAGAAGATATTCAACGACGAGGCCATCCGCGCCGAACTTAAGGAAAAGAACGTGATCTTCAGCTCCGCAAACTCCATCAACGTGGGCCGTCTGGTGCCACAGGTGGCTTACTACGTATATTCCTATGTGAAGCTCATAGAGAGAGGCGTGATCAAAGCGGGAGATCCCATCAACGTGGCGGTACCCACCGGCAACTTCGGAAACATCCTGGCTGCATATTTTGCGGATCAGATGGGAATACCCATCAACAGGTTCATCTGTGCGTCCAATGAAAACAAGGTCCTTACGGACTTCTTAAGGACGGGGCTTTACGATATTAGGCCTGAGGTGAGAGGCTTCAAGCTGACCAATTCACCCTCCATGGACATCCTGGTATCCTCCAATCTGGAGAGGCTCCTTTACCTCATGAGCGGGCGCGACCAAGAGCTTGTCAATGACTGGATGACCTCCCTGGAGACCCTTAAATTCTATACGGTCATGGATTCTGAACCTCTGATGGATGGACTCAAAAGATTTTATGCGGGATACGCCACTGAAGAGGAGACCCTTACCAAGATCGGGGAGACTTGGAAGAATGAGCACTATCTCATGGACACTCACACCGCCGTGTGCAAAAAAGTCTACGACGACTATGTCTCTGAGACAGGGGATACCACTCCCACAGTGATCTGTTCCACGGCTTCAGCCTACAAGTTCCCCCAGGCAGTGGGAGAGGCCATCGGATGCCCTGAGACCGAAAGCGGATTCGATGCCCTTGAGGAACTGAACAAGAAGACCGGAGTCAGCGTGCCCTACGGATTAAGGGATCTGGACAAGAAGGAAGTCAGGCATAAGGAAGTGATCTCCATAGGTGATATGGAGGAGAAGGTCAGGGCCTTTGGGTCTGATAATTGATGACCGGAAGGGAAGCGCATGTTTTTTACGGAAGAATATGTACCGAGGTTCGATGACTACGACTCCAGGGGGAGATTCTCTCTGGAAGCCATGTTCAAGGTACTGGAGAATATAAGCAATCATCACGCCATGGCGGTGTCTGACAGTGCGGTCAGGGGAAGCGTAGCGTGGATACTGGTGGAGTGGCGGCTCCAGGTGACCCGGCTCCCGAAGTTCGGGGAGACTTTTAGGGCTACGACCTGGGCTCACAGTATGAGCTCGGGCACCACCACCAACAGGGACTATCAGGTGATGGACCTGAACGGCGGGGAACTAATCAGGGCCCGAGCCAAGTTCGCACTCTTCGATCTGAAGGCGGGGCGGCTCACAGGGATCAGTGAAGATCTGATGGATACCTACAAACCAGAGGAAAAGGCCATGTTCTGCGACGAGCTTCCCAGACTCAGGGAACCGGAGGAATATGATGAGAAACGCCCGATCCTTCTGAGGAGGAGCGACATCGATATCAACGGTCACGTCCACAATACCAGGTATCTGGATTTTGCACTGGAGGCGCTTACGGAGGATGTGTACAGGACGCAGCCTTTCGGAACTGTAAGGATAGTCTACAGGTCACCGCTGAAGTTCACTGAGGACGCCTTTATAGGCATAAAGCGGACGGAGGAAGGATACATCTTCGGCATCTATTCAGGGGACAGGCTGTGCTCACTGATTGAACTGAAATAAAGAAAAACTCTTCGCAGTCTGACTGCGGAGAGTTTTTTAGTTGCGGCTTATGAGCCGGTCGAGTGCGCAACGCGCACGAGACAAATAAACCACCCGCTATGCGGGTGCGCATCGAAGGTTATACCAAAACTCTCCCTCTTTGGTACAATGAGAGTGTTCAAGCCTCAGTGTCCGAGAAAGGAGAGTTTATGGCACAAAAGAATTACAGCC
>ONAY01000032.1 GCA_900315895.1 uncultured Eubacteriales bacterium
CTGCGAGAAGCACCTTTTTCTTCTGGCCTGCTGAGAACTCTGACATGTCCTTCTCGAACTGGATCCTCATGAATCCCATTTTCTGTAAGATCGTTAGAAATAATGTTTCATCAATTCCACGACTTCGAGCATAGTCCATCAGATTTCCAGTAACAAAAGCTGTATCCTGCGGGACATAGGATATCTTAAGATTCGATCCTTTGATCAGTTGCCCTGAATAATCTATAGTTTCTCCCAACAGCATTTTAAGCAGACTGCTCTTCCCTGCGCCGTTTATACCATCCAGGAAAATACGGTCACCTCTCTCTATAGTGAAGCTTACCGGCTCATTTATCTCTTTTCCATCATAGCGAACCGCTACTTTGATCAGTTCTGCCAAACGATTTGTGTGATATGGAACGCTGTGGATCTTAAGTTCCTGCTCAAACTCAGCATTCTTAAGGAGTTTAGCCTTCTCTTCAATAGCTTTCTCCCTGCGGTCTCTCAGTATTACGGATCGTTTCATCATTTTAGCAGACATGTGTCCTATGTAACCTTTGTCAAAACCACCGATCTTGGTCTTTTCGATCCTATTAGACCAGTCTTCCTTTTGTCTGGCGGATTCTTTGAGCTTCCTTATATCCTTGCCGAGTCTGATATTCTCTTCGATCTCAGCCTGCTGCCTTTCATCGAATCCCTTAAGCCAGGTGCTGAAATCACCTTTCTGGACCTCGATGTTAGCTTTGTTTATGGACAAAATATGGTCCACGCAGTTATCCAGGAAATGCCTGTCATGGGAAACAAGTATAAACCCTTTTTTTCGATTCAGATATGAAGCTACCACCTCACGTCCATGAAGATCCAGGTGGTTCGTAGGCTCATCTATCAACAGGAAATGTCCGGGATTCAGAAAGAGCGCGGCCAGCAGTACCTTTGTCTTTTCTCCTTCTGAAAGAGTATTATAGCTTCTCCACAGTATGTCAGAATCGACATCAAGATAAGACAGCTCCTTTACGAGCTCCCAGTCCTGAGCATAAGGACATACCTCATCGATCACATATCTGGTCATAATCTCCGTGTTGGTTACTTTATATGGAAAGTAATCAAAACTCACAGAACTTGTGATCCGTCCTTCATATTCATTCTCAAACTCTCCCATGAGAATCCTCATTAGTGTAGTTTTGCCGCGGCCGTTTCTTCCAACGAATCCCAGCTTCCAGTCCGTGTCGATCTGGATGTTGGCATTCTCAAACACATTGTCGAAACTCCCGGGGTATGCAAAAGTTAAATTCTCTATTCTTATTAACGACATAGTTTACCTCCTGTAATCAAAATAGCTGCAAGGAGATCCCTGCAGCTCAGAAAGCAAAATATGCCGAAATAATCGCACTAAACAGCGCAACCAGGCTATATGAAAAGCTATGAGTGAAAGATGATCTTCTTGCAAGCTGCAGGATGGCACATTAAAACTTACGGCATAATGCTGATGCCGTTAACGATTCCCTATCCTGCGAATATAAATTTACTTGCTAAGAATAAATAGTATTTCCGACCAGTTAACCTACATTTTTTCTTTAGTCTTGATACAATTGATAGATTCCCATCGGGGCTCCATCTTTATTTTCTGCAAGTTATGTCCGATAATCCGCAAACTGTTCCAAAGGCTTGAAATCGGTTTTTTCATGTAATACACTTGACCCAACAAAGGGGAAACAGGAGGAATGAAAGTGAAACTGAAGGTCATGCTGGATCCGGCAGATCCAATCCTGGATGAACTCAGGGAACTGAATATCGAGATAGACGAGCGCTCAGAATATGTGCTCACCAGAAGAGGGATGGATGTAAATTACCTTCCCGCCAAAAAAGGTGAGCAGACATTCTATATTTCCATCTCAGATATCATCTACATCGACAGCCTGGGGCACGACGTCATGATCCACACCATGGACGGAACATATGTCACCAGGGAACGCCTGAAGCAGCTGGAAAGAATGCTTGACCCGGACGATTTTCTGAGGGTAAGCAATTCTGCGATCATTTCAGTCAAGGGCATCCGCCGCATCGAAGCCTCCATCCTGCAAAAATTTATTTTGCACATGGCTAACGGCGACAAGGTGGACGTGACCCGTTCCTACTATTATATTTTCAAAGATAGATTCAACATTTAGGGGAGGCAAAACATGGCAGTTGCATTTGGAATCTTACTTATACCGCTCATGCTTCTGAGCTTAGCTATAATACCGATATTGGCAGCGCTTATCTACAAAGGGTCCTACACCCGCCACCTCAACGAACAGATGGAGTCAGGAGCCACATCGAAGAAATGGATCTCCCCCTTCGTAGCCGGCCTGATCACATTCCTCGGAGAAGTGCTGATCCTGGTCGGAGCCTTCGGCCTGTTCATGGCCAGAACACCAAGTCTGGGAGGCGATGAATATATCGAGGTCAACGCCAACGGATGCCGGTCATGGACTTTCTCCACTGACGAGGCGGCTGATACGGAGTATGCGGTATTCAACGGCGACCTGGTGGAGAATTATGCCATGACGATAGGAGAATCCGGCGACTTCATCTACTACGCGTATCACAGAATGGCAGGTTCCGAAGACATGCCTATGTACGCGCTGGTAGTGGAATACAGAGGGAATAAAAAGATCGGTGACTTCGTGGGCAGCACCAACTTCGGCAAGGATCCAAACGGTATATTCCTGGGTAACGGCGCTCCGAACAGCGGCGACAACAGGGTCGTAGCCATTATCCAGCCAGACGATATGCTGGTGACGACCACGGTCACCGAAAACGGTGTGAACAGGACTGAGACTTATACTGTCTCCAAGGAAGATATTCCGCTGTCCTACACACTGGAGCTGTATGAACCGACTCCTGCTGATGCTCCGGACAGTTTCGATCCGAAGGTCATAGAACGCATCACCATCGACCTGAGCGGCCTGTCGTTCTAAGCAAAAAACACTGAAGGCACCCCGTGGGGTGCCTTTTTCGTATCTTAAAACCTATTAACTTTCTCTATTTGTTATAACGCTTCTTCAAGGTGATAGCTGCCAGAGAAGAGATCGACACTAACATCATAGCAACATAGAGCATGATTCCGCTGTCATCCCCCGTCTTGGGAACTTCGGGATCATCGGGATCAACCGGTGGTTTTACCGGCGGTTCATCCTTAGCTTTGATAGTGAGCTTAGCTCCAACATATTTTATCATATAGTTGTCTCCGGCGGAAATGGTGCCGATCAGTATGTCATACTCACCTGGGTCCTCTCCGGGTGCCCTCGTAAGGGCTCCGGTGATGGTATCGCCTTCGACCAGACCGGCAGCAGTATATGTAAGTTCAGGATCGTTCTCTCCTACGGTCTTCTCTTTCGGATCTGCGGTGATCGTCAGCTCTGCGGGGAGTATCTCATAGTCCACTGTGGCTGCTACCACGTTCCTATATGTTTCATCCTCACCGGCTACGATTCCTGCAGTGTATGTTCCCGGTAATGTGGGTGCTGTCTCACTGTAATCGTATTCTGTGTCTCCTCTTCCAACGTACTGAATGGACTCTGCGCTTACCTGAAGGCCAGTTGCTTCATTGAATGCGTCAACTCCGGAAAGGGTCGCCTCAGCAGACTTACCGTCGCCGTAATGCGTCTTCTCGGGAGCTACGATGGAGAAGGATACCTTTCCGTCCGGAAGGTCGCAGCCTTCTTCTGAGCAGGTAGCCGTAAGGGTGGCTCCGTCAGCGGAATATGTGAAGTCATGGGTATGACCTGCGGCGGGTTCAGTGATGGTAACATCATCCACAAAGAAGATATATACGTCGCTGCAACCATAGTGGCGGATCGCCACATAGCCCTGGCCGCTGTATGCGCTGAGGTCGACTGTGTACTGTTTCCAATGTTCACTTGTAAGCGTCCAGCTCTGTACCTCCACAAAGTCCTCAGGGTCGGTATTGCTTCCTGTGGAAACAAATACTCCGATCTTCTCACTGGCGTAATTATCATCCAAGGGACAAGTGTAGAAGCTGATGCTTCCGCCAAGCTCCACCTTGGGAGAAACCAGATAATTGTCCGGGCTCATCGCACCGTAGCCATTGGCATACGAAGCGCTCCCTACAGAAAAACCGGTACCGCCATACGAATAATCACTGATATTAAGCTCGATACCAGCATAGTAGGTATAGATCGACGTAAAATCGCTGCTCCAGAACCAGTTTTGGCCATCGCCATCATTGTCTATTGTGGTCCATCCCTCAAGACCTGAATCAAAGGAATAGACGGTGCCGGTGTCCGCAACGGCAGGGGTAGGACCGAACACGCCGAATACCAGTATGAAGGCCAGAAGAATGCTGAGCAGTGTGCGTGAATATTTTGCAGTGAGCTTCATGATTCCACCTCTTGTTATCAATAAATAAAAATGTTATGGCCTATTTTGTTCATTGTACACTATTTGTTTCATGTGGTCAATGACTATATCCTGCTTCACTACAGAAAAAGCGGACCTTTTCACGGTCCGCTTATACATTCGATCTCAGTTTTCCTTCTTTCCCCTGACCCGGTCTCCAATGTAGAATCCCAGGGTCACCAGCGCCATATAGGGCACCAGTATAAAAGTGCACGGCAACAGGTAAAGGAAGGAATATGGCAGGAAGCTGTGGAACAGTTCAAGTATGGGATTTCCCTCAGTCTCAACTGCAAAGAAATAGTTGGCGCTGGGATAAAGCCCCGTAAGTCTCATAGCCATGTTGACCAGAAATACCACGAAGGCTATGATCAGTATGGTGAGCACTATTCTGGGCAAGTCCTTGAACTTCGGCCTGTACAGCCCCAGTGTTGCCACGGCCAGACCTTCAATGACGATCAGGAAGTGGGTCCCGTAATAACCCAGCATCCTGGGAAGAAGTATGGAGAATCCGTTGAACTCCATCCCCGGCATGGTGAGAGCCATGAGGGCTCCAAGAGGCCCTACGAAGAAACAGAACGCCAGGAGTTCCCTTCTGTCCAGTAATACCGCAATGGGGATCAGGATCATATTTACATTGCATAGCTGAAGAGGCAGCTCGCCCCACCAGTTGAAGCCTCCCATGCCCACGCTTCTTCTCAGTTCATCGAACTCCGGGTCCTGAGAAAGCGCGATTTTGTACAGCACGAATCCGATCAGAGTAATGACGCTTGCAATGACCAGAACCTTCTTTCTGGTCTCCACGCTCTTTTTATTCAAAAAAATACTGGCAACGATCAGTATCAGTATAAGCACTGCAAATATGCAAAAAAACAGCGCATTGAACGGTCTCATGACCAGAAATCCCTCGTTAGTCATAATGCTCTCCCTCTCATCCTTTTGCATCTAAACACACATCTATCATACCATATATGCGACAAAAAACAACCTTTCTGCCCTGTTATGAAAAAACACCGGCCTCAGTCTGAGGCCGGTATTTTACTGTTTCATTCTCCGTAGGTCCCGATTATCCAGGAAGCCCATTCATCATAGGCGGTCTGCCAGTCCGTTCCGAAGGCGTCGCTGAACTTTTTCTCACCGAAGCAGAAATCGCTGACATCCTCGAAACCGTATTTGTCCGAAAGGTATGCGATGAAGGAAGTCGCCATCATTACGCTCATGTCATCGCCCGGATCCTGCACCTTGGCAGGTCCGCTGTAGACCCCGGTCTTTCTGAGCGCCCAGCTTTCGTAGGGCGTTCCCCAGTTCATTCCCTGGGTGAGGCATACATATGACGCCGCGTCATTCAGTTTACGGAAGGTCTCTGTGTTAAGCTCCTTTCCGCCGCCTCCCCTTACGTATGCTTCGTAATAAGGGGCCTTTTCAATGCTGTCATTCATCTCACCGCCCACAAGTTCCTCGTTGTAGGGGTCGATGCAGTACCCCAGGTACCATGCGTATCCCAGCTGCTTCCACTGGACCGCCTTGTTGCCCAGCAGGGACAAAACATACAGTTCCTCACGGTGCCAGTAGAAGTCTCCGATATTCAGTTCGATCCTGTCATCCGTCTCTGACCAGGTGTATTCTCCGTTGGGAAGAATGGCCAGTTCCACATACTTGTTGGCGCGTTCCGCCAGGTCTATCTCCGGGCAGTTTTCAGCCAAGTACTGTCTGATGAACTTGATGCTTTCGTTGGTACGTCCCAGATACGCGGGGAGATAGTCATCCATCTCCACACCGTTGGTCCTGAGTACCGGAAGGTGTACCCTTGCGTGGAAAACGTCGAACTGAGCGTCCAGTTCTCTGGCTTCATTCACCGTATCGGGAAGTTTCAGATCTGTGTCGTCCTTTCCGTAGATCACCATGGTCTTAGTGGTCTCATCGTAGCTGATATCGGCTTTTGCAGCCTGGATCCTGGCGTTTATGAAAGCTCCCGCCGCCACCAGCGCCACGATCACTGCGGCTATGATCATGATCTTCTTTCTTCCTTTATTTATCTTTTTGAGGAAATCCACCTCGTGAACATCCTCCATGACCTCCGGTTCGGGGGTCATCATTTTGCTGTAGACAGCTCCGCACTCTTCGCATTGTTCCAGGTGCGCTCTGACGTCCTGTTCGCTCTCAGGTGAAAGCAGATCGTCAGCGTAGAGGGGAAGCAGATCTTTTACTATGTAACAAGGCAGTTTATTCGTCATCTTCGCTCAACTCCTTAACTATCGATTGTTTTGCGCGGTAGTAATTGACTCTGGCCCAGGTCTCCGTCCGTCCCATTATCTCTCCTATCTGTTTGAAGGAGAGGCCTCCGAACAGCCTGAGCCTCAGTATCTCCCCACCCGGGTCGGGATGATCATCTATGGCCTTACGTATCCTCTTCGTCTCTTCCCTGGTCACGACTATGTCCTCGGCTGACGCGGTGGCAGGTTCCGGAACATCGTCTATAGGCAGAGGATTCCGCGCCGTTTCACGGAAGTGAGTATAGAGAAGGTTTTTTGCGATCCCGCAGAGCCACGAGCTTATCCTGCAGGAACCGTCGAACCGGTCTATGCTCTTTATGGCCTGATAGAAGGTCTCCTGAGTAAGTTCCTCTGAAAGATCCAGGGATCCGGTCTTTGCCATGAGGAATCTGAAAACCGTATCGGCGTTTTGTCTGTAGATGCTTTCGAGATCGTCCAACTCTCTCTCACCTCCTTCTGTACGTTAATGTCCGCGATCGATGATTCGTTACACAGTGATGATAAAAAAATTATTCCCGTCACACAAGAGCAAAAAATAAAAAAAAGCACCCTTCCGGGTGCCTGAAAGCTTCTCAGTCAATGTATTTTTTGCTCACGTGTCTGGAGTATGAGGCGTTCATCAGAGCGCTGTATTTCATGGCGAACTCAATGATGTCCCCCACCTTGTACTCCCTTTCGCAATCCGTGATGTCCAGCACCGTGTGATCGCTGGAGCAGGCTGTGACCTCTATGGAGGTGTCCACCGGCATCAGGTCATGGCAGTTACCGATGTCAGCGCTTCCCAGGTCGATTATGGCTCTCCTTCTGGGCCCGCCATTGGTCGCAGCGATGACATCTCCCCTCCAGTTCCTGCCTCCGCCGGAGAGAGTCATGTCTCTCACCTTGATCTCGGCGATCTGGGCCTTCAATCTGAAGGAATGTTCATCCCTTCCCTCCAGCGGTATCCCTCTGTTGATCCTGAAGGTTATGGGGTTTGCGATGGTTCCCCCCGCCCTGATGTGATTGATCTCAGGGGGAAGTGCTTTTCCCTCATAGATCCAGAGCAAAAGCGAGGAGTTCCCTCCGGAGACCATCTCCAGCTTGCGACCGAGGGTCTTTTCGACTGTCCTTACGCTCTCAGCCAGGAAGTCCAGCTTCTCCTGATCCGGTTCCACACCGCTGACGCAGCCCCAGTTGGTGCCGATGCCCAGAAGCTTCAGATTTGGCAGTCTCTCAGCCAAAAGGCAGAGTTCCACCAGTTCGTCCATTCCCTCTGCGCCCTCTCTCTTGTCGCCGCAGTCCAGCATGATCAGTACAGAATGCGTCTTGCCCAGCCTTCCTGCCTCCCTGTCCAGGGTCTCAAGAGTGCTTCCTTCAGAGTTCAGGCTGATATCCGCATATCTCACCACTTCCTCCGCCTCGCATTCCATGGGTATCCTCACAAGCATCGTCACCATGGAACTGTCATATTCCTTTATCTCCTTGAGATGCTGTACTCTGGAACTTCCTATCTGATCGCATCCTCCCGAAGCGTAAGCCTCTGCGACCCTCACGTCGCCGTCCGCGACCTTGATCACTCCGCAGACTCTTAAGCCTATGCCGTTCATCCTGCGATTCATTGAAAGGGAGTTCTGTCTTATGGCTTCAAGATCGATCTCCAGTACAGGGTACTTTTCCATATCTTCCCTCACCAAAACAAAAAATTCGCGGGCGGCGGCTGCCGCCCGCTTTACACTTAAAGAAATTCCGGATAGAAGTTATTGGACACTGAAACTGTCGGCTGGGGTGCGGGATCCAGTTCTCTGCCTTCAAGTCCCAGGATGACCTCAGGCTTTACCCAGGGTCTGTTCTGGATCGCAGATGTTTCCTGATGGGTCAGATAACCCTTGTAGCATGTCAGGCTTCTTCTCAGATAACCGTCCCTTGCCATGGCCTCTTTCAGTCCCAGGTTCATGATGTTCCTGAAATGTCCCAGAACGCCTGCGGCCAGAGACTTGGACGTGGATCCGGCGATGGCTCCGGGAATGTTGGCCACGCAGTAGTGGACAACGCCCTCTTCGATGTACGTGGGGTTCTCGTGAGTGGTCTCATGGAAGGTCTCTATGCAGCCATAGTCATTGCTTATATCGACTATTACCGATCCTCTTCTCATGGAGCGCACCATCTCACGGTCGATCATATAATCTTTTGCGTCCTTGGGCCACCTTACGCTGTTGATCACCAGATCAGTATTCTTGATCTCAGCTGCCAGGTTTGCCTTGTTGGACATTATGGTATTGATCTTGCCATCGTACTTCTGCTGGATGTCCCTGAGAAGTCCGATGTTTATATCCGAGACCGTTACCCAGGCACCCATGTTGACCAGAGTCTCAACGGCAGCCTTTCCCACGGTGCCCGCTCCGCACACCAGAGCCTTGATGCCGGGTGCTCCTGCGAGACCGCTTACGAACTTGCCTGATCCGCCGTTAAAGGTCATCATGGACCAGAGTCCCATAAAGGCGCCTGCCTTGCCTGCAGCCTCACAGTTGGGTGAACCGTATCTGTGAGAATCCTCTGCGGTAATGGCTATGACCTTCTTTTCAAGGAGCTTGTCTACCTCTTCACGGTGCCCCGCCGGGTGCACGCAGCAAAATATCATTTGCCCCTCTCTCAAAAGATCATACTCTGAAGGCTCGATCTCCTTGACCTTGGCCACGAAATCGCATTTGGCCCAGATGTCCTCGTTGGACTCCTCAATTATGGCTCCTGCCTGAACATACTCTTCATCATCGAAGCCGGCCATGTAGCCTGCGTTTTTTGTGATATGAACTTCATGTCCGTCGCCTACCAGAACCTCCACCTCTGCGGGGGTGGCGGTAACTCTGTACTCTCCGTTCTTTATTTCTTTTAAGATTCCAAAAACCATATCTGCCTCTTTCTTAAACTCTATTCTTCGATCTTCTTCAGAGTCTTGCCCTTCAGGCTCTTATTATCTGTATCATATACCCCGATTCCGGTGATAGCAAGCACTATTGCGCACAGCGGGCAAAGGATCGGAAGGAATGCATAGGGCAGATAAGAAAGTGCCGAGACTTCAAGTACTCCGTAGGTGTAGATGGCCGCAGCCGACCAGGGTACCAGGAAGGCGAATACCGTACCTCCATCCTCCAGTGTCCTTGACAGAACGTAGGGTGCCACCTTGGCTTTTTTGTACTGTTCCTGGAAAACTTCTCCGGGAAGCAGGATGGCCATGTACTGTGATGTGGTGAGCATTACAGTGATAAGGCAGGATGCCAGTGTGGTGATGATGAGGTTTGCCGGTCTCTGGATGAGTTTGTGTATCTTTCCGAGAACGGCTTCCAGAACTCCCATCTGATACATGAGTTCTCCAAGTTCAAGTGTCAGCAAGCAGTAGACCACGGTGTTGAGCATGGAGCTGATACCGCCTCTGTTGAGAAGTCTGGTTACAGCTGCGTTGTCGAACTCTCCGCTGAAGCCCGTTGCCATGGATGTCACTATCTGCTGGAAGGTGAACTGAGGCTGAGTGATCAGACCTACGATCACGCCCAGGATGGCTCCGATGAGCAGGGCTATCATTGCGGGTACTTTCTTGATTACCAGAGCTATGGTGATTACCGGGATCAGCAGAAGCCACAGATGAATGTGGAAGTTATCGGATATAACATCCATTACTTCCTGGATGCTTGCAAGGCTCTCTTCTGTTGCTCCGCTGTATTTCAATCCCATGATGAAGTACAGTATTACCGAGATCGTGAATGCCGGAACGATGGTCCAGAGCATGGATCTGATATGTGTGAATACGTCGGTTCCTGCTGCGGCAGGTGCCATGTTTGTGGTATCAGAGAAGGGTGACATCTTGTCTCCGAAGATGGCGCCCGATACTGACATACCTGCTACCAGTGCCGGGTTGATTCCCATGCCGTATCCGATAGCCATGAAGGCTACGCCCATGGTGCCCAGTGCTGAATATGCGGATCCTGTGAAGAAGGATACGATACAGCAGACTACGAATCCTAAGGGCAGGAATGAAGCGGGTGTGAAGATCTTAAGTCCGTAATAGATGATGGATGGAATAACGCCTGAGATCATCCAGCTTCCTACGATCATTCCTACTGAGATCATGATCATTGCAACCAGAGCGCATTTTTTGAATCCGGTGAGCACGTTCTCCTGGATATCCTCCAGGCTCATGCCCAGTATGGCTGCAATAACTCCCATTGCGATAAAGGCTAATAAGAACGTTACCATTGTGTTCAGCTTCAGGATCGCAAGACCTACTGCCATGATAGCTGCAACTATCAGGAAGATCACGATCGCTACCGGGAAGCTGACTTTCTTGAATTCTTTTTTCATAACAAGCCACTCCTTTACCTGAAATTGTTTGGATCCAGACCTGCGTCGGAGATCCACTTTTCATCGATTATGCCGTCTTTGAGCTCCTGTTTGATAATATCCGGGTCTCTTTCCTGGACCGGACCATATCCCCCTGCTCCAGCTGTTCTCAATTCCACAACATCCCCTGACTTAAGAGGTATGTTTCTAGGTTTTGGATTGGCTGATATAAGTTTTCCATCCCTGTAGATCCTAAGCGATGAATTGCCTCCTTCCTGTCCGCCTTCAAGACCCCAGGGCCTGTATTTAGAGCGCTCCGTTGCGGCGCTTGCCGTTGTATTTTCGCTTTCGTCAATGACCCTTATGGCCCTGACTATTCCCGTTCCTCCTCTGTATTTGCCTGCTCCGCAGCTGTTCTCACTCATGGCGTATTTTTCAACCAGAAGCGGGTACTCCATTTCCAGTGCCTCACAGGGTAGATTAGATGTGTTAGTCATGTGTACGTGGACCGTATCCAGGCCGTCCTTGTTGTATCTGGCGCCGGATCCGCCGCCCACAGTCTCTACATAGACGTAGTGTCTGTTGAACCTCTTGTCGTCTCCGTCAAAGATCAGGAAGGACTGAGCTCCGTTTCCTGCAGCTACCACCATCTTTGGATCAAGCTTGGAAAAGGCTCCGAAGATCACGTCTGCTATTCTCTGGGTGGTACTCTCACGGTCAGACACCGGGGCGGGTTCTGTGGCCCATACCAGTGTGCCCGGTTCTGCCACTATGTTGATGCTGTCGAAGAATCCCGAATTAGCCGGGATGGAATTGTCCAGCACCGCCAGCATGGAATAGTAGATGGTGGCCTTAAGGGCGCAGGGTACGCAATTGTAAGGTCCCGGTACCTGTTTGCAGGTACCTGTGAAGTCAAAGGTGATGTTGTCCCCCTTGATTATGATCTTCACCTTGATCTTGAGGTCCTCGTGGCCGGCGCCGTCGCTGTCCATGTAGTCCTCGAACTCGTACTCGCCGTCCTGGAGTTCCGATATGGCGATCTTGGATTTTTTCTCGCCGTACTCCAGCCACTTGACGCAGAATTCTTCATAGGTGTCCAGGCCGATCTTATCGATGAGCTCGATCAGCTTGTCATTTCCGTACTGGTTGGTCAGTATCTGAGCGTTCAGATCACCGTGGCGTTCATACTTCATCTGGAAGTTCAGCATGATCAGGTCCATTACGTCCTTGACCAGCTTGCCCCTGTCATAAAGCTTTATCACGGGGATCCTGAGTCCTTCGTCATAGACCGTAGGTCCTCTTCTGGATCTGTCGGCGTGGTGCCCGGTGTTTACCATGAAGGCTACAAGCTTGCCCTTGTAGAATACCGGCTTCAGAATGACTATGTCGGGAAGGTGGGAGCCGCCTCCGGTGTAGGGGTCATTGGCGATGAAAACATCTCCCTCATGGATCTCGCTTTCGTCATACTTCTCTGCCAGGATCTCCACCGCTCCCGAAAGGGAACTGAAGTGGAGAGGAATGTGCTGGGCCAGAGCCAGCAGCTTTCCCTGTGGGCTGAATATGGCCACCGACAGGTCTTTTCTTTCCTTAATGTTGGTGCTGTAGCCCGTCTTTGTAAGGATGACGCCCATCTGCTCTGCGATGGAGGTCATACCATTGGCAATGATCTCAAGTGTGATGGAATTTATCTCACTCATTATCATCACCTCCTTTCGGTCTTCTCTCGATGATCATGTTCAGATACTTATCCACCACCGCATACTGGTTGGCCAGTATCACTGTGGTGCTGTCCATCTGTTCAACGATTGCCGGTCCGTTAATGATATTGCCGTTTCCGAGAAGATCTCTGTCGTAGAGGGTGTAGTCCTTGAAACATCCGCCTCCCTCGTATACTCTTCTGGAACCGATGATCGCCTTGGAAGGATCCTCCCCTGCGTACTCCTCCTCATTGACCAGAGGAAGTATGATGTTTCCTATGGCCGAAAGGCCGAAGTTCACGATCTGCACCGCATCGTCGGAACTGAATGAGTAGAGCCTCTCGTATGTTTTGATGAAAGCTGCTCTCAGTTCCTTCTCGTCGGTGATGGCGTCGATATCCACAGGCACCCTGATCTCGTGGTTCTGTCCTTGATATCTCATATCAAGGAAATATTCCTTGCCCCGCTTATCCATGGGGATGTTTTCCTGGGCGTACCACTTCTCCGCTTCCTTTTCCAGGGCGGTGAACTGTGCCCTGAAGCTTGCCATGCTCTCCGCATCCAGATTCATTACTCTGGTCTGCACGAAGTCGCGGCGCATGTTTTCCGTAAGGAGTCCGTAGGCTGCCAGCAGGCCGGGAGCCTTGGGGACCAGAGCCTTCTTGATGTTCATCTCCTCGATGAGTTCAGCCGCATGAAGCGGTCCTGATCCTCCGAAGGGCACCAGGCAGAAATCACTGGGATTGTAGCCCTTGGCCACCGTCACGTTTTTGATCTCCTTGATTATGTTGGAGTTTGATACTTGGACTATACCTTTGGCGGTCTCCATCACGTCCATTCCGATCTTGTCCGCCAGCTTCTGAACAGCCTTGTATGACAGATCACTGTCGATGGGAAGTCTGCCTCCCAGGAGAGTCTTGTTGTTGAGGTGTCCAAGCACCACCCTTGCATCAGTGATGGTGGCCTCCTGACCTCCCCTCATGTAGCAGGCCGGTCCCGGATCTGCCCCGGCACTCTTGGGTCCAACCTTCAGTATCCCGCCGGAATCGATCCATCCTATGGATCCTCCACCGGCTCCTATAGTACTGATGTCGATGGATGGGATCCTTACCGGATATCCTGATATCGTCTTCTCATCTGAAGCTTCAACGCTTCCGGCAACCACCAAGCTCACGTCTGTGCTGGTGCCTCCCACGTCCACAGTTATTATGCTGGTCTCACCGGCAAGATCTGTTATGTACTTGGCTCCCACCACTCCTGCAGCCGGGCCTGACAGAGCAGTCTTTACCGGGTACTGCATGGATTCCTCGATGGACATCAGTCCTCCGTTGGAGTGGTTGATATAGGTGTTCATGATGCCTATATCCTCCAGAGTCTTCTTAAGGTTGTTCATATACTTCTTGACTTCCGGTCCAACGAATGAGTTCAGCACCGTTCCGCAGAGCCTTTCGTACTCTCTGAACTGTCTGGACAGGTCGCTGGATACCGTGAGGAAAGTGTCCGGCAGCTTTTCTTTAATGGCCTTGCGGATCTTTTCCTCATTTTCGCTGTTGATGTAGGCGTTAAGGAGCATCACCGCAACAGCCTCGGCGTTTACTTTTTTGAGCTCCCCGATCACCCTGTTGATCTCTTCGTCAGTCAGTGGTGTGATGATCTCGCCCGAGTACTTCATTCTCTCTTTGATCTCGATTCTCTTCTCACGGCGGATAAGGGTCTTCACCTTATCTGCCTGCATGTCATAGAGGTCCGGTCGCTTCTGTCTGCCGATCTCCAAAAGATCCCTGAACCCTTCAGTGGTCACCAGAGCAGTATCTGCCCCTCTTCCCTCCAGGATAGCGTTGGTGGCAACCGTGGTTCCATGCATGAACCTGGTGACGTCCTCGCCCTTGAAATCGTAGTTTTCGGAGATAACTTTAACTCCCTCAACCACTGCCTCGGACTGGTCATGCACCGAGGAAGGAAGCTTGTATACCATGAGTTCCGCGGTCTCTTCATTGATCGCACAGATATCCGTATTGGTGCCCCCTACATCGACACCGATTCGGATCCTCTTCTTTCCCATACAATCACCTTCTTTCGAATAAAAATTTCTTTATCCTAATTAAAATTTAACATTGTATTGATATAGAAACAAGGATATAATAATTTATATATATATAGTCTTTAATTTATATATCGAGGTGCATCATGGAAATACTGCAGCTAAGATATTTTCTCGAACTGGCCAACAGGCAGCACGTCTCAAAAACTGCAGAATATCTGCATATATCCCAGCCTTCCCTGAGCTCCACCATCAAAAAAATGGAAGACGAGCTTGGCGTCCCCCTCTTCATCCGGAACGGCAGAGGCATAGTCCTTTCGGATTACGGAAAGGTATACCGTGACTACGCCGAAGATGCCCTTCTGGCGCTGGATAACGGCAGGTCCGTTCTTAAGGAGATGCATGGCGAACGGGAGACCACCTTCAAACTGGGAATGCTGAGTCCCTACGTCTGGGCGGATCTGATCAGTGCCTTCGAGAAGAAGTATCCGGAGATCAACATCAGCAGATATTCCTACGAAGGAAACCTGTACGTGTCCGGTCTTCTGGACAACAAGATCGACCTGTATCTGGGCGGCATCAATGTCACCAACGACCCCCGTCTCCACTATGACACCCTCTACGTGGACCAGATGGTTCTTCTGGTGAACAGGAAGAACCCCCTCTACAAGCTTAAGGAGGTGGATCTGAGGTTTTGCGAAAACGAGAACTACATCAACCTCGGCGAAGACACCAACCTTCAGCAGTTCATCGATACTCTCTACGCTGCGGCCAACTTCAAGCCCAACGTCATCATGGAATGTGACTACACCTTAAGAGACCAGATGGTCATCGATAATCACGGGGTATCCATCACCACCAAGAAGGCCACCGACCAGCTGAAGAGCCGGGAGGTCAAGGCAGTGAAGATCGTGTATCCCCCATACAAGAGGAGACTGGGCCTGGTCTGGCGCAAAAAAGCATATCTCACCTATGCCCAGAAAAAATTCATAGAATTCGCAGACAAATACTATAAAGGTTAAAAAAGGAGTACCCATGGAGATCTATCATAACGGTAAGATCTATCTTAATGATGATATGGCGGGAACCGCCGAGGCAATGACAGTGGAAGACGGCGTGATCACCGCCGTGGGAAGCGATGATCTGATCCTTGGGAAGGCATCCCCGGGCGGTGATGTGGTGGACCTGAAGGGCTGCCTGGTGATGCCCGGCTTCGTGGACTCTCATATGCATCTTCTGGAATACGCCCTGGAGAAAAGTTTCGTGGACCTTACGGGAGCCTCTGATCTCAATGATCTTCTCTCCCTGCTCAGGGCCCGTCTTCCTGAGGCCGAAGCATCGGGCATGACGCTGAACGGTACCGGTTTCAACCAGAACTACTGGGACAAGCCTGAACTTCCCACCAGGGCAGATCTGGACTCAGTATCGGAGAATGTCCCCATCATCGTGCGGCGCACCTGCCACCACGTCACCGTGGCCAACAGCCCTGCCCTCAGGCTGGCAGGACTGGAAGATTCTCACCGGGACGGTATTCTTAGGGAGAACGACCAGTACATCCTGGACAACGCCCTCCCCGCCCCCACAAAAGATCAGATCAAGCGCCTCATAGCAGATGCTGCCCTTGATCTGGCATCCAAAGGCATAACCCAGGTCCAGACCGACGACCTGCTGGTCATCTCTTCGGAACTGTTCGGCAAGACCGTGCTGGACGCCTACATGGAGCTGGACAGAGAAGGACTCCTTCCCGTAAGGGTCTACGAGCAGTGCAACCTCCCCTCCATGGAGAGGCTGGAGGCCTTCCTCGGCGCAGGATACATGACGGGAATGTCCACAGGACACTTCACCATAGGTCCCCTGAAACTTCTGGGAGACGGAGCCCTGGGAGCCAGATCTGCCGCCCTTAAGAACGGTTACAGGGATGACCCCGCAAACCACGGATTCCTGAACTTCAGCGACGACGAGCTGAATCAGCTGGTATCCGCCGCTCACAAGGCGGGGATGCAGATCGCCATCCACGGCATCGGGGACAGATGTATCCAACAGATAATAGACGTCTGCGAGAATGCCCTCCGTGAATATCCCAGGCCAGATCACAGACACGGTATCGTCCACTGCCAGATCACCCATCCCGAAGATCTCAGACGCATGGCTGATCTGGGTATGATCGCGTACATCCAGCCTGTCTTCCTCAAGGCAGACCAGCACATCGTCGAAGACCGGGTGGGCCCTGAGCTGACCGCCTCCTCCTATCACTGGAGAGCCATGAAAGATCTGGGGATCCACATGAGCGGAGGATCTGACTGTCCCATCGAGCCTTTCGATACACTTCCGAACATGTACTATGCGGCCACCTGCCGCCAGCCCGGCGCGGAGCACGCCTGGCATCCGGAGAAGGCTCTCAGGATGGACGAGGTGTTCAGGCTTTTCACTTCCGAAGGCGCCTACGCATCCTTCTCGGAAAACACCCATGGAAGACTGGTCCCGGGATACGCTGCGGACTTCACGGTCATAGACCGTGACATAAGCTCCCTTCCGCCGAAATCACTGACCGAAGCCTCGGTCATCATGACCTTCGTGGACGGCAGGATGATCTACAGCAAATGATAAAGAGCGACCTTTGAGGCGGATGCTCATAAGAAAGTTTTGACAAAAATGATCTGGGCATCTGTCTGACAAGGTTGGCCGACAAAACGATACCGGATTGCTGGAATTATCGAGCAATCCGGTATTTTTATCGAGGAGAGAAGCCCCTTATAAGATTTCTCCCGCCTGGATTCTTTTGCGCTTTTTGGTTATCACCGGAGTCGGCTCATCTGCATATTTCCAGAGTTCCTTCTGTGGAGTACAGATCTCCATCTGTTCTGCCTTTGCCCATGATGGGATTTTGGGTTGGAGTTCGGTCATTCGAAGCATCATCTGCTCCATATGGTCCATAATAATCACTTGTCGAAGCTCTTACATCTTATATTCGGCAGCGTTGATGATCTGGGTATCTTTCAGCTTGCCGAGGAAAGAGCCAAACATTCCGCCAACCATTCCACCCTCGCCGTCTTCATCGTCGGAATCCTGCCCGGATACCTGAATCATGGCTACATCCTCAGCAATCATATTGACGGCCTCTTCCTGCTCCTTCGTGCAGATAACCATAGCGCAATCCACGATATGCAGTTTTTCCATGATGTCTTCAGCGCTCAGATCCTCCGCAAGAGTCACCTTTGCGCAGTCTTCGATACGCACGCCTTTCGGATACTTCCCAAGCACCGCAGCACCGACCTTTACCATGGGGCGATCCACGATAAGTCCCAGATCCGGATCAATGATTCTCAGCTCGTCATATACGCTTTCGATTTCGTCAAAAGCGTCTTCCAGTTCCTTGTTTACACTGACGGTACCGTCTGCGAACAGGTATTCCAGGGAAGAGAGGGCTTCGGCATCCTTAATGGAAACATCACCTGTGACACAGATCCTGGTTCCATACTTTCTGATGGTCTTCGGCTTCAGTTCCAGATCATCGTTGATGAGCTTTGTGCCGTCCGGCACCTTCACGATCTCTGCTTCTTCATCAAACAGAGTCACCAGTTTTCCGATCAGGCTTTCTGCGATCACAACCTTCTTTGCGGTGAACTTCAGGCCCTTCGAAAGCAGCTTCTCTGCGTCAGTCCCGGTATCCAGGAAGAAGAGGTTTCCGGAGCAATAATACAGAGTATTCGCAACTCTTGAGATAAACAGATCATCGATCTCCGTATCAGCCTTCAGGATCGTCGCTCCATCGGGATAACATTCAGTTTTTCCACTTACTTGAATGTTCGGGAACTGACCCTCATAGCTTTTCGGCATCAGAACCTTTCCGTTCACCATGATGCGGTAATAGCTCTTGACAGCTTCCTGACTGCCATCAGTAATGACCAACTTTCCATTAACCATTAGGAATACACCGGTTCCATCCGCATCCGGGCCGATCTCGCCCTTACCGTTAATAGCCTGAACAGTAATATTATCTCCGTCAGGAACCTCCAGAACATTCGCCACATTCATAGTCACGGGATATTTGTTCAACAGTTCCTTGGAACGCTCTCCGACAATCAGGATTGCGGCATTAATGGTGATATTTTCATACCCGGCAAGGCTTTCTTCCGTTACAGCTCTCGCGTCACAGGTTGCGACATTGATCATTTTGTTCTTCTTCATGAGATTCGTCCTCCATTATTATTTCAGTTTTTCTCTCAGGAGCTTTCTGGCACGGCTTAAGGCGGCCCGGACCCCTGATGGTGACAGCCCGTATTCTTCTGCAAGTTCCTTTGAGGTGTACCCGTCAAAGTACCGTTTGATAAAGAGCTGGGACAGATCCGGCGGGAGCGAGGAAAGGATCATGGCTGTTTCGGCTTCTGAGAAGCCGCCGTCCGTTTCTTCCTCGGCCTGCATCTTGTTGTTCTGCTCTACGGTTCGCCTTCGGCAGGCATCATAGAACAGGTTTCTAGCCACCTTATACAGCCAGGCCCGTTGTTCTTTCTCACCCAGTTCTTCCAGAAGATCCAGATTGGAAAGTGCCTTCATGAAGGTCTCCTGCAGTAGATCCTCGGCATCACTGACATTTCCGCATATCATACAGCAGTATTT
>ONAY01000030.1 GCA_900315895.1 uncultured Eubacteriales bacterium
TCCGGACTGTACGCAGCCCTCTGCCACGCCGGATACGATCTCTGCTATGCGCTCCGGATAGTTCTTGCCGCAGGCGATATAATCCAGGAAGAACAGAGGCTTAGCGCCGCAGCAGATGACGTCGTTGACGCACATCGCCACGCAGTCAATGCCCACTGTATCGTGCTTGTCCATGAGGAAAGCTATCTTGAGCTTGGTTCCTACGCCGTCGGTGCCGCTTACCAGAACAGGCTTGGTGATCCCTGTCATGTCCAGTTCAAAAAGACCGCCGAAACCTCCGATATCGTCGGAATGGTCGCCTATCATGGTCCTGGCCACCAGGGGCTTCATCAGTTCCACAGCCTTGTATCCTGCAGTGATATCCACGCCGGACTTGGCGTAGCTTTCAGATCTTGATTTTTCGTTCATGTTTATCAACCCTTCTCTTGATCAAATACGGTTTGACGGAGTTTTCCGCAGTGCCGGATCTTAGCTATAGCGGCTCCGATAACTATACTTGACTTATTCTCTGCCATCCCAGCAATAGGTGCAGAGCTTGCATTTATCGATCCCTATAGCTTCGATGACCCCTTCCAGGGACTGGAATTCCAGTGAATCGAAGTGGAATCTGTCGCTTATGGCCTTCCTGAGCTTCTTGCCTCTTTCGGTCCTTCCGTCAGAATACTCCTCAGCATATTTCAGACCTTCCTCACCTTCCAATTCGACTATTACCCTCCTCGCAAGGAGCTCCATCTCATTCTTTGATGAGGAGAAGTTCAGGTACTTGCAGCCGTAAATGATGGGAGGACAGGCAGATCTCATATGAACTTCCTTTGCGCCGTTATCATAAAGGAACTTGACGGTCTCTCTGATCTGGGTGCCGCGGACGATGGAATCATCCACGAACAGAAGTTTTTTGCCCTCTATCAGTTCCGGGATCGGGATCTGCTTCATCCTGGCCACTTTATTCCTTATGCTCTGCTCTGCAGGCATGAAGCTTCTGGGCCAGGTGGGAGTGTACTTGATGAATGGTCTGGTAAAGGGCACGTGGCTGTAATTGGAATAGCCTATGGCGTGGGGTGTTCCCGAGTCGGGCACTCCGCAGACGGCGTCCAGCCTCTGAGTGATACCCTCTTCCATGTCGCGCTTTGCCATAATAACGCCGTTTCTGTACCTCATGGCCTCCACGTTGACGCCCTCATAGTTGGAATTGGGGTATCCGTAGTAGGACCAGAGGAAGGCGCATATGCGCATCTTGTCCCCGGGTTCCTGAAGAACTGTGATGCCATCAGGGGTGATGCTAACGATCTCTCCGGGGCCCAGCTCCTTAACATCCTCGTAGCCGAGTTTTTTGTACGCAAAAGATTCGAAGGACACGCAGTATCCGTCTTCGTTCTTGCCGATAAGAACAGGAAGTCTTCCATACTTATCTCTTGCAGCAACCAGGGATCCATCGTCTCTGAGGATCAGGATGGACATGGTACCTTCTATCATGTCCATGGCGTATTTGACGCCCTCGATCAGGTCATCAGCCTCTTCGCTCATGATGGTGGCCACCAGCTCTGTGGAGTTCACCTTGCCGCCGGTCATGGCGTTGAAATGTCCGCCGCGACGTAAGACAAAATCTATGAGTTCCTTTTCATTCCTGATGAGACCCACGGTGCAGATCGCATAAGCTCCGTGGCTTCCATTGATCAGAAGGGGCTGGGGATCTGAATCCGAAATGGCTCCGATCACGGAATTGCCCTTCATCTCATTGAATATATTCTCAAACTTGGTCCTGAACGGAGAGTTCTCGATGTTGTGGATCTCTCGCTGAAGGCCTTTGCCTTCCTTGTCGAAGGCAGCCAGACCGCCCCTTCTGGTCCCCAGATGTGAATGATAGTCAACGCCGAAAAACACATCGTTTAGGGCGTCTCTTTTTGATACTACTCCGAAAAATCCGCCCATTACTTAAAGAACATCTCCGAAAGGTCCATGGGCTGGATGTATTCGCCGTCCTTGTAGACTCTCATGTTGCCGGATGCGATCTCGTCGATGAGCATAACGTTTCCTTCAGCGTCATAGCCGAATTCAAACTTGATGTCATAGAGATCAAGTCCTTTTTCCTTCATGTCATCAGCTACGATCTTGGTGATCTTCTGTGTCATCTCTTTGATATCATCGTACTGCTGTTCTGTCATGATCCCGAGAACTACAAGTCCATCCTTTGTTACCAGGGGATCGCCCTTCTCGTCGTTCTTGAAGGTCATTTCAACGTATGCGGGAAGGTCTGTGCCGGGTTCAATGTATTCACCGTATCTTCTGATGAAGCTTCCAACAGCCTTGTATCTGCAGATGACTTCCAGTCCGTGTCCGAATACCTTGGCAGGAAGTACTTCCATGGTGGTATCCTCAAAGTTGGCCTTTACGAAATGTGTTCTGATGCCCTGAGCATTGATCTTCTGGAAGAAATAATCGGTCATTCTGAGGTTGACATCGCCAACTCCCTCAATGGTGAGGCCGATGGAGTTCTCGCCGGGATCGAACACGCCGTCTTTTCCGGTAACATCATCCTTGAACTTTAAGAGATAGTTTCCGTTCTCAAGCTCAAATACGTTCTTTGTCTTGCCTGTGTAAACCAGTTTGTTTGCCATTGTCTGCTCCTTCTTTAAATATTTTGAATGTAAAATAAGAACTAATTAAACTCTTCTTCGATCCTTGCGTTCTTCTCCAGGACCTTGGCTCTGCCCGATTCCCTTCTGGCCTCAAGTTTCGCTGAAAGCTCCGGGTCTCCCAGAGCGAACATCTCACAGCAAAGAAGCGCTGCATTGGCTGCTCCGTCAACAGCAACCGTAGCCACCGGAATGCCGCTTGGCATCTGTACAGTGGCGAGAAGCGCGTCCAGGCCGCCCAGGCCTGCGGATCTCACAGGGACCCCTACTACAGGAAGAGTGGTATATGCCGCCATGACTCCGCCCAGATGCGCCGCCATTCCTGCAATGCATATGAGAGCGCCGAAGCCGTTTTCTTTGGCGTGCTTAGCAAATTCTGCTGCCTCAGAAGGGGTGCGGTGAGCGGAATAAACATGTACTTCGTAAGGGACCTCCAGTTCCTTAAGAATATCGACAGCCTTCTTTGCAACATCTCTATCGCTGTCCGAACCCATCACTATCCCTACTTTTTTCATCCTGACCTCCTTATCTTAAAGCAGTTCTTTCGCTTACGATTCCATTTTATATAATGGACTCATCAAAGCAAACCCTTTTGGCTTAATTTTGAGGGTGTTTTTTGCGCCGATTTTTCGAACGTTCGGCAAAACCCGAACTAAATATATACTATTAGAACTATTGTACGTAAATAATTGCTATCTCCCGGACTCCGCCAGTTTCTCGCAGAACTCCTCAAACACCAGCACCTGATCGGCTGGCTGGAAATAGTACTCCTTGCCTTCGGTATCTTTTCCGGCATAAATGAACATCCAGGGGCCGGAATCTCCGGTCTCCGTATGTTCCTGGCGCTTGACTACCCTGCCGTCCTTGATGATCGTAATGAAGGTCTGCCATTCTTCATCCGTAAGCTCGAAGTCTCCCTTTCTGACAGAATCTTTCTCTTCCAGCCATCCATAATCGCCGGGTCTCTCCCTCTTATCGTGGAAGAACATGTGCTTCCCGTCCTCCACATGGAAAAGGTATCTCTGATAACAGGCGTTGTAATTTATGTTCTCATAGGTATAGTAGAACTCGTTTATATCCTCTGCTTTGATGCCGTCTACCTTTATGGCATCCACGCCGGTCTCCTCCGTTGATCCCTTCCCTGTGCACCCGAATAAAAGAAGTGCAGGCAGGAGGATCATGGTGATCAAAGCCTTCTTTCTCATCTGTACCTCCTTAATTCTTCTCGCTGGACAGCCTGAGCTGTCCGCAGGCAGCGTCTATGTCAGATCCCAACTCTCTGCGAACCGTAGCAGGAATACCGTGTCTCTCCAGTTCATCCCTGAACTCGTGGGCGGTCCTCTCATGGCCCGGCTCGTATTCCTTGCCTTTTACCTTATTCAGAGGGATCAGGTTCACATGGCAGAGCATGCCCTTAAGAAGGGCTGCCAGTTTCGTGAGATGGGCGTCATCATCGTTCACACCGCGGATCAATGTGTACTCAAATGTCACCCTTCGGTGAGTCTTATCAGTGTATCTTCTCACAGCTTCCAGAAGATCCTTCAGTGGATAGGCCTTGTTCACAGGCATGAGAGATGATCTCTCCTCATCGGTCACCGCGTGAAGCGAAATGGCCAGGTTGACCTGCGGGAAATCCGTTCCGAACCGGTCGATCTTCGGGATGAGACCGCTGGTGGACACCGTGATGTTCCTCATGCTTAGATTTTTTCCCTTAGGGTCGTTTATGATATTCAAAAAAGCCGAAAGACTCTCATAATTGTCCATCGGCTCTCCTATTCCCATCACTACAATGTGGGATATCTTTTCATTTGTCTCGTTTTCAATGGCCAGTATCTGACCATACATCTCCCCTGCGGAAAGAGATCTCTCCAGGCCCTTCATGCCGGAGGCGCAAAAAACACAACCCATCCTGCACCCGGCCTGAGAGGAGATGCACACAGAGTTTCCGTACTTATACTTCATGAAAACAGTTTCGACCCTTACGCCGTCTTCCATTTCCATGAGACACTTTACGGTACCGTCATGAGCTGAAGTCTGAGATCTGATCACCTTGGGAAGAGCGGCATAGATACCGTTCTCCTCAAAAGCAGTCCTGACCTTGGCAGGAACTCCGCCCATGGCAGTGAGATCCGTCACACCCTTTGAGACCCACTTAAAGACCTGATCCGCCCGGTACTTTTCAAGTCCGATACGGCTCATCTCAACTCTCAGTTCTTCAGATGTGAGATTCAATAGATTCATAGGACCCCGATCTCAAAAGGCAAGTGTCAAAAGCGGCTTAAAGCTCTATTTCTTCTCCCGGCTTTACAATAAGCGCATTGGGTGCCAGGCTGGCGAATGTCAGCGCATTCTTAAGGCTGTAGTCTCTTCCCGGGTCAGAATGTACCGGAACGTTGTGCTTGGCTCCGATGATCTCTGCGCATTCTGCAGCCTCCTCAGGTCCCATGTTATAGTATCCGTCGCAGGGCAGAAATGCGTAATCGATGGGTCTGTCCTTAAGAGCTGCCATCTCAGGGATCTTATCCGTATCCCCTGCGAAGTACAGCTCCACTCCCTCGATGGTGACGATATAGCCTACGCAATCCTTGTCGGAATGATTCTTATTGTTGGCTCTGACGGATTCAACGTAGATGCCGTTTACATCGAAGTTGTTGTACTTGCCGCCCTCAAGGGCCTCCTTGTTCTGTACGACCACGCAGTTGCTCTTCATAGCGCATTTTTTGATCTGATTGTGATCGTTATGCTGGTGAGTCACCAGGATGAGGTCTGCAGGTATGTCATAATCATCACCTGCATAGGGATCCACGTAACACACTGTTCCCTTTGCTCCAATGATACGGAAGCTGTTTCTTCCCATATACAAAAGTTTTGCCATGGTGCTTCCTCCTTCCTGTAATCAAGTTATCTGCTGTCTGCCGGCCGCAAAAAACTTGCAGCCGGCAACAGTCATTTTATTTGTTGTTTTTTACGACCTTGATACCGGTCTTATGTCCGTTAAGGTCATATGTATCCTCAAGCCCTGCTTCGTTATTGATGCTTAAGGCGAGGGTCTCTGTCATGATGTAATCCTTGTGGATATTGACGGCGTTAAGGATCTCCTGATCGCAATCGATAAATATGTCGATATTATCCATCATATCCAGGTCCTGAGCCTTACGGATCTGCTGGACCTTGGAGATGAGCTCCCTTGCAAATCCTTCGTCTATGAGGGTCTGATCAAGGGATGTATCCAGAATTGCGAAGATGTTGTTCTCCATGGCAACGGAGAATCCTTCTCTGGCTTCGATCCTGATGTCCAGAAGTTCCTTGTTTACCGTAAATGTATTTCCGTCAAGTTCTATAACTACTTCACCCTTGGACTCTATCTCTGATATGAAGGCCTTGGGATCAGCGTTAGCGATGTAGTTTCCAAAGGCTTTGACCTGCTTTCCGAAGTAAGGTCCTGCCTGACGGAAGTTGGGCTTTAGGCTGAAGTTCATGAACTTGTCAAGATTGCTGTCGAATCTTACGTTCTTGACGTTGAGTTCCTCCATGATGAGCGGTGTAAGGTCTGAGATCAGAGCCTCGTACTTTCCGTCCACCAGAACTTCGCTCAAGGGCTGACGTACCTTGATCCTCTCCTTCTCTCTGATTCCTCTTCCAAGAGATACCAGCGTTCTTACCAGATCCATCCTCTCCTCTACGTCTTTTGCGATGAGAGTCTCGTCTGCCTTGGGGAAGAACGCAGTGTGTACGGACTCCTCCCCTGTCAGATTGGTGTAGATCTCATCGGAAATGAAGGGAGCAAGAGGAGCCATGAGTTTAGCGACTCCCACCAGCACCTCGTATGTGGTGGCATAGGCTGCCTTCTTGGAATCGGTGAGATCTGTGGTAAAGAATCTTCTTCTGGCACGCCTGATGTACCAGTTGGAAAGGTCCTCATCGATGAAGTCGGTGATGGCCTTGACGGTCTTCATGTGATCGTAACCGTCCATAAATTCGGTAACGTCTTTGATCAGACCGTTATATTTGCTGAGTATCCATCTGTCGAGCTCAGGTCTGTCACCGTATGGAACGTCGAACTCTCTCGGGTCTATGCCATCGATATTGGCGTAGAGCACGAAGAAGTTGTAGATGTTCCTCAAGGTCCCGAAGAACTTGGAGGCAACGTCCTTTAAGCCATCTTCGTCGAACCTTGTGGGCTGCCAAGCGGGGGATACTCCAAGGAGATACCATCTGGCCGCGTCTGCACCGTACTTGTCCAGCATCTCAAAGGGTGAAACGGTATTTCCTTTGTGCTTGGACATCTTCTTTCCTTCCTTGTCAAGGATCAGGTCGTTAACCAGAACGTTCCTGTAGGGAGCCTTTCCTGTGACGATGGTGGATACTGCCATAAGGGAATAGAACCATCCTCTGGTCTGGTCGATACCCTCGCAGATAAAGTCTGCCGGGAAGAGCTCTTCGAAATCATCCTTGTGCTCAAACGGATAGTGCCACTGAGCGAAAGGCATGGAACCGGAGTCGAACCAGCAGTCCATAACGTCCGGAACTCTGTGCATGACCTTGCCGCACTTGGGACATGTCATGGTGACCTCGTCAACGTAGGGACGATGCAGTTCTATGGTCTCATCGATGTTCTCATTGGCCTTCTCCACCAGTTCCTTCCTGGAACCGATCACTTCGAAATGGCCGCACTCGCACTGCCAGACAGGAAGAGGTGTTCCCCAGTATCTGGATCTGGAGATAGCCCAGTCCTTAACTTCTTCCAGCCAGTTCCCGAAACGCTTCTCGCCGATATAATCCGGATGCCAACTTACTGTCTTATTGTTTGCAACGAGCTGATCCTTAAGCTTGGACATGGCGATGTACCAGGATTTCTTTGCATAGTATACCAGCGGAGTATCGCATCTCCAGCAGTGGGGATAGTTGTGCTCGATCTTCTCTTTCTTGTAGATCTTGTCTCCGAGATACTTGATGATCTCGATGTCAAGACCTTCCTCCATTACGAAGTGGCCTGCCCAGGGAGATGTGGTGAATTCACCCTTCTCGTTTACGGGCTGAAGTACGGGAAGGCCGTACTTGACTCCGCAGTTATAGTCGTCTTCACCGAAGGCCGGAGCGGTGTGTACGATACCTGTACCATCCTCGGTTGAAACGTAATCCATGCAGGTCACAAAGAAGGCCTTCTTGTTTGCGGGAACTTCCACGAAGGGGATGAGCTGCTCATACTCCCAGTATTCCATATCCCTTCCCTTCATTTCCTGAAGGACTTCATATTCGTCTGAGCCCAGTACCTTTGAGGCCAGATTTTTTGCGAGATAGAAGATGTTGCCTTCGTCCTTTCCTGACTTCATCAGGACCTTCACATAGTCGATGTCAGGACCCACGGTCAGCACCGTATTGGACAGCAGTGTCCAGGGGGTGGTGGTCCAGGCCAGGAAGTATTCGTTTTCGGCGTCCTTCTTCTTGAACTTGCATGTAAGAGTATTGACCTTTACCATCTTGTAGCCCTGAGCTACCTCGTGGGATGCCAGTCCTGTCCCGCATCTGGGGCAGTAAGGCAGGATCTTGTATCCCTCATAGACCAGTCCCTTGTTATGTGCCTGCTTCAGCACCCACCAACCGGTCTCGATGTAATCGTTCTTATATGTGATGTAGGGGTCGTCCATGTCGGCCATGTATGCCATACGGTCTGACATCTCAGTCCACATCTCAGTATATGTAAACACAGACTGACGGCACTTCTCATTGAATTCCTTGATGCCGTAAGCCTCAATGTCCTGTTTGCCATTGAATCCAAGCTGTTTCTCCACTTCGATCTCTACCGGAAGTCCGTGGGTGTCCCAGCCGCCCTTTCTCTTGACCTGGTATCCCTGCATGGTCTTGTAACGGTTTACAGAGTCCTTGAGGGTCCTTGCGATCATGTGGTGGATTCCCGGCTTGCCGTTGGCTGTCGGGGGTCCTTCATAAAATACGAACTGAGGGCAGCCCTCTCTCTGCTCCACACACCTATGCAGCAGATCTATTCTTTTCCAGCTTGCGACCTGCTCGTTCTGTACGTCCTTTACAGGAGCGTCTTTCAGATCATTGAACATACGATTCCTCTCAATTGGTTAATTAATTAAAAAAGTCCCTAATCCCTAGGGACCGCAAAAATGCTTCCCTACTCTTCTTCTCTTTTGTAGGTGATAAGGTCTTCGTTTATCTCGTTGGCAGCGATGGAAACGGGTCTGTTGACACCGCAATCCGTAAGTGCGGGCTTGCCGTCGATGATGTCACGGGCTCTCTTGGCAGCAAGGATGGCCAGTGTGTATCTTGAGTCTGCCTTCTTTCTTATCTCGTTGATAGATGGATATAACATTTATTCTTCCTCCGTTTCAGTTGAATACTCTTTAACAAGCTCCTCGCCGGTAACATTCACCCTGGAATGCTCCGCAAGTATTATAGCCTTGACCCGGTTCACAGCCTCATCCAGATCATCGTTTACCACCAGGTAATCGTAGCTGTCCACGTAAGCCATTTCAGTACGGGCCTTGCTCAGTCTCAATTCTATCTTCTCCCTGGTCTCGGTTCCTCTGTTCTCCAGTCTTCTCCTCAGTTCTCCCATCGATGGCGGTACAAGGAAGATGAATACGCCATTAGGATAATTCTCTTTTATCTGAAGGGCTCCCTGAACATCTATATCGAGAAGTATGTCAGTTCCTGCGCTGAGTTTCTCCAGAACCGGTCCCTTCGGTGTTCCGTATCTGTTGCCGAAGACTTCAGCATTCTCCAGCAATCCGCCCTCTGCCACAGCCATGACGAAGGTCTCCTCATCCACGAAGTAATAATGAACTCCATCGACTTCTCCTTCTCTCGGCGCTCTGGTGGTCATGGAGACCGAAAACTCCAGTTCAGTCTCTTCGATGATCCTGTTGCAGATGGTTCCCTTACCCGCACCTGACGGTCCGGATATTATAAATAGCTTTCCTTCATCCTTTTTGTTTTTCATACCTATCAGACCTTATTAAAACTACATCCATTCAAACTGATATTTTACCATATATCCCCACTCTTTTCAAGGGGTCAGGGCCTTCTCAGAACAGTCCTGTGGGAACTCTCTTATCTATGACTTCAGTGGGTATGGGGACCTTGTTTTCATCCCTTACTGCCCACCAGACTCTGTTGAACACGATACCTATGAGTATGACCCAGCCTACTGCCCAGAGCCAGATCAAAAGACCTACGGCGCCGGCCAGAGATCCATAGAGTATGTCGTAGTTTACGTTAAAGCGCATGTAGAAGTTATAGATCGCACTTACCAGGATTATACCTACCGATGTGACCAGAGTTCCTGGCACCACCTGCCTGTAGGGAAGCCTGAGAGATGGCAGGGTGTAAAACAGAACAGATACGACCAGGTACAAAAGACCCAGCGCCACCAGCCATCTAAGGGCCATCCACACGGTTCCTATGGCTTCAGTGATCTCGCTCTTTTCGAATACCGCTTCCAGAAACACAGGCCCGTAGATCAGGACCACCAGAGAGAATCCCAGAGCCGCGATGGCGATAAGTACGATCAGCATCGCCCGGCCGCGCTCTCTCACATAGCCCTTGCCCAGCATCCTTCCGTCAAAAAACGTATAGTTGATTATCCTCATCAGGAAGTATTCAGCGCGGGACGCTGCCCACACGGCGATCACCGCCAGGATGATGTTATTCACACCAGAGGGATAATAATCAAAAAATCTCTTTATGAGATCGATGCCCTCCCCGGAAAGATTCAGATCCAGCCAATTCTCTATGGCGTCCAGGGAAAGAGAAAACAGTCCCATGAGTTCAGACAGCAGGATGAACATGGGCAAAGCGCTCAGAAACAGGAAGTAGGCTATGGCTGCGGCAGAGCCCTGGAAATAAGGGTCTCCGAAGTATTCAAAGACCATCCTTATGGCAGTCTTAAGTTTTTTTAAAAGGGCTTCTACGCTCTGTCGCTCCACTTCTTGCTTTCCTCTTCCAGATGATCTTCAAGCTGTTCCATGGCTTTTGCTCTGTGGCTGATCCTGTTCTTGACCTCAGGACCCATTACGCCGAAGGTCTCCTCATATCCATCGGGGATGAATACGGGATCGTAACCGAAGCCTTTATCCCCCACCGGTTCCTCAGCGATCCTTCCGAAGCACTGTCCGCTGGCAGTCACTGTGCGTCCGTCCGGATAACAGACAGTGATGACTGTGGTGAAGTGAGCCTTCCTCTCTTCTCCCTTCATCCCTTCCATGAGGTGGAGAAGCTTCTCATAGTTTCTCTTGGAGTCTCCGTCAACTCCGCCGAATCTGGCGGAATACACTCCGGGAGCTCCGTCCAGTGAATCCACGGAAAGCCCGGAATCATCGGCCATGGTCGGCATGCCGGTCATCAGCATTATCTCGTGAGCTTTCTTATATGAATTCTCTTCGAAGGTGGTGCCGTCCTCCACTACGTCGAAGTCGTGGGGAACACCTGCCTCGTCCCTGGTGATCACCTTGAATCCCAGGCGTTTTGCGATCTTATCAAATTCTTTAAGCTTGCCCGGATTATGAGTAGCAAGCACGAAGGTCTCTGTCACGGGTATCCTCTCCTTTAAAGATAACTATAGATATTAAATTATATCACAAACGGGAGAATAATATCAAAAATTTTTTGTCTTAAGCCCACAATATGACAAAAGCGCATCCTCCTTACTCTAAAAGAAGATGCGCCTTATGTTCAATTCATTTCAGGCCTTCAATAAATGCAGTAGGCATCGTAGTTTTCGCCCATGTAGACGAATACGTTGTCGCCCATTTCGATCTTTTCATCGAAGGTCATGTTGGGTATCAGAAGCTTGAGAGATGTGCGCTTCAGACCCTTTAAGAGCTTGCCTTCCTGAGTGGGGTTTTCGCGGAAAGCGATGATCTCATCCCTGAGGTTCGGTATACCTGTTTCCTTGGCGAAATTATCCGCAAAGCTGTCCAAGGGAGCATACACGATGTTGTCCGGATTCTTAAACCAATTAACGTTCAATTCTTTATCCTTCCTTTCTGTTGAATAAAGCAAACGCTCTTCATCTGATTACAGTTTACTCTCCGGAAGCGGATAATTCAAGGTCTATTCTTTATCCAGTTCAGCCAGGTAGTCCAGCACCTCGTGAGCCGCCACATTGCCCTCGCCTACAGCTTTGGTGATCTGGTAAGGTCTTCCCGTGCAGTCACCGCAGGCGAAGCATCCCTTAATATTGGTCCTGCACTGCCTGTCCACCTTAATGTGAGGTCCGTCAAGCTCCAGCCCGTGCAAAAGATTTGCCGGCGCCACAGAATTTCTGAGAATGAAGACACCGTCCACCGGGATCTCAGTGCCGTCAGTCCTGATCAGGCTTCCCACCTTCAGACCGCCCTTGATCTCCTTTATGGGTCTGTCCTGAAGCTCAACGTTTTCCGGCATCTCAGAAGCCTCATCCTTGAAGCCTTTGAAATAGTATACCCTTGATGCCAGTCCCGCCAGGTAGTTCACCTCGTGCTCGTAGTTTTTATCTCCAATGAAGGCCGCTACGGTCTTTCCCTTGTAGAGGAAGCCGTCGCAGGTAGCGCAGTAGCTCACGCCTCTTCCCAGAAGCTCGTCCTCTCCGGGGAATCCCTTGGCATTCGCAGCTCCTGTCGCAAGGATCATAGCCTTTGATTCAAAGATATCGTTTCCGGCCAATGCCATGAATCCCTTGCCTGTGAAGGATACCTGGGTCACGATCTGGTCGTTGATCTCTATTCCCATCTCTTCAGCCTGCTTAAGGAAGATTCCGTTAAGCTCCTCTCCTGTGACCATGGGAACGCCGGGATAGTTGGCGATCTTTTCTGAGATCCTGACCTTGCGGCTCATATCCTTTTGTCCGAACCACAGGAATTCTTTATTGTGAAGTTTAAGGTTAAGAGCAGCGGACAGTCCTGCCGGGCCGGAACCTATGATTATGCAGTCGTATTTCATCTTGCCTCCTGTATTTTTTGCGTATCTGTTAGATGCAGCAGATGAGAGGCAGGCCGTAGCCTCCTCCGCAGCACATGCTCATGAGAAATAGGGTCGCAGCGGTCTGGGCGCAGTAGTTTGGCATCTGCATGGAGGGATTGCCTCCGTACCTCATGGACCTCTGCTGATATCTTCCCTCGCCTCCCGTAATTGCGGCATAAAGCTGTCTGAAGGCGAAATTATTGGGCTCGAACCTGCACGCGGTGTTGGCGTGATCCTTGGCGATAACAATGTTACCAAGACGATAATTGGCCATGGCACTGTAGTAATACCAGAGCCCGCGCCTTCTGTCTGTAGGGATCTGGTTCAAAACATTCAGGCCCTCTCTGTAATAGCCGTTCTGTATGTAGCCGGCGGCTGACCTGAGATACTGTTCGTCCTGATTTCCCTGATCCTGAGCCTGATACTGACCCCGGTACTGACCGCCGAATCCAAAGGGATCGTACTGATTCTGGTCACCGAACTCCTGGGCCCTGGCTCTTCCATCCATTATCATCTTGTACGCCTGCTGGACATCCTTGAACTTCTCCTCGTATTCAGCCTGACGCGGGTTTCCCACGTTGGCATCGGGATGATATTTCCGGCTCAGCGTCCTGTATGCTTTTTTGATCTCTTCTTCCGAAGCATTGGGGCTTACCCCCAGCACTCTATAGGGATCCATCTTCCTTCTTTACCCCTTCCTTTGTTCTCTCTTCCTGTCTCTCTTCCTGTCTCTTTTCCTGACAGTTCTTAAATCTCACCCACACCCCGGAGTACAGAATGTTCCTCAAGACCTCCACGTTCTCTATAAGCGGCAGTTTCTCGAAGGCATCCGTGCACTCTCCGATCATCAGCATGAGGATGTTCATTACGTCCTCATCGAATTTAGTGAAGTTGCCGGTTCTTACGGCTTCCTCGTATTCATCCTTGAATGGATTGTATTCGCCCTTCTTAAGGTCCTTCTCCACGTCTTCATAGGCGTCCAGAATATAGATGAATTTGCCCAGGAAAAATCCCACATTATACAGATCTTCCCGGAAAATATCATCCTTATAGCAAAAGATCCCGCCCATGATCTCGCCGAAGGCATTGGCGCACTTATCGATGGGCTGCTGCCCCGCATTCTCCACTATGGAAAGCATGTCCAGCTGCTTCTCGATCAATGCACATTTCTCAGGGTACAGACTCCTCACCCTATCTGCCTTGGCCTTGAGAGCTGACTTTTCCAGCCAACCTCTCGGTCCGTGTTCATCGTTCCAATCGTCCACGCCCTTGTAATAGGAGAGAAATACGCACATATCAGCACAGTACTTGCTGAACTCGTTCCTCTTTTCGTGGTGCTTCTTCATCGGATGCGGCAGGCATCTGGCCTCAAAGTCGCAATCCTCCTTGTCATATAGATCCGAAAGAAGCATGGCAAGAAATGTCATATCATAATTCAAGGTCATCCTGCCCGTCAGTCCATATCCCTCCTTCAGGGCGTGACAGACCCCGCAGTAGTAGCTGCGATATAAGTCAAACTCCTTTATCTTTAGTTCCGGCTTATTAACTAAAACGTAACCGAACATAGATCCTCCTGCTTTCTTAAATGCAATCTACATATATATACCACGAAATCAAAATAAAATGTGTAGTTTTTGTGTACTTTTGCAAAAAACAAGACCTGCCCGGAATAATCCGGGCAGGAAATGGATCTTTTGCAATTGGCTATAGCATAACGAGTATCTTAGCGGTTATAACTACACACACCAGCGCTATGGGGTATGTTACAGCATAGGCTGCTGCAACATCATCCGTTCCGGCTGTTGCGATAAGCGTTCCCAGAGCAGGTGTACTGGTCATGCCTCCTGTGATGGATCCCAGTGAGTTCAGAAGGTCGATCTTGAACAGCTTGACAGCAACAAAGTATCCGATGATCATGGGTACAGTGGTTATCACTATTCCGTAGATGAAATAGGAAAGCCTGATGTTGTTCATGAAGTTCACGCCTCCCGGCACTCCCGCTCCGATGAGGAACAGTACCAGACCAAGTTCACGCATGAAATTCAAAGTCTGCTTATCTATCCTGAGATCTATGGGACCTACGTGGCCGAAATGTCCAATGATCAGACCGGCCAGAAGGCATCCGCCTGAATTGCCCAATGAGAAGTTCAGGCCGGGAATCTTGAAGGCTCCAATGATGCATCCGAGAGCGATCGCAAGGAAGAATGGGAAGAATCCAAAGGGTTCCACCTTCTTCACTTCTCTCTTGATCTCAACTCCCTTTACAGCATTGACTGCAGCCAGTTTCTCTCTTTCTTCGGCCATGTTGACCTTGAGGAGCTTGGGCATGATCTGCACGAAGAAGACAACGCCCAAGACACCATACAGATAGGCTATACCATAGCCTGCGGTAACCAGATCTTCAGCGCCCACCGCTGCTTCCTTCGCCGCTGACAGTCCGGGGGTGCTCGTAAGCGCACCTGTCATAATGCCGACTGCCATAGCCGGCTCCATATTGGAGTCTACCTTTATGAAAGCAAATGTCAGAAGGCATCCGATCCCGATTATTATGAGCCCCATATAGATGTAAGAAATGGTAGCTTTATTGAAGGATCTGAAGAACCTGGGCCCTGCGATCAGTCCCACGGCAGAAACGAAAAGCGCTGTGCCTATGCTGGAAAGCATGCTGAAACGGGACTTTATTGCATCGTCGAAGAGAGTTATGACAGTTTCTCCCACCTGGAAGTCCGGGTTCTTGCTCACTATGATACCGTAAATGATGGCCGTAAGCAGAACTCCGGCAGTTCCAAGAGATATTCCTTTAATGTTGATCGCTCCCACCAGATAACCGATGGCCGCAATGGCGAAAGCAACAAAGACTATGGAGAAAATGCTGCCCACAACTCCGCCTAAATATATCATGTTATTCCTCCGGGTGATCAGTTCTCACCGTATTCTCTAGCCATTTTTGCTCCGTAGTGGAGAGCGTTCAGGTTGGACTCCTCAGTTCCCTTGGGTACATGATTGAGCACTGCATGCTCAACTGCATCCCAGTCAGCGATGTGAAGGATCTCATTTACTACTCCGCAGGAGATGATGTTGGCAGACATCTTATTTTTGATGACCTCTGTGGCTGAATCCAGTATGGGAAGAACATAGACCTTGTGGGCCTTTTTAGTCTCTTCTGATACCTCTATGGAAGAATCTACCACGATGATGGTGCTGTCCTTTACGTCGGGAAGATACTTATCAAAAGATAACTGCGTCAGTGAAAGGAGAAGGTCAGGATATTTGACCTTTGTATAGTGGATCCTTGTGTCTGAAATGATGGTCTCAGCCTTAGAGGAGCCTCCTCTTGCCTCAGGTCCATAGGACTGGCACTGAGCTACCTGTTTGCCATCTTCATAAGCTGCTTCGGCCAGGATGATGGTTCCCATGATCACACCCTGTCCGCCGGAGCCTGACATTCTTACTTCTGTTCTTGCCATTACTTCTTACCTCCGGCTCTTTCGATCAGATTCATGTACATATCGGTGTATTCAGCCTTGTCGTTTGACTCGTAGAACTTGCCGATAAGGGTCTTGCCTTCAAGTTTCTCGGGAGGAAGCTTCTCAGCCACCTTGACGTCAACGAAGTTGTCCTTCTGCCAGTTGAGCATCTTGACGGAATCGCCCTTCTTGTTCTTTCTGCCGTAGTATGTGGGGCATACTGAAACGCCGTCGATCACGGAGAATCCGTGATGCTTGATTCCTGCTTCGATGAGCTTGATAGCCTGCTGTGCATGATATGCGGAGCATCTGCCGGTAAATGTGGCGCCTGCAGCCTCAGCCAGTTTGGGAATATCGAATACATAATCGATGTTTCCGTAAGGAGCTGTGGTACCCTTCTCCATGTGAGGAGTCGTGGGTGAATACTGTCCGCCGGTCATACCATAGATGGAGTTATTGAAGACGATGACTGTAAGGTCTATGTTCCTTCTTGCAGCGTGGATCAGATGGTTTCCGCCGATAGCAGTAGCATCTCCGTCACCGGTGATGACGATAACGTGGAGATCCGGATTTGCAAGCTTAACACCTGTAGCAAAAGCGATGGCACGGCCGTGTGTGGTGTGCAGAGTATTGTAATTCATGTATCCTGCAGCTCTGGAGGAGCATCCGATACCTGATACGATAACTACCTTGTCCGGGTCAAGTCCGCAGTTCTCGATGGCCTGGGCCACGTCTCTCATGAGGATGCCGTGTCCGCATCCGGGGCACCAGATGTGAGGAAGTCTGTTGACACGCATTGTGTTCTCTATAAGTTTGCTTGGCATATCAATACACCTCCTTGATCTTTTCGAGAATCTCATCAGGAGTGATGGTGGTGCCGTCGATCTTGCCCAGGTGGGTCACGGGAACGGCTCCTTCAACCAGTCTCTGAACCTCAAGGATCATCTGACCGTCATTATGCTCGGCTACGATGATCTGTCTGAGATGTCTGTTGTGCTTGAGTATCTTCTGAAGAGCAGCTTCCGGGAAGGGCCATACTGTGATGGGCCTGAACATTCCGATCTTAACTGAATCGTACTGATGGGAAGCATCCATTGCTCCTTGCACGGCCCTGGCGGTACCGCCGAAGCAGATGATCATGACTTCACAGTCCTCAGTGTCCACTTCTTCCCACTTCTCGATCCTGTCTCTTCTCTTGGTGATCTTGTCAAGAAGTCTTCTCTCCTGAGTATCAGTTACACCAGAATCATTGGTCGGGAATCCATCAAGGTTGTGGAACAGACCTGTTACGTTGAAGTGGTCGCCTGAACCAAAGGGTGCGTACTCAGGTACGTAATTTCCCTCCTGAACAGCATATGCCAGTGTTCCGTTGAACTCTCTGTCAACTCTTCTGTTGGAGATCGTCAGCTCCTCGGGAGGAATAAGTTCACATCCCTCTCTCAGATGTCCCACGATCTCGTCCATGAGGAAGATGACCGGGACTCTGAATCTTTCGGCCATATTAAAGGCTCTTACCGTCTCGTTGTAGCATTCCTGAACAGATGACGGTGAGATGACGATGACCGGGTGGTCTCCGTGAGTTCCCCACTTGGACTGCATCAGGTCACCCTGTGACGGAGATGTTGGAAGTCCTGTGGAGGGGCCTTCACGCTGAACGTCTACTATAACGATAGGGATCTCAGCGATAGCTGCATAGCCTATGTTCTCCTGCTTAAGGGAGAATCCCGGGCCGGATGTTGCAGTCATTGCCTTGAGTCCTGCCATGGATGCGCCGAGCGCAGCAGCGATACCGCCGATCTCGTCTTCCATCTGTATGAATTTACCGCCTACCTGAGGAAGTCTTAAGGCAGATCTCTCAGCGATCTCTGTTGAAGGAGTAATGGGATAACCGGAGTAAAATCTCATGCCGGCCGCAATTCCTCCCTCTACTACAGCTTCATTTCCCTGTAATACCTGGAATCTCTTTCCTGCCATTACTCATCCACCTCCTCATCAAGCCAAATAGCGTAATCCGGGCATCTCAGCTCGCAGAGACCGCACAGAATGCAGTTCTCAGGGTTCTTGACTACGATCTTTTCCTTCTCGACCGCAAGGACCTCTTTGGGACAGAACGCCACGCAGATGCCGCAACCTTTACACCATTTCGGATAAGTAACCAATTTCTTCTTAGTTGCCATTTTTCACCTCGTGTTTTCCACAATATATTGTGTATGGGATGATCCTTAAGACCATCCAGAATCCACTATAGCACCCCCACTTTTTATTTCAATATGTTTTTAAATTTAGAACATTTTTAGAACAAAAAGTTCACTCAGATAAAGAAAACCTCCGGAAAAATGTCCTTCCGGAGGTCCTTTTTGTGGTATTTCTTCTAAATTGGTATCTCCACGCCGCCGTCCAGCTTCGGATCATTGACATGGCTGAACTCCTCCTTGATCTTTTGGAGGTGCTCCGGCTCAGTCATGAGATCGATAGCTGTTATCACGAAGCCCTTCACGAAGTCCATGCAGTTAGCGATAGCCTGTTCAGTTCCGGTCCTTCTTGCGAACTCTGAAGTATGGGGTTTGTATACAGCATCTTCTCCCGGGGCGGACAGACTTGTGGTAGTCTGTATGGCAGGACAACAGTAGCTGACGTCACCGATGTCCGAGCTTCCCGGAACGGGAGTCCTGCCCAGATCCGCGAACTTATGGCCGGTATATTTCTCCATATTCCCCACCATCAGATTTGATAGATAGAGATTGGAGCAAACATCCCTGAAGTCCTCTTCAGCATCCTGTATCTTAACTTTACAGCCTGACCTTCTCGGACAGCTCCATTGCATAGCTGAATCTTGACGCCCTTGTATAGAACAGAGCCCTAGTGTAATCGGGAATGATATTCGGGGCCTTACCGCCGTCCTGAATGATGCCGTGGATCCTGGCATCAGGTTTGGTCTGCTGCCTGAGAAGCCCCACTGAAACGAAGAGCTGTATCATGGCATCCAGGGCGTTGATCCCGTCTTCCGGCGCTCCAGCCGCATGAGCAGTCTTGCCGAAAAACTCAATGGTGAAGCACTTGATGGCAGAGAAGTTCAGCGAGGATGCATCCTTGTATGCCGGATGTGACATCATAGCCACATCCAGTTCATCGAAGGCATGCTTTCTCGACATTTCCACCTTTGCTCCCGCCGTCTCTTCCGCCGGAGTACCGATCACATATATATCGGCTCCATATTCATCCGCGAACTCTCTCATGGCGATCCCTGCCCCCACGGACATGGTGCAGATCAAATTATGCCCGCAGGCGTGTCCCAGCTCCGGAAGTGCGTCATACTCAGAAAGCATGCCGATCTTGGGGCCGGGTTTTTTGCCCTTGTAGATCGCTCGGTAGGCCGTGGGGATATCGCAAAAGCCTTTCTCCACCCGGAATCCGTATTTTCTCAAAAGATCCGCCTGCCACTTTAGGGCCTTGAACTCCTGATTCCCAAGTTCGGGTGTATCATGTATGTCAAGGGCAAGCTTCCTGAGTTCCGGCTTAAGCCCTGCGACTATCTCATCGATCCTTTTAAGAGTCTTTTCGTCCATGTCTCTATACCTCACTCCATTGAGTATATGGTATCAAGTATTACCATAGCCGACTTCTCGGAGGCCTTGCGTTCGAAGACGTCATAAGAGTCCTCCGCACCATTGTCTGCCAGATCAGAGATGCATCTTATTATGGCAAATGGCACTTCATTCACAAAACATGTCTGTGCCACCGCGCATCCCTCCATCTCCACCGCCATGGCTTCCGGAAACCTCTTCTTCAGCTGTCTTTTTTGATCTTTTGAGGTGATGAACTGATCCCCGGTTATTATGGCGCCTAAAATGGATCCTTCAGCGTTATCCCGGATCATTTCCGTAAGGTACCTGTCAGTCTTGAACCATACCTGATTGGGAAAGCAGAACTCCAGTTGGTGGGGGTTCACATCGTGAAACGTAAGCTTATCCCCGACCACCAGATCCATCTGTCTGACAGATGGGTCCATGCTTCCCGCAACGCCTGTGAACAGAATGCAGTCCGGGCTGAAGTGATCTATCATGATCTGGGTAAAGAGCGCAGCATTTACCTTGCTGACTCCGCAGGTCGCAAGCACGGCCTCCCTGCCCCGGATGGTACCCTTGGTGAAAGTCATGCCCGCCACCACAGATACCGATCTGTCCTCCATCTCTTTAAGTATGATATCGCTTTCCACCTCCAGGGCCGAAAGGATACCTATGGTCTTATAATCTCCCATGGATCAGTCCTCAAAATTACATTTCAGCCATTTCTTTTTCCAGAATATCCTTGGCGTAGCCGGTGGCCCTTGCCACCCCGCCCTCTTCAAAGGGTACCGCCAGGTTTGCCAGCTTCAGGATCTCAAGATAGCTTCTGCTTCCGCCTACGTCCGTAAGTGCAAGGTAGTCCTTCCATGCATTCTCCGGATCTTCCGCGTATTTTTTCTTGAATTCCATGGCTCCCATGGTCGTAAGAGTATAGTTGATGTAATAGAATGGATAGAGATAGATGTGGAGCTTGTGATACCAGTATCCGCCTCTCTCCATGAATTCATCGTCCTCGTATGTCCTCCAGGGCATGTATTTTTCTTCAAGCTTGTGCCACTCGTAGGTCCTCTCCTTGGGAGTAAGCTCCGGGTGAGCATAGCAGATGTGCTGGAACTCGTCCACAGCAACGCCGAAGGGTACGAAGGTTATGGCCTCCTGAAGGTGTGCGAAGCGATACTTGTCAGCATCGTCTCCGAAGAAACGTTCAGCATATCCGTAGGTGAACTGCTCCATTGACATGGAGTGGATCTCAGCGATATCCGTCGAGGAGAAATAGTATGTCTCCACAGGCTGCTTGCGGCATGCTCTGAAGCCGGCGAAGGCGTGTCCCAGCTCATGGGTCAAAACCTGCATATCGAATATGGTCTGATTGAAGCAGGAGAACACGAAGGGTGCGCTTAAGGACGGAAGAAGAGTCATGTATCCGGTGGATGCCTTGCCCGGCTTGTTCTTGAGATCCATGAGCTCGTGATCGATCATGAAATCGATGAATTCAGCAGTCTCAGGGCTCAGCTCGTGATACATCTTCCTGGCTTCCGCGATCATGAAGTCATCGTCACCGATGGGAGTGGCGTTTCCGTCGGGGAACACTCTCTTCTCATCGAAGGCCATGACGCGGTCGATCCCCAGTCTCTTTGCCTGAGCCTCATAAAGCTTCTGGCAGAAGGGAACCAGTTCCTTCCTCACTTGCTCTCTGAAGGAAGCAACTTCTTCCTGGCCGTAATCTGTGCGGCCCTGCTTCATGTATCCTACTGGGATATAGTTCTCATATCCCAGGTTTCTTCCCATCTCGTTTCTTACCTTGATGAGCTCGTCCCAGATCTCTTCCAGTCTCTGCTCGTGTCCGTGATAGAAATCGGAATATGCCTTGAAAGCGGCTCTTCTCACTTCCCTGTCATCGTGCTCAAAAAACTTCTGCAGCCCGTAGAGATTCCTCTTCTCACCCATAAACTCCACCTGGCAGGCGGCCATTATGGACTGATACTCATCTGTAAGCTTGGCCTCTCTCTGCATAAGGGGGATATTTTCCTCGCAGAAGCTCTTCTTCTGGAGATCCATCTCAACAAAGTACTGCTTACCAAGTTTCTCTTCTATATATGGTCTGAAGGGGCTTTCCTCGATGGCCGCATTGTACTGAAGGGAATACGGCATTATGGTGGGGAATGTCTCATCTATCCACTGATTCTCCTTGTCGTAGAACTCATCCTTGGTATCAAGGGTGTGTCTGATGTTGACTATGGTGACCATGGTGGAGAGGGCCTTGCTCTTCTCCTCTTCCTTCATCATGATCTCAAGGACCTCTTCGCCGGTCTTGGCATTCTTTACCGCCTCGGTGGCCTCCTTAAGGTCTTTCACCAGTTCTTCCACGTCGGGACGTTTGTACTCAAGTTCACTGAATTTCCAGTTGGTATTTTCCATATTTTTACCTCCTTAATGGATCATGGGAACATTTTATCACAATGAAGCAAAATATACACTTAAAAATTGCTTTTATCCCTGAAATGGGATACAATCGATCTATAACAAAGAAAGGTGTGATCAAATGAAAAACAATCCGATCAATCTGACGCTTCTGGGCTCAGCCCTCATATTCTATCTTTTGTATAAGGTCAGCGGCAAGCCCCCTCTGGCTTTCATCGCCTTCGTTCTGGTATTCGCCGCAGGGATCCACAGGCTGGTCTATGACATACGCCACGGCACCCTTCCCTTCACCAAGGCAAGGAATGCCAGAAGGCAGATGTGGGAACAGGCCAGAAGAAAAAACGAAAAAGATCAGGATAATTGATCCGCGTCTCATATATCCATAAGCAAAGCCCCTCTTTCGAGGGGCTTTAAATCGCTTTATTTATCCTGATATGCTATGAATCTGCCCAGTCTGTCATTGACGAACAGATTGTCCTTAAGAGCCATGCGCCCATTCACCAGCACACAGTCGATCCCTTTGTTTGGAAGAGATATATCTGTGAATGTGGGGCCATCGATTATGGTCTCCGGATCGAAGATGGTTATGTCTGCATCGGCTCCCACCTTGATGACACCCTTTCTGTGATTCATGAGAAGTCTCTTTGCAGGCTCCAGAGTCATCTTTCTCAAGGCGTCCACCAGGCTGAGCTTCTTTTCCTCTCTCACGTACTTGCCAAGGACTCTCGGGAAGGTCCCCGCTGCTCTTGGATGTCCGTTTCCGTTATTGAGTATACCGTCTGAGGCCACCATTCCGTTGGGATTCGCTATGGCCTTTGCGATCTCATCCTCGTTCATGACGAAGGCTACCACCATCATGCCCGGGTTCTTCACTCTGGCGTCTCTGAATGTCTCCTCTGTAGCAAACTGATAAGGATATGGCTCACCGGTGAGAAGCAGATCCTTGTAATCCTTGTGCCAGGCTTCCAGGCATCCGTCATCGAAAACGGTGGATCCCAGGAATGTAGCAAAAGCATTGTAGGGATAGGTGTCGTAGTTGAGCCTTGGATCTTTTGCCATGTAATCGTTGATCAGCTCCAAAGACTCATCCATCATCCCAAGGGCTGAACAAGAGCTCAGGTGTGAGATCTGGAATCTTTTGTCGATCCTGGACTGGATATCCACCATTTCATAGATGGAGTCTATGTTTCCGATGCAGTCGTTTCTGTAGTGTGCGGCCACCAACAGATCCGGATCATTGCTTAAAGCTATGTCCTCCAACACCTCCTGTTCAGTGATGAACGGGTCATACTCGATGCCGAAGGAGATACCGAATGCTCCGGCCTCCAGATCCTTTAACTGCTGCTCACGTATGAACTTCCTCTGTTCCCACGTAGTCTGGTCAAATCCGCCCACTCCCAGGACATCGTGTCTGTAGTGGTTGTACCCCGACAGCATGATATAGTTCACAGGTGAACCGCCCAGTTCTTCTATGCCCTCTCTGAACTCACTGACAGTCTGGAAAAGAGTACCGCAGTTGCCGCCCACACAGGTGGTGACTCCCTGCTTGAGCATCATATTTCCGATGACATATTTCTTGCCCTCGTTGAAATTGTCCTCATGCATGTGGAGGTCGATGAAGCCGGGCGAAACTACCCTGTCTGTGGCATCTATGACGGTCTCTGCCTCAGGGGATTCAGGCCCCAGATAGCAGATCTTTCCGTCCTTTACTCCCACATTTCCCTTGATAAGTGATCCTGCGGAATAATCAGGATATTTACCGTTAACTATCAAATAATCTAACATTGGTCAAACCTCATTTTTTGCTGTTTTCGAAGTCTTCCTTCATCTGAGCGATCCTGTGTTCGTCAGTAAATACTTTTGCGATATCACAGGCGATGAGTTTGGCGCCGAGAGCTATGGCTTCGTGACCCCTTTCAGACCTGACTGCAGCCTCAAAACCCTTGGTGTGGATGGGAATGCCCTGGTCAACGATCTGGATGGTGGGATGGAAGGCAGGACACTCGAAGGAAACGTTTCCGATGTCTGAAGATCCGAAAAGCTTGTCCGGATCTGCATTCTCCTCGATTCCAAGTTCGTCGAACACCTCTCTGATGGCGGCTACTCCGGTAGGATTAATGATGAGGTTGTCATATGACTGAGCTGTGGGATACTTGTCCCAGGTGCAGCCTGTCATGAGGCATGCACCCTCTGCCATGAGGTCGACTCTCTCATTGATCTTATTAAGATATTTTCTATCGGCAGCCCTGGTGTAAAGTTCGTAGGAAGCTTCATCAGGAACCACGTTGGGAGCCGCTCCTCCGTTTCTGTAGATGCCGTGCATCCTTACGTCGGGAGTCACGTGCTGCCTGTAGCAGTCGACAGCGTGCACGAAAAGCTGAGCAGCATTAAGCGCGTTCACGCCCTCCCAGGGTGCGGCGGCTCCGTGAGCGGCCTTGCCGTGGAAGTTGAACATGTATGAATCGAGAGCCAGCAGAGTGCAGTAAGGTTTGTTGCTGTCGTCCATGTGGACCATGATGGCCATATCATAGCCCTTGAAAACTCCCTGCTTCACCATGGTGCACTTGGCCCCGTCTTCCTCCTCGTTGGGAGTACCGATCACATGAACGTCAGTATCAAGCTCGTCCTGAAGATCTTTAAGGGAAAGTCCTGCCAGGATGGAAATGGAAGCGGATACGCAGTGTCCGCAGGCATGTCCGATCTCAGGAAGAGCGTCATACTCTGTCAGTATGGCCACTTTATACTTGTGATCATTGGATCCGTAAACAGCTTTAAAGGCGGTGTCAAGTCCTGCATAGGGATACTCGACCTCATAGCCGTGGCCTCTCAGGAGCTCCACAAGTTTCTGGGATGATCTGAATTCGTGAGCGGAAACCTCAGGATGGTCAGCCAGGTCATCATTGCAGGCTATCATCTCGGGATGATGAGCAGCCACTGTTTCAAAAATCTTTTCTTTTATTTCTTCATACTTTGCCATTTCCGTCTTCCTTTCGTAATAAAATTCCAGCAGTATGTATTTTACAATATTTACACCGATAAATGTGCAAAAAATCAGCGATTTTACCTAATTAATTTGATGTTTTTTGTACCATATACACCATTTACAGGATCACAGCAGGTTCTGCTTTATGGCGGAATTGCAGTAGTCATCGATGTACATGTCCGGATTCTTCTTGTTCACCAGAGTGCCGTTACCCTTGATGCATCCGCCTTCGCAGATCATGCCCTCGATGAAGTTGCCCTTGAGTTTGCCGGCCTTGGCCCTCATCAAGGCCGCTCTGCACTCCTGGGCACCGTTGGCGATCACCGGCTCGAATTCCATGTCGTCAAAGCCCAGTTCCCTGATGGCTCTTGTGATGGCGCCTGTGACTCCGCCGGACTTGGCGAAGCCCCTGCCGTATCTGGAGGCATCCTGCAGCTCATACTCGTCCATGGATGAGATATCGATGTCTCTGCTGTCCAGAAGAGCCAGCAGCTCCATGAAAGTAAGGGCCCTGTCGATATACTTCTCCGCCCGATCAGTCTTGATCTCCCATTTTTTTGCGATGCAGGGTCCGATGAAGAACACCTCGGAATCCGGATATTTCTCCTTGATGGCCTTTCCTGTGAGAGCCATGGGTGAAAGCGTGGATGATACGTACTTGCTGAGCTCCGGGAATTCTATGTTCACGTATTCCACGAAGGCAGGACAGCATGAGCTGGTGAGGAAGCCCTTCTCCCTCAGCTCTTTTGCTTCAGTTATGGCAGTTTCGTCGGCTCCCATGGCCACCTCGTATACACCGTCGAAGCCCAGAGCCTTGATTGCGCTGAAGACCTGTCCCACTGTGGTTCCGGGGAACTGCACAGCAACAGCAGGAGCCACCGCAGCAAAGATCTTGTGATCCTCTGACTTGTTTTTGATGGCGTTAATGACTCTCACGATACCGGAGATGTCGTTCATGGCACCGAAGGGGCACTCGTACACGCAGGCTCCGCAGACGATGCACTTATCCTGGTCGATCCTGGCGCTTCCCTCTTCATCCATGTCTATGGCTCCCGTGGGGCAGACCCGCTCACAGGGCCTTCTCATATTGACTATGGCCTGATACTTACAGGCAGTTGCACAGCGGCCGCACTCCACGCAGCGCTCCTTGTCTATGTGAGCGTATCCTCTCTCGTCTATACCTATGGCGTTTCTCGGGCATACCTCAGTGCAGTTGTGAGCCACACATCCCCTGCAAAGGTCCGTTATCATATGACCGGACTTGGGACACTCATCGCAGGCGATGGTGACCACCTGGACGGTATCCTTGCTTCCGTGATAATCTCCGAGGCCTATCCTCATGCGCTCGGCTATGATGGCTCTGTCCTTGTAGATGCAGCAGCTCATTGGAGGATCGCCCTTCTTGGCCACCGCATTTGATATCTCATTGAAAGCCGTGAAGGCGTCGTTTCCCGCCCACGTCTGGCGGGCAAGTTCCCTGAGGACCCTGTACTTTATGACCTCCACCCTGTTTTCAAAAATTCTCTGTTCCATCTATATCTCCCTTTCTGTATCAATAGTCGGTCCTTCCCTCTTCAACCGCCTTCCTGACACGCCTTATGATTATCATGGTGTTCAGGTGATATGCATCGTAGGGCTGGTTGAGCGACCTGTTCTCATTCCAGTATATCTTGTCGTGTAGATCGGATATCTCCTCATCGGACAGACCGTTTTTGATGCCCTTCACGATCAGGTCTCTCTCCCACTCCGCCTCTTCGATATAGTCTGTGAAGAACTTCTCGTTATACTCCTTGGGAATCATCCCGTAATGCATGCCTATGATATATTCAGGCTTAAGTGCGGCAGCCTTCTTCGCAGACTCTATGGTCTGGCTGAAGCTCTTGAGAGGAGAAGTGCTTATCTCTCCCGGTCCCTTCACCTGAGCCATGCTCTCGTTGGCGAAAAGTATCCTCTTGGGAAGAAGCAGATAAAGGGCTGAGCAGTCCGTATGACCCTTGGCCTCAAAGAACTGCACGCTGACATCTCCCAGATCTATGGTTTCTCCTTCCGAAAGCGCCACGTCAAGACGCATCCCATCTGCTGTTATCTCGGGGCAGTCAGTTCCGTAGAGTATCCTGGCCTTGTTACCAAGCTCCTCCATGGTCCTGAGAGCTCCGGAAGATCTGAAGACAGACTCCGCCTTCTCTGCGCCGCATACCTTCGCCTTAGGCCATTCGTTCAGGACGTACGGAAGTGCTCCGATATGATCGTAGTGAGTATGAGACATGAGGACATAGTCCAGTGTCTTTCCCATGGGATCCAGTATCTCGTGTATATTTGAGATCAGCCCTTCTGAAAAGCATGCCATTCCCGTATCGTGAAGGGCCGTCTTCTCGCTTCCGACTATAAGGTATGACTCGCCGCCCATGCCTGCGGTGACCCTATATATAGGTTCAGGGACATCGAACCTGTCGTGTCCCTGAAAATTTTTGAAATATCCGTTATCTTTAGGTGAAATCATCTGGTTTCCTGCTCGTCCTCTTCGTTCTGAGTCTTATATGCCAGACTCTTGATCTCTTCTCGGTTCTCGGTAAGAGTATCGTTTATGGCTGTGAATGTATGCTCAAGGTTGGTGTACATCTCACCGAAGTACTTCATGTTGAGCTCATCCATCTTTT
>ONAY01000007.1 GCA_900315895.1 uncultured Eubacteriales bacterium
CGGCGTAGGAGTAGGTCCCGGGGATCCGGAGCTTTTGAGCCTGAAGGCCGTGAGAGTCATAAAAGAGAGCGACGTCATAGCTTTTCCGGGAAAGACACCTGCTGAGTCCTATGCCTATGAGATCGCCCTTAAGGCGGTACCGGAAATCGGATCCAAAGAGGTGATCCCACTCAAATGGACCATGACGAAGGATCCTGCGGAACTTAAGAGGATGTATCGGAGGGCTGCAGATATGATCGAATCACATCTGGAAGAGGGTAGATCCGTGAGCTTCCTCACCATCGGAGACGTATCCATATACTCGACCTTTATCTATGTGATGAAAGAGGTGTCTGAAGACGGATACGAGGTGGAGATGGTCCCGGGAATAACGTCCTTCTCCGCATCAGCATCTCGCCTGGGCGTGAGCCTTACGGAACATCAGGAGATGCTGCACGTTCTGCCGGCAAACTATGGAAATGTGGGAGATCTGCCCGGCACCATGGTACTGATGAAGCCGGGAAAAGACCTGAGAGAGATCAAAAAATCCGTAAGTGAAGCAGGCCGCACAGCTGTGATGATAGAGAAGTGTGGTCTTCCCGGCGAAAAGATCTATGGCTCCCTGGAAGAGATCCCCGATGAGGGGGAATATCTGTCCACTGTGATCGTATTCGACCGCAAAAGATAAAGTTTCATCTATGATCTGACATAAGTGCATGAGTTTTTTTATGAGAACTGCTCCGGCAGTTCTTTTTTGCGCCAAAAAACTGTCGGTGAGACGTTTTGCTAATAGCAAGAGAAAAGGTCATAGCTATTTTCAATTGGATTAGAATTCCATTGAATAATAAAATAATAACAGTAAGATTTTTGCTACGCCTTTTGAATAAAACGGAGGGAAATATGTCAGATTACGTAAAAATGTGGGAAGATCTGGGAATGGATCTTGAGACCCATGACGCTTTATGCCAGGTTCTGCCGACAGCTTTCGGAGACGTTTATCTTTCACAGGAGAATCGTCCTGAGGGTATGGGATTCTGGGATTTCGTAGTTTCCGAGATCCACGGGATCAGACCGTCAGAGCTTATAGAGGCTCAGAAAAACGGACAGAAGGTTTTCGGAACATTCTGTGTATATGTTCCGGATGAAGTAGTTATCGCAGCCAACGGTATCGTGACAGGACTTTGCGGAGGTTCCCAGTTCTGGGTACCCGGAGGAGAGAAGGTCCTTCCCAAGAACACATGCCCCCTGATCAAGGCATCTGTGGGCGCCAGACTGGACAGGACATGTCCCTTCTTCAGGATCGCTGATATCTATGTAGGTGAGAACACCTGCGACGGCAAGAAGAAGGCTTACGAGATCCTTGCTGAGGATGTTCCCATGCACATCATGGACGTTCCCCAGATGAAGAGACCTGAGGACTACGACAGATGGGCTCACGAGATCGAGCTCTTCGCAGGTGTGGTAGAGGAGCAGACCGGAAACAAGGTCACCCCCGAGAAACTTGCTGAAGCTATCAAGATCGTAAACAACAAGAGAAAAGCTCTCAAGAGAGTATACGACGCAAGGAAGGCTGCCAAGCTTCCCATCTCCGGTAAAGATGCTCTTCTTATGATGCAGATCGCATTCTTCGACGATCCCGTAAGATGCGCAGAAATGTGCAACAAGCTGGCTGATGAGCTTGAGCAGAGGATCAAGGACGGCGTCTCCGTATTCCCCGAAGGAACAAAAAGGATCATGGTCACAGGAACACCTCTGGCCATTCCCAACTGGAAGCTCCACCACATCATCGAGACCAGCGGAGCAGCTGTTGTCTGCGAAGAGATGTGCACAGGAACCAGATATTTCGAGAACCTCGTAGACGAGACTCAGACCACTCTGGAAGGCCAGTACAAGGCTCTTGCCGACAGATACATGAAGAACAACTGCGCATGCTTCACCCCCAACCCGGGCAGGATCGACGACATCCTGAGGCTTGCAAAGGAATACAATGTTGATGGAATCATCGACGTCAACCTGAAGTTCTGCAGCATCTATGACACAGAGGGATTCTTTGTTGAGAGAGCTCTCAAGGAAGCAGGCATCCCCGTTCTCGGCATCGAGACCGACTACACCGATTCCGACGCTGAACAGCTCAAGACAAGAGTTGAAGCATTCGTAGAGATGCTTGGTTGATCTTTCTTTAGAAGATGGAAGAAATAAAGGCTAAGACAAAAGACATCAATTATTACATTCTGTTCGAAAATTACACCCACGGACTGGCACTGGAGAAGCTCCTGAAAGAGGAGGGCCTTCGGGCACGCATTGCGCCAACGCCCAGATCCATTCAAGGCAAGCTGACCTGCGGAATGTCCCTTCTCGTGTTGGAAGAGGATATTGAGGCGGTAAGAGAGTGCATCGACCGGCACCAGGCAAAGTACTACAGCATCGTGGAGATGGAGTGCCAGATCAATCCAAACAGAAATGTATTCTGCTGACCGGAACCCCGAAGGGGAATCACCCCTTCGGGGTCTTGTCCGTATAACAGGCGAGGACCAATGTATTACATCGGAATAGACATAGGATCCACCAGCGCCAAGACCGCTGTGCTGGATGAAAACAAGAATATAGTTGAACTGTTCTCCCAGCCCACGGGCTGGAGCAGCGTGGACACCGCGGAATCCATAGGCAGGACCCTTCGTGAAAAAGGGTACATGGTGGAAGACGGAGGAGTGGTATCCACGGGATACGGAAGGGTAGCCGTTCCGTTCTCCAATAAGACGGTAACGGAGATAACCTGCCATGCAAAGGGCGCGTCACTTGTGTTCGGCATGGAGGATCTCATGGTAATCGACATAGGGGGTCAGGATACCAAGGCCATCCTTGTGGAGGGCGGCCTGGTAAGAGATTTCGTAATGAACGATAAGTGCTCCGCAGGTACGGGACGATTTCTGGAGGTTATGGCCAACACCCTGGCCATGAGACCGGATGAACTCTGCACGCTGGCAAAACACGGAGGAAACACTTCCATCAGTTCCCTCTGCACCGTATTCGCAGAATCCGAAGTCATTTCTCTCATCGGAAGAGGGGAGAAAAAAGAAAACATAGCCTTCGGCGTGGTGGACTCCATCGTAAGGAAGGTGGCCAGCCAGGCAAGAAGGCTTCAGATAGGCGACAGGCAGGTGGTGCTCACAGGAGGCCTCTGCGAGTGCGACTATATCTGCGACGCCCTGTCAAAAGAGCTTAACACCAGGGTAATAACCCATAAAAAAGGCAGATACGCCGGCGCCATAGGCGCGGCCTTAAGCGGAATGTAAGAAAAAGGCATGATCTCAAGATCATGCCTTTTGACTATCTATGCTTGTAGTTGAGACAGGCCCGGTAGAAGTTTTTTGCGGCATCTGAAGAGGAGCAGAGGTGGATGTGCGGATAGCCGGCGTAGATGGTCTCGGTTCCGATGCACTCCTCCCAGGACGTTCCGTTGGGCTTGGTCAGGATGAAGTCATGACCGTTCTCGGTGCTGTCAAAGTGATGGAATTCGTGGACAGGGATCTTTTGACCTGCTTTAAAAAGCACGTTGTCCCTGAGAGCCTTCATCTCGGCGTAACCGAATCTCACAAGATGGCCTGTGTTCTCAGAGTCGCCATCCAGAATGCCGCAGACCTTGCGGCCGGCGATGGTCTTCTGGACGTACATGAAGCCTCCGCATTCAGCGATGGTGGGAAGGCCGCCTTCCACGGCCTTTTGGATGCTCGTGAGCATGGAAGTGTTGCCGTTGAGCTCATCCAGGTGAAGCTCAGGGTAACCGCCGCCCAGGTACAGCCCCTGAATGTCTTCGGGAAGGGCACTGTCCCTCATGGGACTGAATTCAACGATCTCAGCCCCCAGATCCCTAAGAAGGTCCAGGCCGTCCTCGTAGTAGAAGCAGAAGGCTTCGTCCCTGGCTAAAGCGATCCTTACGTGCTCAGGGAAGGGCTCGGGGCAAATGTCTTCGTATTCGATCTCCTTTGACTGAGACGCAAGCTCCATAAGAGCGTTCATATCGATGGTCTCGAGGGCTTTTCGTCCGAGCCGCAGATCTTTTTCTTTTATATCTTCGATCTCATCTGCGGTGATGAGCCCCAGATGTCTGCTTCCCACTGAACAGTCCTTCATGGTGGGAAGGTAGCCAAGGGGTCTGATGTCTCCGCCGAACTCCCGGAGGATGACTTCCTTCAGGGGAGCATAGGTCTTCTCAGAGGCACCGTTCAGGATGACTCCGCGGATGGTGCTGTCGGGCCGGAAACTCCGGAAGCCCTTTATGAGGGCGGGCACCGACATGGCCATGCCCTTGACGTTTACGACCAGCACGGTAGGGCAGCCGAGAGTTTTGCTCAGGGCATAGCTGGAAGCATCGGTGGACTCCATGGAAAGTCCGTCATAATATCCCATGACCCCTTCAGTCACGGATATATCACCCAGGCGGCTGTTCTTGGAGTAGAGATACTTGACAGTATTCTCGTTCAAAAGATACATGTCCAGGTTGGAAGATGGGATGCCCGTCACCTTCCTGTGGAACATGGGGTCAATATAGTCAGGCCCGCACTTGAATGAGGCGGGGGAGTGCCCCATCATCTTAAGGGCCTCCAGAATGGCGCAGACCACAGTGGTCTTGCCGGAATTGCTGGAGGGGGCCGATATCAAAATGCCGTTTATCTTGTCTTTCATCCGAAAAAGCAGTTCCTTTCTTGGCATGCGCCTTTACGTATTGATTTTATCAAATAAGTGCAAAACACCGCAATAGAGTTTCAAAAAAATAGCAAACACATTGGCAACAGGACCATTTAAATCAGATTCCACCTGTGATAAAATACAAAGGAAAGTATTGATGCTTTATTTAATGAGGAGAGATCGTTATGAAGAAACACATAAGATTTTTTGCTGTAATGTTGATATTCCTTATGGTATTTACCCTTGCAGGCTGCGGCGGAACAGGGGGATCCGGCGATTCCGGGGATGCCAATGAGAAACTGGTGGCTCTCAGCGAGGCATTCAACGGACTTGACATGGTAAAACAATACCAGGAATACGACGGATACACTTTTGAAAGTGCAGTAAGCGGTGATACTCTTTCCGTGTCCATGGGCTACGGAGAGGATGTGACCACATCCGACTTCATCCTGGAGGGCGACGTTCTGACCCTGGACGGAGGAATGAACTTCCAGAATCTTTATTCAGCCATCGCCGTGGCAACAGCCAAGGCTGTAATGGACGGTAACGATGAGAAGCTGGCCAGCGCAGCTCTGTCCCATAGTTCAGCTCTTGAGATGACACTTGAGGACAACGGACTTTACATGAACCCGGACGAAGAGGTATTCCAGATGGATCTCGCCAAGGAGATGACCCTTATGGATATGTCTGACGTTTACGTTACTCTGGAGGATCTGGGAGAGAGGGACGAGAATGCGACCTCATACGTAGGACATTCCGGACTCATTTCCTATAGAGTGAACTTAAACGATTACGGCGACAGCGTTCTCATGGTCTCTGAACCCGGTGAACTTACAGAGAGGGCCTACAAGTCGCTTCTCAGCCTTGTGGAATTCGCCTACGGCAAGGAAGCCGCAGATGAATTCGCCGCAAAATATCCCGAGATCACAGAAGCAAGCTTTGATAACTATACTGTCAACATCGATCCTGAGAACGAAGATTATCAGGAGCTGTATGACGATGGGGACAAGGTCCTGGAGCTTGTGATCGCTCAGGAGTGATCTTAGCAGCAGAAAAGGAAGAGTGAGACCGGCCTCAGGGCCGGTCTTTTCTCGGGAAAAAGCCCCGGCCGCTGGATTTTTTGCGCAAAATATGGTATATAAGTATATTAGTTTACCTGCTTCCATCATGCGAGGCATAAACGGAGGCTAATAGATATGAATATCGGAGAGTTTTTCAAAGAAAATCAGTGGACCATAGTCCTGGTGGTAGCTATACTGGGTGTGATCTCAGGGATCATCAATACCTTCCTTGGAAAGAAAGGTAAGAATGACCCGTCTGAAGAGACATTCAAAGTGGTAAGTGAGAAACTGACCAGACCCAGAAAGGGCGGATCCGGCAGATACTCCAAGGCTGCCGACAGCGATATCTACCAGAAGGAGATGGAGAAAGTTGAGGAAGACCATGTACTGTGAGACGGAGGATCTTATCATAAGAGACAGCGTCTTTGAGGATGTGGACCGGTTCTACCAGTGGGAGACACGGCCCGAGGTGACCGAGTTTTTCAGCATATCAAAGTACCAGACCAGGGAAGATGTCTACGACAAATTCTTTAAGGATAAGAATGACGAAACAGCTGCTCAGTTCACCATCCTTTTAAAGAGAGAGGGGGATGATCCTCTTATGATCGGCCGCGTGGTCCTGGGGGATCTCATACCCGGATGGAAGGGGGAGATCTGGAGGATATACATAGCTGACAAGTCTCTCAGAAACAGAGGCTACGGCTATCAGGCGCTGAAAGCTGTAATGGACTACATGTTCGGTGAACTTGAGATGGAGAGGGTCTATCTTGACTTCTATACGGGCAATCCTGCAGAGTTTCTGTATCTCAAGGCAGGATTCACCGAGGAGGGTGTGCTTAGGAGAAACTGCAGGAAGGATGGAGTTCTCCACGATGTGCACCTCATGTCCATATTGAGGGAAGAATACGAAAGAATGCGTAAAGCACGCGCATGAGTAAATGAGACGGCGCGGGCGGAGGAAATACCGCCTGCGCCTTTTGTAACATATAGGGGGCTCTGGGCGGCGCGCTGATCCTGGGGTTCACGCTTTGGAACGAGATAACGCCTGTGAAAGGGGGGATAAAGGGATCATGACATATGTAATTTCGGATCTTCACGGATATCCGCATGAAAGGTTCATGAAGCTGCTGGAGAAGGCGGGCTTCTCGGACCGGGATTTTTTGTACATACTGGGAGACGTGGTGGACAGGAACGGCGACGGGGGAGTGGAGACTCTCAGGTGGCTCCTGTATCAGGATAATGTACAGCTTATCCTTGGAAACCATGAGGCAATGCTATTAAGCTGCTCCTTCGTCTTTGACGAGATCCGGGAGGACCTGGAGGAGACCCTCACGGCAGAGAAGATCGGGATACTCCAAACTTATGGTACCAAAGGAGGAGATGTTACTCTGAAGGCCATGAGGAAACTGAACAAGGAGTCCCGTCAGGACATACTGGATTATCTGAGAGACTGCTCCCTCTACGAGGAGCTGTCTGTGGGGGGCAAAAGATTCATCCTGGTGCACTCCGGCCTGGGCAATTTCTCTGAGGATAAAGATCTGGAGGATTACACTATCGAGGAGCTCATCTGGACCTGGCCGAAGATTACGGACGAGTATTACAGAGATGCCATGACGGTTTTCGGTCATACTCCCACCATGGCCTTCGGGGAGGATCACAGAGACCGTATCGTACGCACAGCGACGTGGATGGATATAGATATGGGCGCGGGCTTCGGCAGGGAGCCTGTGCTGCTCAGACTGGATGACATGAAAGAATTCAGACTTTGAATCGAAATATACTAAGGAGGAAATTAGGATGGACGTGATACAGGCTATCCGTGAAAGACACTCGGTAAGAAATTACCTGGATAAAAAAATAGAGCAGGACAAGATCCAGGCTCTCAAGGCTAAGATCGAAGAGGTGAACGGCAAGGGAGACCTTCATCTGCAGCTTCTGGAGGATGCAGGTAAGACCTTTAACAGACTCATGAGCCGGGCCATGGGCCTTGGAAGTGCGCCCAGCGTCATAGCCTGCGTGGGGCGCGACGATGATACCCTGGACGAGCGCATAGGATACTACGGAGAACAGGTGGTGCTCCTTGCGCAGGATCTGGGCCTCAACACCTGCTGGGCCGGGACCTACAGCAAGAGCAACGTTCCCTGCGACATAGCTGATGGGGAGCGCCTCTCGATAGTCATAGCCATAGGATATGGAAGGAATCAGGGCTCAGCTCACAAGTCCAAGACGCCGGAACAGGTGGCGCCTGATATAGAGAGCGCACCGGAGTGGTTCAAGTTCGGTGTTGAGATGGCACTTCTTGCACCTACGGCCATCAACCAGCAGAAGTTCCAGATAAGGCTGGACGAGAAGGGCGAGGTGGAGTTCAACGATAAGGGAGGAGTCCTCAGCAAGATCGATCTCGGCATAGTCAAGTACCACTTTGAGGCCGGGGCAGACCATATAAGAGCGGTAGACGGAAAATGATGCTTACACCCCCGAATTTTATATGTCGGGGGTTGATTTTGTATTCTGCAGGTGATATATTCAAGATGACAAGTGGATATCATCCATGTTCCGCAAGAGTGCTTATTGCGGTGAAAATGGAACCGGGTGCGAATCCCGGGCGGTCCCGCCACTGTGATGACGTTGCCTGGACTACATGCCATTGAGGTAAACCTTGAGAAGGCGTCCGGGTTTGAGAGTCTTAGCCAGGAGACATGCATGGATGAGAGATCAGACTGTGTCGGTGAAACACGGATGGATCATAATATTTCTCCTAAACAGCGAAAACGGGCTGCGGAAGTTGATGCCGCAGCATATTTTTTTGCGAAACGCTTTTCATCCCGCGGAGGGGAGAGGGGTCTCCCTTCCGCGATCCATCCCCCCTTGGCCCTTCAGGAAACCGTGAGAGGGTCTTTTTTGTAGGAAGGTGTAGCGGGTTGATAAATTCATCCCGGTCTGATATATTTTAATTAAGGAGGCGGCAAAATGAGCGAGAGGACTATAACAACTGAGAATTACAAGTTTTTCCAGCATAAGGACTGTGAATTCTTCCCCTGTCACAAGACTGAGCATCCGGAGGACTTCAACTGTCTGTTTTGCTACTGCCCGCTGTACGCACTGGGCGACAGATGCGGAGGCAATTTCAAATACACCGAGGGCGGATTCAAGGATTGCTCCGGCTGCAAACTGCCTCATGTGAGAAAGAATTATTCCTATGTGATAGGGAAGTATTCAGAGATCCTGGAGGTGGTCAAAAAGAACACCTCGGGCAAGGAGGAATAGGATTGGAGATAGAATTCAAATACCAGGCCACGGTGGACCAGGGGTCAGAACTCATCAGTGACCTCAGCAAAAAATACGGGTCCGAGGTGAGGATCCTGCCCATGGATGCGGTTTATTACGACACTGAGGACAGGGCCCTCCGGGACATACACGTTGTCTACAGGATCAGGACTGAGGGCGACCAGACGGTGCTTACCGTTAAATACGGCAAGGGCTCCGACAAGGCCACAAAGGGACTTTACAGGAGACAGGAGGAAAACATCCCGGTCCCCGCAGATTTCAAGGATAAGCCCGGTATCGATGTGCTGGAGGATATCCCCGTATACAAAGAGATGGACAAGGCCGTAGGAGGGCAGTACTCAGATCTTATGGGAGTCATGCTTCCCCTGAAGAAGCTGGTTCCTGTTATGGATATGAAGTTCACCAGACGGGAGCTGGATGTTCCGGTAGGTAATAACGGAGGATCGGCTACGGTGTCCTATGATAATGGTTTCATATCTGCCGGAGGCAAACAAGAACCCATCTCTGAGGTGGAGATCGAACTTAAGGAGGGATCTGAGGCTGAACTTACTGAGTTCAGTGAAGAAATTGCCCTGAAGTACAGCTTAAGTCCCGGATTAAAGAGCAAATATGCCCGGGGAATCAAACTTTTAAACGAATAATCAACTGAAATCAGGAGCAATGACCCAAAAAGTCATTGCTCTTTATGATTTTTTGGTGAAAATTGATTAATTCCCGGGCTGGTCGCTTTACTTTACAAGTTCTTTGAGATATAATAGACCCCAAATAATGGCTAAATTTGCCCTTAAAGCGATCATCAGGAGGAATTAAGATCACTATGAAAACAAATTTTATTTCTAGAGAAGACAACAAGGTTAAGTTTTCGATGGAGTTCTCAGCTGAGGAATTCGAAAATGCTCAGATAGAAGCGTACAAGAAGAACAAAGATCAGTTCACTATCGACGGATTCAGAAAAGGTAAGGCTCCCAGAACCATCATCGAGAGACACTATGGAGAAGGCGTATTCTTTGAGGATGCTTTGGACGAACTCTTCAGAGAAAACTATGTCAAGGCTCTGGACGAACTTGACCTTGAGGTTATAGACAGCCCCGCAGCTGAATTCACACAGCTCAAGAAGGGTGAAGGATTCACCGCTACCATCACCGTACCCGTATTCCCGGAGATCGTAGTCAAGGATTACAAGGGAGTAGAGGTAGAGAAGAAGGAAGGCAAAGTTGACGAGAAGGATGTTGACCAGGATATCGAGAACATCAGGAAGAGAAATGCCAGAATGGTATCCGTTGACAGAAAGGCCGAGACAGGCGATACAGTTTACTTTGACTATGCAGGCTTCGTAGGAGACGAGCAGTTCCAGGGCGGCACAGCAGAGAAGCAGACTCTGAAGCTTGGTTCCGGAATGTTCATTCCCGGTTTCGAAGAGGAACTGGTAGGCGTCAAGGCTGACGAGGACAGAGACGTTCACGTAACATTCCCCGAGGATTATCAGGCTGAAAATCTGGCTGGCAAGGACGCAGTATTCCACTGCCACATCCACGAGGTAAGAGAAGAACAGCTTCCCGACGTTGATGATGATCTTGCAAAGGATGCTACTGAATATGAGACTCTTGAAGAGCTGAAGGAAGCTACAAGAAAGAGACTTCAGGAAGCTGCCGAGAAGAACGCTGAGAATCAGATGAAGGATGAGGCCGCTGAGAAGGTCATGGCCGCAAACGAGTTTGAGATCCCTGCAGTGATGGTCAATGACGAACTGGACAGATCCATCAATGACTTCGCACAGCAGATGGCATACTCCGGACTGAATCTTGACATGTACTTCAAGTACACCAACTCCAACATGGAGCAGCTGAGAGACCAGATCAGACCCGACGCAGAGAAGTCAGTGAAGCTCAGAATAATCCTTCAGAATATCGCAAGACTTGAAGGCCTTAAGTGCACAGAGGAAGACCTGAATTCTGAACTTGAATTCATGGCTAAACAGTACAACACCGACCCTGCAGAAGTCAGAAAGATGCTTGGAGAAGACAGCATCGTATACTTCAAGAAGGACATCCAGGCCAAGAAGGCTATGGATCTCATCTACAGCGAGGCTAAAAAGGTCGAGAAGGCTGCAGAAGCAAAAGAAGAGGATAAATAATGAACCTTATACCATACGTTGTGGAGCAGACCCCGCAGGGCGAACGCTCCTATGACATCTATTCCAGACTCCTTAAGGACAGGATAATCTTCATCGGCGGAGAGATCACAGAGGAACTCTCCAGTGCCGTTGTGGCTCAGCTCCTGTTCCTTGAGGCGGAGGATCCGGACAAGGATATCTGCATGTACATCAACAGCCCGGGAGGCTCTGTCTCCGCCGGGCTTGCGATCTATGACACGATGAAATACATCAAGCCGGAGATATCCACCATCGCCATCGGTATGGCCGCCAGCATGGGAGCATTTCTCCTGCTGGCCGGCACCAAGGGCAAGAGATATTCTCTTCCCAACGCCGAGATCATGATCCACCAGCCCTTAGGGGGAGCCCAGGGCCAGGCAGAGGATATCAGGATACAGGCAGATCATATCCTTAAGATCAGGGAGAAACTGAATGCCATGATATCCGAAAACACCGGAAGACCCATAGAAGAGGTGGAGAAGGATACGGACAGAGATAACTTTATGACCGCCGAAGAAGCCGTGAAGTACGGACTGATCGACGAAGTCATAACTTCAAGGTAGACTGAGGAGAAGCATGAGTCAGAGAGATCACAACAACACGAGAGAGATGCACTGCAGTTTTTGCGGAAGGCCCAGAAGCGAAGTAAGAAAGCTCATCATGGGACCCAACGTGAATATTTGCGATGACTGTATCAAAACATGCATGGACATCCTGGAAGAAGAGGAGACCTTAAACAAGCCTTTAAAGAGCGCAGAACCCATCAGTAAGGTACCGACTCCCGAGGAGATGACAGCCGCCCTTTCTCAGTACGTCATCGAACAGGACGAGGCTAAGAAGGCCCTGGCTGTGGCAGTCTACAACCACTACAAAAGGATCAGAAACCTGGATATGGAAGGGGACGTGGAGCTTCAGAAGTCCAATATCGTTCTGATCGGACCCACAGGATCCGGCAAAACACTTCTGGCCCAGACTCTGGCTAAGGTGCTGGACGTTCCCTTCGCCATAGCCGACGCCACCTCACTCACAGAGGCGGGCTACGTGGGAGAGGATGTGGAGAATATCCTCTTGAGGCTGATCCAGGCCGCCGACTGGGATGTGGAGAAGGCCCAGAGAGGCATAATTTATGTGGACGAGATAGATAAGATCGCCCGCAAATCCGAAAACGTTTCCATTACAAGGGACGTATCCGGCGAAGGCGTGCAGCAGGCCCTCCTCAAGATACTTGAGGGTACTGTGGCCAACGTGCCTCCTCAGGGAGGAAGGAAGCATCCCCAGCAGGAGTTTATCCCGGTGGATACCACCAATATACTGTTCATCTGCGGAGGAGCCTTCGACGGACTGGATAAGATAATCCAGAGAAGAATGAACACTAAAGTCATGGGCTTCAATTCTCAGGTAGCCAAGACAGAGGAAGATAACAAGGTGCTTCAGGAGGTTCAGCCCGAAGATCTTCTCAAGTTTGGGCTCATCCCCGAACTTATCGGAAGACTTCCGGTGGTAGTATCCCTGGATCCTCTTTCAAAGGAGGCTCTCATCAAGATACTCACCGAGCCCAAGAATGCACTGGTCAAACAGTATGAGACACTGTTCAAGATGGACGGCGTTGAACTGGAGATGACCGACAAGGCTCTGGAGAGGATAGCCGAGAAGGCTGCAGAGAGGAAGACCGGCGCCAGAGGTCTCAGATCCATTACCGAGAAACTTATGACCGACATCATGTACGAGATACCTTCCAACAAGGATATCAAGAAGGTCATAATCACGGACTCCACCGTAGACGGAGGAGAACCGGAGATCATTCTCAAAAGCGGCGAGACCAAGACCGCCTGAATATAGAACAATAGGAAGACAGTAATGACAGATATTAATATGATGCCTTGCATCCCTCTGAGAGGGCTCATAGCCTTCCCGGGGACCATACTTCATTTTGACATAGGAAGAGAGAAGTCTGTGAAAGCGCTGGAGGCAGCCATGTCCGGCGACAAGCTTCTTTTCCTGTCCGCTCAGAAGGACGAAAACATCCTGATACCTCAGGTAAAGGATTTCTATGAGATCGGTACCGTGGTGAGAGTCAAGCAGATGCTCAAGATCCAGGGTGACGGAGTGAGAGTTCTGGTGGACGGACTTTATCGTGCCAAGATATCTTCTGTTATAACAGTGGACCCGTATTTCATGGTGGAAACAGAGGAGCTGAAAGATGTTCCGGCTGACCCTGCAGAGCCTGAGACTCAGGCCCTCATGAGGCTCGCACAGTATTCCTTCGACGAATATGCGGATCTTGCTGAGATCAAGCAGGATATTCCGGATATGGTGAACAACATCAAGGATCCGGGAGTTTTTTGCGATACCATAGCCCTCAATCTCAACGTTAAGATCGAGGAGAAGCAAAACGTTCTTGAAGCTCTGGATCAGAAGGAAAGACTGGGTGTCTTAAACAGGATAATCGCCCAGGAGAACGAGATCTTAAGACTTGAGATAGATCTGAACGAAAAGGTCCAGGACAGCATCAAGAAGAACCAGAAGGAATACTTCCTTCACGAGCAGATGAAGGCTATTCAGGACGAGCTTGGATTCGGAGAGGAAGCTCAGGCTGAGGCTTCCAGATGGCTGGAGGCTCTGAACAAGATCGATCTTGAGGATAAGTACAAGGAAAAGGTGAGACTGGAGATATCCAAGTTCACGAAGATGGGACAGAACTCCGCCGATGCGGCGGTGATCAGGAATTACATCGAGACCATCATCGGACTTCCCTGGAGCAAGTCTTCAAAGACCAATTCAGACCTGAAGAAGGCCGAGAATATTTTGAACGAGGATCACTATGGCCTGGAGAAGGTCAAGGAGAGGATCCTTGAGTATCTGGCGGTCATCCACCTGAATAAGGCCATCAAAGGCCCCATCATCTGCCTTGTAGGCCCTCCGGGAGTCGGCAAGACATCTATCGCAAGATCCATCGCCCGCGCCACGGGAAGAGAGTTCACAAGAATGTCTCTTGGCGGCGTGAGAGATGAGGCCGAGATAAGGGGACACAGAAGAACATACATCGGGGCTATCCCCGGAAGGATCATAACCAACATCAAGGACTGCGGAGTGAACAATCCGGTATTCCTTTTCGATGAAGTGGACAAGATAGGCGCGGATTTTAAGGGAGATCCGGCAGACGCTCTTCTGGAAGTGCTGGACCCCGAACAGAACAGGGATTTCACCGACCACTTTCTGGACATACCCTTCGATCTTTCGAAGGTCATGTTCATAACAACTGCCAATACCACGGATACCATCCCCAGACCTCTTCTGGATCGTATGGAAGTGATCCAGCTTTCCGGTTATACCGAGGATGAGAAGGTCAAGATAGCAGAGAATTTCCTGATCAAGAAGCAGCTCAAGGCCAATGGACTGAAACCTGCCAACTTCAGTATGTCAGAGAATGCTTTAAGAGACCTCATCAATTACTACACCAGAGAGTCTGGTGTGAGAAATCTTGAAAGGGAGATCGGCAATCTGGCAAGAAAGGTGGCAAGAAAGATCGTCCAGAAGCAGGGCAAATCCTTCAGGATCACCTCAGGAAACCTCAGTTCATATCTGGGTAAGAAGAGATATCACTTCGACCTGGCGGAAGGTCAGGCAGAAGTAGGAACTGTTACAGGCATGGCATGGACACAGGTGGGAGGCGAGACTCTTACCATCGAGACCCAGGCAGTTCCGGGAACCGGCAAGATACAGCTCACGGGACAGCTTGGCGAGGTCATGCAGGAATCCGCTCAGGCGGCCATAACCTATATCAGATCCATCGCAGGAGAGTACAGCATAGAGAAGGACTTCTACAAGAACATGGACATCCACGTACATGTTCCCGAGGGAGCGGTCCCCAAGGACGGCCCCTCTGCAGGAGTTACGATGTTTACTTCTGTAATGTCCGCGCTCACTGAGACCCCTGTGAGAAAAGATGTAGCCATGACCGGTGAGATAACCCTGAGGGGCAAGGTCCTGCCGGTGGGAGGCATCAAGGAAAAGGTTCTTGCCGCATACAGAGCAGGCATCAGGACCATCCTTCTTCCCAAGGACAATGAACGTGATGTGGATGATATACCGCAAAACATCAGAAAGCAGATAGATTTCATTTATCTCACCCATGCCAGAGAGACTCTGGAGCATGCTTTTGACAAGTGAAATGAGAATAATAAAATCTGAACTGGAATGCGTGGCTGCAAAAAAACAGCAGTATCCGGAACCGGATGTGCCTGAGATCGCCTTCGTGGGAAGATCCAACGTGGGGAAGAGCTCTCTTTTGAACCTGATAACGGGAAGGAAGAGTCTGGCCAGAGTTTCAGGCAATCCGGGAAAGACGCGCACCATAAACTTTTACAGAATAAATGATTCCTTCAGGATAGTGGACCTGCCCGGCTACGGCTATGCTAAAGCGGCGAAGAATGTAACCAAGGACTGGGGCAGGATGATGGAGGAATATTTTGAGACAAGACCTAACCTTAGGACGGTGGTCCAGCTTGTGGACTGCAGGCATGAACCTTCCGCCCAGGACAGGCAGATGTTCGAGTATCTTAAATACTACGAATTGGACAGGATCGTGGTGCTCACGAAAACGGACAAGATTTCCAGGTCTGAGCTCAATAAGAACACCGCTGTCATAAAGAGGATCCTGGAGCTTGATGAACATCACTCGGTGGTACCGGTCTCCGCTTTGAAGAGGACAGGTGAAGACCTGCTTCTCAAGGAGATCGAAAGGGTGCTTGGAGAGGAATGATCGAAGAATGGGCCTTTATAAGTTTGGAAAGAGAATAAAGGCGATACCGAAGATGCTTAAGGACAAGAAGGTCCCCTGGACCAAGAAGGCCCTGTTGATCTTCGGAATCATCTATCTGTTCCTTCCGGTGGACTTGATACCTCCGGTATTGTTCCCGCTGGGCTTTGTGGATGATCTTGTACTATGGGTCTACATAATCTGGCATCTCTCCGATACTTTGGATCAGTATGCAGATTACGTCGAGGAAGGTGACCTTTCCCGCAACTATAAGGGAAAGGATCTTGTTGAAGACGTCACATTCGACGTCAAAGAAGATAATAATGAGGATGAGGAGAGCGGGCAATGGACGTAACAGTCGGAAGAGTTCTTTTCTCTGAAGAAGAGATTAGAAAGAGAGCAAAAGAAGTAGCTGAACAGATCAACGAGGACTATAAGGGGGAACCGGTATATCTGGTGGTGACCTTAAGGGGAGCCCTCGTTTGGATGGCAGATGTCATGAAGAACATCAATCTCGAGACAGAGATCGATTTCATCGTGGCTTCCAGCTACAGCGGAACGGATTCCACCGGCGTGGTGACCATCAAGAAAGACATCGAGGGAGATGTGACCGGAAAGAACGTCATCATAGTCGAGGATATAGTGGATACAGGCACGACCCTTTCCAAGCTTCTGGGCTATTTCAGAGGCAAGGGCGCAAAGTCTGTTGAGATCTGCTCCATGCTCAGCAAACCTTCCAGACGCAAGGTCGATATCGAACCCAAGTACAATGGATTCGTCATCGATGACATGTTCGTCATAGGCTACGGACTGGATTACGAACAGAGATTCCGTAATCTTCCGTTTGTTGGAATAGCGGAGCTTAAGTAGACATGGACACATATAAATGCAATTATCACATGCATTCATATTATTCCGATGGCGTCTTAAGTCCTGCTGAACTTGCAAAAAAGTTCTGTGACGAGGAGTATGACGTCATATCCCTTACGGATCATGACGGTATAGAGGGCGTAAAAGAGTTTCTCGAAAGCTGCGAGGGCCTTGGTATACGCGGAGTTGCAGGAATAGAGTTCGACACCAAACTGGAAAATGAGGGAGTGGAATACGAGCTCCATATTTTGGGCTACGGTTTCGATCCCGATAACGAAGAACTCAATTCAGTCTGCTCACGTCTCAAGGAGATCCGGCACGAGAGGAATGAGAGGCTTTTCGCAGCCCTGAACCAAATGGGATTCGGTCTCGATCTGGAAGAGATGGAGGAAAGGTCTAAAGGAGGGTATGTAGGAAAACCGGATATTGCAAGGGAGCTTGTCAGGAAAGGTCTTTTGAGTGAGCCCAGGGAGGCTTTCACTGAGAAGGTGTTCGAGCGCCCTGAGATCAGAAGCATCAGGAAGGAGAAGCTCTCCTCCCGGGAGGCGATCAGATTGATAAGTGAGGCAGGAGGCACAGCCTTTCTTGCTCACCCGGCGAAGATCAGAGAAATAAGGGGCGAAAGAGGAAGCGAGGAGTTTTTCGAGGAATTGGAAGGGATAATCGTCGCACTGAAAAAATTGGGCCTGAAAGGCATGGAGTGCATATATCCCATCAATACGGAAGAAGAGAAATTCAGATTTATACAGCTGGCAGGAAAATATCACCTGCACATTTCTTCCGGCACTGACTTTCACGGAGACGGCATGTAGGACTTTTTAGCAAAGACATTACTTTTTTTAGGAGGTAGCAGGCAAGATGATTTTTGATTTAAAAAAAGTAGTAGCGTCAGTCAGGACAGATGATGAATTTAAGGCAGCGCTGAGATCGGATGCGAAGGTGATCTTCCTTCAGAACACATCCATCACAAATGCCGATGAACAGATCAGACTCGCCCATGATTACGGCAAGACTGTTTTCATCCATACGGATTTCATGGAGGGAATAGGAAAGGATAAGGCGGGTCTCCAGTATTTGAGAAAACTTGGATGCGACGGAATGCTCTCCACGAGGACAGGGATGATCCGTCACGGTAAGGATGTAGGTCTTTTGACCGTACAGAGGTTCTTCATCGTGGATACACATTCAGTTGACACCGCCATCGATTCCATTAAGATAGGGAAGCCGGACTTTGTTGAGATCATGCCCGGCGTCATCGAAAAGACCATAAAGAGATTCGCTTCTGAAGTTGATACACCGGTGATCGCCGGAGGTCTCATCAACAAGACCGAGGAAGTGGATCAGGCACTCAGTTCCGGAGCTGTTGCCGTTTCAACCGGTCAGAGTTCGCTTTGGAACTATAGATAAGTATTTTGGAGGATGTTTAATGAAGATCAAGTTTTGCGGAGCCACCATTGGGGTGACTGGATCGTGCCATCTCATATCCACAGATAGACACATGGTACTTCTGGATTGCGGCCAGTTCCAGGGAAACAAGGAAATGGACGCCCTCAACTATGAGGACTTCCCCTTTGATCCCAAAGCGGTGGAATGTGTGGTATTGAGCCATGCACACATCGATCATTGCGGCAGGCTTCCGCTCCTCGTAAAGAGAGGATTCAAGGGCGAGATCTACTGCACAGATGCTACGGCGGATCTTTTGAGCGTAATGCTTCTGGACTCAGCCTACATCCATGAAAAGGATGCAGAGTGGCAGACCAAGAAGAATGCCCGTACAGCCAAGCCGGCAGTGGAGCCCCTGTACACCATAAAGGATGCGGAGGAAGCTCTTAAGCACGTAAGACCCATACTCTACGATCAGCTGGTGGAGATCAATGACGAGATGAAGATCGTCTTCAACGATGCGGGACACATTCTGGGTTCCGCCATCACGGAGATCTGGGTAACAGAGGGAGACAGCACTTCCAAGATCGTCTTCTCCGGTGACCTGGGCGTAAAGGACAGACCGATACTCAGGGACCCCAAAAAGATCAAGAAGGCTGATTACCTGATTATGGAATCCACCTACGGCAACAGGCTTCACCCGGAAAACTCGACTTCGATAGACAGACTTATAGAAATAACTCTTGATACGGTGAAGCGCGGCGGAAGCGTGATCATTCCCGCCTTTGCGGTAGGTCGTACCCAGGAGCTCATCTACGAGTTCAACATGTTCTATGAGCATCATCCGGAGTATTCCGAGATACTGGACAAGATCAACGTTTACGTGGACAGCCCCATGGCTACTACAGCCACTGAAGTCTTCAGAAAGAATGCTCAGGTGTTTGACGACGAGACCAAGGAGTACATACTTTCCGGCGACAATCCTCTGGACTTCAAGAACCTGAAGTTCACCAGGAGCACTGAAGAGTCACAGGCTCTAAATACAGACAAGACTCCGAAGATCATAATCAGTGCTTCCGGAATGTGCGAAGCCGGCCGAATCAGACACCATCTGAAGCATAACCTCTGGGACCCCAAGAACAGCATAGTTTTCGTGGGATATCAGGCAGAAGGAACTCTGGGACGAGCAATAATCGACGGAGCCACCGAAGTCAAGCTCTTCGGTGAGACCGTTCTTGTGAAGGCTGAGATCCACAATCTGGAAGGATTCTCAGGCCACGCAGACCAGGCTGGACTTCTGGATTGGCTCAGCGGATTCCAGAAGATCCCCAAGAAGATCTTCCTGGTCCACGGTGAGGAACAGTCCAAGATCGACTTTGCCAAGAAGGTCCAGGAGGAACTGGGACTCTCCACAACGCCTATCTTCAACAACTGCGAATTCGAACTGGAGAACGGAGAACTGGTCTCCACAGACGAGGTAATCAAGGAAGCCATCGTAGACAAGGAAGGCCTTGAGGCCATCAGAGAGAGGATCAAGACCATCGAAGCAGGAGTTCAGAACATCCTTGCTCAGACGGATTCCGCCGTAAACTCTGATAAGATCACTCCCGAAAGGATGAAGGAGATCAACAATATCATCCTGGAGCTGGAGAAGGCTTCAATGAATCTGGGATCAGTTGTAACCAAAGAGTAAGGGGAGATAATTATGAAGGACGCTATCATCATCGGCATAGCCGGCGGCACCGGCTGCGGCAAGAGCACAATGATCAGAAAGATCAAGGAAGAGTTCAACGACGAGATATCTATCCTTAGTCACGATTTCTATTATAAGCAGCATAATGATATAACCTTCGAGGAGCGCAAGAAGATCAACTATGACCATCCCAACGCCTTCGATACGGATATCATGATTCAGCACATCAAAGAGCTGGCCAAGGGCAATCCCATCGAAAGACCCGTATATGATTTCACCATTCATAACAGAGTGGATGAGACGGTGAGGGTGGAGCCCGCCAGAGTAATAGTCGTAGAAGGGATCCTGATCTTCGAAAACAAGGAGCTGAGAGATCTGTGCGACATAAAGGTATACATCGATACCGATGCCGATGTCAGGATAATCAGAAGGATCTTGAGGGATGTGAACGAGAGAGGAAGAACTCTGGACAACATAGTCCAGCAGTATCTGACCACAGTTAAGCCCATGCACGATGAGTTCGTGGAGCCCTCCAAGAGGTACGCCGACATAATCGTACCAGAAGGAGGCTTCAACAAGGTGGCTCTGGACATGCTGAACGAGAGGATACATGCTCTTCTGAGAGACTGAGCGTCATGACATAGTTACGGAACTGCAGGCAAAAACACCTGCAGTTTTTTGTTGCTGTAAACAGCGGCGCAAAAAATGGCAACACGAGGGAGGCATACTTGCCAAATTGGCAATGGAGCAATATGCTCAAGAGGAATAAAATTACGGTAATTGAATATTGCTTTGCTTAGAATCGAGTGATCGGAGAAAGGGAGAGATTATGAATGATTTTCAGCAGCTTAAGGACAGGAACTTTGTGCTTCCGCAGACAGTTTACCGTCAGGCTTTGTATGCCATCAAAGACCTGGACAGACTGAGAAAGAAACTGGAATATCTCAGGTCTGAGGCCTACGATATCAAGGGAAGAGACCCCAACGATATAGTGGGACAGAGCGGATATGTTTCAGATAGAATGGCGGATAAGGCGGTGGAGATAGCCTCTACCCAGGCCAGGATAAAAGCCATAGAGGACGCCTTCCAGACCATCCCCTTCGAATACCGAGATGGCATAGAGGACAAGCTTGTGTACGATGTGCCATACGATCTGGGACACTCCATAAACACCTGGAAGAAGTATCAGCAGAGACTGATATTCAGGGTGGCAGTGAACCTCAGGATCATTTAAATTGTTCCTCAAAAAATGCAATCTATTTTTGAAAATGGGCTGAAAAGGATGTTTTGACGTGATATGATGATATCAAGTTAAAGACTAAAGGAGAGAAACGCGGGCGTAAGGTCCGCGTTTTGTCATATGCCATGAAGATCAAGATATGTTTGTCAGAGGAGGAACTGGGCTTAAGGCTTGCGAAAAGGTTTTCGGAACTTTCGCCGGGGATCCAGACGGAGGTGTGCTCCAAGGTAAAAGGTGAGTACGACTTCGTTATAAAGGATCGTGACCTGAAGGATATTTTCCCTGTTTCAGAGGCTTTGGACAGAATGGAAGACGAGTACTTCAAAAGAACGGGAAAAAGGCTCCAGAGATCAAATAAAGGCCCCAGAGGCCTTTTTCTTTTTACATCCGGTACGGGAGGAAGCGGGCTCACGGCAGTGGCCTTTACCTTTGCAAGGCACATTGCCGGCAAACTAAATGAGAAGGTGCTGTTCATCGATACTGATTCCTGGGGCCCCCTGGATTATCTGGAAGCCGGAAGCGAAGTAAAGCCGAGCTCAAGGGAGCTTATGTACAAGATCAGGACGGGATCTGAAACGGATCTCAGCCGCTATATATCAAGGGACAGGTACGGCCCGGAAGTTATCACGGTGAAAGATCCATCCAAAGATGAGCTCCTTGGGATCCTGGAGGCTTCAGACTGCAGATTCGGAGTGATCTCCGGCAGGTCCATACCCATAAAAGGGTCGGCCAGGATAGAAGTGGTCAACGAATGGGATAAAAGGAACCCGCCACGGGACCCGGAGTCAGACCTCAGGATCTCTAACAAGGGTTCCATGGTACCTGAGGACCCGGAGTCCTTTATTTCTGAAGGCGGTAGAGTGAAGATCGATATGTCAGGGGACTTTGCCCTGGCAGTGAGGAAAGTGTTCAGGGAGGTCATAGACAGCTATGGTTACGGAAGACCTGAAAAAAGCAGTCCTGGAGGATGCAAGGAAGGCCATGATGGAGGATCACGATGATCCTAAGTCTGTCATAATTGAAACTGTCTTTCGAAAAGACGAAGCCCGGGAGCTTGGATGGGAGGAACTGGATGAGCTTATCCAGAGCACCTATCTTATGACCAGGGGAAAGCTGGGGATACTGGATCCTCTTGCGGAGGACGAGGATGTGACCGAGATAATGGTCAACGGCAAGGACAGTATTTTTTACGAGAAGAACGGCCGGATCGAAAGGTATGGACTGAGTTTCAATACCACGGAAGATCTGGAGGATGTCATGAGAAACATAGCAGGAAGTGTCCACAGAGAGATAAATGAGCTGAATCCCATAGTGGATGCGAGGCTGGAGGATGGTTCCCGAGTGAACGGGGTATACAAAAATATTGCTCTGAACGGCCCCATCCTCACCATAAGGAAATTCTCCGGAAAGTACATCACCATGGATGATCTTGTGGGAAACGGGACAGTTACAGACAGGCAGGCAGAATTTCTCAGAGCACTGGTGGAATCAGGCTACAATCTCTTTATCTCCGGAGGCACGTCATCAGGCAAGACCACCCTCCTGAATGCTCTTTCGGACTATATCCCGAAAGAGGAGAGGGTGATCGTGATCGAAGATTCCATGGAACTGAAACTCAGTCACATCGAAAACATAGTTCACATGGAGTGCAGGAACGCAAACTCCCGGGGGAAAGGTCTTGTTACCATGGCTGATCTGATCAAGACCAGCTTAAGGATGCGTCCGGACAGGATCATAGTGGGAGAGGTCAGAGGAGGAGAGGTAGTGGATATGCTTCAAGCGATGAACACCGGCCACTCAGGCTCCATGTCCACGGGACACGGTAATTCTACGGAAGGTATGCTCAAAAGACTGGAGTCCATGTATCTAATGTCTGTGCCCCTTAACGTGGACGCCATCAGAGCTCAGATAGCAGAAGGGGTGGATGTTTTGATCCATCTGGAGCGTGACAGATACGGAAAGAGGCGCATAGTGGAGATGAAGGAATTACTTGGCTATGAAAATGGAGAATTCGCCTTAAACAACCTGATGCTGAATGGTAGAGGAATGAAGGACCTGAGAAAGGCAGAGGAAAGGAGCTCGAGGCATGTGGAAATTCTTCGCCGGGGCACCGGCAGTTGGATTGTTCCTGGGGAAACTGTATTTTGACAGCTTGATCGCAGGTGCGGCTCTTACGGTCCTTTTGCTCCTTCTTTATCCATATTTCAGAAGGATGGAGGATGAAAAGGCCAAAAGGGAACTGCTCATACAGTTCAAGGATCTGCTTTATTCTCTGGCAGCCTCGTTTTCGGTGGGAAGGAGCATGAGACAGGCCCTGAAGGAGTCTCTGGATTTCTGGGGCAACACCTACGGAGAAAAGGACCGCATAGTTATGGAGGTCAGAAGGATGATAAGGGGAATGGAGGATGCTAATGAGACTGACGTAACGGTGCTCAGGGACTTTGCTGAGCGGTCGGGATTGAGAGATATAATGGATTTCGTAAATGTCTATGAGAGCAGCAAGTCCACAGGTGCGGACATGGGAAGAGCCATAGCCCGTGCCACAGGAGTGATCGCTGACAGGATAGATATGGACAGGGAATTAAAATCGATGATGGCTGCAAAGCTTTCGGAGGGAAGAATAGTGGGTCTCGCCCCGGTGGCGCTGGTGCTGGCCATGAGAGTGTTTGCGCCGGGCTATATGGAGCCTATGTACTCAACTGCTTCAGGTGCCATGGCAGCCTTGATATCGCTGTCCCTTTCGGGGGTCGCGATCTTCATGACAGAAAGGATAAACAGAGTTGATTTTTGAGGCCGGCAGTAAAAAGAAAGAAAAAGAGAGGCGACAGAGGGAAAAACAGGATATCGTCATGGAGCTTCCGGGGTTTTTGGATCAGGTGCTGCTTTTGATGGACTCGGGGCTGATCTTAAGAGACGCTTTCATGAAGGTGGCGAAAGAGTATGAGACCGTGCCTGCGAGGGACAGAGGATTCTTCAGGGGAAGAGTCCTGGATATAGCTTTGAACTCAAGAAGGACCGGCGATGATGTTATAGCGCTGTTTTATGATTTTTCCTGCAGGACGGATGTGAAGGAACTGAAGAAGGCAGGGAATTTTTTGTATGAAAACAGAAACCGCGGCACTGAGATCTGGGACAGGCTTTCGGAGTTATCTGAGGGCCTGTGGCAGGAGAGAAAAAGATTGTGCCTGGAAAGGATGCGCATAGCCGAGACAAAGATGAGCTTTCCGCTGGGCATCATGCTCATCTCGCTGATACTTATGACATCAGCCCCTGCGATCATGCAGATTACATAGAAAAGGAGGTATTGGAAATGAAAAGGTTATTCAACAAGAGGGGGATGGAGATGGTCCAGGTGGCCATACTTGTGGCTATAGCTGTGGCCCTTGGACTCATCTTCAAATCTCAGATCACGGACTTCGTGAACGATACGTTTTCTTCGCTCAATAAAGCGAGGTTCTGATGAAGATCGTTGAAGCTGCGCTGACGGTTCCCATGACTATCCTGATCATGGTCAGTCTCATTGGGCTGATGATGACGTTCTATACGGCCCTCACGGATCAGGTGACGGAACACGATGCGTACAGAGCGAGGACTTATGAGACGATGGAGATCTGATAAAAGAGGCTCATATGTAGTCTATCTTGCAATGTTTCTTTCTGGAATGCTGATACTGGCAGGAGCTGTGATAAATGCCTCCCATAAGGTGGCGGTGGATTCTGCGGTAAAGAGCCTGGGAAATGTGTGGGCAGGAAGCATAACCGCTGAGTATGACACTGAACTAAGGGACAGATACGGATTGTACGGGTTTTTTGCAAATGAGATTCTGGTCAAGGATAAACTCTCCCTGTACTCCGGTTATTCCTTTGGGGATAAAAAATACATCGATGTATCTTCGATCAGGTGTGAGCTTGATGGTTATGAACTCTCAGACCCGGAAAACTTCAGGAGACAGGCAGGAGACTGCATGAAAAAACTGTGGAGACCTTTGAGGGAGACCCCTTATGAGGAAGATGAGATGGAAGGGGCCTCGCACAGGTATATATCCGCAGACTGGATACTGGACGCTTTGCCGTCACATTCTTATAAAGGAGGGTCAATTGGGGCAGACGGGCTGAACAGCATACTTGAGATCCCTTATATTTTCCTTGTCTTCAAGGATCATGTGGACGATAGAGATCTTGGAAAAACATTTTTTAATAATGAGGTGGAATACATAATCTCAGGAAAGCCGGATGACGAGAAGGCAAGAAGAGCCGTTTACAGAAGGTTGTTGTTGGAAAGAAACGGGCTGAATCTTGTGTATCTCTATTCCTGCTCTGAAAAAAGGGACCTGGCTCTGGAAGCCGCAGAACTGATAACTCCCGGACCGGAGGCGGTTCTGACTCAGGCCTTGATACTTGAGACCTGGGCACTTCTTGAAGCCAGGAATGACCTGGCCCTCCTTTACGATGGAGAGAGAGTCCCGTTGATAAAAGGAGATGCCAACTGGGCTCTCAGCATCGAAAACGCCTTAGCTGTGGAGGAGGGAAATGCGGAAGATCAGGAGTTAGACACTGATCAGCCGGAAAAGAATTATGTAAGACCTCAGTGCGTCGAAGGACAGGATTACAAGGATCATCTCACGACGCTGCTCATCGCAATGCCCGAAAGGACCCGCCTTTTGAGGATGATGGACCTCATTCAGATCAATATGAAATACACCTACTGTGGGAGTTTCCTATTTTCAGACTATTATACAGGGGTTGAGTATATCATGACGGTCAATGGTGTTGACTATGGATTTAAAAACAGTTATCAGGGCAAATAAAAAGGGAAGTTATATACTGGAAGCTGCCATGGCTCTTCCGGTTTTTATCATCTGCTTCGTCTCCATCGCGCTTGTCATACTTATCATATCCAGATGTGAAAACATAGTTTTCGTTGCCAGTGAGAAGTCATGTAAGCTGGACGAGACAGCACCCCTCATACTTACCAATATCCGGGATGAGTCTTACGATCTTAAACATTTCAGGTATATGTTTTCTGAAAAGGGGATCGATGATCTGATACTCATGGACACTCAGACAAAAATGGACGTGACGGATCCCATTGGAATAGATGGGAGGATAGTGTTCAGAATGAAGGTGCTGTCCAGGGCGAGGACCGGAAAGACAGAGACCACAGGGCCACTTCCTGAAGAAGAATTCATGGGCTCCGGAAGGTCCGTTGAGGTGGTGATCTTCCCTAAGTACGGATACAGATACCATGTAAAGAACTGCAGATATGTGGTTCAGGAGTATGAGGGTGAGGAGGTGAAACTTGTAATGCAGCTTAAGGATGCGGAACTCAAGGGATACAGTCCCTGTCTGGTATGTGGAGGGGGTGATGGATAACAGAAGAATGGCGGACATGAGCCGCTTTCACAGTTCGGTCATCGGGGCCATTGTGTCCGGCTCTTCGGAGGCCGTGGTCCCGGTATCCACCATACGTACGGAGGAGGGACTTCTTGGAATATATGACCTTAAGGGTCAGCGCGAGATCGGGACCATTATGTTTGATGCCCGGGAGGTGCTCACCATTACGGGAAGGATCATGGAAAGACTTGATAAATTAAAGGATATCCTGATCTTTCCCGAGGACATAGTGCTGAATGAAAAGGTCATATTTCTGGAGGAGGAGACCGGAGAAATACGATTCTTGATCATTCCCTTCCACGGTAAGACCTCAGAAAAGGAAAATGTGGCTTCACTTATGGAAAGGCTGAAGGTCACAACGGATGAGAAGGGTGCAGATTACCTGGAGATATTCAGACAAGAATACTTGAAACGGAATTACAGCATCTACGGTCTTCTTGCCCTTTTAGAGGATATGAAAAGAGAAGCCGGCTCTTGAAAATTAAGGGCTCATGGAATATAATCGTGGGCATGAAAGACATAATTATCGCAAAAAACGCAGGTTTCTGCTTCGGTGTGAAACGTGCCATAGACAAGACAGAAGCTGTTCTTGATGAGAAGGGTAAAGTCCTTATCTGCGGCTCCCTTATCCACAACAGATCGGTGACAGATGACATAGTTCAAAGAGGAGGCCGGATAATCCACTCTCTTGATGAAGCCGGCATCGGTGACACGGTCATCGTCAGATCTCACGGAGAGGGTGAGGAGTTCTATAAGGATGCGGAAAAGAGAGGCATCAAGTTGATCGATGCCACCTGTCCCTTCGTGGAAAGGATCCACAAGCTTGTACGTGAGGCGGAGAACGAAGGATGGAACGTGGTCATCGTAGGAGACAGAGATCACGCTGAGGTAAAGGGCACCGGCGGATGGTGCAGGAAGTCCATCATAGTAAACTCTTATGAAGAGGCTCTGGAAGTACAGGATGACGATCTTTTCGTAGTTTGTCAGACAACGATCATCAAGGATGTCCTTGATGATGTCTCGAGAGCATTCACAGAAAACAACAAAAGATTCAAGGTCGAAAACACCATCTGCAATGCCACCACACTGCGTCAGGAAAGCACTTCAGAACTGGCTGAAAAATGTGACATGGTACTTGTTATCGGCGACAGATCAAGCTCCAATACACAAAAACTATTCAGCATCGCAAAAAATGTCTCAAAAAATGTTTTCCTCATTGAAAAAATCGCAGATTTACCGTTGCAAGAAATAAAAAAGTGTAATAAAATAGGTGTAACTGCGGGTGCGTCTACTCCGCAGAGGCTAATTAAGGAGGTTATTTCGACCATGAATAACGAAAATGAAAAATCAATGGAGGAACTCCTGGCGGAGGAACATTACGACCTGAACGCTCAAATGCGTCTTCCCAGACTCCATGAAGTTGTTAACGGAACTGTTCACCAGGTTACTGAAAAGGGCATCATCGTTGACATGGGATACAAGAAAGACGGCTTGATCCCAAAAGAAGAAGTAACTTTGGAAGGAGATCAGAAGTTAACAGACTTATTCAAGGTCGGCGACGAGATACAGGCCAAAGTGATCAAGACAGATGACGGAGAAGGCGTCATCACACTTTCTAAGAAGAGACTTGAGCAGAATGCAAACTGGAACGAGATCGTTGAAGCATTCGAGAACAAGACAGTTCTTAACGTAAAGGTAGTTCGCAAGGTCAATGGCGGCGTGATCGCTACATACAAGGAAGTAAGTGGATTCATTCCTCTTTCTCAGCTTTCTGACAAGTATGTAGAGGACGCTGAAGAGTTCATCGGACAGGAATTTGACGTAAAGGTCACCAGGATCGATCAGAGAAGAAACAGAGCAGTCTTCTCCCACAAGGTCATCGCACAGGAAGAGAAGCAGCAGAGACTTGACGCCATCTGGAACACACTTTCAGAGGGAGACATCGTTGAGGGTAAGGTCATGAGATTCACAGACTACGGTGCATTCGTAGATCTGGGCGGAATCGACGGACTTCTCCACATCTCTGAGATCTCCTGGGGCAAGCTTAAGCATCCTCAGGAAGTCCTTTCCATTGGCGACACCATCAGAGTCAAGATCCTTGGCATGAACCGCGAGAAGGGCAAGATCTCTCTTGGCCTCAAGCAGTGCACACCGGAGCCCTGGACAGTCATCTATGACAAGTATCAGGTTGGACAGGAAGTCGAAGGAAAAGTAGTCCAGATCAAGGAATACGGCGCATTCGTAGAACTCGAACCCGGACTTGACGGACTTGTTCACATATCCGAAGTTGCTCACAAGAGAGTTAAGGACATCGCTGAAGAGCTTCAGCTTGGTCAGACTGTTAAGGCTAAGATCCTTGACATCGATCCCGAGAGAAAGAGAATCAGCCTTTCCATCAAGCAGACCACAGAGCCCGAAGAAGAACTGGACGAAGAGGTCGCTGAGGAAGAAGCTCCCGAAGTCGAAGAACCTGCAGTAGAGGAAGCTGTTCAGGAAGAGAAGACTGAGGAAGTCGAAGAGTAAACAATAAAGGAATCTTTATCGGAAGACCCGGTGATATCATCGGGTCTTTTGTTATGCTTAAAACCGGAGAATACACATGAACACAAAAGCACTGGGAATAAAAGGAGAAGACATGGCTTCTGTCGTACTCATGGAGAAGGGTTATGACATCATAGCCAGAAATTATGTGACCCGTATTGGAGAAATAGACATAATTGCCAAAAAGGGAGAGACGCTGATTTTTTGCGAGGTCAAGACCAGGTTATCGGACAGCCAGGGAAAGGGCCGGGAAGCGGTGGATCAAAGGAAACAGGAAAAGATCAGAAGGTGCGCGGAGATATTTCTTATGAGTACCTGGATCCCTTACGAGTACTGCGAATTCCATGTGATCGAGATCAGCATCGACCACCTGGAAGCCTGTTTTTAGGGAGGCAGCCATGCTTGAGATAGTTAAGACTGCCTCATTCATAGGCATGGAGGCTATAGAAGTGACCTGTGAGGTGGATTCCCAGAGAGGACTTCCGGCCTTCCACGTGGTGGGCCTGGGGGATGCGGCTGTAAAGGAAGCCGGTGACAGAGTCCGGGCTGCCGTGGTCAACGGAGGTTACGATTATCCAAAAGGCAGGGTGACGGTCAATCTTTATCCCGCATGGATCAGAAAAAAAGGCAGTCACTTCGATCTTCCCATAGCCATGGGAATACTGGCTGTGACAGGAGCTATCGGGAAAGGAAAGCTGAAAGGTAAGGCTTTCATGGGTGAATTGTCTCTTGAGGGAAAACTCATTCCGGTGAGAGGGATCCTGCCCATGCTTCGAGGGCTCAGCGAAGATGTTCGTGAAGTATTCGTTCCTAAGGGCAATGCCGAAGAGGCCGCACTGTGCCTGAGAGGCACCGGGAAGGAAGTGGTATCGGCAGAAGACCTGAAAGAGGTCGTGGCAAGTGTGAATTCCAGAGAGCCCTGTTACTACAGGTACAGCGGAGATCGTGACAGTCCGGAATACTTGCTTGACTACAGCGATGTTAAGGGACTATGGGCCGCGAAGGATGCCATAGTTACCGCAGTATCAGGAGGTCATGGACTGATTATGATAGGGCCGCCCGGATCAGGGAAGACCATGCTTGCGGAGAGGATACCCACCATCCTTCCTCCCATGAGCCCTGATGAACAGTTGGAGACCTCCATGATCTACTCCATAAGAGGTGGATTGAAGGACGGGACTCCACTGATCAGGGAAAGACCCTTCGTAAGGATCACTCCGGCCATGACCGGAGTGAACATACTGGGAGGGGGAGGAGAGCCACTTCCCGGGGAGATATCCATGGCCCACAACGGGGTATTTTTTATGGACGAATTTCTTGAGTTCGACCGAAACAAGATAGAGGCTCTCAGAAAGCCCCTGGAGGAAAAAAGCATCGTAATGATAAGAAGGGGCATGAAATACGTGTATCCTGCGGATGTGATATTCATAGCTGCCAGCAATCCCTGCAAGTGCGGATATTTCGGCGATTCGGAGAAGGAGTGCAGATGCACCCCCTATGAGCTTGAGGCGTATAGGTCAAAGTTATCAGGTCCCTTGGCGGACAGGATAGATATGGCCGTTTCCATACAGAGAGTGCACTATGACGATCTGTCTGAGGCTCAGTCCGATGACAGCCGTGCTATGAAGGAGAAAGTCATGAGAGCCTTAGATGCACAGGAGCGGCGTTTTCGTGGAACGGGTATCAAAAGAAACGCTCTCATGAACGAAAATCAGGTGAGAGAGTTTTGTCCCATCGGAAGGGAAGAGAGAGCCTTTCTTGAAAAGATATACAGAAAATTCAGCCTGAGCCCGAGAAGATATTATAAGCTTCTTAAGATCGCAAGGACCGCTTCAGACGTGGCCGGAAAGAAGGACATAGATATAGCCAGCCTTAACACAGCAGCGGGATACACTGAATATCTGAACAGTTACGGTAAATATGGAGATTAGGAGAGAACCGATGAACATAAATGAATTTTTTGACAGTCTGCCCATATATGTGGAGTCGGCTTTGAGAGACCATGGCATCACTGACGTGGAAGTTGAGAGGACCATGGTCACAAAGAGCAACGATACGCTCCTTCACGGGCTTCTTCTTAAGAAAAAGGGACTGGACATTTGCCCGACCTACTATATGGAGGATTTTTATGAATTATTCGGAGAGATCGGCGGCCTCGAGCTTGCTGCACGGGAAATGGTCAGATCCTATATAATCACCGGAAATCCGAGATTCCCGGACCTTACAAAGGAGCTTGACAAGCTTCTGGATAAACTGGGATTCAGATTATTGGATGCTGAACGCAACAGGGAATTTCTGGAAGAGGTACCTTACAGAAGGATGTGCGGAGACCTGGTGATGATAGCAGATGTCAGGTTGGGTCCCGATGAAGAATGGAGGACCATATTAACAAAAGAACTCTTGGAAAGATACGATTTCACAGAGGATCAGATATTCGATAAGGCCCTTGAAAACGCAGCAAAATGCGAGCCGCCGGTCCTTACGGTAATTGAAGAGGAGCTGAATGGGGGCGCGGTGGATCTGATGAACGAAAGAAGAGAAGATTTCCCAAAAGACAAGGTATACGTACTGTCCAATGCCGGCCGAAGACTGGGGGCAGGAGTCATTTTTTATCCTGGGGTAGCGGAAATGGTGGCCCACATGATAGGAAGGTATACCATAATACCAAGTTCTATACATGAAGTGATCCTTATCCCGGATTCTCTGGACATTCCATACGAAGCCATGCAGACGATGCTCAGGGAGGCTAATGATTTTTATGTGGATAAGAAGGAAGTTTTGTCCGACCGTCTTATGAGAGTGGATGAAGCTGGGGCAATAAGCCCTGTAGATGTTGATGACTATATAGCAGAAAAGGTATCCGAGGAAGCATGGCAGTAATTACTAAGACTGACAGATCCTACCCCGAGAAACTCCTTGATATAAAAGATCCTCCTGCAAGGCTGTACCTCAGGGGAAGAGAGGAGCTTTTAAGCAGAAGGTCCATCGCGATCGTTGGATCCAGAAAGTGCAGCGAATACGGCAAGATAGTAGCTATGAAGATAGCCACAGAAGCGGTGGATAACGGGTTTTGTGTCATAAGCGGCATGGCTCTTGGTATCGACAATTTTGCCCATAGAGGAGCGCTTAAGGCGGGAGGAGACACCATTGCAGTGCTGGGTACTGGCATAGATGTGTGCTACCCGAGGCAGCACAGGGATCTGTACGAGAGGATAGGGAAGGAAGGCCTTCTTGTGACGGAACAGGAGGCAGGAACAGGTCCCTTAAGATATACCTTTCCCTTGAGAAACAGGATAATCGCAGGACTTTCTGAAGCGGTCATAGTGGTGGAGGCCAGGGCAGACAGCGGTTCCCTCATAACTGCAGAACTTGCCATGGAACAGAACAGGCATGTTTTTGCGGTACCGGGGAACATCACCAGCATGTTCAGCCTCGGGACCAACAGGCTGATCTCAGAAGGGGCGCAAATAGTATCGGTCATAGATGATATCTTCTACGAACTTGGAGTGGAACCCAGACTGAGGGAAGATGACCTTACTGAACTGGGTAAGGACGAGATATTGATATACAGCCTGGTGAAGGAAAACGGAGAGATGCCCATAGACATGCTTTGCTTTAAGACCGGAAAAGATTTCGTGACGGTGAACACCATTGTCTCTGCATTGGAAATGAAGGGCTTCGTGGACTACAGGATGGGCAAGGTGATGTCCATAAAGTTCTGAATAAGGGCATTTTGGGTGATGACTTGTACCAGGGACTCACTGAGTGTTATAATCCAGAGGAAAGAAGCATCAGGAGGTGTACAAGATGATAAAGATGTTTGATCTGCATGCAGACCTTGCCCTTGCTATCCAGGGCCACAAAAACGAGTTCAGTCAGGCTGTGCTCAAGAATTACTGGCTTCCCATCTGGCAGAAGAGCGGAATAGGCTGGACCGCAGCCGCCAGCTACTTCGAGGGAACTGAAGACTGGGACTGCATGAAGGATACCATTCTCTTGGTAAAAAATGATATCCGTGAATCAGGACTTAAGCAGATACTGACTGCGGAGGATCTCAATGAAGAGGATCCGTGCACCACAGTCATCATGACAATAGAAGGAATGTGCGGTATCCGGCAGGATCCCGAGGAGTCCGTAAGATGGATGTATGAGCAGGGCAATCGTATAGGATCTCTATGCTGGAACGATGAAAACGCCCTTGCTACCGGAAATGACGGAGACCCTGCAAGAGGATTGACTTCCATGGGCAAGGCCGTAATAAAAGAAATGAACAGGCTTCACATGTTAGTTGATGTATCTCATGCTAATGAGAAAACATTCTGGGATATACTTGAGGCATCTGAACTTCCGCTTATCGCCACCCACTCCAACTGCAAGAGAAAGTGCTTCGTGACCAGAAATCTCACGGATCAGCAGATGCAGGCTCTTGCAGAAAGAGGGGGGCTGATCGGAATGAATTCCTGTGAGGAGTTCATCAGCGAGGATCCGGACCTTCAGGACGCAGATCATCTGGCAGAGCACGTGGCCTACATGGCCGATCTTATCGGAGTGGAGCATCTGGCATGCGGCTTCGATTTCGGTGGGTATTACTACCCGGAAGACACCGGAAAGGACCTCTTCGGCCCCTGGCAGGCTCAGAATTTCATTGAAGCATTAGAGAGAAAGGGTTTCAGTGAGAAGGAGATCAAAGCCATAGCATACGGCAACACCTTCGAGCTTCTGAGGAAGTATCTGTAAGAGGATTTGAAGCCTCGTAAAAAAATTTTTTGAACCTTAAAGGGATGTTTCTGAGACAGTTATACTGTCTCAGAACCGTCCCTTTTTTTGGCGTGGAACAATGGCAGAATAAAATTTTTTCTTGCCAAAACAAAAGTTTACTACTATTATATGTCCTTGTAAGAACACAGCATGGAGGAATCATGTCAAAGAAACTTGTTATAGTCGAGTCGCCGGCCAAGGCGCACACAATTGGAAAGTATCTGGGTTCAACCTATAAAGTCAAAGCTTCGGTGGGTCACGTAAGAGATCTTCCTAAGAGCAGACTGGGAATCGATATCGATAATGATTTCGAGCCGGAATACATAAATATAAGAGGAAAGGGAGACCTTATAAAAGAACTGAAGAAGGAAGCTTCCGAGGCAGATAAGGTATTCCTCGCAACGGACCCTGATCGTGAGGGCGAGTCCATTTCATGGCATCTCTGCCAGATCCTGGGACTGGATCCCAAGGATCCTGTAAGGGTGACCTTCAACGAGATCACAAAGGATGTCATAAAGGAAGCCATCAAATCCCCCAGACCCATCGATCAGGACCTGGTGGATTCTCAGCAGGCAAGAAGAGAAGTGGACAGACTGGTGGGATACATGGTAAGCCCCATCCTCTGGAAGAAGGTCAAGAGGGGAGCATCCGGCGGAAGAGTTCAGTCGGCAGTACTGAAGCTCATCTGCGACAGAGAGAAGACAATAAAGGACTTCGTGCCCCAGGAGTACTGGAACATATCGGTGCTCTTTGATACGGATCCGGAATTTGAAGGAAAGGTCCAGCTCTTTAAGGACGAGAAGCTGGTAGTCCCCAATGAAGAAGCAGCCAACAAGGTAGAAAGCGACTTAAACAGCGGGAAGTATCAGGTGTCATCGGTGACTTCAAAAGTGAAGTCAGTCTCGCCCTTCAATCCCTTCACCACCAGCACCCTCCAGCAGGATGCATCAATAAAGCTGGGATTCACAACCACCAAGACCATGTCTGTCGCCCAGAGGCTCTACGAGGGGATCAACGTCCCGGGAAGGGGCACCATGGGTCTCATCACATACATGAGAACGGACTCCACCAGGATCTCAGAGGAGGCGAAGAAGGCCGCATACGCATTCATAGCCGATAACTACGGCAAGGAATACACTTCCGGAAGAAACAGTGCGGTGAGCAAGAATGCTCAGGACGCTCATGAAGCCATCAGGCCTGCAAATGTTTTCATCCTGCCCGATGAACTCAAGGATCTTGATAAGGATCAGTATAAATTATACAAGCTGATCTGGGAAAGGTTCGTGGCAAGCCGCATGGCGCCTGCAAAGTTCGATACCAAGCAGGTGGAGATAAAGAACGGAGACTACACAATTAAGGCCAGCGGATCCAAGCGAATCTTCGACGGATTCCAGAAGGTATACGCCACAAACAACGACGAGGAAAGAGACAAGATCCTTCCTGAACTCAATGAAGGGGACGTACTGGAGAATGGTCAGGTGAAGAAGGAACAGAAATTCACAGAACCGCCCCAGAGATACACTGAAGCCAGCCTTGTAAAGGAGATGGAGCAAAAGAATATAGGCAGACCTTCCACCTATGCATCCACTGTTGCACTGCTTCTCGACAGAAAATACATATCCAGAATGAGGGGAAAGAAGACCCTGCAGCCCACAGATCTTGGATTTACTGTAATAGGATTTATGGAAACCTATTTCAATGACATCACAGACTCAGGCTTCACATCCCAAATGGAGGATAAACTCGATGCCATCGGAGGAGAAGGTGTGAACTGGAAGCAGGTCCTCCGCGATTTCTATGGTCCCTTCAAGGCGGAACTTGACAAGGCCACTGAAGCAGAAAGGATCCAGCAGAAGGACGTTCCCGCCCTGGACGATAAGGGAAACCCCATTCTTTGCGATATTTGTCAGCGTCCCATGCTGATCAAATCAGGCAGATTCGGAGACTTTATGGCCTGCTCCGGCTTCCCGGAGTGCAAAAATACCAAGCCCATCCTTAAATCCATTGGTGTAAAATGTCCGGAATGTGGTAATGAAATAGTCAGACGCCGGGGAAAAAGCGGGAAGACCTTCTATGGCTGCTCAAACTATCCCAAATGCAAGGTGTCTTTCTGGTACAAGCCGGTGAACAAGAAGTGTCCTAAGTGCCAATCTCTTTTAGTAGAAAAACACCTAAAGAACACAAAACTGGCATGTTCCAATGATAAATGTGATTATAAAGAATAATTTGGGGAGGAATGTTTAGTAATGGACAATAAGATCAGTTTCCATGCAACGACCATCTGTGCCGTAAGGCGTGGCCCCGATGATCTGGCTATCGCCGGCGACGGCCAGGTGACCATGGGCGAGACCGCCATTATGAAGAACGGTGCAAAAAAAGTTCGCAAAATATACAGAGGACAGGTGCTTTCCGGATTCGCAGGCTCCGTGGCCGATGCATTTTCGCTTACAGAGAAATTCGAGAGCAAGCTGGATGAACACTCCGGCAATCTTAAGAAAGCTGCAGTGGACCTTGCACAGATGTGGAGATCCGACAGAGGAATGAGGAACCTTGAAGCCCTTATGATCGTAATGGACAGGGAAAGCCTTCTGGTGATCTCCGGTAACGGAGAGGTCATCGAGCCCGACCAGCCCTTCGTTGCCATCGGATCAGGCGGAAACTACGCCTATGCAGCTGCCAACGCCCTCTATAACCACACAGATATGAAGGCGGACGAGATCGCCCATGAGGCTCTCAGGATCGCCAGCTCCATCTGCGTATACACCAATGACAACATCACAGTTCTGAAACTTGACGAAGAAGGAGGAGAAAAATAATGGGAAGCAAATTTTTTTCAATGACTCCGAAAGAGATAGTCAATGAACTGGACAAATATATCATCGGTCAGGGAGAAGCCAAAAAATCAGTGGCCATAGCCCTCAGGACCAGATACAGAAGATCCCTTCTTTCAGAGGAAATGAGGGAGGAGATCACACCCAAGAACATCCTGATGATGGGACCCACCGGCTGCGGTAAAACAGAGATCGCAAGGCGTCTCGCTAAGCTCATGGACGCACCCTTCGTCAAGGTGGAAGCCACCAAGTTCACTGAGGTGGGCTACGTTGGAAGAGACGTTGATTCCATGGTTAGAGACCTGGTAGAGGCCTCCATGAGAGTCACCAAGCAGTCAAAGCTTGAAGAAAAGTACGAGGTTGCCGATCAGATCGCAGAAGAGAAGATCGTGGAAGCCATAATTCCCGGAAAAAAGAAGAAGGTAGGGGAGAAGAAGAGCCCCTTCGACTTCATCATGAATTCCGGCGGATACCAGAGCCAGAAACAGCAGTATATCGATCAGCAGAACGAAGCTGCCAAGAATGAGGACAATGACATTGAGATGGCCAGAGAACAGGTCAGGTCTCAGCTGAGAGCAGGCCTTCTCGAGGACCAGTACATCGAGATCGACGTTGTCGCCCAGCCCAAGGGCAATCAGCTTGACATGTCCAACGAGGGAATGACCATAGCCATAGGCAACATCTTCGGAGGAGACATGCCTCAGAAGACCAGAAAGAAGAGCTGCAAGGTCTCCGAAGCCAGGAAGATCCTGAGAGAACAGGAAGCCAACAAGCTCATCGACATGGACCAGGTCACCGACGAGGCAGTGGCCAATGCTGAGCAGAACGGCATCATCTTCATCGATGAGATCGACAAGATCGCATCCGGCGGAAGGATGGTATCCGGAGCTGACGTGTCCAGAGAGGGCGTTCAGAGAGACATCCTTCCCATAGTTGAAGGGTCCGTCATCAATACCAAGTATGGTCCGGTAAAGACCGACCACATCCTCTTCATCGGTGCAGGAGCCTTCTCCGTATCCAAGCCCACAGACCTGATACCGGAACTTCAGGGAAGATTCCCCATCAGAGTGACCCTGGACAGCCTTACAAAGGACGATTTCGTGAAGATCCTCACACAGCCCCAGAACGCTCTTACCAAGCAGCACAAGGCCCTTCTTGAGACAGAAGGAGTAGAGCTGGAGTTCACAGAGGATGGTATCGACGAGATCGCTACCATTTCATACCTTATGAATGAGCAGACCGAGAACATCGGCGCCAGACGACTTCATACGGTAATGGAAAGGCTTCTTGAGGACGTTTCATTCAACGTTCCAAACGAAGATACCAAGCATATCCTTATAGACGAGGAATATGTGAAGGCAAGATTCAAGGATACCATCGACGCCGAGGATCTTGACAGATTCATCCTTTGATCATTAACGGACGGAATATGATAAAATTCAACGAACAGAATGAAGTCATAAGAGAAGAATACAATGCTATCCTCGTCGGGGTGGAGCTCGGCGAGGATATTTCCTATTCCATGGAAGAGCTTAAAGGCCTGTGCGAGGCGGCTTCAGTGAACCCCCTCTGCACGATGGTGCAAAAAATGGAGAGCCCGAACTCTGCAACTCTCATTGGAAAAGGAAAGGTGGAAGAGCTTAAGGAAGCTGCGGAAAACATGGAGGCAGACCTTATAGTCTTCAATGACGAACTCACCGGCATGCAGCTCAGAAACCTGGAAGAAGCCACGGGAGTGAAAGTCATAGACAGAGTCATACTGATCCTGGATGTTTTCTCCGACAGAGCCACCTCCAAGGAAGGCAAGCTCCAGGTGGAACTTGCCCAGCTCAAGTACAGGCTGCCCAGACTCACAGGCTTCGGAAGATCCCTTTCCAGGCTGGGAGGAGGTATCGGTACCAGAGGCCCCGGTGAGAAAAAACTGGAGACAGACCGCCGCCACATAGAGAGAAGGATCTATGACATAAAGTCTGAATTAAAGAGCATAGAGGGGACGAGAGGCGTACAGAAGAAGCAGAGGGAAAAGAACGATATCCCTGTGGTCTGCATCGTCGGCTACACCAACTCCGGAAAGTCCGCCCTCATGAACAACGTTATCCGTAAGTTCGACAATTCTTCGGAAACAGAGGGCAGGGAAGTGTTCGAGAAGAACATGCTCTTTGCAACCCTTGATACCTACAGGAGAAGGATAGACCTGGATCCAAGCCACAGCTTCATACTGGTGGATACCATAGGCTTCGTATCCAGACTGCCACATCTTTTGGTGGAGGCCTTCAAATCCACCCTGGAGATAGTGACGGAAGCAGACCTGCTTCTCGACGTGGTGGATCTTACCGCCAATGACTTTGACATGCACGTAAAGGTCACAGAAAAGGTGCTGAAGGAGATAGGCGCAGAAGACAAAGAGATGATAACCTGCTATAATAAGACCGACCTGCTCGACAGAAGCAGCCTGGATGCCCTGAATTTTACAGGGAAGAACAGCTTCCTGATCTCCGCCAAGTATGACCGCGGAGTGGACGAGCTTCTTGGGGAAGTCAAGAAGAGACTTTTCAGAGACAGGGTAGAGGTCAGGTATCTTGTACCTTTTTCAAGAGGCGCAGCCACATCAGGAATCCGCAAGGATTCGGAAGTAAAGTCTGTGGAATACGTGGAAGAGGGCACTCTCATAACCTGTGAGATCCCGGAAAAGTACCGCTCTAGATACGAGGAGTTTGAGATATGAAGCTCTACAGCACCGTGCTTAAAGAAGCTAAGGCTGAACAGATCATACAAAAATCCAGATTCATCTGCCACGTAAAGCCCGTAAGTTCCAGGGAGGAGGCTGAAGATTTCATCGCCTCCATAAGAAAAGAACACAGGGAGGCCACCCACAATGTCCCTGCCATGATCATCGGTGATAAGATGCAGACAATGTGGTCCTCAGATGACAGTGAGCCCCAGGGCACAGCGGGCGCACCTGTAATGAATCTTTTGAGCTCCATGGGCCTCACCAACCTGTGCGTGGTCATCACCAGATATTTCGGCGGCATCAAGCTGGGCACAGGCGGACTGGCAAGGGCATATTCGTCCACCGCAAAGCTCGGCCTGGAGGAAGCCGGAGTGGGCGGAGCCTACGAAATGTCCGTGATCACTTACCGGCTGGATTACAGCACTTACGGGAGACTGCAAAAGATACAAAACGGATCTTTTGATATTCTCGGGGCAGAATTTGGAGAAAATGTTGATGTGGAGCTTTCCTGTGACAGCGAGAAAGAGGCAGAAATACTGGGCTTTCTCAAGGATCTCACAGGGGGAAAAGGGAAAGTTTTAAAAATCGTAAAAAAAATCTTGACAAAACAGGAGACTTAATATATATTTATAAAGTGCGTCAGGCGAGTTCAAGTTTCGTCCTTCGTGCATATGCGGCCAAGTAGTTCAGTTGGTTAGAATGCCAGCCTGTCACGCTGGAGGTCGTCAGTTCGAGCCTGATCTTGGTCGCCATTTCACACGCTGGTGTGGCTCAACGGTAGAGCAGCTGATTTGTAATCAGCAGGTTGGGGGTTCGATTCCCTCCACCAGCTCCAAACAATGTGCGGATGTAGTTCAATGGTAGAACCTCAGCCTTCCAAGCTGATGGCGTGAGTTCGATTCTCATCATCCGCTCCACTGTCGAGGGATTCCCGAGTGGCCAAAGGGGGCGGACTGTAAATCCGTTAGCTGAGCTTTCGATGGTTCGAATCCATCTCCCTCGACCAATTTTTCAAAACTTAATATCTATACATGCGGAAGTGGCTCAGGGGTAGAGCATCGCCTTGCCAAGGCGAGGGTCGCGGGTCCGAATCCCGTCTTCCGCTCCATTTTTTTAAAAAGTGTGGGCTCGTAGCTCAGCTGGATAGAGCAACGGCCTTCTAAGCCGTGTGCCTTGGGTTCGAATCCCAACGGGCTCACCACATTTTTTTAAACTATTAAGAGGTTTGGGGAATATCGTTGGGGTATAGCCAAGCGGTAAGGCAACGGGTTTTGATCCCGTCATTCGTAAGTTCGAATCTTGCTACCCCAGCCAATTTTTTATAAGACCCATTAGCTCAGTCGGCAGAGCACTTGACTTTTAATCAAGGTGTCCCGAGTTCGAATCTCGGATGGGTCACCATTTTTTAAGGGAGAACCTTACGATGGAGAGGTGTCCGAGTGGTTTATGGAGCCGGTCTTGAAAACCGGTGATCCCGCAAGGGACCGTGGGTTCGAATCCCACCCTCTCCGCCATCATCCGCGATCGGTCATAGGCAATGCCGTTTATATAGAGATTGCGAAGTGATTTTCGGGTTATGCGGCAGAACTGCATAACACGAAATCAGCAAGCAAGGAGAAGTACTCAAGTGGCTGAAGAGGACGGTTTGCTAAACCGTTAGTGTTCGTTAAGGGCAGCATGGGTTCGAATCCCATCTTCTCCGCCATAATTTAGGGGTATAGCTCAGTTGGTAGAGCAGCGGTCTCCAAAACCGCGTGTCGAGGGTTCGAATCCTTCTGCCCCTGCCAGTTTTTAAAAATCATTTCCCCGCTTGACAATGTCAACTTCGGTCATTATAATGAAATAGTTGCCGATGACGGGGTGTAGCGCAGCTTGGTAGCGCAACTGGTTTGGGACCAGTGGGCCGCAGGTTCGAATCCTGTCACCCCGACCAGTTCAGAATTTGGGCCTCTAGCTCAGTGGTTAGAGCATCCGGCTCATAACCGGCAGGTCCCGGGTTCAAATCCCTGGAGGCCCACCATTTAATCAGAAAGAATGTGCCCAGTTAGCTCAGTTGGTAGAGCAGGGGACTGAAAATCCCCGTGTCTCTGGTTCGATTCCGGAACTGGGCACCATTTCTTCCGGCGATCCTTTTGGATCGCCGGTTTTTCTTTTCTCTCCTTATCAGTCCTTTTATCAACATATTGGTATTCAGTCAGACTTTCGTCTTTTCATTCCACTATATCCTTATTGAAAACATCCCGCCTCCGTGGTATATTTTTCATGAAGATTTTTTTACGGAGGATGTTTTGGTATTCTCAAGTTCAGTATTTTTAATGGCGTTCCTTCCGGTGACGCTTTTAATATATTTTCTTACGCCGGCGAAGTTCGTCAGGGCGAGAAATGCGGTGCTTCTCATAGCCAGTCTCGTGTTCTATGGATGGGGTGAGCCTAAGTATATCCTGATAATGATCATTTCGATCATATCAAACTATGTGCTTGCGATCCTCATCGGAAGAGCCAAGGAAAGAGCCTCAATGGGAACTGCGCAGGCTTATCTTGTGCTGGACATATTTGTCAACCTGGGGCTTCTGGGCTTCTTTAAGTACGCGGATTTTTTGATCGATACTGTGAATTCCCTTTTCGGAAGCGGTCTGTCACTTCTTGGAATTGCTCTTCCCATAGGGATCAGTTTCTACACCTTCCAGACAATGTCTTACGTCATCGACGTGTACAGGGGAAAGGTGGGGGTCCAGAAGGACTTCGTGACCTTAGCTTGCTACGTAGCGCTTTTCCCCCAGCTCATCGCCGGTCCCATAGTCAGATATTCTGATTGTGAGAGAGCTCTCAAGGCCAGGACTTCTGACCCGGAAAGGGTGACGGAGGGCATCAGGAGATTCGTATTCGGATTCGCCAAGAAGATCCTCATAGCCAATCAGATGGCCCAGGTATGGGAGGAGATCTACGGCATGAAGGAGGCGTACACGGATATTAGTGCTGGCCTGGCCTGGATGGGTGCCATAGCCTTCACCTTCCAGATATATTTCGACTTCAGCGGCTACTCCGACATGGCCATAGGGCTGGGCAAGATATTCGGATTCGACTATCTGGAGAACTTCAATTATCCTTACATCTCTTCCACCATAACCGAATTCTGGAGAAGGTGGCACATGAGCCTTTCCTCATGGTTCAGAGATTATGTATATATTCCTCTGGGAGGAAACAGGAAGGGGCTTCTGAGGCAGCTCATTAATATAGCCATCGTCTGGGCCCTTACAGGGCTCTGGCACGGCGCCAGCTGGAACTTCGTGCTCTGGGGAGTATACTACGGCATACTTCTCATAATAGAGAAGCTCTTCCTTCTGAAGGTCCTGGACAGGATCCCCGGGAAGCTGGCCTTCATAAAGCACGTCTACGCACTGTTCCTGGTGACCCTGGGATGGGTGCTCTTCAAGATCACCGACTTCGGGGAACTTATGGAGTTCGTGGGCTGCATGTTCGGAAAAGGCTCGGCTCAGCCTTTGGAGTTCAGCTACTATCTGTCCTCCTACTGGCCGCTGTTTGTGGTGGCAGCCATCTGCTCCACACCCGTTGTCAAGAAGATATGGACCGGTATTCTCGGGAAGCTCCGCGGAGGTCTTGCTGCGGACATACTGGAGACTGCAGTCCTTGCAATATTGTTTATAGTTTCGGTAGCCTTCCTGGTAAGCGGAAGCTACAACCCGTTCCTTTATTTCAGGTTCTGATATGAGCGCAAAAGATCCAAAGAAAAACATAATACTGATGGTATCCGCCGTGCTCATCATCGCCTTCCTGTCTCTGGGCACACTGATCCTTCCGGATAGGGAGAAGTCTGACAACGAGAACAGATACCTGGCGCAGGCACCCGACTTTGATATCGGGGATATTCTGAGCGGTGAATTCGAAGAGGATTCGGAAAAATACCTGACGGATCAGATTATAGGCCGCGAGCAGTGGATAAGCGTGTATTCCAATATTCTGAAGCTGGGGCTTCGGAAGGACATAAACGGTGTATATCTTCTGAAGGACGGAGTCCTTGCTGAGAGGACCACACCATGGGAGTTCGACAGGAACACGTTCCGGGGGAATCTGGATAATGTGGCGCTTCTTCGGGATGATCTGAAGGGACGGATCCCGGTGGACGTGATGCTTGTGCCATCTGCGTCTTTTGTGAACAGAGATGCTTACAACATGAGCACCAACTTCCCTGAGGAGCCCTGTTTCTCTCAGGCTGAGGATGCGCTGGGAGAAAGCCTGATCCTCCTGAAGGACCGGATGGAGCCTGACATGTACTATAAGACGGATCACCACTGGAACATGGAGGGGGCCATGAACGCCGCATCCGTCTATCTGGACAGGGCCGGGCTGAAAGCCGATCTTCCGGAGCTTGTGACAGTTTCCGAGGACTTCCGCGGGACCCTTTATTCCAAGATACTCATTAACGGCGATAGGACCGATGACATCCTGCTTCCCGCAGGATGGGAAGATGACGGGACGAAACTCATTGCCGACGGCGAGGAGTTCGATTCCATATATTTCAAGGACAGACTGGAACAGAAGGACCAGTACGAGGTGTATCTCGGCGGAAACTACGGAAGAGCAGACATTGTGCCTGAGGACGGTGACGGGAAGCCATCCCTTCTGATAGTGAAGGACTCCTATGCCAATTCCTTCGTGCCTGCTGTTCTTAACGACTTCTCAAAGATCACTCTGATCGATCCCAGATACTACAGGGGCTCAGTTGAGGACCTGGCATCAAGTGAGGGATATGACAGAGTCCTGGTGCTTTTCAGCACTGTCAATTTCAGTCAGCAGAAGCTGGAACTTACGAAGAGTCTTCTGGGGTGACGGACATGGAAAAGAAGAATGAACTGGGCACCATCAAGGTTGCAGAGTATGCATTTGAAAAGCTTGTAAAGGATGCAGTGGCCATGACCGGAGACAAGGAGACCATTGCGCCGGGCAGGAACAGCATCGTGATCGATGAGGATGATCTGGAGCTAAAGATAGAGTTCAACGTTATCCATCGGTTCGGCGCCAGCATGTATTTTGCGTCACAGACGGTGCTGAGCTATCTGGAGGAGAACCTCAAGAGGCTGAAGCTGGGCAAGGCCGTTAAGATCACCATGCGGATCGTAGGCATCAGGACCAAAAAGATCACCAAACAGAACATAGAATATTCAGTGGAGTTTTAGGATTGGAACTCAGGGACAGCATCACATCCTTAAAGGGGGTAGGCGACAAAAAAGCCGCCCTGCTGGAAAAACTGAATATAAGGACAGTCAGAGACCTGATATACACATTTCCGAGAAAATATGAGGATAGAAGACATGTCACCAAGATCATCCAGGCGCCTCAGGAGGAGGACGTCCTTCTTGAAGTGACTGTATCTTCAGTGAAGCAGCCGGGGCCATATTTCCGAAAGGCCCCGCTTAAAGTTTTTTGCGAGGACGATTCGGGATCGGTGGAGGTCTTGTTCTTCAACGCAAAATACCTGTCCCGCTACTTCTACAGAGGCCAGGAGCTGACGCTCTACGGCAAGATATCCTTCAATAACGGAAGGCGCCAGATGGCTCATCCGGAGTTCCACAAGAGGGGCGACAAGGACGACCTTAGAGGATTGTTCCCGGTATATCCTCTTACGGAGGGGATCTCCCAGGCTCAGATGAGGAGCCTTCAGCTTCAGGCGCTGCCATATCACTCCCTTATATCAGAGTGGCTTCCGGAAAGGATAGTTGACGAAAACAATCTCTGCCCGCCTTCATATGCGGTGACCAACATTCATTTCCCGAAGGAGGAGAGGAGGGCTCTGGAGGGCCGGTACAGACTTGTGTTTGAGGAGCTCCTCATCCTGCAGACAGGACTTTTCTATATCAAAAACGGCGTAAAGACCAACTCCAAGGGAGTTAAGCTCAAGAAATCCGTTAAGGTAGACCAGTTTCTGAACAGCCTGGGATTCAAGCTGACTCCCGGGCAGGAGAGAGCCTTCAGAGAAGTGGAAAAAGACCTGGAGGACGGACAGCCCATGAACAGGCTGGTCCAGGGAGACGTGGGATCCGGCAAGACCGCAGTGTCGGAACTTGCCATGTTTAAGACCGTTAAATGCGGCTTTCAGGCGGTCATGATGGCCCCGACGGAACTTCTTGCGAAACAGCACATAAAGACCCTTAAAAAGGATTTTGAGCCATTTGGGATCAGGTGCGAGCTTCTTTCCGGGGGCATGAAGCAGAAGGAGAGGGCGGCTCTTCTTTCGGATCTTGAAAAGGGTGATGTACAGATCCTCGTAGGCACCCACGCCCTGATCCAGCCGGATGTGAAGTTCCACAAGCTGGGCCTGGTGGTCACAGACGAGCAGCACAGATTCGGAGTGGAGCAGAGGAACCTTCTTACAGAGAAGGGAGAAGACCCCAACGTGCTGGTAATGACGGCCACCCCCATACCCAGGACTCTGGCAGTGATCCTCTACGGAGACCTGGATATCTCCGTGATAGATACCCTGCCTGAAGGAAGAAAGCCTGTAAGGACATTCCTGAGGTACGATGAATCCAGGGGAAAGATTTACGATTTCGTACGCGACAAGGTCAAAGAAGGCCGTCAGGCCTTCGTGGTGGCGCCTCTCATCGAGGAGTCAGATGCATTAAATGTGAGATCGGCGGAGGAGATCTATGAAGAGCTCTCCGCAAAATATCCCGACCTGAGAGTAGGCCTGGTCCACGGCGCCATGAAGCAGAAAGACAAGGACGACATTATGATCCGCTTCAGGGATGGAGATATAGACGTCCTCGTGTCCACGGTGGTCATAGAAGTGGGCATAGACGTGCCCAATGCATCTGTAATGGTCATCGAGAACAGCGAGCGTTTCGGCCTGGCTCAGCTTCATCAGTTGAGAGGAAGGGTAGGCAGAGGAAGTCAGCAGTCGTACTGTATCCTGGTCAGCTCCTCCAAGAGCGGAGTCGCACAGAAGAGAAACGAGATAATGGTCAGCACCAATGACGGCTTCGTCATCGCCGAGGAGGACCTGAAGCTCAGGGGACCCGGCGAGATCTTCGGCACCAGGCAGCACGGCATACCTGAACTGAACGTGGCGGACCTTGTGAGGAACGCAGACATACTGGAAAAAGTCAGGGGCATAGCTCAGGATATCATAGACAGGGATCCGGGACTCAGTGAACCGGAGGACCTGGAACTTAGAGAAAGGATAAAGAGGCTTTTCGGGGAGAACATCTCTCTGAACCTTTAAAGAGACATGAGGATAGTAGCGGGAGAATTCAAGGGAAGAAGGATAGAGACCCCTAAGGGATACGATGTAAGGCCTACAACCGAGAAGGTGAAGGAGGCTCTGTTCAGCATGCTCAGCAACCTTATGGAGGACAGCACGTGCTGCGACCTGTTTTCGGGGACCGGCAATCTGGGGCTGGAGGCCATATCAAGAGGGGCTGAGCGCTGTATTTTTTGCGATAATTCAGGAGAGAGCGTAAGGCTCATCAGGAAGAATATAGAATACTGCAGGGCGACTGATCGGGCGGTACTCATACCGGGAGGCTTCGAGAAGTGTCTCAAAAAGATGGATGAAGAGGGCCTGAAGGCAGATATTTTCTTCCTGGATCCACCTTATAGGGAAGGTCTCTACGAAAGGTGTCTTGAACTCATAAGGGACCTGGAGCTTTTGAAGGAGGGCGGTGTCATCGTATGCGAGCACGCAAGAAATGACAGCTTCCCGGGTGTTTTTTGCGGCTTTGGGAAGTATAAAGAGAAAAACTACGGTTCCATAACGCTTTCTCTGTACGCCACCAAAAGTAGTTGTTCAGAATAGGTATATGTGTTATAATTTAATATCTTTAATTGTGCGTTGAATTATTGAGTGTTCTATGAATATTTTGTTCGTATCGTGCGGGAATGCGGATTACGACGGACGCCTGAGAGAACTGTTGAAGGTATCCAGAGAACTGGGCGAAGTCACCTGCTATTCCTACGGGTCAGAGAGTCTTTTCCCGGGACATCATGTCTATGGAGATGACGTTGGCTATATAAAATTCATCAGGAATGTGTGCCGCGAAGCAAAGAAATGTGACGCGGATGTTGTGTTTGTAGATAACCGCAGAGCCACCATACCTGCCATGCTGATCAATTGGAAGAAAAAAGCTTTTCTCATCCTGGACTGCAGAGAGTTGTATGAGGCCAGCCAGTTCACGGAACTATATAACAAGTTCGGGTGTTGGGCTGAAAAAACCTGCGCAAGGAAGGCAGACGTCCTGATCTGTGCCAATTCTTTCAGAGCGGACTACATGGAGAAAAAATGGAAGGTCAGACGTCCTCTTGTGTTTGAAAACATAAGAAGACTGGAATACGACGAAGACAAGATAGATGATGCAGCCGCACTGATAGACCCGGTCCTCGGTGGCGATGAGATACGTATTGTATCAACTTACGGCTGCAGCATCGACCGGACCAATGATGTTTTGGTGAGAAACATCAATAAGATACAGGGGAACGTCAGGTTGTTCCTCGTCGGGACGTCAAGCAAGGAAGACGAGGAAACCATAAGAGGTATCATTAAAGATCAGGGTGCTGAGGATAAGGTCGTCATATTAAGACAAATGAATCAGACAGAACTGAAATATCTCTTAAGCAGATCCCATATAGGCGTAGTCAACTACAACCGAAAGGATCTGAACAACGAGTACTGCGCCTCCGGCAAGATATACGAATTTCTTTTCGAGGGCCTGCCCGTAATCACCACATCCAATCCGCCTCTGAAAAAAATCTGCGAGGAGTATGGGGTTGGGGAATCCGATGATGAGTATTTTAACGGTATAAACCGACTAATTGAGAGTTACGATAAATATAAGGCGTGTGCTGAGGCCTTTGCTGAAAGCCACGATGTAAGCGACAGCAACCTGGAATTGTACGAGAGCTTAAAAGGGGAGTTAGCAGCATTATGAAATTAACATTCAATTACAAAAAGATTCTGGCGGCCGTTGGGGCATTCCTGTTCATTTCGCCAGACCTCAACATTATTGAGTCGATTCTGACATACTGCGGAATTGGGAATCATGACGTGGTGAAGTATGCAGCCATTGCCATATTCGCGATCATGGATCTTCTTTTGGTAATAGCCTTCTTCAAGGCCAAGCCCAGCCGCAGAATGTTCATAGTACTGATCATCTTTAACGTGATCTATATTTTGCCTCAGGTCCTGAACAGAGACGCCACTGCCATTATGCAGTATTGCCTGTTTACGGTACCCACCACTGTGGCGACCATCATGCTTACTGGAGATGAGGAGATACATAAACTGTTCTTCAAGTATCTGGGGATCTTGGTGAAGGTCGCTCTTATTGCGGCACTTCTTTACATCTATCTTCTCTACTTCGGCACTAACCGCAGAGAAAACGGTATGCTGATAATCGAGAATATGAGCTATGGAGACATGGCGTATCTGTTCGTTTCCGGTTTTATTGTCTCCCTCCTGGAGGTAATGGAGGAAAAGAGCAAGATTGGGTATTTTGCTTTAGTGGTATTCTCACTGGCTGTCCTTTTTGCAGGTGCCAGATCCGCCATTCTCTGCATAGTCGGCGCACTGATCCTTCATTGGCTCATGCTGTTCATCTCAAGGCCAGAGAAGAAAAAGTATCTCAAAATGCTCATCGTTACAGCCCTGACGGCAGCCACGCTTGTGGGAGGAATGTATATCCTGCCTGAAGGGTCGAGGTTTGATCTTGTAAACATTGACATCAGTACCATCGAATTTGATGATCCATCCGAAGCCTTGATATTTGAGAACAGATATACCCACTCTAGGATCAACGGGGTCGCGGTACTGTATGTCCCCACCGGTAAAGAGATGAGCATATATGATGCTTTCTACAAGGAAGTTGTCAAGAATGACAGAACGAAGAAGGAAACCGAGGAGATCCTCCGTGAGGATATAAAGAACCGTACCGGTGAATACATAATCGTTCTCAACGAAGATGACTGGGAATACGGTTGCTATTATTCTCTGCCCAACTACAGGACATTCCTTTGGAAAGCAGCGAAGGCAGAATACAAAAAGAATCCCATTTTCGGAAACGGTCCGCTGTATTTCAAGAATAAATACTCCGGATACTTCCCACACAACATCTTCCTGGAAGCCATGACAGACTTCGGAATCGTGGGAACGGTCCTGCTTGCGTTGCTTGCATTGTTCTGCTTCATCAAAGGAATGGCGTACTTCTGGAAGAAGAAGGAGTCCACCGTGCTCAGGATGAACGTACTGTTGTTCTCCAAGATGCCGAGATATTTGTTGTACACCACCTTGTACAGCACTGCTTCTCTGGCAATGACCGTAATCTATTATCTAACGCTGGGATGGCTGGCTAAGGATGAGAAACAAGATAAGGAAACTGCTTGACAAATACAATAGCCTGCCTGTGCAGGCCAAAGCCGGCTTTTGGTTTCTAGTCTGCACCGTTGTGCAAAGATCCATCACGATAATAACGACACCGATATTCACACGAATGCTTTCAGAGCCTGAATACGGTGAATACGGTGTCTTTATCTCGTGGATGGGCATATTGTCGTGCTTTGTCACGATGTTCATTTTTTCCGGAATCTACCCGCAGGCCATAGTGAAACATGAAGAGGAGAAGGACGTATACTCTTCATCGATGCAAGGATTGACAATAACCCTTGTCATTTTCTGGTGCATTATTTATCTTTTAGGGCGCACTTTCTGGAATGACATTTTCTTTCTGAACACCATTGAATTGATTGCCATGTTCGTGGTGATGTGGGGCAATGCTGCATTCGGATTCTGGTCCGCAGAAAAAAGGATAGCTTACAAGTACAAGTCTCTGCTGGCTGTCACTCTTACTGAAGCCATAATGCAGCCTGTGCTCAGCATAGTCCTGATATCATATTTCCCCAATAAGGTCAACGGCCTGGTCTGGGGAATAGCCATAGCAAATCTGGTCTGCTATTCGCCGCTTTTCGTATCCCAGATGCTGAAGGGAAAGCAGTTCTTTTCGAGCAAAATATGGAAGTATTCTCTGGGACTGGCCATACCTTTGATCCCTCACTATCTATCCTCAGTGGTGCTGAACAGCTCTGACAGGATCATGATTCAGAAGATAGTTGGAGAGGGACCTGCGGGAATATATAACCTTGCATATACAATTTCGATCTGTGGAACCATAATAAATCAGGCTCTCCTTCAGACCATTCAGCCCTGGGTATATACCAAGATCAAGGAGGAACGGTACGAAGACTTAAAGAGGGTGGTATATCCTGCCTTGATCGTCATTGGATGCGTTAACCTTCTGGTAATTCTTATATCGCCTGAACTTATCAAGATATTCGCTCCACCGGCCTATTACGATGCGGTCTGGGTAATGCCGCCAATATCGTTGAGCGTTTATTACATGTTCACATTCAACCTGTTCGCATGCTTCGAGTTTTACTTCGAGAAGCCCGGTTATGTATCTGCGGCCACATTTACAGGCGCCGGCCTGAACGTGGTTTTGAATTACATATTCATCAAGATGTTCGGATACGTTGCTGCAGGTTATACGACACTCATATGTTACTTCGTGTTCTGCGTGGCACACTACTGCTTCATGCGGATCATCCTTAAGCAGGAAAATATCACTGAGAAGGTGTACAGCCTGAAGGTGCTCACACTTATTTCAGTGGCAGTGACGGCATGCGGTTTTGTCATCATGTTGACATATAATTACCCGTATGTCAGATATGGCCTGATCGCAGTGGTCCTCATAGCTTGCCTGATAGAAAGAAAGAGGATCAAGGGGTACGTGCTGAGAATAATGGGACGTGAATGAGGAAAGGAACCATCATGAGAGAAGTAAGTTCTGATGAACAGAAAAAGGTCCTCCTGGATATACTGATCGATATCGACAGAGTCTGCCGGGAAAATGATATCGGCTATTCCATCGCTTATGGCACTTTGCTGGGAGCGGTGAGACACGGTGGTTTTATCCCTTGGGATGATGATATAGATATTATCGTTACCAGGGAAGACTACACCAAAATGAAAAGGATCATGAATGATAAACTGAACGATGATCACTATTTCGTTTGTGTCGAAGATGAAAAAAGGTTTTCAGCGCCTCTGGCAAAAGTAATCGACAAGAATACGGTGCTGGTTCAGCAGGGGCATTATTCCGATAGGATGGATCTTGGGATTTACATCGATATTTTTACTTATGACTTCATTCCCAACGATTTAGAAAAGAGAAACAAGGTATACAAAAAATCTGTTTTCCTGCAGAATCTCTGGACCTTTGCGGGAAATAACACGGATAATTACAATAAATTGATCCGTTTTGCAAGGAGCATTGCCAACAAGACCAGCATTGCGAGACGCACAGCTCTGTATATGCATAAGTGGGCGGAGAAATTGGATCATGACAGCGACTTAATGTCACCGCTGACATATGGAAATTTGGTAAGAGAGAGGGACCTCATGGAATATCGTGACCTGGTTGACTTGGCTGAATACAAGTTCGAAGGCCATAAATTCCTGGGGATAAGAGATTACGATAAATATCTGACCTTGTGGTATGGCGACTACATGAAACTGCCGCCTGAGAATGAGCGGGTCAGTGGACATGACACATTGGTATACTGGAAAGAGTAATAGATATTACTGAGAGGTGACTGTAATGCAGGCAATCATTTTAGCAGCAGGCATGGGCAAAAGGTTAAAAGAGCTCACCAAGGACAACACTAAATGCATGGTCAAAGTAAACGGAGTGACTCTCATCGATAGGATGCTTCATCAGATCGACGCTCACGACTTATCCAGGATCGTCATCGTTGTGGGATATGAAGGCGGTAAGCTTATTGACTACATATCCACCCTTGACATTAAAACTCCCATCGTTTTCATAGAGAATCCAATCTATGACAAGACGAACAACATCTATTCCCTGGCACTGGCCAAGGAGCAACTCCGTGAAGATGATACACTTCTTTTCGAGTCCGATCTTATCTTTGAGGACGCGGTGCTGGATGAACTTGTCAACGATCCAAGTGAGACTCTGGCGCTGGTGGATAAATATGAATCCTGGATGGACGGGACATGCGTCAAGCTTTCGGAGGATGATGAAATAGAGGCCTTCATTCCCGGCAAGAAGTTTAAGTTTTCCGAGATCAAGGACTATTACAAAACAGTCAATATCTACAAGTTCAGCAAAGAATTCTCTGACACATGCTACGTCCCGTTTTTGGACGCATACCAGTCCGCACTGGGACTTAATGAGTATTACGAGCAGGTACTTAGGGTTATCACAATGCTGGACACCTCGGGGATCAAGGCGAAACGTCTTACCGGTCAGAAGTGGTATGAGATCGATGACATCCAGGACCTGGACATCGCTGAATCCATTTTCTCACCGGACGAGGATGAGAGAGTCAAACTTCTTCAGGGCAGATATGGCGGATACTGGAGATATCCTAAACTTCTTGATTTCTGCTATCTGGTGAATCCATATTTCCCAAATCAAAAGATGAAAGACGAATTACGTGCCAGCTTTGATACTTTGCTCACTGAGTATCCCAGCGGCATGAGAGTCAACTCGCTCCTCGCCGCAAAAAACTTCGGAGTGCATCAGGAAAACATCCTGGTGGGAAACGGAGCTGCAGAGCTCATCAAGTCCCTCATGAGTTTTCTGGACGGACGTACTGGATTCGTCAGGCCCACCTTCGATGAGTATCCCAACAGGTACGATAGAGAAGAATCAGTGGATTTCATTCCCGATAACAGAGACTATTCATATACTGCGGATGACCTTATGACGTTCTTCGGCGACAAGGATGTTCATAATCTGATCGTGGTCAACCCCGATAATCCCAGCGGCAACTATATCCCGGTCAAAGATCTTCTCAGGCTTGTGGATTGGGCAGGAGAGAAGAAGATCAGACTTGTTATTGACGAGTCTTTTGCGGACTTCTCGGATGAACTCAATAACACTTTGATCAGGCAGGATGTTCTGGATGCAAATCCACACCTTTTCGTGATGAAGAGTATCTCGAAATCCTACGGTGTGCCGGGACTGCGTTTGGGGGTTCTCGCTTCCGGAGATGAAGAGATCATCGCCCGCATGAAGAAGGACGTGGCCATCTGGAACATAAACTCTTTCGGCGAGTTTTACATGCAGATCGAGGAGAAGTATAAGAAGGACTACGAGGCGGCTTTAGTAAAGATCAGAGCTGAACGCGCAAGATTCCAGGACGAATTGGCAAAGATCAATGGCGTGCGCGTAATTCCCTCACAGGCCAATTATGTCATGGTAGAGTTGGAGGAATACATTTCCCCCAAGGAGCTGCTTAAAAAGTTACTCATCAAGTATGAATTGCTGATCAAGGAACTGACGACAAAAACCAACGGGAGAAATTATCTGCGCCTTGCAGTCAGGAATAATGTGGATAACGATGTGCTCATCAAGGCACTGAAAGAAGAATTGGGTGAGCGGGACTAAAATGAAGATCACGATAGTCGGCGGCGGCAACATAGGAACACAGTTTGCTGTGCATTGTGCGGAGAAAAAGCATGATGTGACAGTATACACTTCAGCGCCGGATCTTTTCAGCGATATGCTGAGCACCGTTGATGAGTTAGGAAACGTTACGCATGAAGGAAGGATAGCTTGCGCCACGAAGGATCCGGAGAAAGCGTTTGCAGAAGCTGATTATATAATCATCACGTTGCCGTCCACAATGATGGATAGCATCGCTGAAACGATTTATCAGTATTCTTCCAAGGAGGCCGTCATAGGCGTTGTGCCCGGGAATGGCGGCAGCGAATGCGCTTTTAAAAGATGCATCGAAAGAGGCAATGCATTTTTCGAGATAGAACGGGTTCCGGCGATCGCTCGTCTTGTGCAGAAAGGTAAAACAGTCAGATCGACCGGGTATCGAAATGAATTGCACATTGTCGCAACTCCTTCCGAAAACGCCGGTGAGATCTGTGACGTTATCTCTTCGATATTTGAGATCCCCTGCAGACCGATCTCCAATTATCTCAACTTGACGTTAACGCCGTCAAATCCCATAGTTCACACCACCAGGCTTTACACCTTGTTTAGAGACTATAAGGAAGGCGTGACATATGAAAGCGTGCCTTTGTTCTATGAAGGATGGGATGATGCCTCGTCTGAGATGCTCTTGTCCTGTGATGAAGAGGTGCAAAAGATCTGCAAGGCATTGCCGGAAATTGATCTTTCGTCAGTCAAATCTTTGAAAGATTACTACGAGAGCTACACTGTTTCAGACATGACTAAAAAGATATCCGGGATCCCTGCCTTTAAGGGGTTATCGACGCCTGCGGTCAAAGTAGACGGAGGATATATCCCTGATCTGCATTCGAGGTTTTTTACTGCGGATTTCTCTTATGGGCTGACATTGATCAAGCATGTCGCGGATTTTGCGGGAGTCAGTGTTCCAAACATAGATAAAGTTATGCAATGGTATGAAAACATTGCAATCGAAAAGAAAGCGTTCGCATATTCCAATTACGGAATAAACAGCAAACAGGATCTCATAGATTTTTACAACAGATGATCATGAAAAAGAAAATCCTTACAGTCTTCGGGACGCGTCCCGAAGCCATTAAAATGTGTCCTCTCATCAACGAGATGAAAAAGCGCGAAGGCCTTGAAGTGGTAGTATGCGTCACCGCTCAACACCGTCAGATGCTGGATCAGGTCTTGGAGACATTCGGAGTCGTTCCGGATTACGACCTGAACATCATGAAGGACCGCCAGACTCTGTTCGACATTACCACCAATATCCTGAACAACATCAAGGCTGTTCTGGATGAGGTCAAACCTGACGTAGTGCTTGTCCACGGCGATACCAGTACCACATTCGTGACTGCGCTTGCATGCTTCTATTTGCAGATCCCCGTGGGTCACGTGGAAGCCGGCCTCAGGACATATGACATTTATTCTCCGTTCCCGGAGGAATTCAACCGTCAGGGTGTGGGGATAATAAGCAAGTATAACTTTGCGCCAACACAGCTGGCGGCGGATCACCTGATCAAAGAGGGAAAGGATCCTTCAACGATCTATATCACAGGAAATACAGTCATCGATGCCATGCAGCATACGGTGAAGGCCGACTATACCCACCCGGAACTGGATTGGGTAGGGGACGGCAAGCTGATATTTATCACTGCTCACAGAAGAGAAAATCTGGGAGAGCCCATGCATCATATGTTCAGGGCCATCAGAAGGGTCCTCGACGAGCATCCGGAGTGCAAGGCAGTGTATCCAATCCATATGAATCCGGTGGTACGTCAGGCGGCTGAGGAGGAACTGGGAGATTGCGATCAGATCCACCTCATTGAACCCATTGAAGTGTTCGATTGCCATAACTTCGAGGCCAGATGTCATCTCTGCCTCACCGATTCAGGTGGCATCCAGGAAGAATGTCCGTCGTATGGCAGACCGGTTCTGGTAATGAGAAATACCACAGAGAGACCCGAGGGCGTAGAGGCGGGAACCCTTCGTCTGGTGGGGACCGACGAAGAGACCATCTACCGCAACTTTAAGGATCTTCTTGAAAATCCGGAGGCCTATGAAGCCATGTCCCACGCCTGTAATCCTTATGGAGACGGCCATGCAAGTGAGCGTATAGCGGATATTTTGGAAAAAGGCACTTACGATCCCTGGGTGGCAAAACGGTAATCTTTACAATAATAGCCGTTTGTGGTAAAATACTGAGGATTATGGAGGTGGGCATGCATACTAGAGCGCTTTATGCCGGATCCTTTGATCCCATGACATTGGGCCATGTGGACGTTATAAAGAGGGCATCCAAGATCTTTGACGAACTTACTGTGCTGGTCACGGTAAATCTTGCCAAGGAATCTCTTTTTTCGTATGAGGAGAGGGAAGAGATGATAAAGGAGGTCCTGGGGGACCTTCCCAATGTTTCAGTGGACAGATGCGACGGGCTTCTGGCGGATTATGTCAATAGCCACGGATTCGATGTGGTGGTGAGAGGGCTGAGAAACACAGCTGATTTTGACCAGGAACTGGCCATGGATCAGCTTCACAAGCATCTCTATGATCACTGCGAGACCATCTACATAATTAGTGAGGACAGGTACGGATTCATCAGCTCCAGCATGGCCAAGCAGGTCATTTCCCTGGGCGGCGACGGAACTGTGCTTGTACCCGAGCCTGTACTTAAGAGAATGAGAATGAAATACGGCCTTGAGTGACCGGAAGGGGGATTTTATCAATGGAAGACACAACGAAAGTTCTGGATCTTCTCGATGAACTGGAGGATCTTTTAGAGGGGGCTACTTCTGTGCCTCTTACAAATAAGATAGTGTTGGAGTCAGAGGACCTCTTCGGCATAATCAAGGATATCAGGCTGGCTCTTCCCGACGACATGCAGCAGGCAAAGTGGATCATCGATGAGAGAGACAGGATCCTGCGCGAGGGCAAGGACGAATACGGCAAGATGATCAGAGAGGCCAAGAAGCAGGCCGAGTATCTGGTGGATTCGGACGAGATCACCCGCCGCGCCACCAAGAAGGCAGAGTCCATCATTGA
>ONAY01000013.1 GCA_900315895.1 uncultured Eubacteriales bacterium
GCCATATGAGACTCATATCTTTGAGAAAAAGGATCCTATTTTCAAAGGAAAAGCCTTCACAGAAGAGGTAAAAGAGTTCATGACTGATCTCATAAACACGCCTTTACCGGAGCATCTTCATATGAAAACATTCCCAAAGAACGGTCCGTATATGGCGACAAGGAAGGTAGGAAAGAACAATCCTATGGCTGCTGAGATCAAAGAACAGAACCATCTGAAGGATGAATGGAACAGACAAATGATGACAGCTGAAGCTATGGGCATACCTGAAGAGAACCTGAAAATGGTAAAAACAGAGCTGATAACTAAGCCTGTCCGGGCATCCATCGAACAGTCTAATGGTGCAAAAGACCCTCAATTTTTTCGTGAGATCCTGTTAAGTGCAGTCAAAACTTTGAGGGTAATGGTGAGCAAAACTAAGAAGATGGGACTGGAAACCAGACGAGAAGCATGGGGAGAAGCACTGAAAGATTTCATAGAAGCGTGTGCTGAATTAGCAAAACAAGTAGTATTACCCATAGTGGAGAGAGGAAGGGAACGATGAAGAAGAGATTCAAATTCGATGATTATGAGATAAATATAATCATATTGGCATTGGTAGAACTGAGGAACCGTCTTATAGAAGAGGACCGATACACAGATGCTGTAGATGAATTGATTATAAAGTTATCTTAATAATGGTGGAACATTATCATGAACTGTTTGATGAAGCTCTTAAGAAGTACAATGATAAGCAGAGCCGAAGAGACAGAAAGATCGATGACTACTACGAAAAGATACGCATGAGCAAACTGGAGAAGCCATTCCATGAACTCATAATACAGGTAGGAAACAAAGATGACATGGCATCGGACTCATATATGGGGGACATAGCTAAAACCATCCTTGATGAATACTTTAATGGATTCAGGGAAAGGAATCCGTACTTAAGGGTATTCTCGGCACATCTTCATATGGATGAAGCTACCCCTCATCTTCATATAGACTTCGTACCATTTACCACAGGAAGTACCAGAGGGCTGGATACCAGGGTATCATTAAAGGGAGCTCTGGTGCACCAGGGATTCAAAGGAGGATTGAGATCCGAGACAGAATGGACCCAGTGGGTGAACAGTGAAAAGGAAGCGCTTGCTAAAGTCATGGAAGAACATAATCTCTCCTGGGAGAAGAAAGGTACCCATGAAGAACATCTAAGCGTCATGGATTACAAGAAGCAGGAACGATCCAGGGAACTGGAGGAGCTGGAAGAAAAAGTAGAAGACAAAAGGATTGAGTACAACAGGCTGAGGGACAGAGTGGATAATCTGGAGGAAACGGAAAATGTGATATATGAGCTGAAAGGAAATCTACTGAATGATCCGGAGTATCAGCTCCAGGAACCTACAGGTCTCATGAGTGCTAGAAGCTACAAGTCAAAAATCGTGGAGCCTTTGATCGATAAACTAAAGACAGCCATCCGGGAGATAACCGCCAAGTATTATGATATGCGCGACAGTTATTATAGCCTAAGCGGCAGGATAGGAAAGCTTAGAAATGAGAACGACTACCTGGAGAGGACTAACCTGGATCTCAGACAGGAGATAGCTGTGCTGAAAGAAGATCTTAAGGATTTCAGGACCATAAAAAGGGCTTTTGGGGCCAAGGGTATCGATAATCTGATCAATGAAGCCAAGGAAGTGATTCGGCAGAGGGACAGGCAGTGGGAAAGATGAGAGATAATGTTCAAGAATTGCGATAAAGTTTTAGTTAATTCTTTTGAAAAAAACTTTATGAACCACGAAACCCACGAAAACTATGTTAAAAAACATGTCACAATTTTTTGAAAACCAGGGTTGGATATATTATAGAAGGCAAAATATCTATTTATCCAAAGGAGGATTTTGTCATGAAAGCCATGAAAGCAAAGAATCATATGAAACTCATATGCTGAGGCCTATGTAGAGCTTTACCACAACTCTAGCCTGATTGAGGCCTTCACGCTAGTGACAGGAAAAATAACTTATTGACGAAAACAATCCTTGATGAGGTGAATCTGATAATTTTGTTTAATAAATTCGATCCTTATAGACAGAAACAAGGAGGAGGGAGAAAATGAACAAAAAATTACTGCTTGAAGTACAACTGACTGGAAGCTGCAATTTGAAATGCAGCTACTGTGGTAACTCTGAGAAATATCTTAATCGATCGCATGCGGATGTCGCTACGGTTATAAAAGCGATTACAGAGCTGAAGCCTAGCACAATTCTGTTTACAGGCGGTGAAGTCTATTTGGAATGGGAACTCCTTATAGAATTGCTAGATATGCTTAAGGACTCTAAGTACAATTATATACTAAGCTCGAATTTATCATTAATAGGCACTGATGAATTAGATTTGCTTATCGACAAGTACGGCTTCTCAACTTTCCATTCATCATTCAATGATTTGACGGAAGAGATGAGTTGGTCTGTGAGGAAGGCTTCTGCAGCGGAGCGTCTGAGGCTAATAGAAAACCTGAAACATCTTTGCAGTAGGGGTGTTAATGTTAAAGTTGAGACTATGTTAATTAAAGATACCATAAATAGTCTCAAAGAGATTAATGCTTTTCTGTACGAACTAGGAGTTAAGAACCATAAACTTGAGTTCCTAATTCCCATGGGACAAGCGAAGGCGTACATACAGGTCGACTATTACCATGCTTTGGATAAAATACTACAACTATGGGAATCAAAGGAAAATGATAGTATTCTTATACCTTGTTGCTGCCCGGTGACGCCTTGCATGGCGCCTCATCCTATTTTTGATATTAGCAGCGATGATTTAGTATTTAACAAGTGTATAGATGGTGAAGAATCATGTTACTTGCTATCAAATGGTACTCTACTACCTTGCTTTATATTTCCGGATAGCGAGATTGGTTGCAGAGACTATAATTACTATCAAATTTGGACGAAAGAAGATAACTTTGTTGGTATGAGGAAGAGGCCAGAGAAATGCGACAGATGTGATTATTTTTATGACGAAAAGAACAAAAAAGCTTGTTGCAGTACAGGATGTAAAGTACTAAACTATGTGGTTAATAATGAATTTGGTTTCGTTAGGAATATTGTAGAGGAGAGACAGAAATGAGAAAGCTATGGCAAACACCAGAAATAAATGGCCTGAATTTTTCTGAAGCTGAGGTTAGCGAAGCGATAAAAGGAGATAAACCTCTTCTATTAACTTTATACACCCCCGCTATTTGTAATGCCAGGTGCCCATCCTGTTTTATTACCAATACGGATCCGGATTATCTTGAACTAAGCACTAAAGATGATGTCCGTATTATCCATGAGGCTGCAGAAATGGGTATAAGGTCTATAAAAATTTCAGGAGCAGGGGAGCCATTAATATTTGCAGATCTTATTAATATCATTGATCAGTGCGCTAATGAATCAATCATTCCAGTAATATACACTAATGGTAGTACATTGGGGGATGATACCCTATGTGAAAATATTTACAAGATGAAATCCATAGAGTTAATACGGTTTTTGATGTCACGGAATTGTTCAATTGTATACAAGTGTAACAGTTTTTCCGTAGATACTCAAGATTACCTTTTGGGAGTTAAAGGCTTGTCGGCTAATACGTACAAGGGGCTACTTAATCTTATGTTGATGGGATATAATGATAATCAGAGACTTGCGCTTCAAACTATAATAACTCCTTACAATTTCGATGAAATCGTTCAGCTGTATAGATTCGCCAGGAAGAACAATATTACTCCATATTTTGAAACAGTTTTGAAAAAGGGAGATGCCAAGAATAATACGGACTTGTATTTATCAGACGAACAGATTCGTGACATATTTATCAAGCTTTGTGAAATGGATATGGAAGAATTCGGAATAGAATGGTTTCCTGTGCCGAGTTATGTAGGATTTCAGTGTACAGAGTTGGGATATGCACTTTTAATCGACAATTTTGGATATGCAAAATATTGCCCTGGAATTTGGAAGAGTATAGCGAATATCCACGATATGAGTCTCAAAGAGATTTGGGAAAGCGATACGGCGAAGGCTTTTAGGGCACGAGTGAATAAACCTATGGGAGGAAAGTGTAGCGAATGTATTCATAAGAAGGAAGGAAAATGCGGATATGGTTGCAGGGCATATTCGTATTTAAACGAAGGCGATGTGTTTGCAGAATATAAGGAATGCTGGAGGTAATCAAATGAAGTCAAGAAACAATAAAAAAGGGATATTATGTATCATTGTTGCGACTCTGGGGTTCAGTGCGATACCTATCTTAGCACAGGTTGGATTATCGGCGAACATGAGCGCAGCAACACTGCTTTTTTATAGGTTTTTTATAGCTGCAATCGTATTCCTTGTTTACTGCAAGGCCAGAAACAAGTCAATCTATCTTGAAAAAAAAGAGCAATACTTTAAAGTAGTGATTGCAGGTGTAATATACAGTGCGCAGTGTATTTTCTTTTTCTCGTCGTTCAAGTACATCAGTGCTTCTATGGGAGAAATAATATATCACTGCTATCCTTTATTTGTCCTGATTATGGCATATATATTCCTTAAGGAGAAGGTTACGGTATTTAAAGTGATAGGAGTGATTGGATCAGTGGTAGGGGTCATGCTGGTCGTATACGGACCGCTTGACACCGTTGAGATAAAAGGAATTATTTATGTTGTCCTTACTGCTCTGATAAGCTCAGTATATATGGTTTATACAAAAAAATCGACTGCTTCAGTTGATACGACGGTGTTAACTCTTTACCTATGCCTGGTATGTTCTGCAGTGTATTTGATATACAGCTTGCTGTTTAATGAGTTTACTTTGATAGCTAGTGTTCCAACTGCTGTAAACGTGTTAATTTTAGCTGTATGCTCTACGGTACTGGGGTTCTTCTTTTTCATGAAGGCAATAAGTCTTTTGCCTGTTGGATTAGTGTCAGTACTAAGTTTGCTGGAGCCAGTGTTTACCATAGTGCTAGCTTTTGTAATACTGGACATTAGGCTGAGTATGCTTCAAATGATTGGAACGGCCATAGTGTTATTCTCTATATGTATTTATGAGAAGGATTAGGATTCTATATATTTGCGACTTACCTTGCATCCCTTAAGGTATGAAGGTATCAGGGCACTGAGAAGAGCCATAGGAAAATGCTTTTGAAGATTTGCCGAAAAAAGCCAGGTATTCCGATAGGGAAAAGCAGCGTGAGAAATGAATAAAATTGTACAATTAATGCGAACTATTGTTTTTTTGAAAAAACATGTCACATTTTCACGAAAAACCGGGTTGGATATATATAGAAGATCAAAAATATCTTACTATTTTATCAAAGGAGGATTTTGACATGAAAACAAAGAAGCATATGAAGCTCATAGGAGTAATATTGTGTCTGACCATGGTATTTGTTGGTACTACGATTGCTTTTGCAGCAGATTTGGATGTACCAGTAACGGAAGATCCAATCGATGAGTATCAGTATTGTAGGGATGCCCGTGCAGATCTACATATCAGTTCCGGAACTGCGACATTCAGTGCCAGCGCTAAGGGCTATACCGGAGTGGCCACTAGAATCATAGGAACATGCTACTTGCAGAAGTATAGCGGAGGAAGCTGGGTAAACGTTAAGTCTAAGACAGGAAGCAGTAATTCCTTATCTTTGTACATTTCCAGCACAAAAACCAGCTGCTCTAGCGGAACATACAGGACACATGCAGTGTTTACTGTCTATAGTGGAAGCAGTTATGAGACTGTCACAGTGAATAGTTCAAGTGTTAGCTACTAAAATAAACACATTTTTTACATGTTCCTTGTTTTACTCTAATTGCAATGCTGATTTGTAGTGCGGTTGTGTATGGAGGGCCGCTAATACAAAAGGCAATGTATACAGTTCATCACTGATGTTTAGCGAGGGTAATGTTATTTGCAAAGCTTCACTGCAGAATTTAGGAAAATAATTCAAAGAAACAATGGAACTTTATAATGGACAACCTTGGTAGGCACTAGGTCTGGCTAAGGGATGAAAACTCTGGCGCTGAGGGGAAGAAAGGCAGCAGTCAATAGCTGCCCATACATATTAGTAAGTAACTGCTACCGCTAATGCTTCTCACGTACTGATTGCATCGGTCACGAAGACTGCAATATGAAAGGTAAAACAGGACTTGGAATAAAGCACAGAGAAAACAACTAGGAGGAAAGATAAATTATGAATAGTAGAATAAACAATATCGTAATTCGATTATTTCTTGCAATAATTGTCATATCTCTAGCGATAGCGGCAAATGATTTTGCATATGCAGATGAAATACAGAATCAATACCAAGACTCAATCATTGAGTTGAATGAAGATAATGATGATACAATATATTATTTTGTGGATAATGGTAATGGTGAAATAACCATAACGAATGGGAATCAAATTAAATCCGGCATATTGGATCCAGTTGGATCACTAACTGTAACCGGATGGAGCGGAAATAATGTGGCGATGACAATAAAAGTCACTTCTGATACTGCCATGCTCCGGCATACGGGTACGATACATTTTCTTAGCGTGACATCTGTTGGAACAGTTGGGAGTGAATTTAACTCGATGACATTTTCAACATCGTCACCTATAGGAGTTCATACTTTGTATAAGCAGGTCACAATGAATGCTAGTGGTAAAACAAAAATATACATTAAACTGACTGATTTAAAAGTATATGATACGTATGGAAATGTTATAAGTATGTATAACTTTGGGCCTAAGAAATTTATAAAAAGCAATTATCAATAAGATTACTGGAGGAGACATGAATGTATGTCACAACATTAGAAAAGGTATGGGAAAATAAAGCTTTATCCGGATTGGTTATAGAGGATTTTCCGATACTTCAAAAAGGGGAATACCATAGTCCAGAATTGATAGAATCTTTGCTTAAAAATGATATTACGATAGCAGCGAATATCTACTGTGAAAACATCCTAAGGAAAGATCATGATTCTGGTGACACAAGCTTTAATTGGGAGTATTATTCTGATGATCGCAGCGGCATGATACAAGGCCTTTCAATGGTTTACGACACTGTCAGGGAGATAAAAAGATTCGGAAAATTTGTGGGGTTTCATGTTTCTGATACAAAACCTGCAGCCATGGAATGCATAATGCATATGGAGCAAAAAGGTGAAATTGCACCAATAATATTAAGGTACTTAAATACTGGAGGATCCGGAAGCAGCAACTATAACAACGAAGCGTTTGCTCTCGAAAAAACATGCAATAACATTGTTAATCCGGTAGATTCTGAAATTGACTACAATGAGATGATACGCACCCTGACGAGTCAGTGCAGAATTGCAGGCAGTGCATGCATGCTCGTTAACACTATGCGATTAGAAGAGCTTGAGAACGATCCGGTAGTACAAATGATGATTAATAAAGGATTCTTAGCATATGCAGTTTCATATTCTTTTGATTTGCTCTGGCGATTAAGGTTTGTAAGCAGCGGAACGAATGTTTAGAGAATACATCTGCACATTTGTCTCCTTTCCTGCCAATGGCGGATGTTGTTGGCCGTTAGCGGTGAGCATAACAGCAATATGGTTTGAGAAATAATTATCAAGGGGGGGTATCCCATTGAAGTATCAAATATTATGCATTACAATAGTATGCAGAAAAGTATCATGTTTGGAAAGGTATTTCTATGATCACTCTTTTGATGACTCTCATAGGGGATGACCCCAAGGAACAGGAACGGTTTGAACAGTTTTTCTATCTTTATGAACAACGGGCATTTCAAAGAGCATTCAACTTTATGAAGAATGAGCAGGATGCTTTGGATGTATTGCAGGAGGCTTTCATAGCTATTGCAAAGAATTTTGGCAAGATCCACGATAATAATTCTAAGAAAACCAGAAACTATGTTATGACTATTGTAGAGAACATGGCGCGAAAAGAGCTTGCGAGGAGATCTAGAAGAGTTAAGTCGGAGGAAGCCTTGCTGGAGAAGTGGAGACTTGATCTCTATAATCGGTGGCAGGATCATGGCTTTGAGGAACTAGAACTGGTAGACCTGATATATACTATGCCGAAAACCTACAGCGATCTAATGTATATGTTCTATGTTCATAAGTATACTGTAAATGAAATAGCAGATCTTATGGGAATCAGTAATGCTGCAGTAAGAAAAAGACTGGAAAGAGCCCGATTAATGCTAAAAGATATGATGGGGAAGAGTCATGGATAAAATTGATACTGAGCTTAAAAAAGCGCTGGAAATAGCGTATGATGAAAAATGGGATGCATATGAAGCCGAAAATGCAAGTGGTGAGGAATTTATTTTTCCTGAAGGATACAATGAGAAGGTTCTGAATCAATGTTTTAAGGTGCTTAACGCTGGAAACGGTATGGATGCAGGAGAGACATCTGTAATGGGTTTTAACACGAAGCCTCGTTTTAAAAGAGCTTTGCTGGTTGCAGTGCTTGTAGCGGTAATGCTTATCGGAACGGCTGCAGCATATGCCGTTACACATCCGGAGATAGTATACAATATAAAGAAGAGCATCACGGAATGGGCATTTCAATTTCAACAGACAGATCCAGTAACTGTCGCTAACGAGTTTACTCCCTTGAAGCCTGAACTGCCGGTGGGATTTGCTTTAAGTGAAGAAACCAACACAGAGCACAGCTATGCAGCAATATATGAAGATGGTAATGGGCATATCATATACTACGATCAAAACGAGGCAGATGGTTTGGGACTGAACATTGACGGTGAAGTGGAAATCAAAGAAATTGAGATAAGCGGATATAAAGGGGTTTCTTATAAAAAGTACGATGACTGGGTCATCATCTGGAACAACGGCTATTATGTTCTCGAGCTGACTGGAAATGTGGAATATGACATACTTTTTAAAATCGCAGACAGTATAATGTGGGTAGGTTAAAAGCAAATTGGGAAAAGTAGAGAAAAAATATTGCATAATTATATTTATTATGAGAAGTCAATTTAGGACAGAAAGAGTCGATGATGAATAAAGTGTTAAAGAAGAGCACAGCCTTTTGCTTAATAGTAACTATACTATTATCTGTTAATACAATTGCGTTTGCTGATTCCGTCGAAACAGCATCAATGGGTGAAAAAGCGGTCTTGTCAGAATTATAGAAGTAGAAGATGCAATGAACGGAGCTCCTGCAGGGGTCACTTTTGGAGGAGAAGTAACTACAAGTGGAAGTTATGCGTTAACTGGTGCTGGTGCAACGGCTGCGACAAGTGCCATTGGTATTGCGGTTGGTGTTGAGGGTACTGCTGCTTATATTTTGCTGTGTGTTACTACAGCAATTAGCCTCGGTGCCAGTTGCATTTATTGGGAGAAAAGGATTGCATACGGAGAAGATAGTAACTACTATTATACTAGAACAAAGTTAAGGTTATATACTGATTCTGCACATAATCATCCTTTAGGAGTATGGAAAATAGTGTATAACAAAAAATCAAAGAATAGTGGTGCATCCACTGGAGAAGACGAAATCTGATTAGCGATAAAGTAAAGAATAAAAGATTAATAATTACTATTCTTGCATCGAGTGTATTATTGTTCATATTTGCATTTGTAATCTCAGATGGGAACGCTTTTTTTGCAGCTGGTATAGCCATAATTCCACTTCCAACATATTGTTTATATGATAAAATATGCGTAATTCGAAAATTAAAGAAATATGGTGTCGAAGGTCGGTTACTTCGAAAAGAAGGATTAGTGAATTTAATGATTATGGAGGTTATATTTTCGTCAGGCATATGTACAATTACAAATGGCAAAATGAAATATGCTACTATTGGAGTGAAAATTTATGGTATGTTAGATCTTATATTGATAGAAAGCATTGTAAAGCAGCAAGACAATAATTAGATTAAATGAAATGAGGCAAATTAACTAGCAATAAAACGCACAAACTATTGATTTTGTGCGTTTTATGTATTATAATTACATTGTAAAACTCATAAAGGAGACAATGTCATGAATAATCGAGCAGGCAAATCAGTTCAGAACTTCAGTGGTGAAAGTAAGTATTATTCATTTTATCCTAATCCTTTGCCGCCTAAACCAGAAATCGAAATCGATACAGAGATGCAGCAGCTTTTGATTGATGCACATAAAAAGCTAGCGTTACTGAATGGACTTTCCGACCGGATCCCAAATAAGGATCTGTTCATATTCATGTATGTCAGGAAGGAAGCGTTGGTATCTTCACAGATCGAAGGAACACAGTGCACTCTGGAAGATGTGCTGAATCCTGAGATTGATGAAAATACAAATGCTGATGTTTCCGATGTCGTGAATTATGTTCGTGCAATCAATTTTGCCATTAAACGTATGGATGATCTGCCGCTGTGCAACAGACTTATCCGTGAAACGCATGGGGTGCTGATGGATAGCGTCAGAGGCGGAGACAAAACTCCAGGAGAATTCCGTGTTTCACAAAACTGGATAGGAGGTGTAGGGAGCACATTAAAGAATGCCAGATACATTCCGCCCAATCCGGAAGATATGATCGTATGCTTATCAGATTTTGAGAAGTTCATGAATGCAGATGACAACACTGATCCTTTAATCAAGGCTGCACTGCTGCATTATCAGTTTGAAACTATACATCCATTCCTTGATGGAAATGGCCGTCTGGGACGCTTGCTTATAACACTGTTCCTGATGGGAATGCATGAGATCTCATCGCCGGTATTATATCTGTCCTGTTATCTTAAATCCAACCGTATTGAGTATTATGACAGGATGAGCGAAGTCAGGAAGTCTGGAAATTATGAGCAGTGGATCAAATTCTTCCTCCGCGGCATTGCAGAAACAGCTGAAGATGCGACTGAAACCATAGATAAGCTGATTGCTCTGCATCAGAAAAACGAGACAAAGCTTCAGGATGTGCCGACCCGCTCACGTCAAAATATATTGAATCTGTTTGCTTATATAGAACAGAACCCAATAATCGAAACAGTAAAAACTGCTTCTGCACTTGGACTTTCCAGGAATGGTACAGCGAACTACATAGAAATGCTTTGCGACAGGGGGATCCTAAAGTATTCCACAAAATCAGGAAAAGCATTAGTGTTTGCGTATGAGGAGTATCTGGATATTTTGAGGAAGGATACTAATTAGTGTGATTATTGGAATCATAGAGTATTTGACATGCTGAGAATTATGGAAGGATTATTATAGGGTAAGCATTAGTGGCTCATAATCAAGCTATTAAATGCTTTGCTATTAAAATGCAAAATACATATTTGGAGAATAAAATGAAAAAGATAGATTTCCACATACATACAGTAAAAACGATAAGTGATTCATACTTTGAGTTTTCTTTAGAAAAATTAAAGCAATATGTAATTGAATGTGATATAGATGCAATTGCCATAACAAACCATAATTTTTTTGACTTAAATCAATTTTTGTCCATAACGGAAGAGTTAAGAGGGTTATGTACTGTATTCCCGGGAATTGAAATTAATATTGGAGATAATAGCTTAGGTCATATTCTTTGTATTTCTGAACCTGATAGATTAGATGATTTTAATACAAAATCAACTTTGATTAATGCAGAAATCGAAACTCCAAGTGATTACATAGGTTTTGAGAAGCTTTCAAATATTTTTGGCGATTTGGAAAACTATTTATGGATACCACACTATGATAAAAAACCGAACGTCAATAAAAGTATAATTAGCAAAATGGGAGAAAACATTATCTGTGGTGAGGTTCATAGCGCTAAAAAATTCATTTACTGTATAAAGGATGAAAAAGAAAAAACCCCTGTACTGTTTAGCGATTGCAGGCTAACAGACTCGACTAATGAATTTCCATCAAGACATACCTTTGTTAATGTAGATGAATTAACAATAAAAGCTATTAAAAGATCTTTATTAAATAAAAATAATATTACGCTTAGCGAACAAGAAGGTAATAGTAGGTATAATATTCTTTCGGATTTGATAATTTCTTCTGGATTAAATGTAATATTAGGTGGAAGGTCGTCGGGGAAAACATATACTTTAAATAGAATAGCTGAGAACAATGATAATATCAAATATATTAAACAGTTTGAATTATTAGAAAGAGATACTGAGAAAGCAGCGCAAAAGTTTAATGAAAGAATAGCAGCGAAACAAAGTAGTATATCAAAGGACTATTTTCAACTATTTGCTCAAGTAATTGATGATATAAAAACCGTATCAATAGATGATGATACTAAAAGAATTGAAAAGTATATTAATTCATTAAAAAAGCATGCAAGTGAGCAAAATAGGAAAGATCAATTTTCAAGGAGTACCTTATATTCAGAAACAAAATATTCAATAGATAATTTAGAAACACTACAAAATGTAATAGATTCCGTAAAAGTTTTAATAGATGCAAAAAGATATAGTAATATTATTGAGAAATATTTACAAAAGGAAGATTTGACTAAATTATACGTGGATTTAATTACGCAATATAATAAAGAAAAGGAATTAGTGTTAAAAAAGGAATGGATAAACGAATTCATAAATGATGTTCAGCATTCTCTTCAAGCGAGAACATCAATTACTATGGTGAAAGATGTAGATTTTCTTGAAATAAAGAAAAATAGAAATAAAGTAGAAAAATTTAATGAACTTGCGGAGCTAGTAAAAAAAGAAGCTGTAATACAAAAGAATACACTTGAAGGCTTTACTATACAAGCCACAAAGAAGCCATTTAAGGGGCCTTTAGAATTAAAAAAAGAAAGTGGCCGAAGAGATGTTGCCTTTTCTGAAATATACGAGCATTACTTAAATAATCCATATAAGTTTTTGGTGGGCATTATTAATATGCCTGATATTTCAGAAGTGGATTATTATAAGTTTTTTGCAAAAGTGGATTATCAAATCCTTAATAAGTATGGTTTTGAATTATCTGGGGGAGAACGAGCAGAGTTCAATTTAATACAAGAAATAAACGATGCTTACCAGTATGATATGTTACTGATTGATGAGCCGGAATCATCATTTGATAATATGTTTTTAAAAGAAAATGTTAATAAAATAATCAAAGATATTTCTTTAGAAATGCCAGTAATTATTGTAACCCATAATAGTACTATTGGTGCATCTATTAAACCAGACTACTTAATATATACAAGGCGGTCAATTGATGGTAAGGAAGTTCATTATGAAAGGTATTGTGGTTTACCTAGCAGTAAATATTTGATATCCAATTCTGGAGAAAAGATTCAAAATAGAGATATTATGCTTAACTCACTTGAGGCAGGAGAAGAAGCATATGAAGAAAGGAGAGCAGTCTATGATTTACTTAAAGAATGAAGCTGGAAAATGCTATTATTATAAAAATGATAAATATTATGAAATAGACAAAATAGATAAAGATGACATTCTCAATTTGATTGATGCTGCAACTGATGAGAGCATAGTTTTTGAAATGGAGCCATTATCTGAAAAATTTGAAGGTAATGAAGCTCAAAAAATAATATATTCGAAGTTATATGAAAAATTTCAAGATTTGGTTGAAAACAGATCTCGCTTTAGAGAAGAAAGCGAGAGAATGTATAAAGAAGCTATTAAAAAGTATAGTGATAAATAATATGAACCACATCTTATAAACAAAATCGTTTAAGTTAATAGAGAATCCTTTTAATAATAATCTTTTTATTGTTTTGGATATGGTTTAGATTAAAAAATATTTGAATTGTAGAAAACGATAATGAAAATTCAAATTCGACTTTTTAGTTATTGCTTGATTAACTCAAATAATTTTTGACTTATATTGCAATAACTGAAATTTTATGCTAATATCTAAAATAATAGAGGAGGAAACTCAAATGACATGCGAAGAATTAAAGGAATATCTTGAAATCATACAAAGAACAAAATGTGAAACTCAAACGTTGGAGCTTAAAAGCGCGAAAGTTGATTGTCCGAAGAAGTTATTTGATACGCTGTCCAGTTTTTCTAACCAGGATGATGGTGGAACTATCATTTTTGGAGTTGATGAGGAACACGAATATAATGAGTGTGGAGTTTATGATCCGCAAGACCTTCAAAAGAAAATCAATGAGCAATGCCTTCAGATGGAGCCGGTAGTCAGGCCACTCTTGTCTGTATTAGAGAAAGAAGGAAAGACTTTTGTAGCTGCAGAGATACCTGGCATTGATATTTCGGAACGGCCTTGTTATTATCGCGGGAAAGGTCGTTTAAAAGGATCATATACTCGCATTGGAGATAGTGATGAACCAATGACAGAGTATGAAATATACAGTTATGAAGCATTCCGCAAAAAATATCAGGATGATATCAGAACGGTTCATAGGGCAACTATGCATTCCTTGAACCAGAAACAACTGGAGGAATATGTTGAGAAGCTGAAAACGGGGAAATCGAATCTGTCTATATTAGATGAGGAAACTATATATGAATTAATGAGTATCAAGCGTGATGATGAGATAACATTGACAGCAGTGTTGCTATTCAGCCCTTATCCGCAGGCATATTTTCCCCAACTATGTATAACTGCGATAGTTGTTCCGGGAACGGAGATGGGCTCTGAAGGCTCTGCGGGAGAGCGGTTCCTGGATAATCAGAGAATAGAAGGTTCGATTCCGGAAATGTTGGATACTGCAATAACATTCGTACGAAGGAACATGAAGACAAAAACAATTATTAACCCGATAACAGGAAAAAGAGAGGACAGAACTGATTATCCAATTACTGCTATAAGAGAAGCAATATTAAATGCCTTAGTACACCGTGATTACAGTATTCATACAGAAGGCATGCCTATTCAGATAATAATGTTTGATAATAGGATTGAAATACAAAACCCAGGTGGTATATATGGGAGGATAAAGGTCGATCAGCTGGGTAAAGTTCAGCCAGATACGAGGAATCCTGTGCTGGCAACGGCATTGGAGGTATTGGGAATAACCGAAAACAGATATTCAGGAATACCTACAATAAGGAATGAACTGAACAAATATGGTTTGCCGGACCCCTTATTTGCAGATCAGCGGGGGCAGTTTTCAGTAACTTTCTTCAACAGTAATGATAATCAACCTGTAAAAAATGAATTGGACGATAGGGCAAGTGAACTGATTGAATTTTGTAGAACCCCTCGTACAAGAAAAGAAATAGCAGATTATCTTGGCTTAAGATCGATAACTTATGCCATTCAGGTATATATAATGCCACTTGTTGAGAAAGGACAAATCAAACTTACCATACCGGATAAACCGAGAAGCACAAAACAATTATACTTTAGCGAGTAAAACACACACTCTCATAATTGATTTGATAGCTAGTTACCAAAGAGATCGATGTGAAATTAATCCAAAGTTAGCGGGAAGAACACCTTCGTTATGTGAACGGCTGAAATGAGGTTAAAAAGATGTTAGACTTTATAAAAATAATTAACAGTGACTATGCAGGCGTATTATCCTTGTTTTCGTCACTGGTTATGGTTATTGTCACGATTATTTATGTCAGGCACACTAAGAGTCAAGCATATTACGCTAGGAAATCAGCTGAACTCGTAGCGAAGCAAATAAAGACGGATAAGCAACCATGTGTTGTCCCACATGTGACTGATTCATATGGATCTGCCTGGAATGCCTCTGACTATACACGGATGCAATTAGGATTTTCAATCAAGCTTAAAAATGTTGGTGATTCCCCCGCAATTAACATTTATACGTTAGCAGATTTTGAATTGCAATTTATTAAAGACTCAGAGGGAAATAAAAAAATGCTTCCGGCATCTTTACTCCCGGGTTTTATACAAGCATTATCTGCAGGAGATGAAGTGGATATTGATATCCATTTTGAAACCTCTGAAATTAAAGAACTGGTTTGTGAGTTAAGAAAAACTGCAGAAAAGAACTGGGAACGCATTAGAACTAACCCTAGCCAAAACCATTATAATGGACCAAATCTTATTATTCGTGTGTTTTTCAAAAACTTAATGGGACAGTGGTGTGAGAGTAGTATTTCCTACGAAATTGCGTGGTTGGCATATAAGAATCCGCCTCAACATAAAAAACATAACTTAAACGAAAACACTATTCCACCGAAAGAAATTCATGAAGGTGATAAGTTTAAGGCTGTATTGTCATCAAATCGTATTGCCCCTTTTGTATTTGAAATGACAAATGAAGAATATGTTACTGATTTGTTACAAAAGTATATAGATGAGAGTCCGTGGTTATCGACTGTACTTAAAGAAAAATATACTTAAAATATCACATATAAAAAAACTGCTGAAAACGCCACATCTGATTGCCATATGATGACAAAATATTCAGCGTATGACCATTCTATGTCATATGAAACACCATTAGTTGAATTTGATATATTGGAAATAGAAGCGGACATGAACAATTTTTCTCAGTGGTTAACAAAAAGAAAAACATTTGTAAGATAGATAGAGGAAGTGCGACAATGCGATATACATATATTACAAAGGCTACACTTCTTAATAGGTTGCGAACAAGGTTGTCAGCTAGCAAGAACTTTTTACTGATAATAACGGATAAAACTAATTATGACAGAGGAATCTTAAATTGGGAGATTGAGAAAGCGGTTGATTACTATAAATTGCCAATTATTGTAGCTTATCCAGGGTATTCTAGGATAGGATCACCTGAAGAACTGAGTTATAAATGGCCAAGAGCTTTGGCTGAAAGAATCGAAAACGGAAGGGCTCATTGTATCCACATTCCGTTTAATAAAGGTCCAATACTGGATGCTATTTGTCAATTTTCTGTTGTTAATGCAAAGTATCCAAAGGGTGGTGCTTTAGGTCGATACTCAAATGATGCGTATAAAAGCTGGGGATTAATGTAATTATTGAAAAAACGTGGATAATGAATGCGATGTTATATAGGCACTCTTTTGATATATTGAAGTATATACAGGATCTTTCTGAGGCAAATAATTATCGGTAGACGCAATGATCTGCGTAGGAAGTACAAAGATCGGGCTGAAAACAATTTAGTTTTTTTAATAAATAAGTGGTAATGATATACCCAAGTCTTGAAAGACATATAATTGCATTTAGTCATTTTGTCTGTTTTTGGCACCGAAATGACAATTCAAGCGAGTTATCCTAAACTATTTTATAATTTTAACGGAATACAAATCAGGTATAATAATGTTTTGATTGGGAGGGAGTAATTTGCTGTTTAACATTTACTATATGAACTTTTCAAAAGTTTATGAAATAAAGATGATGCTGAGTAACATAATAAAAACCGAAAGTTCAATAGAGACAGAACAAGGAGACACATTGGATGCGGAGATGCAAGCCAAAATGGGTGCTAAGTTTTTAAACCTGTTTAGTACTGATGTTGGCGCTGATGTAAGATCTGGCTCTTCGGATTCACGAAAAGTTCTTGACAGTTTTAAAGTTGCAATGACAAAATCACTGATACTCAGCGAGGTTATGGAAAAATGTGAAGTAATCTCTTCGTTCAGTGAAAACATATCTGAGGGACAACTTGTAAGAATTGACGATGTTTCTCTATCATTAGAAAACGAAACAGAGTTAAGAACGGTTAAAATGTTTTCTAATGGTTCGTTTAAAGGTATGAGGCTACCTGAAGCCGGTGATTTGGATGTAAACAACCTGTTTAATTCAATGTTTAAAGATTACTCGTATAAGTTAAAAGGCAAAATTGACGGAAGCGATGATAAACTCATTGTCAAAATACCTCTTACATTTGAAAGCGAATTTGAAAACCTTTATAATGTAGATGATCTGTTTATCGGTAATGTTTCAATAATAGGAATTTATAAGGGGAAAACTAAAATAAATAGTTTAAAAAACTCTTTTGAGTTTTTCCAAGAACTTGGACAAGAATCTAATAGTGAAGAAAGTGCAGAAGTACATAATAGCCAATACGAAAATGCACCGGCTACAAGGTTGAAGAGTGAAAATGATGGAATCGATTATAACTATATTGATTTGTTAGCTATTGTTCAGGTTGTACAGCCAAAAGTGTAAACACATAGATCTAATAAAGAAGCAAGAGAGAAAAGCAAAAAGTGAAAAAATTACTATTTTATAACAGGAATCAGTTCTTTAATTTTAAGCAGCAACAGCTTTCTATGGGTGCCAAGCTGCTAAGTATATCTCGTTTTCTTTCGTCTGAAAGAATAGGTGAACTTGATAATGAAACTGATTATTATGTTGACCTGTCAGCATTAGTGGGATTTATAAAAAGCAATGACACGCAAATGCTTAATTTTGAGCAGTTGTTTTATAGCTTTAATGACAATATTTCTTTTATCTGTGACAGTATTTATGAAAATGACATTAAATACTTATTTAGATATGTTTTTGATGATTTTGCAAATATTGACGTAGAAGCCGAAGAAGCTGTTTTAGATCAAGTAGACAAGACTGTTGTTGAGCCAAAAGATGTAAGAAAAATTACAGACTTGAATGAAACTGAACTCGAAGCATTTTACAACTCATTTGATTCAAGGTTATATGGTCATGAAAGATTTAAAAAGGAATTTAAAGAAATTGTTGATTCTTTTCGTGTGTTTAATAAGATAGGTGAACATAAAATACTCTCGTTATTTTTAATGGGCGATTCTGGTGTTGGCAAAACTGAAGTAGCCCGTTCAATACATAAAGCTTTAGGAAGTAAATCAAAATTAGCAAAAGTTAATTTTGGTAATTATAGCAGCCATGATGCTTTAAACAGTTTAATTGGTAGTCCGCTTGGTTATATTGGCAGTGATGGTGGTGAACTTGTTAAGAGAATGAGCGAAACCGACGTTGGATTGATTCTCATTGATGAGTTTGAAAAAGCCGACAATGCTGTTTTCAACTATTTCCTTGATGTACTTGAAAACGGAAAAATTGTAAATTCCCAGGCAGAAGAGTATGATGTAAATGGGTATATAATTGTTTTTACTTCAAATATTAGTAAAGATGATTTTAAGCGGAAAATATCTCCTGAACTGCGGTCTCGATTTGACTATAAAGGAATGTTTAACCTTCTTACAGAGGAAGACAAATTAAAATTTGTTCATTATAGGGTTAATCAGATTATAGATAAGTATAAAGAATATGTTTCATATAATGTACCTGAAAGGATTCACGACGAAGTAGTTGGAGCAATTGATGTAAAAGAGTATAAAAACATGCGAGATTTAAATAAAAAAATAAAAGATACTTTTGTTGAAAAAATAAAAAAATATTAGGGAAAAGATGATTTACAGCCCGGCCTAACCTGAGTACAAATTGAGTACACTTTTTTTGAAGAATAAAAATAATCTGTAGAATATGTGGAATAAAGGCTAATAAACGTAGCCAAAAGACTACAAAACACCATATAACACGAAACACTATGTAGAGTGGGAATAAACTCCCTTGGCTGAGATGTGCCGAAAAACCCAGTAAAATCAATGGTTTGTGGTAAAGGCCTGTTTTGAAGCATTTAAGAAAGAGTCAGCTTCCTTTATAATGAAGGTAAGCTGGCTCTTTTTTGCTATGCCGAAAACATTTTTTAACAGGGATATTGACCGACCAGATCAGACAGCTTCGTTTCTTTCGTGATTTCCATATGTACCTCACACCTTCACATCCGGGTTCTTCTCACCGAATTTCTCTTTGAGCGTTTCGTAAATCTCGGCACGTTCCTTGCCCTGCTTTTCCATATTCTTGATGGTCTTATAGGCGGCAAACAGTGTGGACGGACCGATCTCGGAGCTGAAATAGCCGATGCCCTGGTTCCAGGCCAGCAGCTCGAATACGTCATCCAGCGCTGTACTGTCCAGACCGTGGATGTATGCCTTCACAAGCTCTCTTGTCGCCTGACGCATACGGCCGGCACCGACAGCATTGGTCAGGGAGAGCAGCAGACGGATCTCATAAGGCAGGTGTCTGTTTTCATCATTCCACGTCAGGTCCCAGAAGTTCACAGCGATATTACCAAGCTTCTCATCAATCAGCGGCATGTTGGTCAGCGCCGCCGGACGCATCGGAATATCCTTTTCCTCCTGCTTCACTTCCAAGCGATAAAAGTAGGCGTGGAACTCTGCGGCGCCCTTCTGCTCGGTGAAATGCTCGTAGCCCAGGCCTTCCATCACTTCATACAGCGGGATCGGATCAAAGTTCTGGATGATCTCCAGCCCATTTCCTGCAGGGAGTTGCATCGCCTGCTTCTTGATACCCTGGAAGAAATTGCCCTGAATGCCTCTTACGTCGATCTGCTTGAACGAACCGATCTTATCTTTCCACTCCATGATGAATCCTCCTTAGTCTAAGATATTGCCGTCGCGGGAGATGGTGACCACCTGCCACGGGATGAATTTACCGCTGTTTCTGAGTGCGTTTTCCGCAGCTCTCTGCAGCCCGCCGCAGCAGGGAACCTCCATTCGGACGATGGTCACGCTCTTGATATCGTTATTCCGGATGATCTCCGTCAGCTTCTCGGAATAGTCCACTGCATCCAGCTTGGGGCATCCGATGATCGTGACTTTGCCGTGCATGAACTCCTCATGCATGTTCGCATAGGCGTAAGCTGTGCAGTCTGCTGCGATCAACAGCTTTGCTCCGTCAAAGAAGGGAGCCTGTGTCGGCACCAGTTTGATCTGGCATGGCCACTGAGCTAATCTGGAAACCGGCCTTCCGGTGATTACCGGAGTGTTATCAGCCTCATTCTGTGCGAACTGCATCATTCTTGATCCGGGGCAGCCTCCCTCATGATGTTCGTGATTCATTTCGTTCATCGTCTTTTTCTCCTTCGCTGCTTTTACTGCTGATTCATCGTATTCCGGAGCCTCACGCTCTTCAAAAGTGATCGCACCGGTTGGACATCCCGGCAGGCAGTCACCGAAGCCATCACAGAAGTTCTCCCGCATGAGCTTTGCCTTGCCGTCTACGATGTCGATAGCTCCTTCGTGGCAGGCCTCTGCACACAGCCCGCAGCCATTGCACTTTTTCTCATCTATGTGGATGATCTTACGAATCATTGTAGTTTCCTCCTCTCTTGTTCTGATGTAATTATACTAATGAAAAAACGATATTTATGTATCTACAGATACACTGCAAAAGATTTTTTGTGTATAATAGGGGCAAGACAGAAGAGAGGAGAAAAACAATGGATTACTCTGTACTCGAAAAAAGCGTTCTGTTTTCAGGCGTTCCGACAAAGGAACTTCGTGATGTTCTGGGAACTGTGCCGCATCACATCCAGTGCTATGACAAAGGCGAGACTGTGTTTCACTTGATGGAGGACGCAAACAGGATCGGTGTGATTCTGGAGGGGCGCGTTCAGGCACAAAAACCATTCCCCAATGGAAGCCAAATCAACGTCTCTGCCCGGAATCCCGGTGAGATGATCGGCCCTGCTGCCGTTTTTTCCAAAAGGCAAAAGTATCCCTGTGACGTTGTATCACTGGAGCCCTCCACAGTCATGATGTTCCGCAGAGAAGATGTCCTTTTGCTCCTCCAAAAAAATCTGCGGATCATGAAAAACTTTATGGCGGAGCTCGCCACCGCGACCTACATGTTACAGCAGCGTTTGGAACTGCTCTCCTATAATGGGATCGCACAGAAAGCCGCTTGTTTTCTGCTGATCCAGTCCCGACAGTCCGGGAAGAAGGTTGTCAGAATACCTGAATCGGTTTCCAACTGGGCGCTGGTCATGAATGTTTCCCGTTCTTCTTTACATCGTGAACTGAAAAAACTGGAGGCAGATGGAATCATTTTCTATGATCCGCCGGCCATCGAGATCCTTAACTCTGAAGCGCTCCAGAATGTACTGTGCAAATAGCCCCCCCCGGCTGTCAGCGCTGATAACCGACAACAGGGAGTCCTTTATGGAACGAGTTTATCATCATTAATTAAAATGTGATTAAAACCATAACCCACTATTGATTTAATCGCAATGTTATAATACAAATATGGGGGGAGCAAACCGCTACTTGTGAGGATAAAATGAAAACCAGGATAGAACGCGCAAAAGATCTATTCATGAAGTATTGCGGAAACCGCTATTTCATGGACCTGGACGGAGTCAGAAGTGAATACGACTGGTATCAGGTACCAAAGGAGACCGAGGAAGAGTGGTGCAGGGAGTATCTTTCTCAGTTTTTTGAGGAGAAAAGGTACGGCAAGGATGCGCTCCAATCGTATTCAAAAGCGACTTACTTTCTGGAGAGTAACATGGCTTGCGATCACTGGGAAAGAGTTTTTTGAGAAATCCTCTGTGAAAGAGGATTGACCGGGTCCTGCTCAAAAAATGTTTTGTGTTTAGCCTAAAACCGTTTTAAAATATGAGGTGAGAGAGCGCGGAAACCGAGAAAGCGCAAAAAACTTGCCGGTTCAGATCAACAGGAGCAATAAGATGGATAACATCGTAGTCAATGAACTGATGATTTTTTATCCCGAGGGATTCCATGTGATGGATGCTTTGGAGAGGAGTAAACAGAAGCCGGCATCAGCAAGGGAATGCAGCCTTATGGATACAAGTTCTTAAGCAAGGCGCCCCTTAAGATAGACGAAGAGCCTGCTGACAGCTTTTGCTATGAGTACACTGCACAGGATATAGAAATGTACGGTGCCACCATAGTCGTCAAGCACGGGAAGGTTTTGTACAACATCCACCTTTACTCCAGAAAGGAATTGCCGGACTCCAACATGGAGACCTGGAAAGAGATAGTCGATAACGCAAGATGGATCTAGCGATCATAATTATTCCATAAGCCGACCCCTGTATTACTTTTGGAGGATAGCCATGAATAAGAAGTTGATGATCATCGCAAGGATACTTGTGATAACAGTGTTGGTGGTATCTTTTGCTTCGGGAATCCCACAGCAGGCCTATGCGGAGGGGGCTCCGGAGATCCTGGCCTTCCAGGGAGACCGATACCTCTATCCCAGTCAGGCCTCAGTGGACCTGTTCGTTTATCTGGACAGGGAGCCTTCTAAGGTGGAACTCAGATACTATAACGGCTCTAGCTGGGTAAAGTTTGCGGATTGCACTCCGGAGGGTGCATATAATGATTACTGGACGTATACTCTCAAACAGGATCATATGCCGAAGCCGAAAATGCAGTTCAAATACTACATTTCCTATAATAACAACTCGGGTGTGATATTATCTCCCGATTTCGTGGTGGAGTGGACCTCCTTCAGAAGAGTCAGCAGAGTATTCGGAAGTGACAGGTTCCAGACGGCCATCAAGGTGGCTGATAAGCAGCTGGAGCTCAAGGGCACGACGAAGCACAAATACGCGATAATTGCCAGCGGAACAGATTTCGCAGATGCACTGAGTGGATCATACATCTCAAGCAGCTTCTACTCTGCACCCATCTACCTGGTGGGTAAGAGCACCCAGTCCATGGAGGATGCGGCAACGGAGATCGCTCAAGATCTGCAATCGGGCGGTGTGGTGTTTATTCTGGGAGGATTCGGTGCTGTTCCCCAGGAAATGGAGGATATCCTTCAGAATCATGGCATCGCCAAAGGAAGAACCAGACGCTTCGCCGGAACGGACAGATACGATACGAATCTTAAGATCCTCAGGTTCTGTGACTATTACATGGAACCCAATGAAGTCATGCTGTGCAGCGGCACTTCTTTTGCAGACGCCCTGTCGGGGTCTGCATCCGGAAAACCCATAATGCTGGTGGGCCAGACCCTCACCCCTGACCAGGAGGCATATCTCAAAGAAAAGAAAAAGTTCGTCTATCTGATAGGCGGCACAGGAGCAGTATCCCAGGCCATAGAGGACAAAATATTCAAGGAATATGGCTATTGGTTCCAGAGGCTGGCAGGGGATAACAGATACCTTACATCCAGAGAGGTGGCGGAATATTTCTTCCCGTATCAGCCCTACTATGCGGTATTCGCCTACGGGCGCAACTTCCCGGACGGTCTGGCCGGAGGACCCCTTGCTCAGGCCCTCAATGCTCCGCTTCTTCTGGTGGAGAACGGAAGCTACGGCCCGGCAGAACAGTACTGCAAGGTACACGACCCGAGATACGGCATCGTCCTGGGCGGCCCCACACTCATCTCCGATGAGGTGGCAGACAAATTGATATTCAGATAAGGTAGAGCAAAAAACTCCCCCTGCAGACCTAGCTCTGCAAGGGGAGTTCTTTATTTTGCGAAACTTCTTCTTATCTGTGAAAGGAATCTTTCAGCCATGGGAGTGAATGTCTGATAACGGTTCCAGATAAGGTACAGGTTGACTTTGAGCTCAGGCTCCAAGGGGCGGAAGGTCAGGCCGCTTTCGGGGGAAACGTTCACAAGATCCTTAAAGGAAAGCTGATAGCCCAGTCCTTCACGGACGAACATGGATGCGTTGTAGGCCAGCCTGAAGGAACCCTCCAAGTGAAGATCATTAAAGCGCTCTCCTGCCCATTCTTTGATATCACCCTCCCAGCCTTGAGCGGATGTGAAGAGTGGCAGACCCATCAGATCCTCCACCTTTATGGAGGGCTTGGAGGCAAGTGGGGCGTCAGCCGGCAGTATCAGTCCCCAGATGTCATTTTCGGGGAACTGGATGGAGTCGTATTTCTTTTTATTGGGAGCATCGCATATGACTGCGAAATCCAAGAGGCCCTTATCCAGCTTTTCTGTGACCTGCTCCGTGTCGCCGCTGGTGATGTGGTATTTGAGACCCGGGTACACCTCCTTGAGAGACCGCAGTTCCCTTGCTAAGTGACGGATCTGGTAGGATTCGGCGAGGCCGAAGTACAGGTCCCCTCCCGTAATATCATCCAGGGACAGAAATTCATGCTCTATCTTGTCCGCCATGGTGATCAGGTCTTCGGCACGGTCTCTCAGAAGAGCCCCCTCCTCGGTGAGAGCGATGCTGAAGCTGTGCCGGACGAAAAGCTTCTTGCCAAGCTCATCTTCAAGGCTTTTGAGGGCCTTGGACAGGGTGGGCTGGGAAACGTGAAGGTGTTCAGAAGCTCTGGTCATGTTTTCCTCCCTGCAGACTGCAAGGAAGTATCTGAGTGTGCGTATCTCCATGTTATTTCCTCCGGATCGATGGACTATGATATTCCATAATCAAATATCACGATATTCATTATAACCATTAGCGAGGGCTCTTGCAATATAGTATATTGATCTTGCAAGAAGAAAGGATGAGACCCAGGACATGATGGATCAGCTTGAAAATATGAAAACGATGCTTTCAGATGCAGGCTTAGGCCACGAGGACATTGCCAGAGCGGAGAAGCTCATGGAAGCAGGAATGATAGATGATCTGATCCGCCACATGCGCCTTTGCCGGTGCCAGCTCATGGAAGACCTCCACGAGACCCAGAAGAGGGTGGACCGCATGGATCATCTTATCCGCAACACCGAAAAAACTTTTTCTAAATAAAGAAAGGAAACTACCATGATCAAGAAGGAAGAACTGAAACTCACACAGGATTGGGACAAGACATTCCCCGAAAGCGACAAGGTCGATCACTCCAAGGTGACCTTCGTTAACCGTTACGGCATCACTCTGGCAGCTGACATGTATGTGCCGAAGAATGCAGAAGGCAAGCTTCCGGCCATCGCAGTAAGCGGTCCCTTCGGCGCAGTGAAGGAGCAGTGCTCCGGCCTCTACGCTCAGGCAATGGCTGAGAGAGGATTCCTCACCATCGCCTTCGACCCCTCCTTCACAGGAGAAAGCGGCGGAAACGTGCGCTACATGGCGTCCCCCGACATCAACACTGAGGACTTCATGGCTGCGGTAGATTTCCTTTCACTCTGCGATCTGGTGGATCCTGACAGGATAGGGATCATAGGAATATGCGGCTGGGGCGGAATGGCCATAAATACTGCAGCGCTGGACACCCGCATCAAGGCCACAGTGGCTTCCACAATGTACGATATGACCAGAGTCAATGCCAATGGATATTTCGATTCAGAGGACAGCGAGGAAGCCAGGTACGAAAAGCGTGCTGCAATGTGTGCTCAGCGTCTGGAGGATCTGAGAAACGGCGAGTACAAGCTGGGCGGAGGAGTTGTGGATCCCCTTCCGGAGGACGCACCGTACTTCGTCAAAGATTACTATGATTATTACAAGACAGACCGCGGTTATCATGAGAGATCCTTGAACTCCAATGGAGGATGGAACGTCATAGGCTGCGAATCATTCGTCAATCAGCCCATACTTCAGTACTCCAATGATATCAGAAGCGCAGTTCTCATAATCCATGGTGATAAAGCCCACTCCTGCTACTTCGGAAAAGACGCTTATGCAAACATGGTTAAGGACAGCAAATACACGGATAACAAGGAGCTTTTCATCATCCCCGGAGCCTCCCACACGGACCTCTATGACGGCGGCGCAAAAAAAGCCATTCCCTTTGATAAACTCCAGGAATTCTTTACGGAATATCTGAAATAATAAGGAGAGAAGTATGAGCAAGAATGTTTTGATCCTGTCCACAAGCCCCCGCAGGGGAAGCAACTCTGAGGCTCTGGCAGAGGCCTTCGCAAGCGGCGCAAGAGACGGTGGAAACCAGGTGGAGATGGTGTCCGTCAGGGATATGGAATTAAGGTTCTGCCGCGGATGTTTTGCTTGCCAGAAGACCGGAAAGTGCATCATTAAGGACGACATGCAGGATGTGGTTCCCAAGATGGAAAAGGCTGACGTGCTGGTTTTCGCCACTCCCATCTACTATTACGAGATGAGCGGACAGATGAAGACCCTGTTGGACAGGGGCAATCCACTCTTCGTGTCCGACTATCGGTTCAGAGATGTGTATTTCCTGTCAACGGCTGCAGAGGATGAAGAATTCGTGCCCCAGAGAGCCATGAGCGGCCTTATGGGATGGATAGAGTGCTTCCCAAAGTCAAGGCTTGCGGGTCACGTGTTCGGCGGCGGTGTCACTGAAACAGGGGAGATGAAGGGCCATCCGGAGAAGCTTCAGGAAGCCTACGAAATGGGAAAGAGGATATGAAGAAATATCTGCTTTTAGTATTGTTGATCACCATGCTGCTACTAATGTCTGCCTGCAGCGGGGAACAGCAGAGTGCAAGTGGACACGCAAGCGGGACTGAGGATGTGAAGACAGAGGGATCCGATGATGATCAGGATGAGGAGGAAAAGATGCTCAGAATGTACATAGGCGATACTGAGGTCTCGGTGGAATGGCAGGAGAACCAGTCAGTGGATGCTCTAAAGGAGCTTTGTAAGGATGAACCTCTTACGATATCCATGTCCATGTATGGTGGATTCGAGCAGGTCGGACCACTGGGAGTCGCACTCCCAAGAAGTGACGTCCAGACCAGAACGGAATCAGGGGACATAGTCCTCTATTCCGGTGATCAAATGGTGGTATTGTATGGCTCCAATTCATGGGCCTATACCAGGCTTGGCCACATTACCGATCAGAGCGAAGATAGCATGAGGGAATTGCTGGGTAACGGCAATGTGCAGATCACTTTATGCATGGAGGACAAAAAATGAAAATACTTGTACTGAATGGAAGCCCCCGTCCAAAGGGCAATACGGCTGAAATGGTATCGGTATTCCAAGATAGTGCTGAGAAGGCCGGACATGAAGTCGTTGTAATCAATGTATGTCGGAAGAATATTGGAGGCTGCCTCGCTTGCGAATACTGTCACGATAGATCCAATGGAGAGTGCTTCCAGCATGATGATATGCAGGAGATATATGGTGAACTCCGTGATACCAATATGCTTGTGCTGGCTTCCCCAATATACTATCACGGGATAAGCGGTCAGCTTAAATGCGTGATAGACCGATTCTATTCCGCACTATACCCAAAGGCCCCTGAAAGCCTTCAAAAGGTGGCCATGTTCCTAAGTTCAGGGGATCCGGACATGTACGACGGAGCCAGGTTTTCATATGAGGGAGACTTCCTTGGGTATCTTGGTCTGGAAGACATCGGCCTCATCACGAACCATGATCCGGATCATCTGGAAGCGGTAAGAAAAATGGCCGAAACGCTCTAAAATTAAGGAAAATGGTTTTAATAGACGGTCCACCGGGCCGTCTATTTTTGCTGATCTTTTTGATCGATCAGTTTTTACGATGTCACGAAGGCGAATAGTATGTTAAAATATATTGATACGATTGAAAAAGAAGATTCAAAAGGAGCAAAAATATGAGCAAGGTACTGATACTTAACGGAAGTCCCCATAAGAACGGCTGCACCGCAAGGGCTCTTGATGAGATGATAAGGGTGTTCACCGAGGAAGGTGTGGAGACTGAACTGATCCAGGTGGGAAACAAGGCTATTCGCGGATGCATAGCCTGCAATTCCTGCGCCGGAACCGGCAGGTGTGTCTTTGATGACCTTGTAAATGAGGTGGCTCCGAAATTTGAAGAGGCTGACGGATTAGTGGTGGGAAGCCCGGTATACTACGGATCTCCCAACGGAAATATTTTGTCCTTTATGGACAGGCTTTTCTACAGCACTCACTTTTCTAAGCATATGAAGGTGGGAGCCTCAGTGGTGAGCTGCAGAAGAGGCGGCAACACCGCAAGTTTCGACGTTCTGAATAAGTATTTCACCATAAGCGCCATGCCTGTGGCATCATCCACATACTGGAACCAGGTCCACGGATTCTCCGCAGAGGATGTGGAGAAGGACAGGGAGGGCCTCCAGACCATGAGGAATCTTGCGAGAAACATGAGTTTCATGATAAGGGCCTTCAGGGATGCCAAGGAGAAGTACGGCTATCCGACCCCGGAGACAGGTGCCTTTACCAGCTTTCCGGATGGGAAATAACGACAGAGAGAGCTTTGATCCATGAAAAACAAAACGATACCAAAATTCTATTCCAGGGAGACCAAGCCCAGCCTGAAGCCGCTGTACATATTGACAGCTGTAGTGTTGGCGATGGTGGTGGGGCTGGCCCTGACAGGGTTCAGTAACCACAGCGGGGTCATCTGCATGGTGCTTGCGCTGTATTTTTTGAGCGTGGCATTCATCTTAAGGTGGAGGTTCATGGAGCAGATCAAGTATGCACCCTATTCGTACAACACCATATTCTATGCGGGTTTCGGCCTGTTTGCACTGGCCATTTCCCTGATGTACATTATCCTTACTTTTTCTATGTTAAGGGAATCTGAGTATCAGACAGCATATTCCGTGCTATCCACCATTGCCGGATCTGCTAAAACCTTCATGCTTCTCTCGGCACCCTTTATACTGATTTTCTCCATCGCGATGATAGTATCCAACATATCACTAATCAGACACGAGGGAGGAAGCTTTGTAAATTTCCTTGGAATCATTCTTTCGGCCCTTTTCCTTGGGGGATGGACGTTCCTGTTCGCGGTGGACATGTACGTTACGGGAAGCATGATCGAGGTAATGGTCCACGACGTGTGGACGGGATTTTTTGCATCCATATGTCTTTACGTGGAGTGCATGGTGCTGGGAACCATCATAGCCGATTTCATAGCAGCCCGTCACGAGCCCGACAAGGATAAGGACTACATGCTCATACTGGGCTGTGCCATAAGAAAGGACGGAACGCCAACTCCTCTTCTGAGGGGCAGGATAGACCGCGCAATTGAGTTCTATGAGGCGCAAAAAACTGAGACCGGCAAGGAACTGACCTTCATAACCTCCGGCGGGCAGGGCTCTGACGAGGTCATATCCGAAAGCGCATGCATGAAGAGGTATCTCATGGAGCAGGGCATACCTGAGGAGAGGATCATCGAAGAGAATAAGTCCACAAACACATTGGAAAACATGCTGTTCTCCAAGGAAAAGATAGATGAGAGAGGGGGAGAGGCCAAGGTGGCTTTCAGCACCACAAACTATCACGTTTTCAGGAGCGGTTTTTTCGCCAGAAGCGTCGGTATGAAAGCCGAGGGTATCGGTGCCCCCACCAAGTGGTACTTCTGGCCCAATGCGGCGGTGAGAGAGTTCGTGGGACTTCTCACCAAGAGAAGAGGCTTGCAGCTGACCATCCTCGGCATTATGGCGGTATGCTTCGCAGTGCTCACCGTCCTTACCTATACTTTGCCCATATGAAGAAGTTAACTATAGAAGATACAATTAAAAAGACGGGGATAATGGTGATAGACGGCGCCATGTCCACGGCCCTTGAAAGGCTGGGCTGCGACCTGAACGACCCTCTTTGGACGGCCATAGTTCTGGCTGAGAGGCCGGAGCTGGTGCGCAGGGTCCACCTGGACTATCTCAAGGCGGGGGCCGACTCAGGCATCACTTCAAGCTACCAGGCTACCATCTCGGGACTCAGAGCCAGGGGGTATTCCTTGAGGGAAGCGGAGAAGCTGATCGCCATGTCGGTCAGGCTATTCCTGGAAGCCAGAGAAGAATGGATGGAGGGATCCAAAGACCCGGGAAGGGCCACTCCACTCTGTCTGGGAAGCGTGGGCCCCTACGGAGCATATCTTGCAGACGGGTCGGAATACAGAGGAAACTATGGGATCTCCCGCAAGGCGCTGAAGGACTTCCACCAAAGGCGGGCAGAGATACTCTGGGAGGAGGGCTCTGACCTTCTTCTCTTCGAGACCCAGCCTTCTCTGGAGGAGGCTGCAGCGGGGGCGGAGATCGCCGAGGAGATGGGAGCGGACTACTGGATAAGCTTCACCTTTAAGGACGAGACCCACATCGCTGAGGGAGAGACCCTGGAAAACTGTGCGAAGGAGCTTACAAGAGACCGCTATCCTCACCTCCACATGATAGGTGCGAACTGTACCGCCCCAGAACTTGTGGAACCCATCATAGAGTCGCTTAAGGGCTCCACGGAGCTTCCCATCGCAGTCTATCCCAACAGCGGTGAGAAGTACGATCCCAGACTCAAAAAATGGAACGGCATGCCCGGTTCCGTGCCCTTCGGCGAATATGCCCTAAGGTACATGAAGGCGGGGGCAAAGGCCGTGGGCGGCTGCTGCACCACGGATACACCGCACATAAGAGAGGTGGCGGAAGCCAGGGACAGATTCCTTAAATAAAGAATAACGAAAAAGCCTCCGGCTCGAGCCGGAGGCTTTTGGCATTCTATTATGTTAATTCTTTTCTTCGATCCTCTCCAGCTTGTCGGTGGGGGTGGATGCGAAGAAGAGAGGTACGTACTCTATGATCAGCTGAGAGTTCTCAAGACCGTACCACTTGATGTGGTCGCCGATCTGACGGCGGATCCTGTACTTGAAGTTTACCAGATGGTATTCAAGGGTTGGGGTATCCATGGCTGTCAGGTTGTTTCTGATGAAGCAGAACTTGAAGTTACCGATGGGGGAAGGTCCGTAAATTGAGAATTTACGCTCCTGCTCGGGAAGCTCTCCTGTATCGATGAGATCCTGAACGATCTGCCTGAGATACATATTGACCCTCTGGGGCACCTTGAAGCCCAGAGTAATGGTAACGAAGAATATGTATTCGGTTCCGTAGGTCTCCACGGTGTAGCTCTTCTCGAAGGGCTGGTCGGTGGTCTTGATGTTCAGGAACCAATAGGCCTTGGCCCGCTTGGGATCCTTGTCAAGAATGGAGTAGAGGATGTCACGTTCGATCATCTGCGGGTCTTTACTTCTGGAGAAGAATACCAGGTTGTCTGCCATGAAGGGGACGCTGTCGTCGGTCCTGAGGGATGCCATGTTTGACAGATAATCCTTCATCCTTATGAAGGTGCGGTGCTGGTGCTCGATTATGGTGCCCTGTTCCCAGACGTACATTATGACCAGGAGGATCAGGGAGATCATGATGGCAACGTAGCCGCCGATCATGAACTTGCCGCAGCTTGCGATGAAGAACATGATCTCGATGAAGCCGAAGACGATACCCACAAAGGCAGCGGCGAATATTTTGCGCTTGACCTTGATCAGATATATCACCAGGAGCAATGTGGTCATCAGCATGGAGATGGTGATGGCCAGACCGTAGGCGTTCTCGATGCGGCTGGCTGTACGGAAGTAGAGGACTACCAGGCAGCAGCCTACCCACATGATGGAGTTCACCAGGGATATGTAAAGCTGACCCTTTTGGTCAGAGGGATATCTGATCTGCATGTGGGGCAAAAGATCCAGGTTGATGGCTTCCGACACCAGGGTGAAGGAGCCCGTGATCAGCGCCTGAGATGCGATGATGGATGCCACCGTACTGATGAGTACCGCTACAGGTCTCATTCCGGGGGTGAGCATCTGGAAAAACGGATTAAGGCTTTCGCTATCCATGAGGGACTGATCGTTCATATTCCTGAGTATCCATGCGCACTGTCCGCCGTAATTCAAAAGCAGGCAGAGCTTGACGAAGGGCCAGCTTACGTAGATGCTCTCCTTGCCTACGTGACCCATGTCGGAATAGAGGGCCTCAGCACCGGTGGTGGAGAGGAATACTGACCCCAGGATCATGAATCCCATCTTGTTGCCGGGGCTGAAGAGCACCTTTATGGCGTAAAGGGGATTGATGGCCTTTAAGACTGCCGGCATGGATAAAAGACGAACGACACCGGTGACTCCGAGGAAGAGGAACCAGATCAGCATGAAGGGTCCAAAGGCCTTGCCGATACGGCTGGTGCCTGCCCTCTGGAAGGAGAACAGAGCGGTGAGAATAATGAGCACGATGAATACCACCGGCCACTGACTGTCTCCGATGAGGTCATCAAATGCCTGGATACTTCTGAGACCATCGATGGCATTGGTCACGGTGACAGCAGGAGTAAGTATCCCGTCAGCCAGCATGGTGGCACCGCCGATCATGGCCACGAAGACCAGAGGCTTCCAGTATTTTTTTACAAGACTGTAGAGGGCGAATATGCCGCCTTCACCGTTGTTATCAGCCTTCATGGCGATGACAACGAACTGGATGGTGGTAAGGAGGGTGATGGTCCAGATCACCAGGGAGAAAGCCCCCAGAATGAAGTCCTCTGAAACGGTTCCAATGCCGCCGTTTCCTTCCAGTATAGACTTCATTACGTACATGGGAGATGTGCCTATGTCGCCGTAGACGATGCCTATGGCGATGAGCATCATTCCCATGAACTTTTTATTTTTCGGTCCGGCAGCACCGGAGTTCAATGTGTTTTCCATAATATGATCTCTCCTGCAGTATGCATGAATATCAATAAGATTTTACTCACCCAAGAGAAAATAGTCAAGGAGAGCCAGCTGCAACGCTTTATTTATGTACAAAAAACATTTTTTATATTATAATAAACTAAGTGTACTATGGGGTAAATTGGAATAATATGTGTTGAAAGGAACTAAGCTCAAGATCTCATGAAATATGATTTTGTGACAAGACCGGACAGAGCCGGCATGGACGCTCTGGCCGTGGATATGATAGGCGCTCCCGGCGGTTTCGCTCCAGGCGCACCGGACGAGGGGTTCTCGGCCATTCCCATGTGGGTGGCGGACATGAACTTCGTGAGCTTCCCCGGGATCCAGGATGCGGTCATCGAAAGAGCAAAACATCCATCCTTTGGATATTTTGCGCCGAGAAAGGAATATTACGATTCCATAATTAACTGGCAGGCGGTGAGAAACGGCGTAAGCGGCCTCGGTGAGGAGCACATCGGTTATGAGAACGGAGTCCTGGGGGGAGTGGTCAGCGCCCTCAACGTGCTCTGCTCAAGAGGAGACAACGTGCTGCTTCACAGCCCGACGTACATTGGCTTCACCGGTGCACTGACAAACAATGGATACAACATCGTCCACTCTGAACTTAAGAAGGATGAACAGGGCATATTCCGCATGGACTTCAGCGACATGGAGAAGAAGGTCACAGAGAAAAAGATCCATGTCATGGTGTTCTGTTCTCCCCACAATCCCGTGGGAAGGGTGTGGGAACAGTGGGAGCTTGAGGAACTGTCCCGCTTCTGTGAGAAGCACGACATAACCGTGATCTCCGACGAGATCTGGTCGGACATTATCCTTAAGGGGCACAAGCACATCCCGGTACAGTCTGCCACAGAGTACCTTCACGATAACACGGCTGCCATGTATGCTCCGTCCAAGACCTTCAATCTGGCGGGACTCATCGGAAGCTACCATATAATCTACAACAAAAGATTGAGAGAACGGATCCTTAAGGAGTCATCTCTCTGCCACTATAACGACATGAATGTTCTCTCCATGCACGCCCTGATCGGCGCGTATACCAAGGAGGGAATGGAGTGGACGGACGAGATGAGATCGGTAATAGGCGATAATGTGGACCTGGCGGCATCCTTCTTTGAAAAGGTGCCGGGAGTTACACTTTCCCGGCCTCAGGGAACTTACATGGTCTTCCCGGACTTCACCGGATGGTGCGAGGATAAGGCCATTTCCATGGACGAGTTGGAGAACGCCTGCTGGAAGGTGGGAGTTGCTCTTCAGGACGGCAGAATGTTCCACGGGCAGCATAACCTAAGGATCAATCTGGCACTGCCCACAGCATATGTTAAAGAAGCCTTAGACAGGCTTGGCAAATACGTTTTTAATTAGTCGGATACGGAGGACACCGATGGACAAATTTAAAGAATTTCTCAAGAAAAAGGACATTGAGATCTCGTTCAAAAGATACTGCATCGACGCGTTGGGCGCCATGGCGCAGGGACTGTTTTGCTCCCTTCTGATCGGGACCATCATCAACACCATTGGCACACAGTTCGGGATCAGCTTCCTGACCCAGCCTGTGGCAAACGTAGGCGGAGTGGAATACACCGTAGGAGGCATCGCCATGGCAATGAGCGGTCCGGCTATGGCCGTGGCCATCGGATATGCGCTTAAGTGCCCGCCGCTGGTGCTTTTCTCCATGATATCGGTAGGCTTCGCATCCAATGCCTTAGGCGGAGCGGGCGGCCCTCTGGCAGTGCTCTTCGTTGCCATCATCGCAGCAGAGTTAGGTAAGGCAGTGTCCAAGGAGACCAAGGTAGACATCCTGGTCACACCTCTTGTGACCATCGGTGTGGGAATATTCTTCTCCTGGCTCATAGCTCCTCCTCTGGGCAGCGCTGCAATGTGGGTAGGTTCCATAATCATGTGGGCCACCGACCTTCAGCCCTTCCTCATGGGCATTCTGGTATCAGTGATCGTAGGAATGGCTCTGACCCTTCCAATCTCATCTGCCGCCATCTGCGCAGCCCTGGTGCTTCAGGGTCTGGCAGGCGGAGCAGCCGTTGCAGGATGCTGCGCTCAGATGGTGGGATTCGCTGTGATCTCCTTCAGAGAAAACCGCTGGGGCGGACTGATCTCTCAGGGTATCGGTACATCCATGCTTCAGATGGGCAACATCATGAAGAACCCAAGGATCTGGATAGCTCCCACACTGACAGCTGCCATCACCGGGCCAATCGCCACCTGCGTCTTCCACCTGAAGATGAACGGTGCAGCCATTTCATCCGGAATGGGAACCTGCGGACTGGTAGGACAGATCGGCGTATACACAGGATGGGTGGCTGACGTGGCTTCAGGCGCAAAAGATGCCATCACAGCCTTCGACTGGACAGGACTTATCCTGATCTCATTCGTACTTCCTGCGGTGATCGCCTTCATAATCAATGAATTACTGAGAAAGGCCGGCTGGGTCAAAGACGGAGATATGAAGCTGTAAGGCGTACTTATGAAAACAGTTATTGAATTCATCGGCGAGGAGCCGATGGAAAACTTGATAACCAGTCTGAACTTCAAGATGGAGAGAGCCGTGATGATCGGCAGAAGTTCAGTGATAGATGAGCTGGGCGACAGGACACGCAGGATACTGGAGAAATACTGCGGGATCGAGAGCACGGACTTCTATAAGGTGGATGAAGAGAATCTGGATGCGGTCAAAGCCAGGGTAAGAGAGATAATCGAGGCGGAGATCGCAGACGGAAACGAGATATATTTCGACATGACGGGAGGGGAGAACGTGATCCTCACCGCCTTCGGAATGGTGGCGGACGATTACGATACTCCCATGCACGTCTTCGATGTTGAAGAGGACCATATAGTGGATCTGGGAGGATCCAGTGACAGGTCTATCTTCCACGACGTGGAAGATAGAAAGGTGGAAATAACACCGGACCTGATGGTGGAGATGCACGGAGGCAGGATCAACTACGGGCTTCACAAGGATACCAAGGCCATAGATGATGAGGAGTTCGCAAAAGATGTCGCCAAGCTCTGGTCCGTAGAGGAGAAGTTCAAGGAAGAGTGGAACCTGCTTTCCATATTCTTAAGAGAGCACATGATGCCTGAAAGGTCCCTTCACGCTTCCGTAGAAACGGAGAAGGCCAGAAGCGCTCTGGCCAACATGGGCAAGGCAATGAACACCCTTGCTGAGCTGGACAGGCTGCTGGACGCCCTTTCGGAAGAGGGTCTCATAACAGACCTCCACAGAGACGGCGGATACTACAACTTCTCATACAAGTCTCAGGGCGTCAAGGAATGCCTGAGAGACGGCGGAAGCACTCTGGAGCTCTACACCTATGCCAGGGAAAGAAAGGAAGCGGACTACTGCATGGTAGGCGTACACCTTGACTGGGATGGCGTGATCCACGAGACCTCGGGCATAGATGTGTACAACGAGATAGATGTTTTTTCCATTAAAGGTAACGTACCGAAGTTCATCTCTTGCAAGACAGGAAAGATGAGTCCGTCCAACACCTTGCACGCTCTGTATGAACTTAACACCGTTGCCACCCGTTTTGGCGGGAAATATGCCAGAAAGGTGCTGGTGACGTCGAGACCGGTGGCGGATGTGTATAAAACACGTGCCTTAGAGATGGGCATCGAGGTGGAGGAATAAGATGGACTGGACCATGAGAACAGAGATGCTCCTTGGGCGTGATGCTCTGGAGAGACTGGCCTCTTCAAAGGTTGCAGTATTTGGCATCGGCGGTGTGGGAGGCTTCGTGTGCGAGGGCCTCATAAGGGCAGGAGTCGGGGAGCTGGAACTCATCGATTCCGACAAGGTGGATGTGACAAACATAAACCGCCAGATCATCGCCCTGAACACCACCGTGGGGCGCAGCAAGGCAGAGCTCATGAAAGAGAGGGCCCTTATGATAAACCCTGAGATCAGGGTCACTTCCAGAGAGGTGTTTTTCGGACCCGATAACAGGGAAGACTTCGACTTTGCAAGCTACGATTACGTGGTGGACGCCATCGATTCCATGACATCCAAGATCGAACTGATAGTGAGAGCCAAGGAGTCAGGGACGCCGGTCATAAGCGCCATGGGTGCCGGAAACAAGCTGGATCCCACAGCGTTCAGGGTGGCAGACATATATGAGACCTCGGTCTGCCCCTTGGCCAAAATATTAAGAAAAGAACTTAGAAAGAGGGATATAGATTCCCTCAAGGTGGTATATTCAACTGAGCCTGCCATAAAGACTGCCGGGGAGGACGGCCGTCCGGGAAGGACACCGGGCTCGGTATCCTTCGTTCCCTCGGTCATGGGACTTATCATGGCAGGGGAAGTGGTGAAGGATCTCACAAAAGATTTAAGAGAATAAACTGAGGCAAATGGGATTTTTTGAAGCGTTACAAGAATATATGCAGTACCCCTTCGTAAGGTACGCACTGATGGTGGGCGTGCTGATAGCTTTGTGCTCCTCACTTCTCGGAGTGACCCTGGTGCTCAAAAGGTTTTCCTTCCTGGGAGACGGGCTGTCCCATGTGGCCTTCGGTGGAATAGCCATAGCGTCGGTGCTGAACGTTACCAACGACACCCTGGTGGTGCTGCCTCTTACTATCCTCTGCGCAGTGCTTCTTCTCAAGACAGGACAAAACGCCAAGATCAAGGGAGACGCTGCCATTGCCATGATCTCCGTAGGAGCCCTGGCCTTTGGATATCTCATAATGAATATCTTTAAGACCTCCTCGAATATTGCAGGGGATGTGTGCACCACACTCTTCGGTTCCACATCCATACTGACCCTGACTCAGAGGGATCTTTGGATAAGCGTGATCCTGTCTGTTGTGGTGGTGGCACTGTTCGTAGCTTTTTACAACCGGATCTTCGCAGTGACCTTCGACGAGGACTTTGCCAAGGCTACAGGCACCAAAACAGAGATGTACAACCTGATGATCGCAGTGGTCATCGGCGTAATAATAGTCATATCCATGAAGCTGGTGGGTTCTCTCTTGATCACGGCTCTTGTGATCTTCCCGGCTCTGTCCGCCATGAGGGTGTTCACGAACTTCAAGAGCGTGACCATTTTCTCTGCAGTATTCTCTGTGATCTGCGCACTGCTTGGAATATTGATATCGATCCCAACGGGCACACCGGTGGGAGCTACCATAGTAGCCATGGATATAATCGGATTCGGCATTTGCTGCCTGGTGGGAAGGAGAACTTCTGTAATTGGATAAGAGATTAAACAAAATAGACAAGTTCAGGACGAATCTCTGGTACCTGCTTTTCTGGCCTGCGTACATACTGTGCTTCGTAGGACTGGAGTTTCTGACGGAGGGCAAGCAGTTCCATCTGGTGCACTGCTTCTTAGATGACATGATCCCATTCTGTGAATGGTTCGTCATCCCTTACCTTACCTGGCATCCGCTGATTGCCATCGTCCTGCTTTACACCTTGATAAATGAAACTGAGAATTTCAGGAAGCTTTCAAGATATTTCATACTGACATTTACGGTCACCATGGTGATCTACATGATATATCCGACCAGGCTGGAGCTGAGACCGGAGACGGTGCCGGAGATGTTTATCCTGTCGGACATAATCAATTTCGTTTACACAGTGGATACTCCTGAGAACGTGTGCCCGTCTCTGCACATCATAGGTATGATAGGCATGTTTGTCTGGTCCTGGGATGCCAGAGGGAAGGCCAGCTTGTTCTGGAAGATAGTCATGATCGTGGCTACGGTCCTGATCGTGCTTTCCACGCTGTTCATGAAGCAGCATTCCGTAGTTGACGTTATCGTTGCATTGCCCATCTCTTTTATAGGGTGGCTCCTGTGCTTCAGAGGAAAAGAAATGGAGGACATCAGTGAAGGGATATGAAGAAGCTGTCGAACTTGTAAACAAGATCAAATGGTCCAGGAACAAGTTTGACCTGTACAAGGACAACTTAAGACCCATAGCCAATCTCAAGCAGATGTTAGAGGAATCCGCAGAACTCTTTGCCAACCGTCCCTGCTTCTGGCAGAAATTCAACAAAAACGAGCCTTTCACTCCCATCACCTACAGCAAGGTGTTGAGGGACGTGAACAGCCTTGGTACAGCCCTTCTTTCAAGAGGAATGGCAGACAAGAAGATCGCCGTTATCGGTGAGAACTGCTACCACTGGGCGCTGAGCTATCTGGCCATAGCTTGCGGTGTAGGCGTGGTGGTTCCTCTGGACAAAGAACTGAACGCCACCGAATTAAAGCAGCTTGTGGAACAGTCAGGCGCCTCCTGCGTCCTGCTGAGCCCCAAGTACAGGAAGATGTTCAAGGAGATGCTGGATCAGGGCACAGGAAAGCTGGAGTTCCTTGTGGACTTCAGAGCGGACATGTCCGAGGACAACGTATATGCTCTTTCAGATCTTTTGGCTGAGGGAAGCCATCTGCTGGACATGGGAGACCGCAGATATCTGGACAGAGAGATCGACCCTGACGTCATGGGAGTCCTCCTGTTTACATCGGGAACTACCGGCGTGGCCAAGGGAGTCATGCTGTCCCAGAAGAACCTGTGCGCAGAGATAATGCTGGATCCGCTTCTCATCAAATATACCAAGGAGGATATCTTCTTCAGCGTACTACCGCTTCATCACACCTACGAGTGCACCTGCGCATTCCTGGTATCAGTCTACAGAGGATCATCCATCGGATATTGCCAAGGGCTGAAATATATCCAAAAAGATATGGCTGAACTGAAGCCTACGATATTTTGCGGTGTACCCCTTATCTTCGAGAGCTTCAGGAAGAGCATCCTTAAGAACGTGAAGAAGCAGGGGAAGGAGAGAATGTTCAACTTCGCCCTGAGGCTCAACAGGGCTGCAGGAAAGCTGAATCTGGACCTTGAGCTACGGCCTGACGGAGTGCGCACCCTTAGTTGCGGCTATTCCGCCTGACAAGAAGTATTTCAGAAAGGGCTCCGCGGGACACATCTTAAGCCAGGTCGAAGTTGAGATATTGAACAAGAATGAAGAGGGCATCGGTGAGATCGCCATCAAGGGACCCAACGTGATGATGGGATACTATAACGATCCCGAAGCCACTTCCAAGTGCCTGATCGACGGATGGTTCCACACAGGAGACCTGGGATATCTGGACAAGGAAGGATATATCTACATAACAGGACGCTCCAAGAATGTGATCATCACCAAGAACGGCAAGAACGTATACCCGGAGGAGCTTGAGAACTACCTGGATGAGAGTCTTTTCATCAGTGAATCCATGGTGTGGGCGGACTCAGATGTGGACGGCGAGGACAGCGTGATCATCGCCACCATTCGCCCCGACATGGAAGAGGTGGAGAATTATCTGGGAGACGACGCAAAAGATCCCGAGGCCGTGAGAGCTCTGATCCAGAGCGAGGTGGACAGGATCAACGAACCCCAGCCGCTCTTCAAGAAGATCGCCAAGATCGTGATCAAGTACGACGACTTCGTGAAGTCCACCACCCACAAGATCAAGAGATTCGAAGAAGAAAACAAGGGGATCTAGGGATGTGGAGTTTATACAGATTTTTTCATAAAAAACAATATCTGTGCCCCGTCTGCGGTAAGCACCACTTCATGGAGAGAGGCGCCTATGAGATCTGTCCCGTCTGCGGATGGGAGGACGATCCCGTACAGAGGAGGGAGCCGGACTTCGAAGGCGGTGCCAACGAACTGAGCCTGAACAGGTACAAGGCAAGATATGAGGAGGGGCTCCATGAACAGGAATAAGCTGGTGCTCTTCATCCTCATGATCATCGTGCTGGTGGGGGTCTACGCCCTCATGGGAGGCTTCAGTCAGGAGGTGCCGGATGATCCGGATGACCCGGGGGTCATCGATTACGTGGACTACACCTTTAGAAACGACCGGCTTCTCACCGAACACTTCGAGAAGCACGGCATAGAGATGGGATTTTCTTCAAAGGAAGATTACCAAAAGGCCGCATCCGACGTAATAAATGATCCTGAATCTTTGCATAAACTTGAAAAAGAGGATGGAGATGATGTATACTACAAAGTGGAGACTAATGAATTTGTGGTAGTTTCCAAAGATGGTTACATCAGAACCTACTTCTGCCCGGATTCAGGGCAAGCATATTTCGATAGACAGTAGCGTGCATTTTTTCTTATAAGGAGGACAGCATGGCAGAGAATAAGACAGAAATTTTAAAGAAAAAGCTTGATGAAGAAAAGGCTCAGAGAGAGGCGCAGGCTGAAAAGGAAGCTCGCACCGAGGCAGAGCAGGCCAAGAGAAGCGAGGAACTCAGGGTCAGAGTCATGAGCGAGAAGACTCCCATGTGGACCGGAGTTATCGTGTTCATCGTGCTCTTCTGCCTTGTTTACTGGACAAAAGGCAATGTCCTGGCCGGACTGATCATTGGTGTCGTCATCGGCGGCATCATCTGGAAGCTTCTGGGCAACCTGAGGCTCCGTCAGGTGGAGAAGAGAAACGAGGCACTGAGGAACAGGACATGGGCCAGCGAGATCGCCGCAAGACTCTACAACCTTCACGATCTGGTACTGGATCAGGCTAAGCTGGTGGTGAAGCCCGAAATGAAGGAGAGCCTCACATCCATTTCCGGAACACTGGTCAAGATCGCCGAGGAAGTTGAGACCGATGAGAAGGACCGCAACAAGGTGAGAAAGCTTGCCAACTACTACGGAGACATGCTTCTGGGTCTTGTGGACAAGTACGTGAGACTTCAGGACAATAAGGACGAGGTGGGCTCCGGAGCAAATATCGAGAACAGCATGGCGCGCATCGAAGCTGCCATTCAGGGTGCAGACGTTTCCCTCAAGAAACTTCTGGACAGCCTGTTCTCTGACGACAACATGGTCATCAACGCTGAAGTCAACACCCTTGACAAGCTGATGAAGCTGGAACTGGGTGATGATGACAACGCTCAGAAAGCAGAAAATATCACTGAGGATAATTTTAAGGATGTTTTAAAGGATGTTGTTGAAGAGTTCGTAGAACCTGAAACGGCGGAAGAAAAAGGAGAATGACTATGACAGAAGAAAAGTACACAGGATCCTTCGAGGAACAGATGGACGATCTCCAGGAAGTGATCGAAAAGGAAATGAAAGACACCGTTGAACTGGACACCGAGCCTGTGGTCCAGATCATGGAAGAGACTGAAGCCGTTGAAGTAGAGCCCGTGACTGAAGAGGCTAAGGAAGCTTTAAAGGACGTTCAGGAAGAGACTGAGAAGGTGGCAGATGCAGTGGACGCCAATGACGTTCTGAACATTCCCGACAAGGTAGAGTTCACAGACGCAGAGAAGGCCATCATCGCAAAATACGCAGCTGCACTGGATCTGACAGACACCAACAGCGTACTTCAGTACGGCGCAGACGCTCAGGAAAAGATCGCAGAATTCTCCGATTCCGCTCTTCAGAACATCAAGACCAGTGACCTGGGAGCCATAGGTGAATCCCTGTCCGGACTTGTTACCGAACTCAGAGGCTTCAGCGCCACAGAAGAACGCCACGGACTGGCCAAGCTTTTCCACAAGGCACTTGATCCCATCGAGGAGATGAAGAACAAGTATGATAAGGCCAACAACAACGTGGAGAAGGTAGTCGACATTCTTGACGGACATCAGGTCACCCTTACAAGAGACATCGCCACACTGGACGAACTGTTCAAGGCAAATACCGATAACTACAAGAACCTGTCCATGTACATCGCAGCAGGTAAGGAGAAGCTCAAGGAAGCAAGAGAAGTCACTCTTCCCGCAATGAAGGCCAAGGCTGAGCTTTCACAGGATCAGGGAGACCTTCAGGCAGCTTCCGACTTCGCTCAGATGATCGACAGATTCGAGAAGAAGGTATACGATCTTGACCTCACAAGAACAGTATCCCAGCAGATGGCTCCGCAGATCAGGATGATCCAGAACAACGACACCCTGATGGTAGAGAAGATCCAGACAGCTCTGGTCAACACCATTCCTCTCTGGAAGAGCCAGATGGTACTTGCCCTTGGACTTGCCAACTCCGGCGAAGCTCTCAAGGCACAGAGAGCAGTATCCGAGACAACCAATGAACTCCTTAGAAAGAATGCTGAGATCCTCCACGATACCACAGTGGGAGTTGCTCAGGAGTCTGAGAGAGGTATCGTAGACATCGAGACTCTTCAGGAGACCAATGCGAAACTCATCACCACCATCGACGAAGTGATGCAGATCCAGAAGCAGGGTCACGAGAAGAGAGTCGAGGCTGAGATCGAGCTCAAGAGACTTGAAGGTGAACTGAGAGACAAGGTACTGGAGACTATTTCATAAGTGAATAAGCGTTCATTAACTTTAAATCTGGAATATGCCGGCGACTTCGCGGCGTATTGGATCTATTACGGAATGGTAGGCAGCTTTTGTTCTGCCTACCTTCTTGATTTAAACTACACAAATTCGGAGATAGGGCTGATCATGGCCCTGGCAAGCGTGGTATCCGTGTTCCTGCAGCCTGCCTTGGCAGACCTGTCGGACAGGTCCAAAAAACTGGATCAGATCGGAGTCGCAAGCCTGGGGACCATAGTCATGCTGGTCTTAAACGTGGGACTTCTCATAATCAGAAGGAAGACTGCCGCCCTCTGGGTGATCTACATCCTGGCACTGGCCTGGGAGCTGGCCCTGCAGCCGGTACTGAATTCCTTCTCGAGAAAGCTTTCAGAAAGCGGACACAAGATCAACTTCGGCATCTGCCGATCAGGAGGAAGTCTGGGATATTCTGTGCTGATGGTGGTCATGGGAAGCCTTACGGACCGTTTCGGCACCGGGATCATACCCGGAAGCGGAATGATAGCCCTGGCAGTACTTCTTGGTCTTCTGATCCTTACGAAGAAGACTCTCGAGAGAGCCAAGGCGGAACGGGGCATGATGGTCGATCATGAGGTTCAGCCTGAGATCATAGAAGAAGAGGCGGAAGAGATCAACCTCATAAGCTTCGTGAAGCGCAACAAGCTCTTCATAGCACTCAATCTTTTCATACTCATACTGTACTTCCAGAACGCCATACTGAACAACTTCATGTTCCAGGTGGTGGACGGAGTAGGGGGAGACGCTGAGGACCTGGGAAGAGTCCTGGGAGTTATGGCCTTCCTGGAGATACCTGCACTGTTCTTCTTTGACAAGCTCAACAAAAGATTCAGCTGCACCACACTTCTCAAGGTGGCATCGGTATGTTTTGTGATAAAACTTGTCCTGCTATACCTGGCAAACAGTGTGACCATGATATACGTAGGGCATATTTTCCACCTGACCTCCTTCCCACTGTTCCTGCCTGCCATAGTGCAGTTCGTCAATGAGATAATGGCAAAGGGAGAGGCGGTAAAGGGCCAGGCCATGTATACCACGGCCATCACCATATCCTCGGTCTTCGCCAGCATTTTGGGCGGGATCATACTGGATATGTCCGGACCGAAGCTGATGCTTCTGGTCTCAGCGGTACTGACCGCCATAGGCGCTCTCGGGGTGCTGATGCTGGTGGACAAGGTGCCAAAACACTCGAGAACCCTTGAAAAATAAAGGCTCATCGCAGTTTAGAGGTTGACAGGATAGGCGTATTATGCTATTATCATTACGATTTAATCTTAGTTTTTCTTAGGAGGAGAATTAAAACCATGAATAAAACAGAACTCATCGCTAAAGTAGCGGAAAATACCGGTCTTACAAAGAAAGATGCAACAGCAGCAGTCGCAGCTACATTCGCAGCTATCGAAGGCGCACTCGTAAAGGGAGATAAGGTTCAGCTTATCGGATTCGGAACTTTCGAGACAAGAAAGCAGGCTGCAAGAATGGGTAAGAACCCCCAGACTGGCAAGGCTGTTAAGATCAAGGCTTGCACAAAGCCCGCTTTCAAGGCCGGCAAGGCTCTTAAGGATGCTGTAAACAAATAAATAACTGTTTTGTGCAGACAAAGCGGCAGAGCGATCTGCCGCTTTTTTGCTTGCAAATTGCCCTTGAAGAACGCCTGATTTTAAACTACAATTAAATCATGGTGAACAATGATTCAAGGAAGAGAAGGTCGGAGATATCCGCCGCTCTTAAGGCCAAGTTCAGGAACTTCAGCTTCAAGGATTTCCTGGTGACCTTCGGAGTGTATGTGGCGGCTACGCTGATAGCGTTCTTCTTTAACCGCACAGCTTCCGACCCGACACTTAACATTGCAATGCTATATACCGTAGGAGCCTTCGTTGCCGCAAGGTACACGGATGGGTATTTCTATGGTATTTTATATGCTTTTGTGGCGGTTATCTCCGTGAACTACTTCTTCACCTATCCCTACGGTAATATCGATTTCAGCTTGCAGGGATATCAGGTGACCTTCATCGGCATGCTGGTGATAAGCATCATAACATCCATATCGAGTACGGTGCTCAAGGCCCAGCAGGAGCTTTTGTCCAAGCAGGATAAGGAGCTGATGGAGGCCGAGAAGGAAAAGATGAGAGCTAATCTTCTGAGGGCGGTATCTCACGATATCAGGACGCCCCTTACCGGCATAATCGGGAACAGCCAGTCCATCATAGATGATCCCGCTGCCACCGATGAAGAGGAAAAGGTCCGGATAGTCACCAATATCGACAGAGAGGCCAAGTGGCTCCTGAGCATGGTGGAGAATCTGCTTTCGGTCACCAGGATAGATGAGAAGAGTTCCAAGGTTAAGAAGAGTCCTGAGATCGTGGACGAGGTGGTATCTACTGCGGTATCCCAGTTCAGAAAGAATTTCCCGGGACAATCTGTGAGAGTGAAAGTCCCGGAGGAACCGGTAATGGCAGAGATGGACCCGATGCTGATACAGCAGGTCCTGATCAATATTTTAAACAACGCAAAGATCCATTCGGGAACGAAGGCTCCCATTGAACTTGGGGTGAGCGTGGAGGACGAGGATGTTTTGTTCTCCATAAGGGATTACGGAAAGCGGATACCCCGGGACAGACTGGAAAGCATCTTTGACGGGGGCAGCTTCGGGACCGAAGAGAACAGCGCGGACTCCACAAGGGGAATGGGCATAGGGCTTTCCATATGCAAGACCATAATAGATGCGCATGACGGAACCATAGAAGCCGTCGATCACGAGGACGGGGTGGAATTCGTTTTCACCCTTCCCAGATACATGGAGGTTATGAACGATGCAGAAGGTATCGATACTTTTGATAGAGGATGAAAAGAGCATATCTGACTTCATAGTCAGAACTCTGGAACTCAACGGATATTCGGTAATGGCTGAGGGAAATGGCAGGGACGGCCTTGCCAGGATCACGTCCGCCATGCCTGATCTGGTGTTGCTGGATCTTGGACTTCCCGACATGGACGGAAACGACGTGATCAGGGAGACCAGGAAGTGGTCCGCCATGCCCATAATAGTCATATCCGCCAGGACTCAGGAGAAGGAAAAGGTGGAGGCCCTGGACGCCGGAGCAGATGACTACGTCACCAAGCCCTTCGGCACCAGCGAGCTTCTGGCCAGGATCAGGACATCGCTGAGACATGTTAACACCGCAGGCTCCGACCAGGGGACCCTGCGCAAAACATACAACGCCAAAGATCTTGTAATAGACTTCGAGAAGAGGCTTGTGACCCTTAAGGGAGAGCAGGTCCATTTCACCAGAATGGAATACAACATCGTGTCCATCCTGGCGAAGAATTCCGGCAAGGTCATAACCTACGATTCACTGATAAATGCCCTCTGGGGGCCTTACGCCGGCGACAACAACAGGATACTCAGAGTAAACATGGCCAATATCAGGCGAAAGATCGAAAAGAATCCCGGGGAGCCGGAGTACATCTTTACGGAGCTCGGGGTAGGATACAGAATGAGAGAGGACGAAGGAGACCGTTAAAATGGAACGGGTTAAGGTAAGGACCAGGGACCGCTACGAGGTCCTGATCGGAAGAAATATAACGGAAGAGGCGGTGAAGATGCTTCTTCCCAAAGGGAAGCACATCGTGCTGATATGGGACGAGGAGATCCCCTCGATGTATGTGGCTGAGCTCGGGAACGCCCTGGAGGAAGCAGGCAAGGAGGTCATGGCCTGCGCAGTACACGGCGGAGAGGATTCCAAGAGCATCGAGTCCTTCCAGAACATTTGCGGGCTGCTGTCGGACTTCAGCATGTCCAGGTCAGATACCATAGTGGGTATCGGAGGAGGCACTGTGACAGACCTTGCAGGCTTCATCGCATCCACATACAAGAGAGGACTGGACCTCTGCGAGATACCAACGACGCTGATCGCAGCGGCGGACGCCGCCATCGGAGGCAAGAATGCCCTCAATCTCGGAAGCAGGAAGAATATAATCGGCACATTCTATCAGCCATCTCTTGTGGTAGTGGACACCAAGTATCTGGACACCCTTCCTGATGAGACCTTTGCGGAAGGATGCTCTGAGGTCATAAAGTACGGCTTCGTGGGAGATCAGGAGCTGGTTTCCATGCTGGAGGACAGGCCCCTTACCGAGGGACGGAGTGACAGCCCCTATCTTGAGGATATTCTGAAGCGCTGCATAAGGCTAAAGGCTGACATAGTGGTGGAGGACGAGAAGGATAACGGCATAAGGAATCTTTTGAACTTCGGGCACACCCTGGGACACGCCATTGAGACCCAGTCTTCATACAAGATACACCACGGCGAAGCGGTGGCCATGGGCATGGCGCTGATAACCAGAGCTTCAGAGAATAAGGGCCTTTCAGAGAGAGGCACATACACAAGGCTCATAAACCTTCTGGAGAAACATCATCTGGAATGGAGATGCCCATACAACCTGAGTGTTTTGCTGTCCCATGTGGCTGAAGACAAGAAGATCAGAGACGGCTATATCAATCTGGTGGTTCCTCTGAGACCCGGTGCCTGCACCCTTAAGGGGATGACGGAGGAGGAACTGAGAGCATTTTTGGACGTGAGGAAATAAATGGCCAGTACATACGGAAGAAGAATAAAGATAACAGTAGACGGCACATCCCACGGGAAGGCTGTGACCACGGAGATCCGCGGCATCCCAGAGGGCACCGTCATAGATTACAGGGAATTGGACGCCTTTATGGCCAGAAGATCCGCCGCATCATCCGGCGGGTCATATTTTGTCACCGACCGGAAGGAGCCTGACGAGGTCATCTGGAAGGAAGGGGTGACCAACTTCGGCGGGCAGTTCGGCATAGTGACAGGGCCGGAGATCAAGGCAGAGGTGCTGAACACCGACGTTCGAAGCCAGGATTATGTCGACCTGAAATACAGACCCAGACCGGGTCATGCCGACTTCACACTGATGATGAAGGATGGGCTGGAGGCCGAGACTTCAGGAGGCGGCAGAGCCAGCGCAAGGCTCACCGTCGGGCTGGTGATAGCAGGGGGCATAATCAAGCAGCTCCTGGAGAAGGAAGGGATCCAGGTAATGGCCGAGATCGTAGAGATCGGTGGCGAAAAGGACCCCATGGGATTCGAGGAAGTAGTGCAGGCAGCCGCAGCCAACGGAGATTCCGTAGGAGGAATAGTGGAGTGCGGCATCATGGGCCTTAAGCCCGGCTCCTGCGGAGACGTGTACTTCGACGGGCTGGAGGGCAGGATCTCTGAGGCGGTATTCGCCATACCTGCAGTTAAGGGCATAGAATTCGGATCAGGCTTCGAGGGAACCAGAATGAGAGGGTCATTCCATAATGACCCATTTACCTTCGATCCCGACGGAAACGTGGTGACCACATCCAACAACCACGGCGGCATCCTTGGAGGCATAGCTTCGGGAATGCCCATAGTGTTCAGGACAGCCTTCAAGCCAACGCCCTCAGTTGCCATGAAGCAAAAGACAGTGGACCTTAAGACCCAGACTCCCGTAATCATTGAAGTCAAGGGCAGACACGATCCCTGTGTGGTGTTCAGAGCGGTGCCCGTGGTGGAAGCCGCAGCAGCCATGGCCATATATGACGCGCTCCTCTATGAAAGACAGGGAGCACCAATGGATGAGACTCCGGCCGAGACGGAGCAAAAGATCCTAAAGAAGAGCAGTCCGTCAACCATCGAAGGTCTCAGAGAAGAGATAGACGAAGAAAACAGACTGATAATGGAGGCTCTCGACAGAAGACTGGAGGCCGCAAGAAAGATCGGAAAGATCAAGGCGGAGCAGGGGCTGCCTGTGAGAGATCAGGCAAGGGAGGAGGATATCCTCTCAGGACTCAAACCCTACCAGCAGGAGGTCATGAAAAAGATCATGGAGATAAGCCGTGATCAGCAGTCCATGCCCTTCGGACTTCTGGGCAGGGGACTGGGACACAGCCTGAGCCCGGTCCTTCACGAGATGATCTCGAAAGAGACGGGACATGAGTACGAATATGTTTTGTTCGATAAGGAGCCTGAGGAACTGGAGGACTTCATAAGAAACGGCAGCTGGGCAGGGCTGAACGTGACCATGCCCTACAAGACCGAGGTCATGAAGTATCTGGACGAGCTTTCTCCCGAAGCCCAGGCCATTGGGGCGGTGAATACTATCGTTCGGAGAAACGGCCGGCTCAAGGGCTTCAACACTGACTATTTCGGCTTGAAAAAGATGCTTGAAAAGCACAGCGTAGAGGTCCGGGACAAAAAATGCCTGATCCTGGGAAACGGCGGAGCATCCAAGGCTGCGGCCCAGGTACTTTTCGACAAGGGCGCTTCCCAGGTAAATGTTTTGACACACCAGGCCATATCCGAAGGAAAAGCTCTTAAGGAGAACAGGGACGCCCAGATCCTTGTAAATGCCACACCTGTTGGAATGTATCCTGAAGAGGATCCGTCCCCCGCGAACCCCGGGGCCTTCCCGAAACTGGAGTGGGCGGTGGACCTCATATACAATCCCTTAAGGACCAGCTTTGTCTGCCAGGCTGAGAAAAACTTGATAGACGCAGTGCCGGGCCTCGATATGTTCGTGTACCAGGGAATTTACTCAGCAATGCTGTTTACTACTCTCAAGTTCGATGATAAGGACGGCATGGAGGAGAGGATCGCAGGGCATATCCGCGGGTTCAGAGAGAACTTGGTCCTCATCGGAATGCCGGGGGCCGGCAAGACGATGATCGGCCAGGCCATGGCTGAGAAGCTCGGAAGAGAGTTCGTGGATACTGATGAAATGATAGAATTAAGGAATGGGATGACCATCCCTGAACTCATAAAAGAGTATGGAGAGGACAGCTTCAGGGACATGGAGGTCATGGCGGCAGAAGAAGCCGGGAAATATACCGGAGTCGTGATCTCCACCGGAGGAGGCATCGTGAACCGGGAAGAGAACTATTACCAGCTGGCCAGAAACGGCAGGATAGTGTTCCTGGATAAGGATGTGAAAGCTCTGGAGGTGGGAGGCAGGCCTCTGAGCCTGAGCACCGGAGTTGAGAGACTCTACGAGATGAGGCTTCCACTCTATGAATCCTGGGCCGACGAAAGGGTCACAGTGGAGGGAGATGATCCTTCCGCCAATGCAGACCGGATACTCAAAAAACTCAACATGATGTAATCAAAAGGCCGCCCGGTCCACCGGGCGGCCTTGGTCTATCTTGAATTTTTTGCTCAGCCTGCGAAGGAAAATCTGAGATGCACAGGATTGTGATCTGAGTAAGCAAACTGAGTGTCCACCACTTCCAGGGTCTCGACTTTGATGTTATCGGAGATGATGAAACCGTCTATGGTGAGCTGGAAGTTGGTCTTGGGATCCCAGGGGGAATCCGCGTTCCTGCAGGACGGTACGGGGTTGGAGAGATCCAGAGGAGCGTAGAGCTTGAGTCCGTCCGGGATCAGGTGTTCAGGGAAGGGCTGAGCCCAGCTGTAATCCTCTCCGGACACGCCGAATATGGAGGGAGAATCGCCCAGAAGATCCATGTTGAAATCTCCGCCTGCGATGACGTAGTTGCCCTTTGCATATTCCTCCTGCATGGTTCCGATGAGCATCTGGACCTGCTGGGTGACTATGGTATCGTCGGTGGTGTAGGCTGAAAGATGAAGGTTGATCAGAACCAGTTCTTTGCCGTCAGAGGTGGGGATCCGGTTTACGGTGTAACATCTGTCCAGATCCAGGAACTTGGCGAAGCCCGTCTGGATGGGAAGGCTGCGCCTCAGGGAAGACTGTATGTCAGCAGAAGAGAAGGTCATGACTCCTGCGTGAGAACTTCCGATGGGGCTGGTCAAGGGATAGAAGAGATAGGCTGAATCGTAGTTGATCCCGAAGGTGGAATCGAACTTGTCTTCGAAGCTGTCCCTAAGCATTGCCACCTGATCCACATGGTAGGATCTGGTGGATTCGAAGTCCACCTCCTGAATGAGGTAGAAATCAGAATCGAAGGAATGGAGCTCATCCATTATGGCTTCCATGTTTTCGATGGTGGCTTCCTTGGAGAAGGCACGGGAATACTCCCCTCCATCCATAAAGAAACTGAACTGATCGGTGTAGGCTGCGAAACCGATGTTCCAGTCAGACAAATCGTAGACCAAAGAAGGATCCACATCTACTGAAGTCTTCGGGGCATTGCCGCCAACCTCCAGCACCTGATTGTCATCGATGCGGTGATAGCTGAGCAGTACATAGCCCACGTAGCCGCCTACCACCAGGACAAGTATCAGTATTAGTATCAGAATAATTCTTAGGATCGATTTTGCCATTTTTTGCGCCTCCTGTGTTACGGGCTTTATTTCTGCATAATTTTATCACAGAGAAGGGGATTTGTAAAAAGAAACCTTGCGGTATCTTCCCCAACATCTTCTTTTTATTAAAACATTTCTGTGGTAAAATACTGCCATGGGATTCACACATTTGCATTTACATACTGAATACAGTCTTCTGGACGGCGCGGCCCGCATCAAGGATGTGGTTAAAAGGGGCAAGGAACTTGGTATGACCTCTATGGCCATAACGGATCACGGCGCCATGTTTGGCGTGGTGGATTTCTATAAGGAATGCAAGGCCCAGGGCATCAAACCCATAATCGGCTGCGAAGTCTACACCGCCCCCAGGACCCATCTGGACAAGGACCCGGACCTGGACAAGCGTCAGGGGCATCTCATTCTTCTGGCTGAAAATGAGACAGGTTACAAGAACCTGATCAAGATCGTCTCCATCGGCTACACCGAAGGCTTCTATTACAAGCCCAGGATCGACAAGGATGTGCTCAGAGCTCACTCCGAGGGACTGATCTGCCTGTCCGCATGCCTTTCCGGTGACGTTCAGAAGAAGCTGCTCCTCAGGGATTACGAGGGCGCAAAAAACGAAGCCATAGCCTTCCGCGACATCTTCGGTGAAGGCAACTTCTACCTGGAACTTCAGGATCACGGACTGGACGGAGAGAAGGCCATAAGAGCCGACATGCTGAGGCTTTCCAAGGAACTGGGGATCCCACTGGTGGCCACCAATGACTGCCACTATGTGAACAGGTCGGATGCGGAGGCCCATGACGTCCTTCTGTGCATCCAGACAGGCACCACTCTCGATGAGCCTGACAGGATGAGATATCCCACAGATCAGTTCTATCTTAAGAGCGAAGAGGAGATGCGGGAGCTTTTCGGAGACATCCCGGGAGCCATAGAGAACACTGAGATCATAGCCGACAGGTGCAATTTTGACTTCAAGTTCGGAGAGTACCACCTGCCGGAGTTTGTTGCGCCATCAGGCAAGACCAACGAGGAGTACTTCAAGGAGCTCTGCCACAAGGGTCTGATAGAGAGATACGGGGAGAGGGCGAACAGCCCGGAACTTCAGGAGAGGATGAACTACGAGATAGACACCATCGTCAAGATGGGCTATGTGGAATACTTTCTCATCGTCTGGGATTTCATAAACTATGCCAAACAGAACGGCATAATGGTGGGCCCGGGAAGGGGCTCCGCCGCAGGATCCATCGTGGCCTACTCCATGAGGATCACCGATATCGACCCCATAAGATACAGCCTTATCTTCGAAAGGTTCTTGAACCCGGAGAGGGTCAGCATGCCGGATATAGACGTGGACTTCTGTTATGAGAGGCGAGGCGAGGTCATAGACTACGTTACCCGCAAGTACGGACATGACAGGGTCTCCCAGATCATAACCTTCGGAACCATGAAGGCCAAGATGGCGGTGAGGGACGTAGCAAGAGTCCTGGGAGCCACCTATGCCAAAGCTGATCAGATCGCAAAGGCCATACCCTTCGAACTGGATATGACCCTGAGGAAAGCTCTGGACATGCCGGGCTCTGAACTGAAGCCTTTGTATGAGGGGGATGAAGAAGCCAGACGCATAGTGGACATGGCCATGGCGCTGGAGGGCATGCCCAGACACGCCTCCACCCACGCTGCGGGAGTGGTGATCTCCAAGCTTCCCATAGACGAATACGTGCCGCTGTACCTTTCGGACAAGGGACCGGCCACTCAGTTCACCATGACCACCATAGAGGAACTGGGCCTGCTCAAAATGGACTTTCTGGGGCTCCGTAACCTTACGGTCATCAGGGATGCTCTGGAACTCATCAAAAAAGAACACGGCATAGATATAGACTTTTCCAAGATGGGCTATGACGATCCAGAAGTATACGAGATGATCGCCCAGGGAAATACCTCGGGAGTCTTCCAGCTGGAATCCAGCGGCATGACTCAGTTCATGAAGAATCTGAGACCCACTTGCTTTGAAGACATCGTGGCAGGAATATCCCTGTACAGGCCGGGTCCCATGGACTCCATCCCCAAATACATCGAGAACAAAAAACACCCGGAGAAGATCAAATATGTCACCGACAAGCTGGCACCCATCCTGGACGTGACCTACGGCTGCCTGGTCTACCAGGAGCAGGTTATGCAGATAGTAAGGGATCTGGGCGGATACAGCTACGGAAGATCAGACCTTGTGAGACGCGCCATGTCCAAGAAGAAGCATGACGTGATGCTCAAGGAAAAGGAATATTTCATAAACGGCAAGGTGGCGGATGACGGTACTGTGGAGATAGCAGGCTGCGTGAGAAATGGCATTTCCAGGGAAGCTGCGGAGGTGATCTTCGAGGACATGGTGACCTTCGCGTCCTACGCTTTCAACAAGTCCCATGCGGCAGCCTACGCGGTGCTGGCATATGAGACCGGATACCTAAAGCACTACTATCCTACAGAATTCATGGCAGCCCTCATGACATCGGTAATGGGCGATTTCAAACAGACCGCAAGGTACATCAGAAACTGCCATGACATGGGGATCAAGGTGCTTCCGCCGGATGTGAACATGTCCTACGCCAAGTTCACCGTAAAGGACGGATCCATAAGGTTCGGCTTAAGAGGCGTCAAGAACGTGGGAGACGGAGCCATCGAAGCCATCATTAAGACCAGAGAGCAAAAGGGCCTGCCTAAGGATATTTTCACCTTCATCAGGAACCTGGACATAACCGAGGTGAACAAGAAGGCAGTGGAATCCCTCATAAAGGCAGGAGCCTTAGACTGCTTCTCAGACAACAAGGCTGCCATGCTGGGCATCTACGAGAGCCTGATGGAGACTGCTCAGAACGAGGCCAAAAAGAACGTAAAGGGCCAGATATCCCTCTTCGACATGGCAGGAGGCAGAATGGATGCGGTGAAGACCGAACTTCCGGACATCAAGCCATTCTCCAGAGAAGTCAGCATGTTCATGGAAAAGGAGATGCTGGGAGTATATCTCTCCGACCATCCTCTGGCGGATTATGAGAATGTGATGAAGAGGCTCAGTTCAGTCACATCAGATGACATGATGCACGCTGAGGAAGAATATCAGCAGGGTAATGTCAGCGTCAAGCTCAAGGACGGCATGAGAGTATCGGTCTGCGGTATAGTTTCCTCAAGAAAGACTCAGATAACCAAGTCCGGCGCCATGATGGCCTTCCTCACTATGGAAGACCTTTACGGATCATACGAGGCGGTGGTGTTCCCCAAGACCTACACCAAGGCGGCAGCCCTGACCGATCCCGACAAGATCATAAACATAAGGGGCAGGCTGGACTTCAAGGAAGGAGAGGCCGCAAAGATACTGGCTGAGGACATATATGAGCTGAGACCTGACGGAGCAATGTCACATCCCTCCGAAAACATCGGCGAAGACCTGAGGCCGAAGATGCCTGTCCATGAAGAGCCGGAACCGAAGGCCAAAATAAGCACCAAAGGCACGATGAAGCTCAGGATATCGGGAGGAATGGACCCTCGGATCGCAACAGAGCACATCAAGATCGCCCTCGAAAGACATATGGGCGAGGATCTTTGGAAGATATATATTTATCTCCCGGGAGGGAAGGCGGCCTCCAAGACCATGGGAATAGCCATGTCCAAGTCTCTTGAGAACCAGCTCATTGGACTTTTGGGCTCAGAAAATGTAAAGATATCGGAAGAAACGAGGTAATGATATGAATAGGATCGGCGTACTCACAAGCGGCGGAGATGCCCCGGGCATGAACGCAGCCATAAGAGCTGTGGTCAGGTGCGGACTTGACTGCGGCATGGAGGTATACGGAATAGAGAGAGGTTACGAGGGCCTTCTGGATGGAGACTTCCGCCTCATGGACAGATACTCTGTGGGAGATATCATGCACAGAGGAGGCACGGTGCTGAAGTCTGCAAGGAGCGCCCGCTTCATGGAAGACAAGTGGGTAGACCATGCGGCAGGAGTACTTAAGACATACGGCGTTGAGGGCCTGGTAATAATCGGGGGAGACGGAACCTTCAGGGGCGGACTGGAGCTGGCCAAGAGAGGCATCACCGTAATGGGGATCCCGGGAACCATCGACAATGACCTGGGCTATACCGATTTCACCATAGGCTTCGATACTGCCGTCACCACGGTGCTGGATGCTATATCCAAACTGAGAGACACATCCTCATCCCACAACAGGACCACCATAGTGGAGGTAATGGGAAGGCAATGCGGCGACATAGCACTTTTCTCCGGGCTGGCCGGAGGCGCAGAATATGTGCTGGTGCCTGAGAAGGAGCTGGACCTTAATGCCCTCTGCGTCAAGATCATGGACGGCATGAGAAAGGGCAAGCTCCACTCCATAATAATCAAGGCCGAAGGCTCACCCATCGAAAGCAACGAACTGGTGAAATACGTCCAGGATCACACAGGCAAGGACACCAAGCTTGTGGTCTTGTCCTACCTTCAGAGAGGCGGCAGCCCCACTCTTAACGACAGGAATCTTGGTACTCTCTGCGGCGCAAAGGCCGTAGACCTGCTTCACAACGACTCGCCATCCAAGGCTATAGGCATGGTGGACAACCACATCATCTCCGTAGAGCTGGAAGATGCTCTTCACATGAAGAGAGAGTTCAAGGAAGAAATGTACAGGCTGATCGATGTGCTCAGCAAGTAAACCCGGGAAGGATCACAATGCAGGACACCATAGTCATCTACAAAAGTAAATACGGTACCGCTGCACAGTACGCCCAGTGGATCGCTGATGATCTTCAGTGCCCGTTACTGGAGCTGGACCAGGCAAAAAAATCCGACATAGCCGAGAATACCAACATAATCTTCGGCGGCGGAGTACATGCAGGCGGTATCGAAGGCATAGACAAGTTCATCAAGCTTTCCAAGATGTATTTCAAGGATTGGTTCTACGCTGCCCACGACAGTAACGCGGACTACCAGCCCGATATGTACAAGCCCACCAAGAGGATAGTATTTTTTGCGGTAGGGATCAGTCTGGGAGACCCGCAGGCTGAGAAGGACTTAAGATATGTGAACTTTGACAAGAAATGGCTGAGACAGGTGGAACTTTACATGCTGGACGGAAGATATGATCCGGCCATGGTAAAGGGAGGAGACAAGGCAGTCATCGGACTGACCCTTAAGATGCTGGACAGCCAGGGGGCTTCCATGACAGAGGCACAGAAGCTTTTGAGGGAGAGGATCGAAAAAGGCTGCGACCTTGTGGACCGCAGCCAGATAGCTCCTATTGTTCAAAGGATCAAAGAGGGTCTTCCCACGGAGTGAGAACGTATACCTCGTCACTTAGATCATCATCCAACGCGCCTTTTAAACGAAGGCGCGGATATTTTTTTTGGAAGTATTCACTGTTCATGGCCTTGTGACCGTAGATGTTAGAGAAGGATCGGGAGTTGGCTCTGACCAGGAGGCTGAGGGGCTCGCCTTTGTAGGACATGGCGGCCAGCTGGGCTTCTATGGAGTCCCTTGCGATCTCAGATTCCATGAGCTGCCGGAAGGCGGGGTGGAAGCCGATCTGGTCCTCCATGATCTCGGATGCTTTGAGACCAACGCGGATAACGTTGATGCCGTTTCCCTCCAGAATGAGATACATCTCCTTGGCTCGCTCCACGGCCTCGCTAAGATCAAGGGGCTGATATTGGCCCCGTTCCATCATTCTGTAGAGCTCCGTATCCCTGATGGTCACCGTGGGATAGATCCTGGCGATCTCGGGATGGATCTTAACGGTCTCAAGAGCAGACTGAATGCAGGTATCACGGCTGTCTCCCGGAAGCCCGATCATGAGCTGGATCCCCAGGGTGAAACCGTAGGACTTGATAAGGTCGCAGGCACGGTAAACACAGGCTGCATCGTGGCCTCGCCCCGAAAGCCTGAGCACCTCGTCGGAGAAACTCTGGACTCCAAGCTCGATGACATCCACTGAATGAGCCTTCAGATTGTCCAGGATCTCGCAGTCGATGTAGTCGGGCCGGGTGGAGAGGTGGATCATGTCTATGAGACCTCTGTCCTTGTAGTCCTTGGCGATCTCAAGGAAGGCGGTCTGCTGGTCCATGGGGATGCCGGTGAAGGAACCGCCGTAGAAAGACACCTCCACTGTCTCCACACCATGAAGGGTGGTGAGCCACTGGTCGATGGTGGACCTTACGTCCTCGGGGGTCACGTCGCCCTCACGGGCGGTGATCTTCTTCTGATTGCAAAAAACGCAGTCATTGGGGCAGCCCCGATGAGATATGAAGATGGGAATTATGGCGTGCTTTTTCATTTTTTGCTCCTCAAGAAAATTATACAACAAAACATCCGCATCCAGTCAACAGATATGAGAAATACTTGATAAATATGGCGGAGGCTCTTTGCAATAGAGATAGTTTATGGTAATCTTAAAGTGTTAAGAAAATGCTAATTTTCATGAATTGGGAGAGATCATATGAAGAATGCTCCGGTTCGCCAGTGGCTGATATTCAGAGATATAATACGTGCTGCCAGCGCCATACAGCTCAGGAAGCACCATACCATTATCACCAGAAAAGGGATAACAGGATTGAAACCTCCGTATATACTGCTTTGCAATCACAATGCCTTCTTTGACTTCTTCGTGGCGTCTGCTGCGATCTATCCGGCGAGAGCCAACTTCGTAGTAGCCATAGACGGGTTCACCATGCCTATGGGGAAGGACGGTTTCATCAGCCGTGAGGGCCTGATGAGGCGCACAGGATGCATCATGAAGCGTAAGTTCACCAAGGATGTGGTTCTGGTACGCCAGCTGAAACAGGTGGTTGAAAACGGAGACGTGCCTGTGATCTATCCGGAGGCCAGATATTCACTTTGCGGCACCACAGCAGTCCTTCCGGAGTCGCTGGGCAAGTTCTGCAAGATGTTGAAGGTGCCGGTGGTGACGCTGATCTGTCACGGACATCACGTGAATTCGCCTTTCTGGAGACTGGGGGACCAGAAGATACCCACAGAGGCTGAGCTCACACTTTTGCTCACCGCTGAAGAGGCGGCAAGCCTCCCTGTGGAAGAAATAAACCGCAGGATCAATGAGGCGTTTCAGTACGACGATTTCAGGTGGCAGTTGGAAAAGGGCATCGAGATAACCGATCCGAAGCGGGCAGAGGGCCTGCACAAGGTGCTCTATCAGTGCCCCGTATGCGGCAGGGAATACCGCATGACTTCCTCAGGCACCGTACTGCGCTGTGAAGCCTGCGGCGCAGAATGGCAGATGGATGCTCTGGGAAGACTGTCGGGCGGACCTAAGACCGAATTAACGGGAGAGGACGGATACATCCACATCCCCGACTGGTACGAGTGGGAGCGCAGGAATGTAAGGCGGGAAGTGGAGAACGGCACCTATCATTTCGAAGGACCGGTGCACGTCAAGTCCCTGCCGGACTCAAAAGGCTACATAGACATCGGCCGGGGCACCATGCGACACGATATGGGCGGCTTCCATGTGGAGGTAGACGGAAAGTACGGGCACCTCACCATGGACCGCAGCGTGCCGGATCTTTACTCCTGCCACATAGAGTATGAATACCTGGGCAAATACGGTGACTGTGTGGATCTCAATACCTTGACGGACACCTGGTACGTTTACCCCGAAGGAAAAGATTTCGCGGTGACGAAGTTCGCTCTGGCAACGGAAGAATTATATCAGCATTACAAAAAACATAAACCGTGATATAATTGGATCATGATACAGACAGGAAATGACTGGGAGGACATCCTCCGTGAAGAAACTTCAAAAGAATATTTCAGGAAGCTTCAGACATTTCTGGACGGTGAATATGCGGCATACACCGTGTTCCCGCCCAGGGATGATATTTTCAATGCGCTGAAGTATTCCTCCTACGATGATACTAAGGTGGTCATAATGGGTCAGGACCCCTATTTTAACCCGGGACAGGCTCACGGGCTCTGCTTCTCGGTGAATAAGGGGGTGACCATTCCGCCGTCGCTCAGAAACATCTACAAGGAGCAGCATGACGACCTGGGTATCACCCAGCCGAATCACGGCTTTCTTGCGGACTGGGCGCAGCAGGGGGTGCTCCTTCTGAACGCCACGCTGACCGTGAGAGAAGGGCAGCCCATGTCACACAAGGGCAAGGGCTGGGAGACCTTCACCGACGAGATCATCCGGATTCTTGACCAAAGAGAAAAGCCCCTGGTCTTCATCCTCTGGGGACAGAATGCAGGAGCTAAAACTTCTCTTATTTCGAATCCGGACCATCTGATCCTAACGGGCGCTCACCCCAGTCCCATGTCAGCCACGAGAGGCTTCTTCGGAGGAAGGTATTTCTCCAAGGCCAACAGGTATTTGGAGCTCACCGGACAGAAACCAGTGGACTGGCAGCTCAGGCCTTGACCGGGACCATGAATCTGAAGGCTCCGGGGATCACTTTGATGTGAAGCTCGGCATCGTGGCTGATCTCACCATCTATTGATACGGTCATGGTTCCGTTAAAGGGAGAGATGGTGATCTCATTTGCTTTCAGATTGGTTATTATTCTTTCAATTCCGGGGAGTTCCAGATGGACTCCCTTTTTGTATTTCGGGAAAAGCTTTAGAAATTCAGTTCTGGAAATATTCCGGACCACGGACATATCGATAGACCCGTCCTGAAGTGATGCGTAGGGATTGGACTTCACCCCACCTCCGCAGTAGGACCCGTTGGCCAGGGATGTCAAAAGTATCTCGCCGTCCGCCAGAGTCTCGCCATCGGCAATGATCCTGAGATCGGCACCCTTCTTCTTCAGAAGGGTAGTGAACACACCGCCCAGGTAAGCCATAGAACCCGAGAAGAAGGGCTTCTTCTTCAGATCAAAGCTCTTCTCCACTACATTGGCATCGAATCCTATATTTATCATGTTGGCGCAGAGCCTGGTCTGGTACTTGCCGTCCATGACTCCCGACACCTCAATGGCGTCACACAGCACCTCCCGACCATTGGCAATGGCGGATGGATCCTTGAAGTTCCCGGCCTCCGGGAAGTTCCTTACGAAGTCGTTTCCTGTGCCTGAGGGGTACACTGATATCACGGCATTATTGAAACCACGGGCTCCGTTGAGTACCTCGTTGAGAGTTCCGTCGCCTCCGCAGGCAACAAACAGCATATCATCGGGATGCTCCTCCAGAGTCTTCCTGACGAACATCTCCGCGTCTCCAACGCCTCTGGTCTCATAGACTGAAACCTTTTCGCCTGCTTTTTCTTTAAGAAGAGCGATCCCGCTCATCAGATCCCTAAAGTCATTTCCCGCACCTGCTGCAGGGTTGATAATAAAAACAGTTTGCATCTGTATCTCCCGATCAAAACTTTGCTTTAGTATTTCCTCACAAAAATATTATATCACCTTCACATGTTTTGTTCAAAACAGTTTGCGTACATCGAATCTGTAATGTATAATTTTCATAGTTTATTGTCTTGGTTTTTTGCGAAAGGTCAGATATGTATACTTTATCATTAAATCCTCTTCTCATGGTTATTGCAGTAGTTCCTGCTCTGTATCTCATGCTTCAGGTCTACAAAGCCGATAGGATCGAAAAAGAACCCTGGGGTGTTCTGATCGGACTTGTACTGTGGGGCATTTTGAGCACGGCCATAGCTGTGGCGCTGGAAACTGCCGGTACGTATGTAATTGCGCCTCTTGGGGAGGGGAGTCTGGCATACAATCTGGTCCTGTACTTCATCATAGTAGGACTTTCTGAAGAATTCTCGAAATATATAATCCTTAAGTGGAGGACCTGGAGGTCGTCCAACTTCAACTGCACCTTCGACGGTGTCATCTACTCAGTGTTCATAAGCCTTGGGTTCGCTCTGTGGGAAAACATCCAGTATGTGGCCATCTATGGCTTCGAAACGGGTATAGTGAGAGCGTTCACCGCCATTCCGGGGCACGCCAGCTTCGCAGTGTTCATGGGAGTCTGGTATGGAATGGCCAAAAGGTACGATTTCATGGGAGAGCCGGGCAAATCCAAGCGCTGCAGAAGGCTTGCCCTGATCATACCTACCATAATGCACGGCGTTTACGATTTCACTGCCACATACACAGGGCTGAGTCTGGTATTCCTTGCATTCATAGCTTTAATGTTCTTCCTGGCTATCAGAGACGTGAAGATGATGTCAAAGCATGACAAATACATAGGGACTCCTCTCGAGGAGAGCGAAATGGATAATAATTTATTTAATGATCTATAAGGAGGAAAACAATGCTCAAAGACCGGAACCTTATTGCTCCCACGGATTTCTCTGTGGATGAGATCGAAGAGCTCATGCAGCTGGCGGACAGGATAGTGGAGGACCCTGACCGTTTCAACGAGGCAGCGCGCCACAAAGTGATGGCTACGCTGTTTTACGAGCCCTCCACCAGAACGCAGTTCTCTTTCCAGACTGCCATGAACAGACTGGGTGGATCGGTCATAGGGTTTTCGGATCCCTCAACATCCTCAACTGCCAAAGGTGAGACCGTAGCTGATACTGCCAGAACAGTATCACAGTTCGTAGACATCATCGTGGTCCGTCATCCCAAGGAAGGAACAGCTTACCACATCGCAAACAACACAGACTGCCCTGTTATCAACGCAGGAGACGGCGGACATCAGCACCCCACACAGACCATGACGGACCTTCTTACCATCCGTCACTACAAGAAGCGCTTCGACCACCTCAAGATCGGAGTATGCGGAGACCTGATGTTCGGACGTACCATCCACTCTCTGGTAAACACCATGTCCAGATACGAAGGAGTGGAGTTCGTATTCATCTCTCCCAAAGAACTGAGAATGCCTGAATACATCAAGGAGACATGCAGAGACAGAAACGTCCCCTTCACGGAAACAGAGGATCTGGAGTCATCCATCCCCGGTCTTGATATTCTCTACATGTCCAGAGTTCAGAGAGAACGTTTCATCAACGAGGAAGAATATCTCAGACTGAAGGACTTCTTTATCCTCACCAGAGACAAGCTGGACAAGGCAAAAGATGACATGATCGTAATGCATCCGCTTCCGAGAGTAAACGAGATCTCCACCGACGTGGATGAAGATCCGAGGGCAGTGTATTTCAATCAGGTCAAGTTCGGAATGTATGTCAGAATGGCCCTGATCATGAAGCTTCTGGGTCTTGACGAAGGTCTGGCAAAATAAGGGAGGAACAGCGATGATCAACGTATCCAAGATAAAAGAAGGAATAGTAATAGACCACATCAAAGCCGGCCAGGGATACAAGATATTCCAACAGCTGGGCCTTGATAAGATAAACGATGTAGTAGTTCTCATGAGAAACGTACCCAGTGAAAAGATGGGTGTCAAGGACCTGATCAAGATCGAGACTCCTCTCGAGATCAACTTCGACATACTGGGCCTCATCGACCCGGACGTTTCCGTAAACTACATCAAGGACGGAAAGCTTTTCAAGAAGGTCAAGCTCACTCTGCCCAAGTCCGTTGTAGGCATCTTGAAGTGCCCCAACCCCAGATGCATCACAAACACAGAGAAGATCGCAAACGTCAGGTTCGATCTGGTGGATAAGAAGAACAAACTTTATGCCTGCGAGTACTGCGAGGCTCGCACCAAACTTTAATAACATGCTTAAGAGATTTATAAATGCCTCCTTCGCTGATGCGGAGGGGGCATACGCAAAAAATGAAAGAACTCTGGTCTACGGAACAGAGGGCGAAGGGATACTGTTCTTCGGGAGACCCGACGAGCTGCCATCGGAACTATCCATGGCTGAGACAGAGGATCTTAACGGGCTCACCGTGATGCCTGCTCTGGTGGACACCCACGTGCACCTGAGGGATCCGGGACAGACCCAGAAGGAATCCATGGAGACAGGTATGCGCGCAGCCCTGAAAGGCGGCACTGCCACAGTCTGCGCCATGGCAAACACCTCGCCGGTGCTGGAGACTCCTGATCTCATCCAAGGGAATTTGGATAAGGCTGATAGCCTGAAACTCTGCACTCTGGTGCAGGCCGCAGCGGCGGGCATTGGATTGAACGACGAAGTACCTACGGACTGGGAAGCCCTTTCCAAGGTAACCAACGTGATATCCAATGACGGCAAGACCATCTTCAGTGACTGGTTCATGGAGAAGCTTCTTAAAGCTTCCGCAAAATACGGATTTGTCATCAGTACTCATTGCCAGCCTGAGAGAGCCACTGTAAGGAGAGATATAGAACTTCTGAAGGAAACGGGAGGCAATCTTCACACGGGGCACATCAGCCGCAAGGGTACTCTGGACATGATCGCAGAAGCTAAGGGAAGGGGACTTCCAATAACCTGCGAGGTCACTCCTCACCACATCTTTGCGTCAGGCCTGGATTACAGAGTGAACCCCTCAATACGGACTGAAGAGGACAGGCTTGCCCTGATAGAAGGTATCAGAGCAGGGCTCATAGACTGCCTCTGCACGGACCATGCGCCCCACACCGTAGAGGACAAGGAAAAGGGGATGGCAGGCATCTCCGGAATAGAGTTCGCCTTCGCCATCGACTGGAAGATCTTCCATGACAACGGGATCCCTCTGACAACACTCTCAAGGATGGGATCACTGAACACAGCCCTCAGGCTTGGTTTCACGGACAGAGGCCTCCTAAGCCCGGGAATGAGGGCAGATCTGATGGTCGTCGACACAGAGAAAAAACGTATTTTGAGGAAAGACGAAATGATCTCCAGATCCCACAATACGCCCTTTGACGGCAGGGAGATACTGGGAGAAGTCATGAAGACCATAGTGAACGGAGAGACGCTTTATGATAACGGATATTTTACTAGATGAAGTTAAGAAGAAGAGTTGCGTATGTCTGGGTCTGGACACCAGACCGGAATACATACCCTCCTTCATCGCTGACAGGGATATCTCAACAGGCGAGAAGATATTCGAATTCAACAGAAGGATAGTGGACGCCACCTATGATCTGGTGGGCTGTTACAAGGTTCAGGTCGCATTTTATGAGGCCCTTGGACTGGACGGAATGACTGCCTACTCCAAGACCCTTAAGTACATCAGATCCAAGGGGTCCATCGTAATAGCTGACGTGAAGCGCGGAGACATCTCATCCACTGCCCAGCAGTATGCTCTGGGACATTTCACCGGGGATTTCGAGGCGGACATGATCACTGTAAACGCCTACATGGGAGAGGATGCGGTCTCGCCCTACTATCCATTCCTTGAGAAAAACAAGGGCCTGTTCGTCCTGGTCAAAACATCCAACAAGAGTGGTGTAGACTTCCAGGACCTGAATATGACAGAAGACGGCGAGCCCCTCTATGTGAAGATGGCCCGCAAGGTGGCTGAGTGGGGAAGGCCCTTCACCGGACAGAGCGGATTCAGCGCCATCGGAGCTGTCACCGGCCTGACCTATCCCGAGGAATTCGAGACCATAAGGGAAGTTATGCCACACACCTTCCTGCTGATCCCGGGCTACGGAGCCCAGGGGGGCACCGGCAAGGATATCGCATCATTCTTTAGAAACGGTGTGTGCGGTGTGGTGAATTCCTCCAGAGGTCTGATAACCGCCCACAAGGGCAAGACAGAGGGCGAAGACTATACTGATCACGTAAAACAAGCCGTACTGGACATGAAACAGGACATAGAACAATGGCTCTGATAATCGATAACAAAAAACTTGCAGAAGGCATCTTTCTCATGCGGGTGAGCTCTAATATCCAGGCGCCTCGCCCGGGACAGTTCGTCATGCTGAGACCCGAGGGAGATGGCCTTTTTCTCGCCAGACCCATCAGCGTAATGGATTGGGAAAACGGTGTCTGGACTTTTCTGTACAAGGTTGTGGGCAAGGGCACGGATGCCTTCTCCCGCCTTGAGTCCGGAGATGATATATTCATGTTCGGGCCCATGGGAAACGGCTTCGGACGGGTCCTTCCGCTGGAAAAGACCAGAAAGGCCGTCCTGATCGGAGGAGGCATGGGGATCGCGCCCATGTACGGTCTGGCAAAGGCTTTGAAAAAGACCGGTGCTCACGTGAAGATCCATTTGGGATTCACGGATGAGCCCATCCTTAGAAAGGAATTCTCAGAGGTGGCGGAGGAACTGGTCATCAACGTGGGCGGATACGTCACTGATGACGTCAGGTTCGAGCCGGGGACTGTATATTTTGCGTGCGGACCTGACCCCATGATGAGGGCTGCAGCCAGGAAAGCAAGGGAAGCGGGGGCAGAACTCATCGTATCCCTTGAGAGCAGAATGGCCTGCGGAATGGGGGCGTGCCTCGGCTGCAACATCGATACCGCTAATGGAAGCAAAAGAGTCTGCAAGGACGGCCCTTGCTTCAGATATGAGGAGGTGACCGGACTTGGGGAATGATCTTTTGAGAACGGAATTCCTGGGAGTTCAGATGAAGAACCCTGTGATCGCCGCCTCGGGCACCTTCGGATTCGGGAGAGAATATGAGGAATATTTCGATCCTTCGATTTTGGGAGCTGTCTCATCCAAGGGACTGACTCTTAGACCCAGCCGCGGAAACGCCGGCATCAGGGTGTGGGAGACGCCCATGGGCATGCTCAACAGCATCGGTCTGGAGAACCCGGGAGTAGAGCATTTCGTATCTCACGAGGCTCTTGAGATGCGCAAACTGGGATGTGCGGTAATAGCCAATCTTGGAGGGCACTCCGAGGAAGACTATTTAACAGGGGCAGAGATGCTGAATGGCTGCGACATCGACATACTGGAACTGAACATATCATGCCCCAATGTGAAGTCAGGAGGCATGGCTTTCGGGACGGACCCTGATCAGGCAGCGGACATTACAGCAAAGGTCAAAGCGGTGACCAGGCATCCGCTCATGGTGAAACTCACCCCCAATGCAGGGGACATCATAGCAGTGGCCAAGGCCTGCGAAGAGGCTGGGGCAGACGGGCTGGCACTGATCAATACCGTTCTGGGGATGGCCATAGACGTCAGAGCGGAGAAGGCAGTTTTCAACAACGTTTATGCGGGGCTTTCGGGACCGGCCATCATGCCAATAGCGCTGAGGATGGTGCACCAGGTCGCTCATGCGGTGAACATTCCCGTGTCAGGTCTGGGCGGTATAGCAACAGCCGAGGATGCTATAGCTTTCATTATGGCAGGGGCTTCAACTGTGCAGGTGGGAGCGTCCACATTCAGAGACCCCATGGCCATGGTAGATATTATTAAAGGATTGGAAGAATATGCCGAAAAAAAGGGCCTGAAGAACATTCAGGATATAAGAGGCATCGTATAAGGAAGGAGAGGTTCCAATGGAAAACAACAATAATCTGGAGATACTCAAGTCCTGTGGGGCTTTTCTGGAAGGGCACTTCCTTCTGTCATCAGGAAAACACTCTTCGGGATACTGTCAGTGCGCCAAGCTCCTCAGGTTCCCGGACCTGTCCGCACAGGTTCTGGCAACGGTGGCTGAGCAGGTGAAGGATCTGGGCATAACCAAGCTTGTGGGTCCTGCCATGGGCGGGGTGTTAGTATCCTATGAGCTTGGAAGACAGCTGGGCCTGGAGAGCCTGTTCACAGAGAGAAAAGACGGAATCATGCAGCTCAGACGCGGCTTCGAAGTAAACGAAAATGACCGCATACTGATCACTGAGGACGTGGTAACCACAGGCAAGTCCACCATGGAGACGGTGGAAGCTCTGGAAGCCTTCGGTGCCAAGGTGGTGGCCGTCGCCTGCATAGCGGACAGAAGAGGCCCGGACTGCGATTTCAGCCTTCCGGTTTACAGCGCAGTGAAACTGCAGTTCCCTGTATACGAGGCAGATGACTGCCCCCTCTGCAAGGAGGGTAAGATACCCGTAGTGAAGCCGGGCAGCAGGACATCGAAATAGGACAAAATGTTGCTAAAAAACCGCTGGGGTCCTTGAGAATTGAGGGCTCACAGCGGTTTTTGTGTGGAGGAATGAGTCCGTGCTCCAAGACTCATGCCGTCTCCATATGCTTGTTTTACTGCCATATTTTAAAGTACACAGATCCATCCTTGACCTTGATCACAAAACTTCCAAGATAGAATGATCTCGAAGGCGAATTATAGTCATGAAGGCTGTAAAGACTTTTGATATATTCGGCATCTGCAGTTACAAGCAGTTCTTCATTAGAAATGCGTTCCACAGAGTAGCATTCCAACTTATCGTAGAACTCCTCCAGGAGTTCCGGATAATTTGTTATTATACCTTCTATGTCCGTTTCGATGAGTTTGTATGGCTTGTCGGTCTGAAGCTGCTCAGGATAGAATGAATAATCATCATATGGTGTGTCCAGCACTACCAGAGGAAACATGATCATAGTTTCCCTTTCGATGTCTCCGTCTGGGACCAGCATCACATCGCATCCCTGCATCTCGTATTCCATGAGGCCCTCTTTATGATAATCTCGCCCTGTTGCGTAGAAGTTTTGGAATATGGTATGTTCTCCTGGTATTTCCAACAGATAACCTTTGACATCATCTGACGACTTAAAAATTGAAATCTTTATAGAAGCACCAATTTGATCCTCAACCAGACTAAGTATCATTTCCGGCGATACTTTTGCACCGAAGTGACACCTTACAGGATCACCCCATATTTTGCATTTTAGAGGGATGAAGATCTGATCTCCGCTTGGTAAATCTCTGATATAAATACTGTCATATCTGTGCCATGGATTTCTGCCCGGTGCACCGCCACAATACGAAGGAACCATACAAATAAGGGTCAGAACAAGTAATAGTGCTGCGACCTTAATGAACCGCTTCATCTCCTACCTCCTTTTCATGAATAGTTGGCTATAGCACTTGCCGTGGAGTTCCAAATAAGCAGAGCCGTCCCCGTGCATACTATATGAGACCTGCCCGGCCAACCAAAGTGAACTACCAACCTGTCGTCATTTGTATACCCATATACAACAACATCATGATGCACTGTTTGGGAAGTATTGCTCGGGTTTACAAACTTATTCTCGTAAATAACCGGTGTGCCATGATAACTGATTTGGTTTCTGATTTGAACCAAAGAGGGGTTCACCGCACTCCAGTAATTAATTGTAATATTACGATCGAGAGACAGATATTTTTTCATCACATTTGCCGCTTGACCTGCAGTTAGTGTATCATCATAGCTTAAATTGACAGTTCCAATATAATATAATCTCTGAGTAAATCCTATTCCATTAAATGCCTGTCCGCCAGATGCAAGATACGTACTGTTAACGATATAGTTATTGTTGAAATAATAATCATGATAGAGCAAGACAAGACCTGCAGCAATATAACCACAAATTCCATCGCTTCCGGTAGGAACATAATAACCCATCTGGCTGCTTGATGTAAGGTTGTAGTAGAAATTCTTGTGTCCTCCAACATATGTATAAGTAATACTCTTGGGGGAACTGTTCCGTTCACGATTAATAGATTGTTTGTGACTATCCTTAATCAGCCCCTCTTGAAGCTCTTTTGAAGCGGTTTCGTATATCTCTAGTGTTTTTTCGTCAACGCATGTACCCGTAATAGTATTAATGAAGCAATTGTCAGCTGTTTTTTCGTAGTACTCCATTGGACCACAATAATACAAATCACCTTCACAATTCAAGTAAGGGCTATCTGCGTATTCCGAATACTCAACTATCGAACTGTTTTTGTAGTTGTATATAATATACCCTGTTGGAGAGCATTCTGCCACAGCATATCTGTTGCCCACAAAATCTCTTAAATCCTTTATAGTAACAATCTCAACCGACTTTTCAATAGTTGAAGTAAAAGAGTTTAGATCAGCAGCAACAATTGCCATGCTATCGCCAAATGCTTTCGTTGAACTATATAGTTCGTTCTTATCACTTTCACTTATGTTGTCAGTTGCATATGCTGGTGAAAATGCATAGACCATGCTCATTATCGTCACCAGCATCGTAATGATACTTTTTTTCAGACAGTTCTTCATTTTACTACCTCCATATCATCTCGTGAATGTTGAAACTGCTAAGACCTGTTGATCTGTTTATAGAACAATACTCCCTTCACATTCTCACCCCCTTTCATAATACTAAATCCATTTTTAACGCGAAATTGGACATTGTTTTCAGAAAAAATATCAAAAGGTTGATTGCAAAACTAACTTCGGGTCAGATCATTGCCCGGATATTTTGCAAGACTAACTTCTGGTTTAATTTGTTTTCCCCGTATTTCTCTTTGTTT
>ONAY01000033.1 GCA_900315895.1 uncultured Eubacteriales bacterium
TTTTTTGCTTTGATCTAAAGACGCTTAAGCGCACCGGCATAGCCGGTGGTTTCTTGTTCCTCGGACTACCGTCCTCGGAACCTCCACTAAAGTGTACAACAAAAACGCCCTGGTACCTCTGTACCAGGGCGGCCTTTGCGCTTAGTTTTTACAGTGTTTTTGCGAATTCTCTGATCTCGTTGAGCTTTGCTTCGGAGCCGTTCTCCTCACCTGCAGCGGTGAAGATCCCTGTATCCTCAACTCCGGTATAAGCCAGCATCGCCTTATACTGAGCTATGGCGCTGTCGTAGACACCAGGTGAGCCTGAGCTCAGAAGAAGTGCGGACTTGGTGGCCTTTGCGGGCTTTCCGATGGCATACACTCTCTGGATTGCAGCCAGTGTCTGTGCAGCCATGGTGAAATAGTAGATCGGTGACGCATATACTATCATGTCAGCTTCCTTGTAGGCCGGCATCACCTTATCCATGTCGTCCTTCTGGACGCAGGTGCCCTCACCCTTGGTGTGGCAGTACTCGCATGCCAGGCAGCCGTTGATCTTCATTCTTCCAACGTGAAGGATCTCAACCTCGTGTCCTGCTTCCCTTGCGCCTTCTGCAAAAGCATTTACCATAGCAGATGTATTGACCGCTCTGGGGCTTCCGTTTAAAATAGCTATTTTCATAAATAACCTCCGTAAAGCATAATGTGTAAACCGCCCTGACCTTACGGTCGGGGCGGACAAAAGATCTTGATTATTTTCTGTTGCTGCAGTTGAGTACGTCCTTGATCTTGTGGCGGACCATCCTGGTGATGGCGTCACGTCCGGGTCCCAGATACTTCCTGGGGTCGAACTCGGAGGGATTCTCAATGAAGAACTTCCTGATCTCTGCTGTCATGGCCAGTCTCAGGTCTGTGTCGATATTGACCTTGCAGACGCCGTGCTTGACTGCTTCCTTGATCATCTCCTCGGGAACTCCCTGGGCTCCGGGCACGCTTCCGCCGTACTCGTTGCACATATCCACGAATTCCTTAAGGACGGATGATGCGCCGTGAAGCACCAGAGGTGTGTTGGGGATCAGTCCGTGGATGACCTTGAGTCTCTCGATGTCAAGATAGGGCTCTCCCTTGAACTTGTATGCGCCGTGGGATGTGCCTATGGCGATTGCCAGTGAATCCACTCCTGTAAGTCTTACGAACTCAGCAGCTTCTTCCGGATCGGTGAACTTGGCGGATCTCTCGTCTACGCTGACGTCGTCCTCCACGCCCGCCAGTTTTCCAAGCTCTGCCTCAACCACTACACCGTGGTCATGGGCATATTCTACCACTCTCTTGGTGAGAGCAACATTCTCTTCAAAGGGATACTGGGATCCGTCGATCATGACCGATGTGAATCCGTTATCCACGCAGGCCTTGCAGATCTCAAAGTCTGCGCCGTGGTCCAGGTGGAGGCAGATGTCTGCTCCTGTGTCCTCAATGGCGGCTTCCACAAGTTTGATCAGATAAGCAGGACGGGCATACTTCCTTGCCCCCGCGGATACCTGCAGGATCAGCGGTGCGTTCTCAGCGGCCGCAGCATCTACGATGCCCTGCACGATCTCCATGTTGTTGACGTTGAAAGCACCGATGGCGTAATCGTCGTTGAGTGCCTTGGCAAACATTTCTTTTGATGATATAAGTGCCATTTTATCCTCCTTGTATTTTTTGATCAGCTCCAGTTGACCTGTTTGATGATATCGAGTTTAGTGGATCCCTCAGGGAATGTGAAGACACCGGATCTCATCTTCTCGTGATCGAATCCGTTCTCCTGACAGATCGACCTGTACTCCTCGTAGCTCTCGAAGACGCCGGCTTCCACCAGGCACTGTACCGCACCGTAGGCGGTGGTAACATCGCTGGGGATGGTCACCTTAAGTTCTCTGGAAAGGGTATCTCCGTTCCAGAGTTCTCCCGTAGCCTGGGGCTGATCCACCTGTGTATCGTTCTCCCCTGTCTGTCCCTGCTCTCCGGTGTTCTCCCCGTTCTGACCGGTCACGTCACCGGACTCTCCGGTTTCACCGTTCTGTCCCTGCTCTCCGGTCTCCCCGGCGTTCTCGTCGGGATTGGTGAGAATGGTATGGGCATCGTCTGTGCCAAGGACCTCCTTTGGATACTCCAGGATGATCCCCAGTCTCCACACGATGATGAGGGCAGCCAATGCCAGTATCAGGATGGCTACCAGGATATCGCTTTTATCGTAAATTATGTCTTTGATCTTGTTCATTTCTCTACCCCTGCTGTAATAGCTTGTTGACACTTTATTTTAGCAGATTAAGTCTTTAAAAACAAGGGCATCTGGGGTATAATGTTCCCATGGTCAGAATAGATATATCCGATAATACCGAAAATCAAAGACTGGACCGGTTCTTAAGGAAGTATTTTCCAAAAGCTTCTCTGTCCCACATCTACAGGATGATCCGTAAGGACCTGAAGCTAAACGGCAAGCGTGCCCACGAGGACACCATGCTCAATTCCGGGGATCAGCTTGTCATCTACATGTCGGATGAGGAGGCAGCTTCCCTCATGCGGAAGCCCAAGTCCTCCAAGGCCAAGAGGCAGTTTCTCATCGCCTACGAGGACGATAATGTACTGGCGGTGAACAAGCCCTTCGGTCTTCTGACCCACGGCGATTCCCACGAAAAGAAGAATCACCTCACCAACCAGGTGATATCATACCTTATAGCAGGCGGCAAGTACGATCCCTTCGTGGAGAGATCTTTTGCGCCTGCTCCCGCAAACCGCATAGACCGGAACACCACGGGTCTGGTGCTTTTCGCAAAAGACGCGGAGACCCTCAGGGAACTCAACGCCCTGCTCCGCTCAAAGGAAGGCATCGAGAAGTATTATCTCACGGTCTGCGAGGGCCGAATGCCTCAGGGCGAGACCAGGCTCACCGGATATATGAGTAAGGACGAGGTGAAGAACAGGATCTCTGTCTCACAGCGACCGGAGGACGGCAAGCTCATGGAGACCTCGGTGGTCCCCATCGCCTACAGCCTGCCGGGCCAGGGCGACAGGACTCTCCTTCTGGTACAGATCTTCACCGGCCGCACTCACCAAATTCGCGCGCAGCTGGCGGAGGCCGGCCACCCGCTTCTGGGGGACACCAAGTACGGCGCCAGACAGACCAGGATCAGGAGCACTCAGCTCCTTCACAGCTGGAAGGTCAGGTTCACCCAGGCCGGAGAAGGCAAGCTCTCCTATCTTACAGGCAAGACCATTACCGCGGAGCCGCCTCAGGACATGATGAAGATAATTGCGGACCTCTTCGGTCTCAAGACTTCGCAGGAACTCGATGATATAGTAAGTTCATACTTTTGAAAGGATCAGTTCAATTGGAAAACGAAAAAAAGCAAAAAAGCAAATTAGGTGAATTTCTGAGGGATGTCATCATCGCCCTCGTACTGGCGACGGTGATCCTTTTGCTGTTCAAACCTGTCATAGTCAAGCAACACTCCATGGAACCCAACTTCTACGGCGGAGACTACCTGATCGTTTCCAGACAGGCCTACAGCATCTTCGGCGACCCTGCCACAGGTGACATAATCGTGTTCAAGACCGAGCTCACCGATGAGGAGGGCAACCACAAAAGCCTCATCAAGAGGATCATTGGCTGCCCCGGGGATACAGTGGAGATCCGCGCCGGATACGTGTATCTCAACGGGGAACTGCTGGACGAGCCCTACCTTATGGACCAGGGTCTGTCCGGGGAAATGGATCAGGTGACCATACCTGAGGGCATGTACTTCTGCTGCGGCGACAACCGGGCGGTGTCCAACGACTCCAGAGGAAGCGAAGTCGGACTGGTGTCAGAGGAAGACATCATCGGCAAGGTGGTCCTCAGGCTCTACCCCTTCGACAGGATCAGCACATTCTAGGCACGATTACCAGGTGACATAAATTGAAAAGAGAGATCAAATTAGCAGCCAACAACAAAAAAGCCTACCACGACTATTTCGTGGACGAGACCTACGAGGCGGGCATCGAGCTGACGGGCACCGAGATCAAGTCCGTCCGCGCCGGCAAGGTCTCCATCAAGGAGTCCTTCGTCAAGATCAAAGCCGGCCAGGCCATGGTCTACGGCATGAACATTTCCCCTTACGAGCAAGGGAACCGCTTTAACGTGGAGCCAACTAGGGTCCGCAGGCTTCTCCTCCACAAGCAGGAGATCCGCAAGCTGGACCAGGCCCTGGCCCTCCAAGGCATGACCCTGATCCCCCTTCGCATGTACATAAACGAGGACGGCCGGGCCAAGCTGGAGATCGGCCTCTGCCGCGGCAAAAAGAACTACGACAAGCGTGACTCCATCGCCAAGCGCGACGCCAAACGCGATATGGAGCGCCGAATGAAAAACAGAGGATAGGAAGTGTCAAGAGGAGAAGCGATGCGCTTCTCCTCTTTTGTTTTTTGTGCCGTCCTGTTAATTTTTTGCCGAATCATGAGCAAAACACTCATTTCTGACCCCTGTTGATGAGCAAGCCACCTAAAATGCCTCGTTTTGCTCATGAATTGTTTCTAATTCAAGTACATCCCCGGAGCAGTCCGTTAATCTATTATCTAACTTTCCACTTGACGCTTGTTTTTTGCTCCAACAAACGGCACACCAACCAGTCAAAACACACTCAAAACGGGAAAAAATGTATCTCATTTAAAAACATCTTCCCTGCACACCCCACACAACGCTTCTCGCACCCCCCTATGGGTACAATTAGAAGAGCCGCGGAAACCGCAGCTCTGTATTTATTGTTGACCATCTTTGCAATGTTTTTCAGCGTCTCTGATAACGTCTGCAAGCACGTTTCCCATCTTGATCAGTTCATCGTCCGAAAAAGGCTGCGTCTCAAACCCCGTAAAATCAGATCCCACTATCTCGTTATTATTAAGATCTATAACAACCTCTACCGTAGGGCCGGCGACCGCTCCCCCTCTGCCATCATCGACCGTAAACCCAAATCGAATGCATTCCTTGCTGTCATCTGTCCACGAAGCCCCTCCTTCAGTCAACTTATCCCTGAAAAAATCTCCGAGAAAATACGGATCAACATAGTACAGCTCACCCATATATGTCCAGCCTGTTGACGGATCTGATATGGCTTCATTCGCAGGTATGTATTCCATGTGCCCCGCATCATATCCATTGACGACATATAATCCATGAGAATAGTCATACGTTATTATGGCTGAAGTCTCAGAATCAGTGCCCGCGTTAGGATCTTTGATTCCTTCTTTGGAGCAGCCGGCAATTGTCGGCATAAGTAAGATGAGCACAAGAATGCAAATCGATACTCTCTTTATTAACGTCATTATTCTCTCCTTTCTCTGATGATTTCAAAATCGCTCCTATAACTGTATAAATCAATTTTCCGTCCAAAATTGGACATTGTGTTTCAAAATACATCTAATAATTGCCCTTGATCTCATTATAGCACTTCTCAACTAACCCCCATATAACAAAAGCCCCTTGAACAGTGCCCTCTTCAAAAAACTTCAGGCAAGGAACTCTCGGGGCTCTTCGTCACAACCCTACTTATTCGCTTCTTCCAGCTTCCTGCATCTTCATCACTTTGCCTGCTGATGTCAGTCCGGAACCGTCTCGTTATTTTTTTGCCGAAGCATGAGCAAAACACTCATTTCTGACCCCTGTTGATGAGCAAACCACCTAAAATGCATCGTTTTGCTCATGAATTGTTTCTAATTCAAGTACATCCCCGGAGCAGTCCGTTAATCTATTATCTAACTTTCCACTTGACGCTTGTTTTTTGCTCCAATCCTTTCGCCTATCAATTGTTCATTTCTTCTATCTTCCTGGCAGCCTCTTCTCTCTCCCTGCAGATGTCCGCCCAGCTGGGGATCTTTTCCAGAGCCTCTGCGAAGGCCGCAAGCTCCACTGGGATCTCGATCTTTTGCGGGCACATCTCCATGCAGGCCCCGCAGCCGATGCAGGCTGAGGGCAACTTGTCCTCCGGCAGAGCGTCCAGCTGCATCTTGATGGTGAATCCTGAATCCGCCCTGATCTGATTGTACTTGAACAAAAGATCCGGGATGTCCAGTTCCATTGGGCAGCTCGCGGTGCAGTACCTGCAGGCCGTGCAGGGGATCTCGCTCTTCATGCCCTCCGCCACTTCCTCCAGGGCCTTCGCCTCATCTTCAGTAAGGGGGTCCATGTGGTCGAAGGTCGCCACGTTGTCCACCACCTGCTCCATGTTGGACATTCCGGAAAGCACCACCATCACGTCATCCAGCCCCTGCGTCCACCTGAGGGCGTAGGATGCGGCGGATCTGTCTCCGCCCAGAGCCTCCGCAGCGTCCTCAGGAAGCTTGGCCAGCTTGCCGCCTCTTACGGGCTCCATGATGATCACCGGAAGGCCGTGCTCAACTGCCATGTCGTACTTTTCCTTCGCCTTCTGCACCGTCCAGTCAAAGTAGTTCAGCTGGAGCTGGCAGAAGTCCATCATGTCGCCGTACTTGTCCATGATCTTCTTGAGGGTGGGAAGGTCAGCGTGGCTGGAAAAGCCCAGGAACCTGATCCTGCCCTGCTTTTTCTGCTCAACGAAGTAGTCGATGATGCCCCACTGGGGATCCTCATAGGTCTTAAGCGAGTTCTCATATATGTTGTGCAAAAGATAAAAGTCGAAGTGGTCCACCTGGCATTTCCTGAGCTGTTTCTCGAAGGTCTCCGCCGGGTCATACTTTTCGGATACGGCGTGACCGGGATACTTGGTGGCCAGATAGAAGCTGTCTCTTGGATATTTCTTAAGGATCTTGCCGATGACTGTCTCGGAGAGTCCATTGTGGTAGACGGCTGCAGTGTCGAAGTAGTTCACTCCGTGTTCGATAGCGTAGTCCACCATCTTCTCCGTAAGCTCCTCGTCAACGGACTTGTCCTCTTTTACGGGGAGTCTCATGAGCCCGAAGCCCAGCATGGAAATGTCCAGATCTTTGAATTTGCGGTAAATCATTTCAGTCTCCTTATTTCTTCTTAAGCATCTTTTTCAGGAATTGTCCGGTGTAGGATGATCCGCACTCTGCCACTTCTTCAGGTGTGCCGGTGACCACGATGGTGCCTCCGCGGCTTCCGCCGTCGGGTCCCAGGTCGATTATGTGGTCCGCGCACTTGATAACGTCCAGGTTGTGCTCGATGACCACCACTGTGTTCCCTTGGTCCACCAGCTGCTGGAGCACTGAGATGAGCTTGTTGATATCATCAAAGTGCAGTCCCGTGGTTGGCTCATCCAAAATATATAGGGTCTTTCCTGTGGAGCGCTTGGCCAGTTCTGTGGCCAGCTTCACCCTCTGAGCCTCGCCTCCGGAAAGCTCCGTGGAGGGCTGGCCCAGCTTGATGTAGCCCAGTCCCACGGACTGAAGGGTCACCAGGAATTTGTGTATCTGCGGGATATTCTTAAAGAACTCCAGGGCCTCGTCCACCGTCATGTCCAGAACATCCGCGATGTCTTTGCCCTTGTACTTCACTTCCAGAGTCTCACGGTTGTATCTTTTGCCGTGGCAGACCTCGCAGGGCACGTAGACGTCCGGCAGGAAGTGCATCTCGATCTTGATGATGCCGTCCCCTGAGCAGGCCTCGCAGCGGCCGCCCTTGACGTTGAAACTGAAGCGGCCCTTCTGGTACCCCCTCATCTTTGCCTCGGGAAGGGATGCGAAAAGATCCCTGATAGTGTTGAACATTCCCGTGTACGTGGCCGGGTTCGATCTCGGTGTGCGGCCTATGGGGCTCTGGTCGATGTTTATGACCTTATCGATGAACTCCAGTCCCTCTATGGCATCGTGCTCTCCCGGCTCCTCCTGCAGTCTGTTGGTAACTGAGGCCGACGCCTTGTAGAGGATCTCATTTACGAGGGACGACTTGCCCGAACCGGAGACTCCCGTCACCAGGACGAACTTGCCCAATGGGAATTCTACATCTATATTCTTAAGATTGTTCTGTCTGGCGCCCCTGACCACGATGGAGTGGCCGTTTCCCGGGCGCCTGTACAGAGGAAGTTCGATCTTTTTCTTGCCGGAAAGGTACTGACCCGTTATGGACTCGGGGCATGCCATGATGTCCTCCACCGTACCCTGAGCCACCAGATGTCCGCCGTTGACTCCCGCTCCCGGACCGATGTCCACGATGTGGTCCGCCGCAAGCATGGTGTCCTCGTCATGCTCCACCACCACCAGGGTATTTCCGATATCCGTAAGGTCCCTCAGTGTTTTGAGGAGCTTCTCGTTGTCCTTCTGATGGAGGCCGATGGATGGCTCGTCCAGAATGTAGAGCACGCCCACCAGGCCGGAACCGATCTGGGTGGCCAGCCTGATCCTCTGAGACTCGCCGCCGGAAAGGGTGGCTGCGCTTCTGGAAAGAGTCAGGTAGTCCAGGCCTACGTTTTTCATGAAGTTGAGCCTGGCCTTGATCTCCTTTATGATCTGCTCTGCGATGTAGCGATCCTTCTCGCTTAAGTCTACCTTCGCAAAAAACTCCAGGCACTCCTCCACGCTCATGTCCGACAGCTCCGAAATGTTCAGGCCTCCCACGGTAACTGCCAGGATCTCCGGCCTGAACCTCCTGCCCTTGCAGGCGGGGCAAGCCTTCTTGGTCATGAAGGGCTCCATCTTGTTCTTCAGATAGTCAGATGAGGTCTCCAGCACCCTGCGCTCGATATTGGTGAGGCAGCCCTCGAAGGGCCTCTCCTGAACTGTCTTCTTGCCGGTGCCCCGGGACACGTAGTACCAGGTGACCTTCCTGTCTCCGGTGCCCCAGTACAGCTCGTCGATGAACTGCTTGGGCAGAGCCTTCAGGGGGATCCTGGGGTCGATATGATGGTATTCCATGAGACCGCCGATCATCTGCCTGTACCATCCGGAATACTCCATGGAATTGAATACAGGCTGAAGGGCTCCCTCAGCTATGGAAAGATTCTCGTCTATGAACTTCTTCGGGTCGATCTTCTGGGTGAATCCGATGCCGGAACAAACCGGGCACGCACCGAAGGGGGCGTTGAAGGAAAACATCCTTGGCTCCAGTTCCTCCAGAGCCGCTCCGTGATCCGGGCAGGCCAGCTTGGTGGAAAAGTACCTGTCCTCGTGGTAGTCATAAAAGTCGGACACCACGTGGACCAGACCGCCCTCAGACTGGGTGAGGGCCAGTTCACAAGCTTCGGCGATACGGCCTTCCTGGCCGGCCTTAACCTTGATCCTGTCCACCACGATCTCTATGGTGTGCTTGTAGGTCTTTTCCAGCTTGATCTCATCCTCGCCGATCATCTTGATCTCGCCGTCCACCAGTATCCTGGTGAAACCTTCCCTTTTGATCCTGTCGATGATCTTCTCGTGGGTGCCCTTCTTGGCTCTCACCACAGGCGCAAGGATCTGGACCTTGGTATCCTCGTCCATGGCCATGACAGCATCAGTCATCTGATCCACGGTCTGTGAGCTGATGGGCCTGCCGCAGACCGGACAGTGAGGCTTGCCGATCCTGGCATAGAGAAGCCTCAGATAGTCGTGGATCTCCGTCACGGTGCCCACGGTGGACCTGGGGTTGTGGTTGGTGGCCTTCTGGTCGATGGAGATGGCCGGGCTCAGACCCTCGATATATTCCACGTTGGGCTTCTCCATCTGGCCCAGGAACTGCCTGGCGTAGGATGAGAGAGACTCCATGTAGCGTCTCTGTCCCTCAGCGAATATGGTGTCAAAGGCAAGCGAAGACTTGCCGGAGCCCGAAAGTCCCGTCAGGACCACAAGTTTGTCCCTGGGGATTCGGACATCCAGCTTCTTGAGATTGTTTTCGTTGGCGCCTTTTATAATTATTTCATTCTGCATTTACGGTCTTGTTGTACGCCTCTTCTTCGTAAGCGTAGTCTTCATTAAGATAGGTGTGGGCGGGATCTTTTGCGCCGATCAGTTTGTGCACAAAATATTTGCAGAGCTCAGGATTTCTCACAAGGATGGGCCCTATGATGTATGTGCCCAGGAACTCTCCTTCTATGATGAAATCTCCCATGCCCTCAATGTGTCCGGCATGATTCTCGAATCCGATGATGTCCTTCTCGGTAAGGGGGCACTTGGTGTGCACGTCCTTGACGATGCGGCCCGTGTGCTCGGGATCGTAGTCAAAGACTCCGATGCAGTCCTTGCCGAAAAGCTCCAGAGAGTTGCCGGTGGCCAGCACCGGCTTGCCGGATTCGATGAACTCGGTGAAGGGATCCATGTCTTTCTTCATGTCCCGGAGAGTCAGATCCAAAGCCCTCTCCGTACCGCTTCCGATATAGAGCATATCGCAGTCAGAGAAGTTCTTGGGGTCTCCCACCGTGAAGGTTCTGACCTCCACATCCGCACCCTGTTCCTTCAGATGATATACCAGAGCCTTGACGTTGCCCGAATCTCCGTAGAGGTTCATGAGGTCGTGATAAAGGTATCCTATGATGATCTTCATTTTGTTTCCTCCTTTATCCCCTTCCTGAAAGGCTCAACGTAGTCGAAGTTCAGTACTCCGTACACGTTCCCCTTCGTCTTCTCTTCAACGACCTGCCTGATGCCGGTCATATCGTCTCTTACTATGATGTTCTCTTCTTTGATGCCGGCCAGCTTGGCTCTCACTGCGAAGTCCAGAGCGTTGGGGCCGGTGCAGACCACGTAATCCTCCGGGCTCAGCATCTCAAAGTTTATGTCGTAAAGCCAGGACAGGTCGAAGTGCACGTACCTCCTGCTGATCTCCCTGTGTCCCAGGACTATGGTCTTGGGACCTGCGCTTCCGTTATCCGCATCTGCGTAGAGGAGGGCCAGGTTGTACGTGGAGTTGTTCTCCGCCTTGCAGTTTAATATTGTGTACTTCCTGCCGTTGAACGTGAACTCGTCGTAGATCTTGCCCATGATCTGATCATCGGAAAGAGCCGCCACCGTGGTCTTCCTGTCGATCCCCAGTATGTCGCACACGGCGTATGCGCCGATGGTGTTATACAGGTTAAAGAGCACGTGGCTGGATACCTTGATCCTGTCCTCTCCGTTCACAGTGATCTGATCATTCTCGTAGTCCACGTCGGTCACTGAGTAGCTGATGTTTTCGCGCTTGAAGCCGCACTCAGGACAGCTGTAACTTCCCACGGAACCGTAGTGGAAATAGTCGAAATCCATCCTGTGTCCGCACTTGGGGCAGTAAAGATAGTCCTTGATATCATCCATCCACTCATAGCTGTTCTTTGTCTTTTCGATGCCGAAGTAGGTAATGGGACCCCTGTGGCTCAGACTGAACTTGCGAAGGATCGGGTCATCGCCGTTTACGATGAGATGGGTGTCAGGTGCGATCCCCTTCATGATCTCTCCGTAGACTATGTCGTAATCCCCCTGTCTGGGCGGTTGATCGCGGGTTATATTGTTTATCACAAGATACTTAGGCCTCAGGAATCTTATGACCAGTTTGAGATATCTCTCGTCCACCTCCAGCACCAGGGCATCGGCCTGTACCGTGTCACCCTTGGTCTGGTTCATGATGGTGGTGGCCACTCCCTCCCACTGGTTGGCTCCGTCCCTGTTGCAGCAGACCTTCATGCCTGCCCTTTCCAGGACCTCCGTGATCAGTTTGGTGGTTGATCCCTTGCCGCAGGAACCTGTGACCATGATGACGTTCTCAGGATACTTTAAGCTCTTCATGGTCTTGGGGAAGAACTTCAGTACCACCCTGCCCGGCATGGTGGTGCCGCCGAAGTGGAGAGCTTTCTCCAGCTTATATATTGCTTTGCCTGTCAATACTCCTAACATATTTTCACCTTTAATTAGAGTTTTTTGATGGTCCGCGACCCTTCTTGGCTTTCGGGCCATATACATAGTTATTATATCATATATTATCGGGATTTGTGAAGGAATTTCAGAACATTTGTTCTTTTTTCTTGTAAATGGCAGGGCCCGATAGTATAATATTATCGGATATGCGATAAATTTTCTATTTGGAGGGAAAAATGACTGAATTCAAGGTCCACGCGGACTTCCAGCCCACCGGCGACCAGCCCAAAGCCATAGAGACTCTGGCCCGCGGCGTCCTGGAGGGCAAAAAATACCAGACCCTCATGGGTGTCACCGGCTCAGGCAAGACCTTCACCATGGCAAAGCTCATCGAAGCCGTCCAGCGGCCCACCCTGGTTATATCCCACAACAAAACACTGGCAGCTCAGCTCCACGGCGAGTTCAAGTCTTTCTTTCCCGACAACGCCGTGGAATACTTCGTATCCTACTACGACTATTACCAGCCGGAAGCCTACGTGCCCTCCACGGACACCTATATCGAGAAGGATTCCGACATAAATGACGAAATAGAGAAGCTGAGGCACTCCGCCACCGCCGCCCTGGCAGAGAGGCGCGACGTGATAATCGTCGCATCCGTCTCCTGCATCTACGGCCTGGGCTCACCCTTCGACTACGTGAACCAGATGCTGTCGCTGAGGCCCGGTATGGAGAAGTCCAGGCGGGATATTTTGCGTAAGCTGGTGGACCCGCAGTACGTCAGAAATGACATGGCCTTCGAGCGGGGCACCTTCAGGGCCAGGGGCGACACCATAGACATCTACCCCGCGGGCAACGACTCAGCGGTAAGGGTGGAACTTTTCGGCGACGAGGTGGATACCATCAAGGAGATGAACCCGGTGACCGGGGAGATCCTGGGGCTCAGGAATCATATTTCCATCTACCCTGCCTCCCACTACGTCACCTCCGACGCCAACATGCAGAGAGCCCTTCGGGACATCGAACTTGAGCTGGAGGAACGCATCCAGTGGTTCAAGGACCGGGGCAAACTTCTGGAGGCCCAGAGGATCGAGCAGCGCACCAGGTACGATCTGGAGATGCTCAGAGAGATAGGCACCTGCAGCGGGATCGAGAACTACACGAGACACCTTTCCGGCTTCAAGCCCGGGGAGAAGCCATACACTTTGATAGACTATTTCCCAAAGGACTTCTTGATGATAGTGGACGAGTCCCACGCTATGCTGCCCCAGCTTCACGGCATGTACGCCGGCAATCTGAGCCGCAAAACCGCCCTGGTGGACTATGGCTTCCGCCTGCCCTCTGCCTTGGATAACAGGCCCCTCAAGTTCGAAGAATGGGAGAAGATGGTGAACCAGGCGGTATTCTTCTCCGCCACACCTGCGGAATGGGAGAAGATGGCTTCAGGCGGCATCACAGCTGAGCAGCTGATCAGGCCCACGGGTCTCTTGGACCCACCCATCGAGGTCCACCCCACCAAGGGCCAGATAGACCACCTGATAGGAGAGATCAAGAAAACCACCGCCAAGGGCGAGAAGGTGCTGGTCACCACCCTCACCAAGAAGATGGCTGAGTCCCTCACCGACTACCTGAAAGGGGTCAATATAAAGGTCAGATATCTGCATTCCGATGTGGATACCCTGGAGAGGATGGAGATAATCCGAGATCTCAGAATGGGAGTCTTCGACGTGCTGGTGGGCATCAACCTGCTGCGTGAAGGTCTGGACATTCCCGAAGTGGCGCTGGTGGCCATTCTGGACGCCGACAAGGAAGGCTTCCTTCGTACTGAGACCTCCCTCATCCAGACCATCGGCCGCGCCGCCCGGAACACCGACGGCCACGTCATAATGTATGCGGACAACATATCCCACGCCATGCAGGTGGCCATCGACGAGACCGAGCGCCGCCGCAAGATCCAGGATGATTACAACAAGGCTCACGGCATAACCCCCGAGTCCATCCGCAAATCCGTAAGGTCCGTTATAGAGGCAACCAAGACCGAGGACAAGGACGAGGGCTTCTACAAGGGCAGGAAACCTTCGGAGCTCACCAAGAAGGAGCTGAAGGACTACGTGGCCAAGTTGGAAAAGGAGATGAAGCAGGCTGCCAAGGACCTGCAGTTCGAGCGCGCAGCCCAGCTGAGAGATATGATCTTCGAGTACCGGGCGGGGATGTAAATGTTGGAGAGCGCAAAAAGCACAAGGCTCAGCCTTGTGCTTTTTTATTATATTAGAGAACTCCACTTCTATTAAAGAAGCCATGCCATATATACAGGTAAATAAATTATGCCTTCTTTTTCCATTAGGTCCGAGGTATGTAGTATGTATGGTGTATTAAGCTGTTCATGGTATCTGTCCATAAATTTTTTTAGTGAGTTGAAAGTGTATCTCTTCCCCGACTTTACTTCTATGGGAGAAATATTATGTCTGCTTGTAACCTTACCTTTGGTTATTAAAAAATCAATTTCCATGCGCATATTTTTGTCATTCCTGGATGCATTTGAATAGAAGTACAGCTTATGTCCGCTCGCCGTGAGCATCTGCGCCACAATATTCTCAAAAACCATGCCTTCATTAATTTCCAGTTTCCCAAGTAAGATTTTTTTGTATACTTCTTCGTCAACCAACCCGTTTTCATCAAAAGCGTGACTTATCAAGAGGCCGGTATCTCCCATATATATTTTCATTGTTGTTCTGTCACGGTTCATCTTTATACCAACGCTGGGTTCCGTTGAATTGTAGCAGATATTACATATCATGGAATCCTCAAGCCATAAAAACGAATTATCATAGTCCCTGTATCTTGCGCCTTTACCCAGGGATGAGAGAATGAATTTCTTTTCATGCTTTGAAAGCTGCGCAGGTATCTCGTCAAATATCCCAGTCACATTCTGCGCGTACCCTCTTGCATGCTTTGCTATATCCTGACGATATAGATTCAGGATATCCCTTTTTACAGCATCTGTTTCTTCATAATCCCTAGTTTCTATATATGTCTGCACCGCCTGAGGCATTCCACCCACAATGACATATTGTCTGAATAAAGTCATGCACTTGCGATGAAGCGCCTGTCCCATTTCGCTCTTTTTCTCGTAATTGATTTTAATTGCTTCTGCCAGTTGCTCCTCGGACATCGCCCAAAGGAACTCCTCAAAGTCCATGGGGAACAATTTCAAATGACGTTCTTCAGACGGAATAACGATATCTTCCACATTACTGCGAACAGACATAAGCGATCCGGTCTCCAAATAGTGATATCGTCCATCTTTTACAAGATATTTTATTGCCGCTCTTGCTCTGGGAAACATTTGTATCTCATCAAGTATGATCAAAGATTCACCGGGGTATAGTTTCACTCCATATATTGCAGAAAGATACATAAAAAGAGAATCAAGATCCATTAAGTAGTTATCGAATAACTCTTTAATATCTTCACCAACTTGGTTGAAATCTATAACTATGTACGATTTGTAGTTTTCTCTTGCAAAAGCCTCAGCAATATAGCTTTTGCCTACACGTCTGGCTCCGTCAATCAATAATGCGGTCTTGCCAGCACCACTTTCTTTCCATTTTACAAGCTCTTGCATTATTTTTCTTCTCATGTCATCACCTTTTCAAGATTAATTTTAAACGTGATTTACACCTTTTCAAGATTAATTTCAAACGAGTTTTACACCTTTTCAAGATTAATATATCACACTGCCTACACCTTTTCAAGATTAATTTCAAATCATATGCATCTGCTATCCCTTAGCGCCATGTCATCAGTATTATGTTTTACTAAATCTGAACGGGTATCTTATAAAGCGCCGGGACAGTGCTTTGTGTATTTTGCTATATTTTTGTTTGTATTCACAAAAAATACCTTGCAAAATCTGTCAAAAAGTGATAAAAACAGAACTATACCACATTATATCAAAGGAAGTATTATTATGAACGGCGAAAGAGAAAGACTTGGCAGCAGATTGGGCTTCATATTGCTCAGCGCCGGCTGCGCCATCGGGTGCGGCAACGTTTGGAAATTCCCGTGGATGACGGGGCAGTTCGGCGGAGGCGGGTTCGTTCTCGTCTATATCCTCTGCCTGCTCGTACTGGGTCTCCCGGTGATGATCATGGAGTTCGCCCTGGGCCGCGGCTCACAGGCAAGCCCCATCGGCATGTACCAGAAACTGGAAAAGCCGGGCCAGAAGTGGCACATCCACGGCTGGCTGGCGCTTTTGGGCAACATCGCCCTCATGGCCTTCTATACGGTGGTCACTGGTTGGATGATCTACTATTTCTGGAGTTTCCTCACAGGCAATAACGAGGGGCTCACTTTCGTCGGCATGATCACCGATGCCAGAGTCAACGTGGTCTTTCTGGGCATCGCTGTTCTGATTGGCTTCGGCATACTTTGCTTCGATCTCCAGGGCGGTCTTGAGCGCGTCGCAAAATACATGATGACCGCACTGATTCTCCTGTTGGTGATCCTGGCCGTGCGAAGCGCGACCCTTCCCAACGCAGCAGAAGGACTTAAGTTCTACCTAGTCCCCGACTTCTCAAAGATCGACGGAAGCGTTGTTGTTGGCGCCATGAATCAGGCGTTCTTCACCCTGTCCCTGGGCATCGGCTCAATGGCCATATTCGGCAGCTACATCGATAAGGAACGCTCCCTTATGGGAGAGAGCATCAACGTCATCATACTGGATACCACGGTGGCCATCGTCGCAGGCCTCATCATATTCCCGGCTTGCTCCAGCTATGGCGTGGAGGTTGGCGCGGGCCCGGCTCTTCTTTTCAACACCATGGCGACAGTCTTCAACAACATGGTTGGAGGCAGGCTCTGGGGCACGCTGTTTTTCCTGTTCATGGTATTCGCGGCACTGTCCACGGAGCTGGCCGTCTTCGAAAATATCCTGGCCATGGTTCGCGAAAAGACCGGCTGGTCGCGTCCCGTGGGCTGCATCGTTTGCGGGGAGACCATATTTATTGTCGCCCTCACCACAGCCCTGGGCTACAGCGTGTTCAAATTCCAGCCCTTCGCGGAGGGCACCGCATGGCTGGACTTCTGGGACTTCATCGTTTCCACCAACCTGCTGCCCATAGGCTCGCTGATATTTGCGCTGTTCTGCTGCAACAAGTTCGGCTGGGGATGGGACAACTTCGTGGCCGAAGCCAACTCCGGCAAAGGCCTGAAGGTCAGGCCATGGATGAAACCCATCTTCCGTTACGTGGTCCCCGCCGTGGTGGCCTTCCTGTATGTGTACGGGTTGGTTACGTTTAAGTGGAGATAGAAAGCAAAACGCACAAAGCATCGGCTTTGTGCGTTTTGTGTTTACTTCGGGTTTTTATCTCACGTTTCCACAAACTCTTTTCTGTTGGTCATCTTACCATCCCGAACCCATTTCTACGATCTGATATTCTCCGTTGACAAGGTCGATGAAAAGCGCACTAGAGCAATGTATTTCGTTGCCTTCGATATCGCCTGCAGGGATTGCCCAATTTATGGAGTTTTCGTCAGTCGGATCCGGTGTCACCGTGAAATGGACAGATGCTAAGATCGCAACGTCCGAAAGTGTCTTGCCTGTTTTGAGCCTCTCCTTAAACTCTCCATCAACCACATCGATTGCATCAATTGAATAGTTTAATATCTTGCCCTTGCCGCCGGGATAATCTTCACCGTTCTCTTTAAAGCCTTCAAGATATGAGCTGACCAGACCATTGACAACAATGATCTCCCGGGGGTGATCAGCTATCGGTACAGTAAGATCTAACGGCTTTTCAGTATGCGTACACCCAGTCAGTAAAAGAGCAATGGTTAGAATTGCTAAAACAATTCCCCTTCTCATATCTATACCTCCTTTTTATGTGATTGGATAAGGATCTGTTGCTCGCCAGTCGTAGGTAACGTGAATAGTACGATATGTATAACTATTTACATAGTAATTGCTTAATAAAACGTCTTTTCTGTTGTTCGTGTGTGCACAGACCGTTATATTGCTAGCAGTACGGCTTCCGTATGTACCAGTGACCGCAACAACTACAAACGAATGGTCCCATACCGAATTGTTTAACTTGCTATACTGAATAATGTCTCCCACTTGCGCCTTGCTTATTCCGGAGTAGACAAGGCCGTGAGGACCTTCGCGGTTAGCAACGGTATTAGCTATAAGGCTTCCAAAATCTCCACAATACGACCATTTTGCACTTACAGCATACTTGGTTCCATACCAGCTGTATGGCCCTGAAGCAACCATTGGCCAATACTTATTATTGATAGACGTTGAATCATCCGCCCCTCCTAGTCCATACCAAATGGATTGAGAGGCGAAATTTTGGCAGTCATTTCCAGCAATTGCCATAAAATTACTATTGTAAGATCCCGTTCCACTAGCATTACTCGAATACTGGCGCGCATAATTTTTTACTTTGTTTGTATTGATATATGTGGTATATCCATAGGAGTTTATAATATTGCCGTCTCCTGCAACCATTTCATTCTCATTAGTCTTGTCTGTGTCTGGATAGTAAATCCGTTTTTGAGCCAGTTCTTCTGCGCTCATTTCGTGTTTTTTTAAAGCATTTGTTGATTCATCATAGAAATCAATATTTGTGATATACCAACCATCATCGTTAAGGATATAGTCTATAGTATAATCAGTACCTTCACCTGACAGTATGGAAGAATAGACTGCTTGGACTTCGCTATCAAAAAATTCGAACCATTCATACACTTCAACTATAGCATAATTATCACCAATGATCATCTTTTCAACTGAAAGTGTGCTTCTTATATCGTTATACCTCTTGTCAAGAGTATTAAGGGTCAACTTCTTAGCTTTAACATTATCTACAAAGTATTCCAAGTTATTCATGTTAATAGAATTCTGATCCCAAAATATGCTGTAATCCTGGAATGGTTTGTCTGGATTGGCAAGTTCATCTATCTTTAATTGAAAAAGCAACGCAGTGATATCTTTGATAGCAGTTTCCGATGTTTCACCCTTGTTTTGCTGTATGTTGCTAAGTGCCTCTTCTGCATCAGTAATACAATCCTTTTGTGAGAGTTCTAAAACTATTATCTGGGCATCAGCTGAACTGCACTCATCCTCATCCTGAGCGAATGCAAAACAGCTGAATAGTAGCATCATCACCACTATAGTTGCGATAATACGATATACTCTTTTCATTCTTGTTCTCCTTTCTCCATTCAAACGAAATAATAACAAACTACAACCATTGATCGATAGTATTTACAGCACCTCTCCTTCCTATCACTACTTAATATGTGGCATTATTAGTTACCAGGGTAAACGATTCCAACAGCTGCGAATTGTGATATAGTTTCACAAGCGCTTCTGCGTAATACGTTCCGTGGGATGATAACGTTTTGGACGTTGCCCCGTAAAAGCAAGTTCCGCTGCTCTTGACCGTCACAGTATTTGATCCAACGTAAGTTCCACCCGATTTGTAATAGTATACTGTGACCACCATTTTATTTACGGTTGATGAATTCTTTGTTATGACAGTTGTGGTGCAAACTGCCTTGCTTCCATTGATTGCCAGATTGGTCGTGGCGCTGTTGGCCTGAGAATACTTTAATCCATCCCCTCCAGTTAATGACTCCTCACTTTCTGATGCAAACGAAAAGCACGTACTAAAAGTCAGTGCCATGAGCATGATCACACATGTGACAAAGATAATCTTTTTCATCCTACTGTTCTCCTTTCTATTTTTCGGAATCTCTACTATATAAATCCATTTTCTTTCAAAAATTGGACATTCTTTCAAAAATAATTTTTTGGAGGTTGATTGCAAAACTAACTTCGGGTCAGATCATTGCCCGGATATTTTGCAAGACTAACTTCTGGTTTAATTTGTTTTCCCCGTATTTCTCTTTGTTT
>ONAY01000035.1 GCA_900315895.1 uncultured Eubacteriales bacterium
AACTGGGGTGATGCGATAGTTTGGAGTGAGCTTCATCACTATTCAAAATATCCTGTTTACTGGGACTAGTCACCAACGCTTTTTGTCCTATATCCCAAAATGTCACACGCCTGTTATGACGTTAATGAACAGCAGTACCAGCACTATGATTATCACCGGGCGGGTGATCTTCGCACCGTTTTTGATTGCCAGCGAGGAGCCGATGTAGTTCCCCAGCATGTTGAGAGCGGCCGCTGCAATGCCCAGAGGCAGGATCACCTGACCGCCGATGAGGAACACCGCCATGGAGGTGATATTGGTGGTGACGTTGATGGCCTTGGCCTGGGCGTTGGCGTGGGTCACGTCCATCTTAGTCAGTGTAGTGAAGGCAATGATCAGGAACGAACCTGTGCCGGGACCGTAGAATCCGTCATAGCAACCGATGAGAAGGGCTGCGATGCAGGAGATGATCACGATTTTCTTCCTTGGAAGCTCTTCAGATGCGGACCTGTCGGAGAAGGCGTCCTTGTTGAGCACGGCGATGGCGGCTATGGGAAGGATCACGTACATGACCTTTTCAAGGATGCCTTCCGCAACCAGCATTGAGAGCCGTGAGCCCAGGGCAGAACCTATGAAGGCGCAGACGATGGAGGACAGGGCAAGCTTCAGGTCCATTAAGCCTTCCCTGTAGAATCTCCAGGTCGACAGCATAGTGCCGAAGCCTGCGGAAAGCTTGTTGGTGCCTATGGCAAGATGAGGCGGAAGCCCCGCCATCAGGTACGCAGGTATCGATATGAGCCCTCCGCCGCCTCCGATGGAGTCGATGAGACCCGCAAGGAACACGCCGGGGAGCACTATGAAGTAAGTTTTTATATCCATTTTGATGTGTTTTGACCCTTATGCCGCGTATTATATCACAGGTGGGGGAGAATTATCTATTGAAATGACTTTAAAGGGGTGATAAAATATTTTGCGGTCAAATTTTGACGTTTATAAACTGTTTTACTAAAACGGAGGAAATAATATGTTTGACAGACTTATCGCAAAAGTAAAGGCTCAGCCCAAAACTATCGTACTTCCCGAGGGAACGGATGCCCGTATCCTTTCAGCAGCCAGCAGACTTCTCAGTGAAGAGCTCATGGGAGTCATCCTTGTAGGTAACCCCGATGAGATCAACGCTGCTGCTCAGGCAGGCGGATTCGATATCTCCAAGGCTCAGATCATTGACCCCGAGAACTATGAGGGAATGGAAGAGATGGTCAACACCATGGTAGAGCTGAGAAAAGGCAAGATGACACCGGAAGAGTGCAGAGCCAATCTCTTAAAGAGCAACTATTTCGGAACAATGCTGGTCAAGATGGGCAAGGCTGACTGCCTTCTTGGAGGAGCTACATACTCCACAGCAGATACCATCAGACCCGCTCTGCAGCTGGTAAAGACCAAGCCCGGCGCACATCTGGTATCCTCAGTCTTCATTCTGGACCGTCCGGAAGGAATGGGTCCTGATTTCCTGAAGACTATCTGCTTCGGCGACTGCGCTGTCAACATCGACTATAAAGACGACGTGGACAAGGAAGGAAACGTTAAGTTCACAGCAGCTCAGAAGCTTGCTGAGGTAGCTGTTGAAGCTGAATCCTGCGCAAGAGTATTCGGCATCGACCCCAAGGTTGCCATCCTCAGCTTCTCCACAAAGGGTTCCGGCAAGGGCGGCACAGTCTCCCTTTCTCAGGAAGCCACAAAGATCCTCAAGGCTGAGCACCCTGAGATCGTATGCGACGGCGAGATGCAGTTCGACGCAGCTGTTTCCGAGACCGTAGGACAGCTCAAGTTCCCCGGATCCCCGGTAGCAGGCCACGCCACCACATTCATCTTCCCCTGCATCGAAGCAGGAAACATCGGCTACAAGATCGCACAGCGTCTTGGCGGATATGCAGCTTACGGTCCTATCCTTCTTGGACTTAACGCTCCCATCAATGACCTCTCAAGAGGCTGCGATGCAGACGAAGTCTACAAGATGGCAATCGTAACAGCCGCTCTGTAAAGAGCAAAACACCTGATCCGGAGGTTATCCGGATAAACCGGTAGAACGAAGCCGGCACGGAAGAACATCAGAAAGTACAGGATAACTGTACCCTGATGCTCTTCCGTGCCGGCTTTTGATTTTTTGCGCCAAAGGCGTCCGGCGGGGCTGGACCTTGAAAACTTAATAACATGCCCGGTCGGCCGGGGAAGCACTGCGATGATCCGAGGGGAGCGTGCCAAGGCTGTTTAGTTTTTTGTTTGAAAAAGGAGGAAATAATATGTCATTCAGACCGACTATATCAGTTTATTTTAACGGAAAGATGGCCGATATCGGCTACTACAAGAATTGGGAGGAACTTGAACTTATTACGGAAGCCATAGGGATAGCTGTGGCTGTCAGGGGTTTAAAAACGGTGGAGGAGTACCGGGACAAGGTCTTCGGCTGCCAGACTGTGTATTACACTATATCGCCGGAATGTTTGGAGAACAGCGATGAGAACTTGGCGTGGCTGGAGGAATGCTCTGAGATGCCCATGGTGGTGGACATGACTGCAAAGGCGATCTATGTGTGCTATGGATCGATACCCAAAAGGCATCTTAAGAAGATACCTGAGGCAGATGGATGGGAGAAGGTATGCGGGGGGACTCATAAGTTGACTCTCACTGATGAGCTAATGGACAGGATGGAAAGGCTTATCCGGGAAGACCCGAAGATCAGGGGCCGCCTGTCGGTAAAGACAAGGAAGATGCTAGAGGAGAACGGGAGTGTGTGATGGATGGGCCGGGCCGGCCGTGACTTTTGTTTTTTGTGGTATCTTGCGTTATGGTGTGGTATAATTATATTGGATAAATTCGATTATCCGATAGGCTTTCGTTTGGGAACAGATAGAAGTCCGGCAGGGCGCCGGACCCGGGTTTTCAGAGGAGGGTATACATTAATGGGAAAGATAAAAGAAACAATAGAAGAGGGTAAGGCCAAGGGCAAGAAGAAGCTTTTGAAGGCGGCGGCTGTTGTTGTCTCCGCAGGACTTCTGACTGCCGGGACCCTTGCGCTCATCGATAACATTCCCCAGCAGGGAAATTCGCAGAACAGCATACAGGGACCGGAACCGGTTGTGCTGGAGATCGACGAGGAGGATATGGCTGCCACTTCTGAAAGCGAGGAGGAAGAGGAAGAGGAGAAGAAGCGCGGCTTCTTCGGTTATCTCAAGGCCGCTCTTTACGGCATGGCAGCGGCCATCGGAGGATGGATCGCCACCAAGATACCCTGGAAAAAGATCTTCAGCAAGCAGACCTTCTACATACTGCTGGCCCTGGTCTTCCTGTACCTGTGCATAAGGTTCATACTGCCGGTCTTCGTGGACGTGCCCTGGGGACCGGAGAAGGCGTGAGCCACCAATGGAACTAACACTTTTGCCCGCTAAGCGGGCATTTTGAAAACGGAGCTCTAATAATAATGGATCACAAGGAACATATCGATCACATCAGAAATTTCAGCATCATCGCCCACATAGATCACGGTAAGTCTACGCTGGCTGACCGCATGATCGAAAAGACCGGACTTGTGGCCGAGAGGGACATGAAGGAGCAGTATCTGGATAATATGGATCTGGAGCGTGAGAGAGGGATCACCATCAAGCTTCAGACCACCAGACTGGTATATAAGTCCAAGGGCGGCGAGGAATATATTTTTAACCTCATAGACACCCCGGGCCATGTGGACTTCAATTATGAGGTATCCAGATCTCTGGCCGCCTGTGAAGGGGCGGTGCTTGTGGTGGACGCCACTCAGGGCGTGGAAGCCCAGACCCTGGCCAACGTGTATCTGGCACTGGATGAGGATCTGGAGATCCTGCCTGTGCTGAACAAGATCGACCTTGCCTCTGCAAGACCGGAGGAGACCAAGGAAGAGATAGAAGAGATGATAGGCCTTGACTGTGAGAACGCCCCCCTGATATCTGCAAAGACAGGGCAGGGAGTGGACGAGCTTCTGGAGAGAATCATCACCGACATTCCGGCACCGGGAGGAGACCCGGACGCCCCCCTGAAGGCCCTTATTTTCGATTCTAAGTACGATAACTACCTGGGCGTTATAATTTACGCGAGGATCTTCGACGGACGGGTGAAAAAGGGCGATATCATAAGGATGATGTCCACCGGCGCCAAGTATGAGGTGACGGAAGTGGGATACTGCGCCCCGGGACTGGTGCCCACCGGAGAGCTTTTTGCCGGTGAGGTAGGCTACATCTGCGGCTCCATCAAGCAGGTGGCAGACGCCAGAGTGGGAGACACGGTCACCATAGATTCCAGACCCTGCGCCGAGGCACTTCCAGGTTACAAAAAAGTCCAGTCCATGGTCTACTGCGGCATCTATCCCGCCGAAGGCGAGAAGTACGAGGCAGTGAAGGACGCTCTTGAGAAGCTTCAGGTAAACGACGCCGCTTTCAGGTTCGAGCCTGAGACCTCACAGGCCTTGGGCTATGGTTTCAGATGCGGTTTCTTAGGCCTGCTTCACATGGAGATAATTGTTGAGCGTCTGGAAAGAGAGTTCGACCTGGCGGTGATCACCACGTCACCAAGCGTAATATACAAGGTGGTAAAGACCGATGGAGAGGTGATCATGCTTCAAAACCCCTCCAATCTGCCCAAGCCCCAGGAGATAGACCACATCGAAGAACCCATGGTAAAGGCCGACATCATGATCCCCAATGATTACGTGGGAGCCATCATGGATCTCTGCCAGAAGAGGCGCGGCACCATGCTCAAAATGGAATACCTGACTCCCACCAGAGTTTTGCTCCACTACGATCTTCCTCTGAACGAGGTTATCTACGACTTCTTCGATGCCTTAAAGTCCAAGACCAGAGGCTACGGCTCCCTGGAGTACGAGTTCGACAGGTATGAGAAGAGCAATCTGGTGAAGCTGGACATCATGCTCAATCGTGATATGGTGGACGCTTTCAGCATGATAGTCCACGAGTCCAACGCCTATCAGAGGGGAAGATTCGTCTGCGAGAAGCTTAAGGAAGTGATCCCCATGCACCAGTTCGAGGTTCCCATCCAGGCAGCCATCGGACAAAAGATCATAGCCAGGGAGACCATCAGAGCCTACCGCAAGGATGTTATCGCCAAGTGTTACGGAGGAGACATATCCCGTAAGAAAAAACTTCTGGAGAAGCAGAAGGAAGGAAAGAAGCGCATGCGTCAGTTCGGCACCGTGGAAGTCCCACAGGAAGCCTTCACCGCTGTGCTTAAGTATGACGAAAACAAATAGCGAGGAAGAACTTTAGCATTATGAGTTTAGGATTATACGTCCACGTGCCATTCTGCATGAGCAAGTGTCCGTACTGCGACTTTTACTCAGTGGTCACAAGGGACGAGGATATGAAAGAGCGGTTCACTGAAAGACTGGTCCGCGAGATAAAGGAGAGCTCCACTTATCGGACCCCTTACCGGTCCGGACCGGACACACTGTATTTCGGCGGAGGGACCCCGGCTCTTCTAAGTACCGGACAGCTTTGCAGGATCATGGATTCCGTAAAGGATGTCTTTGACCCCGAAAACTTAAGGGAGATCACCATCGAGGTGAATCCGGGCTCCACGGATCTTAAGAAACTCAAGGAACTGAAGGAGGCGGGCTTCAACAGGCTTTCCATAGGGGCCCAGAGCTTCGATGATCAGGTCTTGAGAAGGCTCGGAAGGACCCACAAGTCCGGGGACTGTTTCAGGGTGATGGAGGATGCCAGGCAGGCAGGATTCGAAAATATAAGTCTGGACCTGATGTTCGGTATCGATGGCCAGTCCATGGAGATCTGGGAAAAGTCCCTCAGTACTGCCATGGACCTTAAGCCGGAGCATCTCAGCCTCTACTCTCTGGAGTTCCAGGAGGGGACCGTATTCACAAGGCTTCTTAAAGAAGGGAAGATAAGGGAGACGGATCCTGAAGAGGACCGCAAGATGTACGAGACCGCCCATGAGGAACTTCTTAAGGCGGGCTACGAGCACTATGAGATATCAAACTTCGCCCGTGAAGGCCTGCGCTCCATGCATAATATGAAATACTGGAGCCTTCAGGAGTATCTTGGCTTCGGGCCGGGAGCTCATTCCTACGTGAGAAGCGATGAAACGGGGCTTGGGCGGAGATCATATAACAGGCCGGACCTTAAGGCTTATCTTGAAGGTGAAGACATCCGCGTCTTAAGCGACCCCAATGACATTTCAGACGATGCCCAGGAGTACATGATAACTGCACTCAGGCTCAGCGACGGAGTCCAGAAGGAAGATTTCCGCGATCTGTTCGGAGTGGGGATCTGGGACTTTTTCGGAGATATTGCAAGACTCCAGTTTGGATCTTTTGTTCAGACGGGGCACGCTGTGGAGGACGAGGAAAGGATCGCCCTGACTTTAAAGGGCTTCAACGTATCCAACAGGATACTCAGCATTTTTGTATAGTATCGCAGAAGTAAAAGCTGCGTTTAATACCGGAAGGAGAAAAAATGGGAAAGTACGTTCTTACACTTGACGAAGGCACCACCTCCGCAAGGACCATAATCTACGACAAAAAAGGCAACATGATCTCAGTGGCTCAGAAGGAGTTCCGCCAGATCTTCCCTAAGGAAGGATGGGTGGAGCACGATGCCATGGAGATCTGGTCAACACAGATCGGCGTTGCCCATGAGGCCATGCTCAAGGAGAATCTGACCTTCGAGGATATCGACTCCATTGGTATCACCAATCAGCGTGAGACCACTGTGGTCTGGGACAAGACCACGGGGGAGCCTGTATACAATGCCATAGTCTGGCAGTGCAGGAGGACAGCAGAGTACTGCGACACCCTGAAGGAAAAGGGTCTCACTGAGAAGATCAGAGAGAAGACCGGACTTCTCATCGACCCGTACTTTTCAGGTACCAAGCTCAGATGGATACTTGAAAACGTTCCCGGCGCAAGGGAAAGAGCGGAGAAGGGGGAACTCCTTTTCGGAACCATAGAGACCTGGCTGATCTGGAAGCTGACAGGAGGCAAGGTCCACGTCACGGACTATTCCAATGCCAGCCGCACCATGATGTTCAATATAAACACTCTTGAGTGGGACGACGAGATACTGGAGATACTGAACATACCTAAGTGCATGCTTCCGAAGCCCGTACCTTCGTCCATGATATACGGAGAGACCATACCTACGCTTTTCGGCGGACCCATAAAGATCGCCGGAGCCTGCGGAGACCAGCAGTCGGCGCTGTTCGGCCAGACCTGTTTCAAGGAAGGAGAGGCTAAGAACACCTACGGCACGGGAGCCTTCCTTCTCATGAATATCGGTGAGAAACCGGTGCTTTCCAAAAATGGTCTGGTGACCACCATAGCCTGGGGACTGGATGGAAAGGTATATTATGCTCTGGAGGGTTCCGTATTCGTATGCGGAGCGGCCGTACAGTGGCTCAGAGATGAAGTGGGCATAATAAATGCTTCTCCGGAGACGGAAGCCATGGCCTTAAGCGTTCCGGACAACGGCGGACTCTACGTGGTCCCGGCCTATACAGGTCTCGGTGCACCCTACTGGGATCCCTACGCCAGAGGAGCAATATTCGGCATAACCAGAGGAGCCAATAAGAATCATCTGGTGAGGGCGACCCTGGAATCTCTGGCGTATCAGGTGAGAGACCTGATCATCGCAATGAATCAGGATCTGAAGGATACCGGAGCCCACATGGACGAGAGCGAAGGAGACAGCTATATTGCAGGACTTAGCGTCTTAAAGGCAGACGGCGGCGCCTGCGCCAACAACTTCCTCATGCAGTTCCAGGCTGATATCCTGGATTGCCCGGTGCTCAGACCATCCTGCATTGAGACCACGTCTCTAGGCGCAGCCTATCTTGCAGGACTTGCAACGGGATACTGGAGATCCCTTGAGGATATATCAGAGAACTGGCAGGTGGAGAGAAGATTCCTTCCCAATATGGAGGAAGAAAAGAGATCACAGCTTGTCAGGAGTTGGGAGAAGGCAGTCTCCAGAGTAAGAGACTGGGCAAAATAAGGCGCTGATTCCATGAAAAAGAGAGACAAGCTTACAACCGGTGAATTCGCAGATATATTCGGGGTGAAGAAGCAGACCTTGTTCCACTACGACAAGGTGGGGATCTTCCGGCCTGAGAGCGAAGGAGAGAATGGGTACAGATACTACAGCCGCTCTCAGATGGAGACCTTCTCACTGATACTCATGCTGAGGGAACTGGGGGTGTCCATCCCGGAGATCAAAGCTCAGATGGAGAGCTGCTCTCCCGATGCCTTCGTCAAGCTTCTGGAGGACAAAAGATCCGAGCTCACTGAGCGAATAGAGCACCTGAAGTGGGCAGGGGAATACATCGACAAGGCCAGACGGTCTGCAGAAGAGGGCATCGCCCTTCGGGATGACTCGGGTCATCTCAGAACGGGAGAGGTCTTCAGACTGCACCTTCCCGATGAGTATCTGGTGACCACCGACGTGAGAAGCACCTATGACGGACCGGAAGCCAATGAGGCGGTGGGCGAGCACTACAGATTCTGCAAGGAGCTGGGATTAAGGAGCCGCTATCCTGAGGGTGCGATCATCCACAGGGAAGATGTGACCCGGGGAGAAAATGGACTGGAATACGTTTACGGGAAGTTCTACACATCCCTTACGGATTCTGAGGTCAGGGCCCTTAAAAAACGCCTTAAGGGGGCGAAGGAGCCCAGGGTCATCCCGGACTACCAGGGCGAGTTTTTTGCGGTATATACCGATAAGGGTTACGGAGGCGTGGCGGAATGCATAGAGATACTTCTGAACTATGCTGAGACCAAGGGCCTCAGGATCGGAGAGGATTTTTATGAAGACGTGATCTGGGATGATTTCTCCAAGGGTTCAGAAGGAGAGTATCTCATAAGGGTCACGGTGAAAATACTGGAAGAGGAATAGATGAGATATCTGGAACTTGTAATACATACTACTGAAGAGGGACTGGAGCCCGTAGAGGCGGAACTTATGGCCATGGGATACACCGACCTTGTGGTCAACGATCCCAGGGACTTCCAGGACCTGATGAACAAAAAACACGAGTACGACTGGGACTACCTGAGCGAAGACGTCATGGGCTTGGGAGAACAGGAACCTACCGTCACAGTGTACCTTGAAGGGGAAGAGACCGGAAACGGTTACTTCCAGGCACAGAAGATCGACATGATGCTGGAGGATCTGAGACAGTCCCTTATGAACGGAGACTTCGGGCTGGATGCGGATTTCGGAAGTCTTACGGTGACCACAGCCTTAAGGGATGACGGAGAGTGGAAGGACAACTGGAAGGAATATTTTAAGCCCAAGAAGGTGTCGGATCACATCATCGTGTGTCCGCTTTGGGAGGAGTATGAACTCTCAGCCGAAGAACGGGAGGCGGGCATGAAGGTCCTAAGAATCGACCCCGGAATGGCCTTCGGCACCGGCACCCACGAGACCACATCACTCTGCCTCAAGGCTTTAGAGAAACACTTGAAGCCCGGCATGAGCGTCCTGGACGTAGGAACCGGATCGGGCATACTGGCAATCGCTGCAAAGCTCCTTGGAGCAGGGGACATCAAGGCTGTGGACATAGATCCCGAGGCGGTGAGGTCCGCCCTGGAGAACGCCGAGACCAACGGTATGGCCGGCGACATAGACATCTCCTACGGAGACCTGACTAAGGGAGTGGATTTCAAAGCGGACATAGTAGTTGCGAATCTCATGGCTGATCTTGTGATGATGCTTTCCGATGACGTAAGGCGTCACATGAAGGAAGGGGCCAGGTTCATAAGTTCAGGCATAATAGACGAGAAGCTTGAAGAGGTGCTGGATTGCCTCAGAAGCAAGGGATTCGAAATAGAAGAAGTAACAGAAGACGGAATGTGGCGGGCAGTGACCGCAGAGTAAATATGAAGGTGGCTTTTCACACACTTGGGTGCAAAGTAAATCAATATGAGACTGAGGCCATGGCCGGACAGTTCCGGGGGGCCGGCTTTGAGGTGGTCCCGGAAGAGGAGAGGGCGGACTGCTACGTCATAAACTCCTGCACGGTGACCAACATAGCAGACCGCAAGACCAGGCAGTTCATAAGGCGTGCCAAGGCGACCAATCCGGACGCTCTGGTCTGCGTCACGGGCTGCTACTCCCAGGTGGAGCCTGAGACTGTGTGGAACATGCCGGAGGCGGACATAGTCACCGGCACGGGAAACAAGAACGATCTGGTTAGCATGGTGCTTCAGGCAATGAATTCCGGAGAGAGGATCAAAGACGTTCTTCCCTATGATGCACTTTGTGAATACAGAGACCGGGGCATCATCACATCCATGGAAGGCAGAGTCAGAGCCTTCATCAAGATAGAGGAGGGCTGCGACAGGTTTTGCGCCTACTGTCTGATCCCCTATGCGAGGGGAAGGGTGAGATCCAGGGACCCGAAGGAAATAGTTGAAGAAGCCCGCACACTCATATCAAAGGGCTTCAGAGAAATAGTGCTTACGGGCATCAACACCGCCCTCTACGGAACAGAGGAGGGATTCAAGGAGAAGTTCGGCCTGGCAGACTCCGATGAGACCGGAATAGAGATCATCATCCACATGCTTGATAAGCTCCCGGGGAATTTCAGGATACGCCTGAGCTCTCTGGAGCCTACGGTGGTGGATAGGGACTATGTGAAAAGGCTCATGAAGTACCGTAAACTTACGCCTCATCTTCACTTGAGCATCCAGTCGGGCTCGGACCACGTGCTGAGATCCATGGGAAGACGGTACACGGCAGAGGATTATCTTAAGATCGTGAAGGTTTTGAGGGACCACGATGAGGGATACGGCGTGACCACCGACATCATCGTGGGATTCCCGGGTGAGACTGAAGAGGACTTTCTTGACTCTCTTGAGATGTGCACCAAGGCGGAGTTTCTAAAGGTCCACGCCTTCAAATATTCCAGACGTAAGGGGACCAGAGCATATGACATGGACGATCAGGTGCCCGGACCGGTGAAGAATCAGCGGAGCGAAAAGCTCATGGAAAAAGGGGAGGAAGTGCGCAAAACATTTCTTTCCAAGGAGACCGGCAGGACCAGGACCATCCTGGTGGAAGAGGCTGAAGGGGGATATCTCACAGGATACACGGAGAACTACGTAAGAACTTACGTGAAATGCCCTGATGGGGCGGATCCGGAGAGCCTAATAGGACAGTTTATAAAGGTCGTCATGAAGGATCTGTATCTGGACGGCATGACGGCAGAACCTGAAGAATAGATTTATTTAAAGAAAGGAGCAGAGATGGCGGATTGTATTTTTTGCATGCTGGCGAATCATGAGATTCCCACAAGCGTGGTGTACGAAGACGACGAGATGTTTTGCTTTAAGGATGCGGATCCTCAGGCACCTGTCCACGTGCTTCTGATACCCAAGAAGCATATAGAGTGCCTGGATGACCTGAAGGAGGAGGATGCTCCTCTTCTGGGCCGCATGATGCTGAAGGTCCAGGACATCGCCAAGGATCTGGAGCTGGGCAACGGCTA
>ONAY01000008.1 GCA_900315895.1 uncultured Eubacteriales bacterium
CTACCTTGAGTTTAAACTCATCACTGTACTTCTTTTTTCCTGACATTTTAAAACCCCTTTTCATTAGAGTTTTTTGTCTAACGAAAGGGGTTCACTTCATCACGGCAGGCTTTTTTATTTATTAATCAATTCAATGTTTCAGAGGAGGTTATTATCAATGTCTGAACAGACCACAAAGAGATTGCCCAGCAAGTTCGCAGGTCTCATTCCTGTGATCGTGCTTCTGGCGATCATGATCACCAACTATGTGGCCGACTGGGGTCAGGACCCGCACATTCCTGTACTTATTGCCTGCGCTGTAGCGATGATCGTAGGTAAGGTATACGGCTACTCTTACAAAGAGATGCTGGCCGGTGCCCTCGACGCTGTCAGTCAGTCACTGGAGGCCATCATCATCATCCTTTGCGTAGGATGCCTTATCGGAGCCTTTGAGGGTTCCGGCACCATCCCTGCTGTAGTTTATTACGGACTCCAGCTGATCTCCCCCAAGGCATTCCTTCCCCTTGCCTGCGCCCTCTGCGCACTGGTAGGAATCGCCCTCGGCTCCGCATGGACCGTTTCCGCTACCCTTGGTATCGCATTCATGACCATCGGAACCACAATGGGATTCAGCGCGCCGCTTATCGCAGGTATGGTACTTTCCGGAGCATGCTGCGGAGACAAGTTCTCCCCGCTGTCTGACTCCACCAACCTGGCTGCAGGCTCAGCTCAGACCGGACTTTTCGACCACGTAGGCGCTATGGTCACCACCACATTCCCCAGCCTTGTGATCGCCATCGTTCTTTATGCTGTATTCGGTCTCAAAGAATCCGCCAACTATGATCCCACCATTTCCCAGGAGCTTCAGGACGCTATCGTTGAGCACTATCCTCACATGAGTCCCCTGCTTCTCATTCCCGTGGTGCTCATTCTCGTAGTTGCGGTACTGAAGGTTCCGGCACTTCCCGCCATCCTTCTTCTCTCCGCCATCGGATGTGTATTCGCCGTTGTCTTCCAGGGTGCATCCTTCAATGACTGCATCACCCTCACTCACTACGGATACGAGGCAGAGACAGGAAACGAACTGGCAGATAAGCTTATGAACAGAGGCGGTATGGACTCCATGCTTTGGACCAACAACCTGGTAATCGTTGCTGTAGGCTTCGGCGGTATCCTTCAGACCATCGGCGCAGTAGAGTCCCTGCTTGGCGCCCTTATCAAGAGGGTAAAGACACCCTTCCAGCTTGTGCTTGTCACAATGGTCACCGGTGCATTCTGCATCACCACCATGTGCGACCAGTATCTCGGCCTCATCATCCCCGCTTCAATGTACAAGGATAAGTACGATGAAATGGGTCTCGGCAGAAACATGCTCTCCAGAACACTTGAGGACTGCGGTACTCTCTGGAGCCCGCTGGTTCCCTGGTCATCCTGCGGTGCTTATCACTCAGGAGTCCTGGGAGTTCCCACGCTCAGCTACCTTCCCTTCGTATTCATGAACATCCTGAACCCCATCTACGCGCTGATCACCACCTCCTACGGCGGCAACATCATCTACGCAGATGGTTCCAGAACCAACCTGTTCAGGAAGCTGGTCAAGGGCAAAGGCCCCGCCGGCGCTCCGGACGATGCTCACGAGAAGGCTATGGCTGCTCTTAAGGAGCTCCGTGAGAACGGTACTTACCCCGATTTTAAATAAGGTATTAAGATGAAAGAATTCCGAGGGATCGTCAAGGAAAGGGACAGAAACACCAGAATACTCTACGCCGCAGTTGCTGTGATCTTCATTGTGCTGGAGATCATGAGACACAAGTGGATCTACATACCACTGGCGCTTCTGGTGCTTGTGGCCTGCTTCCTGGAGAAGGAACAGGTCATTAACGAAAAGGGTATCACCACCAGGCTCAGAGTCTTCAGCTTCGTGCATGAAAACACCTGGAGATGGGAGGACATAGATTCCCTGAGCTTTGACTATCGAAAAAAAGCCCCGGACATGGTTCTCAACATAAGGTGGGACATCAAGGTCCGTTCCTACATCATGCGTTCCCCCGATTCAGCGGGGATCAAAGAACTGGCAAAAGAGATGAACCCTCGGATCAAGATCGAGAGCCTTAATTGACAAAATCAACTATTACCAAGTCCCCGGGACAGCCCCGGGGATTTGACTTTTTTGCACTTCTTTGGTAGATTATTTAGTGTAAAGGTAAGGTTTTCTTACCGCAAAAAACTTATCTGAACATCATCTTCTCCGGACCAAAGCCCTATCCTGGGTGGACCGGGGATCAGGGAACCGGGTGAGAATCCCGGGCATTCACCGATGCTGTATTTACGGGAGCATATCTTCCTTCGGCGAAAGCCGGTCATTGGGGCGACCTGAGAAGGCGGAAGATATGCGCCGGGCGGATGATCTGCCCTAAACCGCATGAGCCAGAAGACCGGATGTGTTTCAAAGCCTGATTAGTATCGTGAGAAAAGTCGGTCACGGCAACCCTGCTGTGGCTTTTTTGAATAAGCCGCAGACTAACTATCTTAAAAGGAGGATCAAATGAAGAAAGGATTATTTCAGAGTAAAGCCTTCAGTCTTCTCCTGATCGTGGCTCTCCTCTTCTGCATGGCGCCGCAGTTGGCTTTCACAGCCTATGCAGATGAGAGCACCCAGTTCGAGGTTTCCGCCTCTGACTGCCAGCTCATCGGAGAATACATGGGTGAAGACGTGTACTACGCTACTGCTCCGGTGGGAACCACTGAAGTGGTATTCAAGGACGTTGAAGGCAACATGACAGACGGTATGATCGTCGGACTTCTTTCCGGATACCTGGAGGGCACCAACGTTGCTCCCATAGCCGGAGACTTCCGGGCCACCTGGGAGACCATGAACTCCAACGACTCCATCACATTCGAAGAAGGAGCCGAGAGTCTGGACTACTCCAACGCCTACTTCTACTTCGTTTCAGACGATGACTACAACATGTGCTCATACGTCATCCAGGTACCCGCAGCTCAGGAGGAGATCACTGATTTCACATCCAATGTGGGCGTCAAGACAGGACCCGTGGAAGACGGCTATACCTATTACGCATATGTTAATGATCCGGATAACCCCAATGCGGATCCCTATGGATATGTCACCGTGGAATCCAAAGCTGACCTGTACACCTTGACCGTTCCCTACGGCACACAGGAAGTCACTCTTGATTTCGGCGAGACCGAGACCATCTCGTACAATTACACTGAGGACGGTACCTTCCTGGAAGGATCTTATCCCGATCCCACCGTGGGAGAGACCACTACCACCAAGAAGGTGGACAGTAACAATGACGGCATTCCCGACTACATCTGGGTCCAGAAGCCCTACAATGCGGATTACTCCGGCGGCGAAATGCTCTTCGTCATCGAGCTGGCCTACTCCTACACCTTCACGGTATCCGTTGACGGCGTGGAGATGACAGAGATCGAGTATACGCCTGACAACTATTCCTATCAGGACTACATGACAGGCACCACACAGACTGTGGGTACATATACCGTCACCATCCCGGCCGGAACTACAGCTGTGGATCTGAATTTCTCAGACAACGTGCTCTGCTACAACTACACCCGTGACGGCCAGTACCTTGGCGGACTGTACTCGGATTTCGAGACCGGTTCACCGGAAGCCCTGGGAGTTATGGTCGACTATAGCGACAGCATGACTCAGGCAGATGGTGAGATAGACTACATCCAGGTCCAGACACCTTATGACAGTGCTTGGAACTCGACTCTGCTCTACACCATAACATTCAAGTATGGAGACGTTATCGGAAGGGAAGAGATCCAAGACGTCTATGAAATGCTGGTAGCAAAGGCTGCCAAGCTCATGGAAAGCGATGCAAATGCCACCTTCAAGGTAGGCGATTGGTTCATCTTTGACCAGGCAAGAGACGGCAGAGAAGTAAATCCTCACTACATCCAGTCTGTAAAGGAATACTTTGACCAGGGCATAGATGGTCTTGGTTCCTCCGATTATCAGTACACCAACTATGCCAAGGCCATACTGGCCATAACTGCTCTTGGATACGATGCCAGGACCTTCGCAGATTTCGATCTGTTTACTCTTCTGGCTGATAAGGAAAAGCTGGCGACCCAGGGTCTCAATGCCTACATCTGGGCACTGATCGCCTTGGATTCCCACGATTACAACGTACCGGTATCCGAGGACATTCCCAACGAAAACCTCGCTACAAGAGATGTTTTGATCGATACCCTGCTCGACGCATATCTTGATGGAGGCGGCTGGGCGATCATAGGAACTGAACCCGACGTGGACATCACATCCATGGTAGTAGCAGCTCTTGCCCCCTACTATGAAGATAATGATGAAGTACATGACAAGATCGACCAGGCTATCAAATGGCTGTCAAACAACCAGAACGATGACGGTACCTTCTCAGCGAAATACAGTGGCACAACAGAGTCCACAGCAGAATCCACTGCCATGGTGGCCATTGCTCTGACCTCCGTCGGTATCGATCCCGCAACCGATTCCAGGTTCATCAAGAATGGCAATTCCGTAATGACCGGACTCTGCTCTTTTGCGGTACTGGAGGGAGACAATCCCGGCATGAAGCATATTGCAAACGGTCCGGTCAATACTCTGGCCACCGAGCAGGGCTACAGAGCCTTCGTATCCTACATGAGATTCCAGGAAGAAAAACGTCCCATCTACGATCTTCTGGACCAGATGATCCTCACTAGAGTCTACGGTCCCACCCGTTATGAGACCTCCCTGGAAGTGGCTGAGAGATACATGAAGAACAACTTCTTAACTGAGCTGGACAGCGTGATCATCGCCACAGGAGATGACTTCCCTGACGCTCTCAGTGGAAGCTCCCTTTCCATAATGAACGAAGCTCCCGTCATCCTCATCAGCAACAAGGTCCAGAAGTCCCGTGACGACGCCACGGCCTTCATCAAGGAGAACCTTGCGGAGGGCGGCAACGTGTTCATCATCGGAGGCGAAAGCGTAGTCTCCAAAGAATACGCTGACAGCCTGACTGAACTTGGCTATGAGGTCACCAGATACGCCGGAAGTTCCAGATACGACACCAACCTTCAGATCCTGGACGCCGTCGGTGAATCCGATTACCTCCTTGTGTGCTCCGGCATGAACTATGCTGATGCAGCAACGGCTTCCGCCACAGCCCTTCCCGTTCTCCTGGTGGGCAAAAAACTCGAAGCCAGCCAGCTTGAGTACCTTAAGTCTGCAGGAAAGAAAGAGATCTATGTCATCGGCGGCACCGGCGCGGTAGCTGAAGATATCGCAAACGCTCTGGCTGAATATGACACCGACGGAACCGTTCAGAGAGTAGCAGGCGATGACAGGGCTCTCACAGCCAAGGCTGTGGCTGAAGAGTTCTTCGACCTGAAGCCCTACGTCTCCACTGTGGTATTCGCCTACGGCGGAAACTTCCCCGACTGCATCTCTGGCGGCCTTCTGGCCTACACCCTGGACGCACCCATCCTCTATGGCGGAGCTCACCAGACCTACACCAACTCTGCTGCTCCATACGTCCAGAACAACATAGTCAAGACTGCCTACATCCTCGGCGGACCCACCCTCATCTCAGATGAGTTCGTGTTCGGCCTGGATAAATAGTTGCTGACTCAGACCGGGGCCCTGCGGCCCCGGCTTTTTAATACAACAAAAGACCCAGGGCCTGAGCCCTGGGTTTTCTATTTGATTCTTTTACTCCGTTGCAGGATATGCAATGGTCTCCGCAATCTCTCTTGACACCGCTCCGCTGCCACCCATGACCACAAGCCTGTATGCTTTGCTGTTCACGAATATGGCCCTCGGGTTGTCAGTATATCCTTCCGCCACCAGGATAAGCGGCGCTTCGTAATAGATAGCGCAGGGTCCTCCGGACAGGCCGTCCGGGAAGGTCTTGCCGCTGGCGATCACTACTGTGTCCAGGTCACCGCCGAAGAACTCCATGGCGATCTTCACCGAAGTATCATATCTGTTGGCCCCGGCGAATCTGGTTATCTCACCGAAGGGAGCCAGCTGATTCTCCACGCTTTCAGGAACCGCTCCCTTACCACCTGCTATGTAGATCTTGTTTCCCATGGAAGAGGAGTGTTCTGTCAGATAATCTGTCTGGTCCGCAGTAAGAGTGCTTCCCACAAGGAGGATGGGTCTCTTGGCAGCCGAAGCCGAAAGTGCATCGGCAAACCCCGTTCCTGAGGCAACTATCAGATCCTCTCCGTCCAGCCCCGCTTCATTGAGCACCTCGGTGTTCGTCGCGAAGCGGTTGCTTCCGGCAAGTCTTATTACCTCTCCCACCGTTATACCTTCTGCTACGGCCGGCGTGACAGCACCTGCTCCGCCTACTATGTATACCTTACCTTCATCCGCAAGATTTTCGTTTATGAAGCCCGTCACCTTGCTGATGCTGGCCTCATCCTTTCCTACAAGAAGGATCGGGGCGTCTTTTTTGTAAGAAAGATAGCTGGCAGAAAGTGCGTCTGGGAAATCCTTGCCGCTGGCGACTATAAGTGCATCAAATGCATCCAGTTTCTTTTGCTCCTTAAGATGATTTGCTGCAGCTATAGCTGTGTCGAATCTGGAGGCCCCCGCGATCCTTATTATGCCGCCTTCCAGGGCTCCGCCGGAACCTGACACTTCGATGGGGACTGAAGCCATGGGCGGGTCATATACAGTACCCGGAACTCCGTCCTTATCATTGTAAGTCACCATGTGCTCTCCCAGATCCAGCCTGATATTGATCTCGATGTCATCCGAAGTCAGCGGATCCTGAGGGACTGAAAGGTATTCCGACGGTATGATCCTGGAGATGCCGTTGGAGTAGACCGCGGTGAGCTCCATCCCTTCCGGATCGAAGATCTCCCCCGCCTCGTACTTCGTCTTAACTGGCATTTTGGTCACATCGAGCCTCTCAATGGTGGGTCCGACCATCATCATGTATGCGGAATCATTCTTGAAATATATGTTTCCGTACTCATCAGCTATGGGGCTGCAGATAGCGTACTGTGCCTGGGGACCATAGGGTGAGAACAGGCAGTATGCAACCTCGTGGGTGTTTCCGTAGCTGTCTGTTTCAGTAACGGTCCTGTCCGCTTCAGTCTGTCCCGGCTTGTCCCTTAGAACTCTCAGGACACCAGGTGTATAGTTGTCGAAGAAGTATACATACACCGATCCGTCTTCTTCAGAATATGCCGTCGTCACCAGGCCGCTGGTCTGCGGATAGCCTTGTGTGGGAACCGTGTATGCGATCTCATTTTTTTCTATGTCGATAACGGTGATATTATGTCCGGTGTATGCAGAATAGGCCCCTGTTCCTGAAACTCCTATATATGCCCTTCCGTTATAAACACAGGGAGTGGATGTGCTCATGGGCGGTGTGGCAGGGTTTACAGAGCCATTGGTCAGGTAAAGAGTCTTGAGAGATTCGCGGTCAAAGGTTCCGTCTTCTTTTATCCTGATGGAGCAGAAATACCCGCCCTTGGATGTGAAGAAGAATCTATCCGTTTCAGTGTCATAGCAGATGCTGCTGCGGATATCCCCCGTGCAGACATCGTCGATCCTGTCGATCACGACCCCAGTCGTCTTGTCCACCGAAAGGAGATTGCCCCCTTCAGTTATGAATCCGCTGTCTCCGTCATCGGTTCCTACGATTATATACGTCCTGTCATCCTGTTCTCCGTCGGTTCCGTACCCTGCAGGTCCCACATAGGCGCCTGCCCAGTAGAAGCCGTTGTCCTTGACCGTCCAGCAAGCAGTCTTAAGTTCCGTGCCGGAGGCGGGATCTTCATCAGTGGTGGAAACACACACGAAATTGGCCTTTTTGGTCTCGCTGACCCAGAAGCCGGTATAGATGTACCCGTCGCAATAGGATATGGGGCAGTTAGGCTGCCCGCCCAAAGGATCCTGATACAGCCACAGCGACTCCAGAGTCTCCGCGTTGAAAGCCTGGATCTTGCCGTTGGACAGGGCCACGAAGATCATGCCGTCCGCATATGTGGGGGAGTTGATGGCAAAAGATGAGCCTGCCGCCATCTGTCCCGAGACCACTGCTTTGCCCGTCATGGGATCGATCTTAAGGATGGTCCTGGATGCATAGGTATACAGGTATCCGCCTGCCATTATCGGACATCCGGTGGCGTTAGCGCCGTACCCTTCTCCGATCTTGTTTGCCCAGTAGATCGTGGCCTTCTCTCTCTCATATGGAAGTGGATAGTCTGTCACTCCGTTATTGTTTTCATCGAATCTGAACCTGGGCCACTCCTCGGTCAGGTCTGTGTTGAGTCCGCTGTTTTCCTGGGCGTGATCCAGCGTCACATCTATTTCAGTGTCCTCGGTGATGTTCACCTTCCGGGTCACTCCTACGTATCCATTTCTGGTTATGGAGCAGGTGTAATCATTGCCGGGCAGCAGTTCAAACCGTCCGTCTTCCCCCTGAGCCACTCTTTCTCCGGTCGTATCGTCCAATACCGATATCAGAGAATCCTCCGGCGTAACGTTTATCCTGAGAAATACCGGGGGCAGCTTGATAACCAATACTGAATACTCTGAATCCACGTTCTCCTCTTCCGGAGTGGAGACCTTGATCTTAACGTTTTCCAGCGTGGAATCCGTATTAAGTTCCGCATTGAATCGGAACTTATTGCCGTTTTCAACGCTGCTCCAAGTCTCTTCTCCCAGCGAGACCAGATATTCGCTGTTGCGAAGACCTGCCTGAGATATGGAAGCCTCGAATCTGAGCTCTTCCGTGGACATCGGGACCTTCACAAAATACGTAAGTACCTCGGGATCAAATGTTTCTGAGACGCCTTCTCCGCCATCCACATTCCGATACATCGGTACCGAAGGGCCTTCCGGCCTGAAAGCGCTCAGTGAGACGAGCGAGGCGATACGTGAAGTCGAGACCGGATAGTCCTGATAGTACGTTATGCCCTGTGATTCGCGGCTCACCCTGAGGATCAGACTGTTGTTCCTGCCTCCGTATGTTATGAACTGCGGGCAGTTGGCATATTTCCCGGTGATTGCAGCCTCTTCCCTGAACTTGCCCGACATGTCATAATAGCCGCCTCTTGTGGCGGAAACTCCGTCTGCCATAGTCGGGAAGACATAGAATGTACCTGCAGTATCGGGTATGAGACAGGTGATCTCATGGTTTTCAGGATCAAACGGTTCCGCCTGGTCATAGACCTTAGTGTTGGCGGGAACGCCTGCCTTCAGAGCCAGATCCGAAAGAAGCACCTCCTTCACCGGGCTCAGAGTGCTGAGGGTCGCCCCGTCTTCAACTACGGTGAATGTCCCCCTGGCGTGATAGTACTGCTCCAGCGTGGTATCCCAGCTGTACTCACCAGGTGCGGCGCTGAACACCGCCGTTCTGCCGTCGTCGCTGTCAGGTGATATCACCGAACCGGAAGCCGATATCAGGTTCACATCTGTTCCCGAGGGGTGTTCCAGGACCACCTGAACTGGTTCTGTCCGACTCACCGTGATATTGTATTCGTCTGTCTCTCCATTGGGTCCTTCCGAACGCACCGTTATTACGCTTCCGTCCGATACAGATACCCTTCTTTCACCGCTGTCGGAGACATCTGCTCCGTCAATGAATATTTTGTATCCTTCCGCAGCTGTGCCTCTCGGCTTTCCATCCTCGCGGTACTCGCATGAGGCGGATACAGTGAGGTGATCCGATGTCACTGTTACGGCGTACTCTTTTTTGTAGCGGTCGAACCCCAGATCAGGGCTGTTTCCATTATCTTCGGTGACCGAAAGTTTCTTTACCGAAGGTACCCTTCTGAGATCGAAATTATAAAACTGCTTCTGAGTCAGTCCACCCTCTATGGGGTGTATGATTTCAAGGGTCGCACGGCTGTTCTCGTATCCTCTTACGAACAGCCCCGCGACGGACGTGGAGTAGCTGGACCACGTTCTCTTGTCGGTCCTGCCCATGTCGGAATAGAAATACGGTTCATAGAGTGATGCAGTTGCTGACGTGCCGTCTCCTGCCCCCAGTGTCATGTATGGGTAGAATGTGTTGCTGTCATCCGGAACGAAAAGATTTCTGGTGTAGTAGTTCTCTCCGCCTGTGAGAGTCAGGACCGGTGAGGATGACCCCGCCGCGGATCTGATGCTGATGTCCGAAAGCCATGTTCCCTCGGGAAGAGGCGCACTGACTGTCTGCTGGCCGGCCTCTGAGGACGCAGTGACTGTACCCTGGACCACTCTGTTATCTTTTGTGACTGTGAACTCGTAATCCCCGGGCTTGAGATCCAGGAACTGCTCGCCATCACCTGAAACGTACTGGAATCCGTATGAATCGACGGCTTTGATTTCAGCGTCCGTCACCGGCTCGCCTTCCAGAGTCACCTGAAAGCTGATCCTCACGGAGCCGGAAGCGGCCCATGCTTCATACTCACCGTAAGCGGCCGTCAGATCTGCAAGAAGGGGCGCCGCGCCCTCTCCGTCACAGGTCTTGAGACCTTCAAATGCAGCCTCGTAAGCTGCCTTCACGGAGGGGAAGATCTTTTCCTCATCGGGAAGGTCCTGATGGACGGCGAGAACCTTTATCAGTGCAAGCATCTCCGGGCTGTAGGCTGCCTCTCCGCCGTTGGTCATGAGGAGGGCTGTTGCCACCGAACCGGCCGGGACGTCCAGATCATAGGCCATGTCATCGTAGAACAGGCTGAAACTTTCACCCTGACCATCCACCGAAGTGATGAATCCACCGGTATTTATCCCCGTGAATTCATGGGGACTGGCCATGAGGGCATCCCTTATGGTGTCCTCGGGGCCGTAAAACACTTTTTCCGGGGCGATTATATAGTCCCCGTCATATATTACCGAAAGTGCAAAAAACTCGCCTTCTCCGCTGCTGTCCGCCTCCACTGCAAAAGATGGATTTCCAAATGGCACCATCAGCGCCAGGATCAGTACGAATGCAACTATTCTTCTTATCCTCTCTCTTTTCATGTATCCATCCTCCATCAGTAAATGCATTTTATCAGCCTGTCATACAGCCTTCCGAAAGCGCTCCGCGAAGCCTTGTAGCGATCAAGTATATCATGGCTGAACTTTACTGTACTTTCTCTTTCTTCTTCCGTCACCTGCAACGAGCTGAAGAGGGACTTGGCGGCCATGCCGGCAGTCCTGCTGTACTCACGGCCCATTCCGAACGCATTCTCCACATCTTCCGTTCCCGCTCCCAGGTCTGACTTATTAAGGCCGGGTATTTTGCGGGATATCAGCACGATAGCGTAGGCGAAGGCGTTGTCCAGACCTTTTCCCGGGTCTGGGTCATTAAAGCTCCTTTTGAACGCCGCAAGTCTCAGACGTCTCACCCCGGTTATGACAGCGAATACAAGAAGCGCTGCGCCTGCTAGGAATGCTATCCATATCTTTCTGAAAACGAATACCTTTCTTTTCCTGTTGGCAGGGTTATCTATCTCCTTGTTGGTATTCTTATCGTCTTTCTTGTCTTTTTTGATGGCCGTGCCATCCCTGCCGCCGCCGTTCTCAGCCAAAGCTTCCATTTCATCGGTTCCGGCATACATGCTGCTGTTCCTGTAGCCGGGAGTAGTCTCAAAGGGTATCCAGCCAACGCCGTCCAGATAGTATTCCGTCCACGCGTGTGCATACTTTTCCTTGACCTCGATGGGTTCGCCGGCAGGAACGCTGTCGGCCAGGTCACCGGGTATTATGAAGCCCTCGGCATATCTGGCGGGGACGCCGAAGTATCTCAACATCATGGCAGCGCAGGTAGCATAGTGTTCGCTCTGTCCCTCCCCCTCATCGGTGAGGAATGCGGTGATAATGTCATCCGTGTCATTGATCACTGTCTCCGGATCGTAGGTCACTGCCTGATCAAGATACTCCAGGATCCTTATCTTGGCCTCCGTGGTGCTCAGCGTCTCTTCATCCCCCAGTTCCCTGCGGAAGGTCTCTTTAAGGGCATCGGGAATGTCCAGATAGCTGTCGTATACCGTCTCCCTGTATGCGTACTCCAGACTCTCGTACTCATGTGAATCATCGGATCTGGTCAGAGCCTGCTGCAGCTTATAGCTGTTGCGTACCGCAGCGGTGGTATATGTCAGACCGTAGGGCTCTCTGCTGTCCGCGAATATATCTGTATCTCCGATCTGGCCGGGGTCCAGAACTCCCGAGGCATCTGCGCTAAGGCCGTAGGGCACGTAGACATATCTGCCGCAGGCGGACTGATTGACCACCGTCATTGCGCCCTTGTCCGGTGCATCGAGGCCGTAGGCACTGTCATATGCCATGGATTCCTGACTCTGTCCGTAAAAGCCTTTCGAATGAAGGCCGTAGAACACATCGGACTGACGCCTGACCGTTTCCCCGGGAAGTGAACCCCAGGACTTGCCGTCGAAGGTCTCTCCGACGTAACCTCTGAGGTACGTCCCCTCAGGCTCGGTCATGGTAACGACAAGAGAAGTCCTTCCGGAAGGCTCAAAAGCCTCCAGCGCCGTGAGGTCTCCCTCCGGCATTGGGTTTCCTCTCTTCTCGTATTTTGTCTGATGATAAAGTTCCTCCGCAGCCGAGCGTGCAGCCGATATGTACGAGACGCTGCCGAGGCCGGAGACTGCGACCAGCAGCGCGAGGGCCACTGCCATAAGTGAGATCAGGCCTATTCCCTGGACTGCGCCTCCTGTTCCTCTCCTGCTTCCGGACAGCATGCCGGCCTTGATCATCGATCCCAGGATCAGCGCAGCACATATGGCAATGATCCCCCATGACGGATAGAATATGCGCGCTGCAAGAGATCCCAATACAGCAGCCATGATCAAAACGATACCGCGGGCTCCTTTAGTCCGGGTGAAGAAGATCGCCAGGGTTCCCATGAGCACTGAGAACAGAACGGCCAGAGATCCCGCCGCCCCTGCTCCGGACTCAGACGATTCCCCTGAGCCGTAATTGCTCTGTATCCTTCCGGTGAGTTCAGTCCTTATATCCATGAAGCGGTCTGCCCATATGGCCGCTCCTTCCGTCAGCTGACTACGGAACAACACGGCCAGAGCAAGGGCCATGAATCCTGCGGTCACAGCCAGTATCAACGTCTCCCTCTTCCCTCTTTTTTCTGGAGTGCGAAGGTACATGTATGCAAAATATCCTATGACTGCCACCGCCCCCGGGAGCAACACCGGCAGGTATCCGATGCCTGTCTCCCCGGTCCGGAAGCCGTCAATGAACCAGACAGCCAGAGAAAAGAATACCAGAAGCGCAGCAAAAAGATCCGCTGCGATGTTTGCCATCGTACGGTCCTGACGAGCCTCTTCTATGATTATCCCTGTTGTCCCTTTTTTGTTCATATTATCAGATATACTCCGGGAATATCGCTCTAAGGCGATCTCTTTGATCGGTTCCTGATGCTGCAGGTATCAGACTGGCTCCCGGGAAGACTTCGTTCACTTCTTCCGGCTCCGGCATGGGCTCTCCGCCCGTCTTGATGTAGATCACATGGGTAGCCTCCGTCTGTCCTATTATGCCGGCGTACAGTTCCAGGGGGCTCTTTCTCGGCCCGGTTTCTGACGACAGCATGCCCGGTATCGCTGCGGCGAGATCGTCCTCAAACTGGATCTCCTCCACCCTCAGAGCATCATCGCCTTCACACCAGATCAGACGGTAGGTCAGTCCGCTCTCAAGAAGCCCCTGACATACGCTGACAAATAATTCCGCCAAAGTAGCAGCCCTGTCCGGTGCCAGCGTTTCTGCGGATGTTTTGTCCACCACCACCACTATGGTCTTATCCAGCGGGAGGGATGGGTCCTTTACTATGAGCTTGTCTGTCTTGCCGGTGAGTTTCCAGTGTATCTGGGAGATACTGTCTCCCTCTTCATACTCTCTTATCTGGAAAGTCTCCGATCTGTCCTGCCCTTTCCGGTAGGAAGAATAAAGATCGTTGTCCATGCTGCGGCTTTCCGTGAGGAAACTTCCTGCGGTCACGTCGAACATGTCGGGAAGCACAGTATAGCTTCCCGAAGCCTCCGCTCTTGTCCTGACCGCAATTATCCCCAGTGGGTCCACGAGCCGGATGTTTTCCGCGCTGAAACTGATCTTGCCCGGATACTCCGTCTTCACCTCGGGTGTCACTTCCACGCTTCCCCTTGCAGGCACTGCGGTCATCCGTTTCTCAACGGTCTCCTCTCCCGTATAACGGTTCCTGACTCTGATCCTGTATGACAAAAACACCGGAAGCACCCAGCGGTTCCTCAGTTCCGCAATCACCGAAGCTCGCCCGTTCTGTCCGGCTCCGGGCAGAGTGTTGACCTCAGCAGATATTCTTTTTCTCGCCCCAAGGTCAATGAAAAAGTAGACCAAAACAAGGGCGGCGCAAACTATCAGAGCCGTCCCGAATGCGGCGCTGCCCGAGGCTATAGCCCCTGCCAGAAGCATTATTAAGATCAGAATCGAACCTGTTCTTCCCATTACTTAGTTATGCCTTTGATCTCTTTTACCTCAGATATCTCCACACTGCCAACCACCTCCGAAAGGACGTGTTCAGCCGTATACTCGTTGAGTCTTGCCTTGGAGTTGAGTACCAGTCTGTGAGCAAAAACATCGTTTATGACATCTCTTATATCCTGCGGAAGGACGTATTCCCTTCCCCTGATGAATGCTGCAGCCTTGGCCATACGGCAGAGGGCAAGAGCTCCTCTGGGGCTGATCCCCAGCGTCACCATGGGGTGTTCTCTGGTTTTTTGCACCAGTTCAGCCACGTACCTGTAGACTGCCTCGGATATCTCCACCCTGTCTGCCTCGGCGATCAGGGCTCTTAGTTCTTCAAGCGTAACAACGCATTCCACCTTATCCAGCGGATCTTCTGTATGTCTCTCCGTCAGGATCTCAACCTGGCTGGCAAGATCCGGATATCCGATGCTGAGTTTTATGAGAAATCTGTCCAGCTGAGAGTTGGGCAGCATCTGAGTTCCCGCGGATCCCACGGGATTCTCGGTGGCAAGCACGATAAAGGGATCCGGAAGATCTCTGGTTACTCCGTCCACCGTGACCCTCTTCTCCTCCATGGCTTCCAGAAGTGCCGCCTGAGTCTTGCTGGATGTCCTGTTTATTTCATCTGCCAGAAGCAGATTGGTCATTATTGCCCCTTCCTTGTAGGACAATCCTCCGGTCTCCTTGTCGTAAACGGAAAACCCGATTATGTCGGATGGCATGGTATCCGGAGTGAACTGTATCCTCCTGGTAGCAAGTCCCATTGCCCGCGCAAAAGCCAGAGCCATGGTGGTCTTGCCCACTCCCGGTACGTCTTCAAGAAGCACGTTTCCCCTGGCCAGCACAGCCATGAGGACCTTCTCGATTATTTCATCCTTTCCTTTTATGACGCCTTTTACTTCGCTGATAATGCGTTCTGCCTTCTCGTTCATGCTGAGATTTCCTTCCATCATAAGTCAAACAATTGCCCGTTACCTGTCTCCCTGAGTTTTCTGAGCGCAAGGAGTGCACACCCTGCCTGTCGGCTGGTCTCTATCTCCGACTTCATAAGGCTGCCATCGTTCTCAAACCCCGTTCCGAAGCCTCCGTCATCATTCCTGAAGGTCATGAGGGCATCCTCAGGAGACTTTCCCGCCTTGATGAATCTCTCATCCTTCTCCGGATCTATGCCCAGGGAGGCAAGAGCCAGTATCACCTGAGCGCAGGTCTCGCAGCTGAATCCGTTTCCGAACAGATAATAGCCGCCCTTCACCTGCTCTGCCGAAAGAAAGAGCAGTGCCTTATCTACGGCCAGGTCCACATCATTCCTCCCCTTGCCGTAGTACGGTGCCAGAGCCTGAATCGACATGGCGGTCACATCTACGTCTCCGCCGCCGGGAGCCAGTCCGAAACTTCCGTCCTCTCCCTGATATGTCAGAAGCTTCTCCAGTATACCGTCCTCTGTATAGACCGCGTCCTCCGGTTCCTCAAAATCACCTGCGTTCAGTACCAGGAGAGCATATATCAGGGCGTTGCCCCCCTGTGAGTCAAGTTCGGGAGTCACCTTCCAGCAAAAAATCCCGTCCCTTATCAGATCGATCTTATTGCCTTCAGCATCCGTCCCAAAAGATGTGGGATCTCCTCCCAAAACGAGGATTGCAAGGGCTATTCGGTGCCACTCCGTGGCCCTGAAATCGCTGAGTCCGCCCTGTGCCGCATAGGCTGCGGTCACCTTCGCCTCGAGATCTGCCAGGTACTCCTCCTTTGCAGCGTCGCTCTCTTTTCCAGCCAAAGCCGCAAATATGAACGCCCAGTCTGTCAGGGAGTCTCCCGGCTGGTAGAAGGCCGCCTCCGTCAGTGACTCGTCTCTGTCTATCCTTCCCTGGGTCTGCATGAAAGAGTAAATACCGTTAACAGGGTCTTTTGATCCTCCTTCGCCACAGGCTGAAAGAGATGTGATCAGGACCGCAAGTATCAGGATCAGCGCAGTGAGTTTAAATCTTCTCTTCATGTTTTCCGCCTTTCTCCTGTGCCGGCTTTATCCTGTCCGGAACTCGCACCGGTACTCCTGCAGGGTCATCTCCGCCCGGGTTGGGTTCATCCCCTCCGCCCGGGTCCGGATCTACCCCGCCGCCTCCTGTGGCGGGAAGGGTCTCCCTGTAAGTCTCCGCACATCTGGAGCAGCTGTACTCTATGTAGCCTTCCTCCGTCTCGGTAGGTTCTACTCTTGAGGACTCGTGCCAGTCATGTCCGAGGGCCGGTATCACCTGGCTCTCGTGGTAACCGCAGTTGGTGACCAGGCAGGTTCTGGCCCACTCGCCGTCTTCAGTACATGTGGCCTCTTTTATTACAGCTCCGTCATCCAGAGTATGTCTTGGCTCGTAACCTCCGTTGATCCAAAGTCCGCAGTATGTGGAAAGTCTTCCGGTGGTGGATGTTGCGCCTATGTCTTTTCCGTAAGCCAGCGTGAATCTGAGGGTCACGGTATTGCCGTGGCCGTCCAGATAGTATTCAGACATGCCTCTGCCCGGATAGGTCACGCCGTCTATGGTGTACATCCATCCGGATCCCTGAGTCAGATGATACTCCGCCAGCCTGTCGCGCTCGATGCGGTTGATGTCACATTCCAGATCGTCATCCAGCACCTTTTGCCAGAGATTGTCCGGCACGTGATATCCGTATGTGAAGTATCCGCCGTCGATGGCGCTGAGATAGAACCTGGCGTCCGCAGTTCCCGAATACTCGGCTTCAAGTCCGTAGTATTCCATGGCGTCCAGTATGTAGTAGGACAGCGGTTTGCCCTGCTCCACGTCAAAGGTGAAACCTGTGTACGCAAGGCCCAGTCCTATGGTAGTAAGGTCTATGTTTATGGATGCCGTACCTATGACGTCACCCTGATCTACGTATTCATATGTAAGAGTGTAACTTCTGTAAGTGGAGTTTCCTTCGTCGTCCCAGGCAAGCACGGTGATGGTGACGTCATAACTGTCTCCTGTCACCGGCGGGTCGAAATAGAAGTCATACTCATAGATGCCCGTCCCCGTAGGCGAAGCTGTATATGGCTTACCGTCGCGGGAAATGATCATGTGATCGAAGGGAATGTAATTGCCGTGCCAGTCTTTTGCGCCGACACTGAAGATGTAATGGGCGGTCCTGATCGGATCCGTCACGTTACTGTATACCGTTATTACAGGCGGATGCTCTCCCACTTCCGGGTTGTCCGGATCCGCCTTGTCAGGCATGTAGATTATCGTATAGGAGACCTTGTCATAGATCTGATCTCCCTCGCGCATGTAAAGTGTTATGGTGTTGGTACCCTGAGCCAGCACCGCACTGTAATCCCTGCCATCAGCAGGGAGTACGCTGCCGTTGGCGGGCGATTCGTCATTGAACAGCCTCACCTGCAGCTTCATTCCGGGCTTTCTGTGATCTATATATGCGAAGAAATGCAAAACATCCTCTTCCAGTTCGCTGAAGGCGATGGTCCTGGGATTGTTGTACTTCGCCAGATCCGTCACTATGATGGGATCCTCATCATCCACAACGATTGGAATTATGGTGGGCTCGCCCGTGTTTCCGTTTCCTTCTTCGTTAAGCGCGTTATCGCTGTCGGTCACCCCGTCCAGCCCGCCGCCCTGCCCCTCAGGGTCAACGGCGGTCTCTGTCTCCTCCTGTTCTTCCTGCTGTTCTTCTTCCTCTTCCTCAGCAGAGTCACCGATGCCGCTTCCCATGCCCGGGCCGTCTGTATCGTCCGTTCCCGAGGACACAGTCATCACTTCTGAGATCAGATCCGGCGGGTCGCTGAAGGAGATCCGGGGCTCCGTTTTTTGCTGTCCGAACACAAAAAAGACCAGCACAAACGCAGCTGCCAAAATCAACAGCTGAGCCGCTATGGTCTTTCTGTTTTTCTTAAAATATCCGAACATATCTGTTGGATGGACCGGGCGGGCGAGCCGCCCGGTCCGAAATAATGTTAAGGGCGTTATTCAGTTTCTGTTGCAGGTGCTGCTATGGTCTCTGCGATCTCCTTGGATACGGCACCCTTTCCGCCCATTACGATAAGGGTACGGGCATTCTTTGTCACGAATAGGTTGGTGGCATGATCCACCCAGTTGCTTCCAACCAGTACGAGAGGTGCATCATATGCGATGGCTACGGGACCGCCGGAAAGTCCGTCCGGGAAGGCCAGTCCGCTGGCGATGACCATGCTGTCGATGTTTCCGGGGAAGAACTCGTTGGCTACCGCTACCGATGTGGCGAATCTGTCAGATCCTTCCAGTCTCTTGGCCTCGCCTGTGTAGGCTTCAACTTCTGCCTTTATGCTGTCAGCTACTGCTCCGGGTCCACCTATGACGTAGGTGGTCTCTGCCAGGCTATTCTTGTTGGCTTCCAGATAGGCCTGCTGATCCTTAGTAAGAGTCTTTCCTACCAGGAAGATGGGCCTTGCGGCAGCGGATGCACTGAGAGCATCGGCATAGTTCATGCCGGAAGCTATCAGAAGTTCTTCTCCGTCTACGCCTGCCTCTTTGAGGACCTCAAGATTGGTGGCGAATCTGTCGGAGCCGGCAAGCCTCACTTCTGTTCCGTTAATAGCATCTTCTACGCTCTCGAGGACTGCTCCGGTTCCGCCTACGATGTAGACTGTTCCGCCTGAAGCCAGGTTCTCATTGATGTAGGATGTTACCTTGGCGATGCTCTTGTCGTCCTTTCCTACAAGGAGGATGGGCGCATCCTTCACATATGAAAGATAGCTTGCAGAGAGTGCATCGGGGAAGTCAGCTCCGCTGGCAACGATGATCTTCTGGAAATCGTCCCAGCCATTGACTTCTTTGAGCTCTTCTGCTGCAGCGATGGCTGTGTCATATCTGTCCTGCCCGGCAAGCCTTACGATCTCATTATCCGCCTCATACCTGAACAGGATCGCATAGAGGTTCAGCGATACCCAGTTCTTATCGTATTTAGTCTGTACTCTGATGACCTGCTCGTCGGAAACCACCGCATCGTATGCGACTCCTGCGTGTGCAACGGGAGCCTGCATTCCGTTCACATCTTCCATGTCACCGAAGCCATAATCGATAAACTGAGTATATCCTGTCTCGTCCGGTTCTATGGTGTAGTAATAAGTGTGGTACTCACCAACGTGATCATTGAGGGTGATGCTTGCAGTTTCGGTATCCTTCGGTACGGTTACTATGGCAAGGGGAATATGATCCTCCACCTTACCTCCGCTCGTATAGTCTAAGTAGGATGCATCGTAACCACCGTCCACGATCTCGATGTCTGTGATCTCCTGACCGTCCACCTTCACTGTGAAGCCGTATTTTGTAATGGGCTCTTCCTTCGTCTCTCCGCAGAGCTTACATGTATAGGTCTTAACTCCGTCAGCCTCGAAGCTGGCAGGAGTCGTCACTTCCCCGTCATTCCACTGGTGAGCTTCGGGGTCCACCGGGATGACTGTGGTAGAGATGGCGATCTCATTTTCACCGTTCTCATCGCTGAAACACTTGCCGCAAAGGCTGCATGTCCAGTACTCGGTATTGCCTGCAGCAACACATGTGGCGGGTTTTGCTTCGACCTTTGTAAGATCGTGGTCTTCCCTGACCACTACCTTTGTCAGAGACATGATCTGTGTGAATGTGCAGTCTTCAGTTCCGTAAGCCGTAATGTAGTGAGTTCCGGGCTCATCGAAGGTAAGGGTAACGTCTCCCTCATCGGTTATGGCGTCCTCGATCTCTTCAAGCGCTCCGGTCTCAACATCCACTTCATAGATCTGAGCGGAATCCACATCGAAAGCTCCGGAGAAGTTCACCAGTTCTGTTTCGTCCTTGCAGAGGTAAGCCTGCATCGCAAAGAACCCATCGAGCACCAGGTCAAGATCCTGACCGGGACATAAGGTGTACGTTCTGCTGTATTCACCGTCAGCATCCGTGAACCAGTTATATGTGTCACCGTAGTAATCGTCTTCATAGAAGAAGAATTCTACCAGATCACCATCCTTGACCTCCTGTGTTCCTACGGTCGTACCGTTATATCCTCCGGTGGAAGCCTCTGTTCCGTCATTGGGGAACCCGTGGTTCAGGAAGAAACCGCCATAATAGTCATCTCCGTCCACTCCGAACTGCATCGTTACGTTGTTTGCTCTTACCTGGAGATACTCCCCTGCTGTTTCCGGAGTAAAATCTTCACCGTAAACGAGCTCATGAGCTGCTACCAGAACGTCCAGGGCAGAAACACCGTCTACAGCGTCCGTCAGTCCGTAGGACTCTGCAAGATCCGAAGATACTTCATATCCGAATTGAGGTGCATGCAGGAATCCACCGCTGAGCTGGGATGTGAAATCCACCTTCACAGACGTGGGCTGCTTTACCTGAAGTTCGATATCAGGCAGATCTCCGAGAAGTCCCTGACCTGCGGTGCCGGTAGTCATACCCTTTCCTGTCAGATAACTGCAGCTGCGGTGTCCGCCTGTCAGTTCACCTGACATTCCTCTCATCAGTATGGCTCCCTGGGTCAGTGAGAAAGTATCTTCCTCCCAATCCGCCGGAATTGTGGTGGTGACTGTATGTTTCTGGAAACTGAAGTCATACCTTCCCACATTGTTTGCCACCGGGTCTGCAAGCGGCTTATTGTTATCATCCATATAGTATATGGCGAAGTTGTTGTTGTAATATCCGGAGAATTTCTCCTGAGGGCTGTCTACCTCGCTGAGGATCACAGTCACACTTTCTCCCGGCGTCCACTTGTGATCCAGACTCTGCTCGTTACCCTGACTGTCTTTCAAGGTAAGTTTTACCTGGCGGGCAGTAAGGATCTGGTAATTGGCTGCGCCGTTCTTTTCCACCTTGACTATGTGACGGCCGTCTGTGAGGCCGCTTAAGGTGACCGTACCGTCCTCACCGACAGTAACTCCGTCGGTGGAAAATCCGTTGTATGTCAGGCCTGCGTCCGTAACCGTGCTGCGGGCGATGGAGACATTGGTTTCCTCTTCGGGTGTGAATGTGTAAGATGCGCCGTCTTCATCCAGGTAATACAGGATGTCGTGCTCGGCGTCGATGTTGTCACCGGCAACCTTTTTTACATGCACCAGGTTTCCGGGTCCTACGGGCTCGGTATTGATGGTCATTCCCATGTCAATGCCGCTTCCGTCCGGCTCGCCAACGGTAACCACAAAGATTCCTGAAGTCTCAGGCCAGATGTGGGAGAACCTTGTGGAGTCTTCGCCTCCTGCTCCCCATCCGCCAAACTGATCTGATGCATAACCCTGCATATAGATCATGGCGTCGTAGGTTACTCTGACAACGGCAAGACCCGTGTCATCACCTGCGGTCAGTGTTGCAAGTCCTGAATTGTGTTGGTCCGGAACTATGGTCACCAGATCGCTGGGGTTCCCGTTGATATCCATTACCTCATAATGGAAGTCCGGAATTGCCACCTTGTCATTGGTAAAGCTGTTTATCGCGAACCAATTTCTGAAGCAATCCAGCTCCTTGGTAGCGCCGGCCGCCAGAGGCAGATATCCTCGCTCGTTGATGTTCAGATAGATGTCTCCCAGGTCAAGGTTGTTGTACTCGAAATTGTGATAGACTGTATCCTTTGTGAAGGTCGCGTCGTTGAGACGAATGTCATCACCTGTTACTTCGATCTTTGTGCCTTCTTTTAATTCACCTATGTAATTCCAGTATGTTACGCCGTTTGGATTCTGAACGCGATAGAACAGATTCTGATCTTTGACGGGCTCATAGGTGTTCTGCACTCTTCCGTCAGCCAGGGTCTCGGTCTTGGCTGCGTCCACCCAGTTGTATACGAAATATGAAGCTCCGGGTCCCTTTCCGAGTGTTATGGTTGAGCCTGCGGGTGCAATGATGACCGGTCTGTTATCCTGAGGTTCCGCCTTTTCCGTCACCTTGACTTTGGCAACTGCCGGAGCGTTGCAGATATCGCCCGACTCGCCCTCTAATCCAGTAGTCCAGATCCAGTACTCACCCGGTTCCTCGAAGGTCATCTCAAACAGTCCGTCGGAATCGGTTTCCCATTCTCCCTCTTCACTGTAGAGGTCATATCCGTAGTAGACAGTGTTCTCAAAAGCATTGTATGAGGTGCCTGCTCCTGAGGCCAGATCTCCAAAAGCTCTGACAAGCGCTGCTTCGATGGGCTCACCTGCGGTTCCTTCAAAACTGTGGACCACATATCCCGGAGGGCCATCCAGAGTTGCGCTTTCGACGTTTCCTGCTTCAAAGTCTGCGATGTATTCATCTCCCGCAAAATACTGGAATCCCGCCTGAGGATCACCCCAGAAAGACCAGCTGGTATAGTGCATCACGTCAACGAAATCTCCGTCATGGACGGTTATTCTGTCGCTGGTCGCGCCCCATCCCTCATCTTCGAGAGGATACATTCCATTGTAATAGTAGTTAAGATTCTCATCCCACGGCGTACCATCATCTAGGTGCCAGAGGCCTTGGTTATAGTAAGTGGAACCGGCAGATCCGCTCAGCACCAGATCCCCATCACCCTGTCCATACTCGTTCAGGACGTATTTGAATACCATCATCAAAGTGACATCATTCACACCGTCGCCATCTGCATCATAGGGATAATCCCCTGCAAGGGACGGATCCGAGGCCACTTCCGCGATATCTACCGGCACGTAGGCCATATATCCGTTTTCCGAACCTCCCTGGCTGAAAATGCCGTCATTAGAGTAGGAAACGTAGACCGTACCCTCGAAATCGCTGCCGGTGTCGACCTGACTCGCAAATGCCGCAGACGGCATCATGCAGATCAGAACGGTCAGCATCAGTAAAACGCTAACTAACTTCCTTTTCATTTGAAGAATCACTCCTTTCTTCATAAACAAAAAACCTTTGTGCGGGCAAGGTCGATAATTGGTCAGTCGATCGCAGGATGCGCCGGGATCACGTTTCCTGCGATAGGTCCCAAACTGTCTCTCCGCCCTAAACTCTATGTAAAGCGCTTGCCCGGTCTTCTGACTTCGCTTCATCCTCGGAGATCCCTTCTCAACTATACGGTCAATGGTTATGATCTCTTTGTCAGCGTCACAGCAGAGGAGACTGTACCGGACTCTCACCGGTTTCCCATGGAAACAGTTCCGGGCAAATCGCCCGGAACTGTTTCCGGCTCACGCTATGCATAATAAACTTATTAATGGGTAAATCCCTTATCTGAAGACCGGTCTTGCATCATTTCCAAAGACGATCGGTCCGATGATGGGCTTGTCGCCCCAGTCGATCTTCTGGAGTTTATCCACTTTTATCTTGGTAAGTGTAAGGATCTGAGTATTTCCCAGTCCTGCAGTTCCGTATGCCGCTACATAATATGTTCCCACAGTGTTGAAGCGGATCGTGACTTCGCCTTTATTATTTGTGACAGCTCCGCTTAGGGGAGTGAGGGCTCCTGTTGTCATGTTGACCTTGTAGATCTGCACTCCTTTTACAACATCTGCAGAGGGGGAATTTACCATCGCAGCCTCATTCTCACAGAAGGGTGCATAGTATGCATGATATCCCTTAAGGATCAGCTTTAAGTTCAGTCCCCTGAATGTCGTAAAGCTTCTGCTGTATTTCCCGCCGGAACTGGTGAACCAGTTATAGATGTCGCCGGGTGTGTTGTCCTCCAGGAAGAAGAACTCTACCAGATCTCCATCCTTCACCTCCTGGGCCCTGATTCCGGTCTCATGATATGTGCCATTCTGATTTACGGTACCGTCATTGGCAAGTGCGTGATTCAGGAAGAATCTGCAGATGCCGGAGTAGCCGAACTGTTTCGTCACGGTATTTCCGGAAAGCGTCAGATAGTTCTGTGCTGTCCCGGCGTTAAAATCATTTCCGTATACAAGCTGGTGAGCTGCAACCAGCACGTCCAGAGCGGAAACGCCGTTTACTTCATCGCTGTAACCGTATGATTCTGCCAGGTCTGATGAGACCTCATAGCCGAGCTTCGGGGCGTGAAGGAATGAACCGGATCTCTGTGAAGTGAAATCAACAGCCGCGGTCACAGGTTCGTCACCCTCCACCACGATCTTGGTCAGGGTCAGTACCTGAGTGAAGCCTATGTTGTTGCTGTAAGCTGTGATCCAGTATTCTCCCGGCTCATCGAAGCAAAGTTCAACTTCGCCCCTGTTGTTCGTTCTGGCTCCGCTTATGGGAGTAAGTGCACCGGTCTGAATGTCAGTCAGATACAGCTGAGTCTGCCTGACGTTCTGAACGCCTGCAGCGTGTATCATCTCTTCTTCAGTCATGGAATCAAAGCCGGAATACACATGATATCCTTTGAGAATGAGATCTATATAATCTCCTGCGCCGACCGTTATGGTCCTGGTGTACTCGCCGTCAAAACCAACGAACCAATTGTACATGTCACCCGGGGTATTATCCTCCATAAAGAAGAACTCTACCAGATCACCGTCCTTTACTTCCTGCATGACGTTGATCCCGCCGCTTCCGAATCCATGGTTCACAAAGAATACCGGACTCAGGGTGTTTCCGAACTGCTTGGATACGATTCCGTTGTTGATCACCAGGTAGTTCTGTGCACTTGCTCCGGTGAATGCTGAACCATAAGCCAGTTCATGAGCAGCAACAAGTACGTCCAGTACAGACACTCCCTCGCAATCGTCGGCGTATCCGTAAGATTCAGCGAGATCTGAAGAGATCACTTTTCCGAACTGAGGAGCGTGAAGGAACTGACCTGACATCTGTGAAGTGAAATCAACAGCCGCAGTCACAGGCTGAGGTTCCACCGCGGTGACCTTCGTCAGGGTCAGGACCTGCCTGAATGTACATCCGGCTATGCTGCCTGCTGTGATCCAGTATTCTCCGGGGGCATCGAAGCAAAGAGTGCACTTGCCTGCACTGTTTGTGACTGCTCCCGGTACTGCGGTGAGGGACCCCGTTCCGGGATCCACTGTATATACCTGAGCGCGGCTGACACTGCTTGCGGCGTTAGAATTGACCATCGCCTCCGCATTCTTGCACTGCACCGCATTGTAAACATGATATCCCTTCAGTGTGAGGTCAAATATATCCCCGGTATTCACGGTGAGAGATCTGCTGTACTGCCCGTTCATATCCGTGAACCAGTTATACATGTCGGCATAGTCTGCGTCCTCAAGGAAGAAGAATTCGATCAGATCCCCATCATGTACTATCTGCGTACCGACTTCTGTGGGGGTGTACAGTCCGCTGCTGCTCTGGACCCCGGTGTTGGCTTTCCCGTGATTAAGGAAAAACTCAGGGCGGGCCGTGGAGCCGAACTGCATGGTCACCTTATTGTCGGAAACTGTAAGATAATTTTTTGCGGTCGCCTTGGTGAATGAACTGCCGTAAACCAGTTTATGGGCAGCCACCAGTACGTCCAGAACCGAAACGCCGTTTACAGAATCTGTGTATCCATAGGATTCCGCCAGATTCGAAGCAACAGAGTAGCCGAACTTTGGCGCATGGAGAAAGCTGCCTGACATCTGGGACGTAAAGTTCACCTTGACCCGGTACAGCGGTTTAAGCTGAAGGTCGGAGTCATCTATAAACGTAAACTCCTTTCCCTGTTCCGCCATACCTGTGGTGTCTTGCAAGTCTGCCACTTCCTGTAAATTCTCCTGTGAGGCAGGCTGATCTGCCATTACGACAGACGGCATCAGACAGATGGTCATCGTAATTATGAGCAGAATACTTAGAACTCTCTTCTTCATCTTAGAAAAACACTCCTTTTCCTAAAAAAAAATCTTTGCTTCAAGCAAAGATACTACGCGAAAAAAACCCAACCGGGAATACCCATTTCTCTCTGCCTGAAAAATGTTGGACAGGTAGAGCCCGGTCTTCTGACTTCGCCTCATCCTCCGAAACCCCTTCTCAACTATTCAGTCAATGGATATGGTCCCGTCGTCAGCGTCACAGCAGAGGAGACTGTACCGGATTCTCACCGGTTTCCCGTGAAAACGCATGCGTCTTCGGCTCTTCCGTTCTTATTCTTTTATATTATAATTATAATGGTTTTTCTATTTTCTGTCAACGAGTCCTCCCTTCGAAAAGCTCCCTATTTAAGTGCTATCTTATAACAAAAGACCCAGGGCTCAGGCCCCGGGTCTCCGTTTCATGATATTGATTTACACCAGCTCGATGAACACTGTCTCAGCTGCATCTCCCTGACGGGGACCCAGCTTGAGGATCCTTGTGTATCCGCCGTTTCTGTCGGCGTAGTTGGGTGCGATCTCATCGAAAAGTTTTGTGACTGTGGTCTCATCTACGAGATAGGATAAGACCTGACGTCTTGCGTGAAGATCTCCTCTCTTTGCGAGAGTGATCATCTTCTCAGCGATCCTCTTGATCTCCTTCGCTCTCATACTTGTCGTTTCGATCCTGCCGTGCTTGAAAAGTTCAGTCGTCAGGTTCCTGAGCATTGACTTTCTGTGAGCGGAGGGTCTGCCTAATTTTCTATATCCGGGCATTTCCGAATTCTCCTTTCACTTCCACTATTTGTCATCGTTCGGTCTAAGTGACAAACCGAGCTCATCTAATTTTGCTTTAACTTCGTCCAGCGACTTCTTACCGAGGTTCCTTACCTTCATCATGTCCTCTTCGGACTTCTGAGTAAGCTCCTCTACAGTGTTGATGGCTGCCCTCTTCAGGCAGTTGAAGGAACGGACTGAAAGTTCAAGTTCTTCGATGGTCATCTCAAGAGCCTTCTCTTTCTGATCTTCTTCCTTCTCTACCATGATCTCCATGGCGCCTGTGGTATCGGTAAGCTGTACGAACAGATTCAGGTGTTCCTGCATGATCTTGGCTGCGATGGACACTCCCTCTTCGGGGGAGATGGATCCGTCGGTCCAAAGGTCCAGGATCAGTCTGTCATAGTCCGTTACCTGGCCGACTCTGGTATTCTCAACGGTGAAGTTTGCTCTTCTGACCGGTGTGAATATGGAGTCTACAGGAATAACTGAGATCGGTGTATCTTCCGTCTTGTTCATTTCAGCCGGAACATAACCTCTGCCTGTTGCGAAGTTGATCTCCATGATCAGAGTGGCATTCTCTTCAAGAGTTGCAATGTGAAGATCGGGATTGAAGATCTCCAGTTCATTGTCTGCCTGAATGTCTGAAGCCTTGACTTCGCAGGGTCCGATGGCGTTGATGATGGCTCTCTTTGTGGGATCGCCGTTCAGTCTGACCGCCAGTTTTTTGAGGTTTAAAATGATCTCGGTAACGTCTTCCTTTACGCCGGGTATGGTGGAGAACTCATGGAGCACTCCGTCAATCTTGACGGAGACCACTGCAGCTCCCGGAAGAGAGCTGTAGAGGATCCTCCTCATGGCGTTCCCCAGAGTCGTTCCGTATCCTCTTTCCAGAGGCTCTACCACGAACTTGCCGTGGCATCCATCTTCGTCAATGACTTTTGTGATCGTTGGCTTTTCAATTTCTATCATTATAGAAGCCTCCTTCCTTTCCAAGTTTTCAATCAATTACTTGGAGTACAGCTCGACGATAAGGTGCTCCTGAATGGGAGTATCGATCTCTTCTCTCTTGGGAAGGGCAAGGATCTTGCCTTCAAGCTTGTCGAGATCTACGTCCATCCATGAAGGTACGACTACCTGAAGGTCCTGGATCTCCTTAAATTTAGGTGAGTTCTTGCTTGCTGCCTTGACTGCAATAACGTCTCCGGCCTTCACCATCAGTGACGGTGAGTTGACCTTCTTGCCGTTAAGTGTGTAGTGGCCGTGTGTTACAAGCTGTCTGGCTTCTCTTCTTGTAAGAGCAAAACCCATGCGGTAAACCACATTGTCGAGTCTTGATTCAAGCATGATGAGAAGGTTTTCGCCTGTAGCGCCCTGCTTTCTCGCTGCCTTTTCAAAAGTATTTCTGAACTGCTTCTCGAGAACGCCGTAGATGAACTTAGCTCTCTGCTTTTCTCTGAGCTGAGTAGCATATTCGCTCATCTTCTTCTGACGACGGTTAGGCTGTCTCTTTGACTTCTTGTATATTCCGAGATGGCTCGGGTCAATATCTAATGATCTGCATCTCTTTAAAACAGGATCTCTGTTTACTGCCATTTCCTTTTTCCTCCCTTCTCACTAGACTCTTCTCTGCTTCGGCGGCCTGCATCCGTTGTGCGGAATGGGCGTGATGTCCTTGATCATTGTGATCTCAAGTCCGGCTGTCTGAAGAGCTCTGATGGCTGCTTCTCTTCCGGAGCCCGGTCCCTTAACGTATACTTCTACCGTCTTTAAGCCATGTTCCATAGCTCCCTTGGCTGCTACTTCAGCTGCCTGCTGAGCTGCGAAGGGTGTGGATTTTCTGGAACCCTTGAATCCCAGTGATCCGGCGGATGACCAGCTGAGTGCGTTGCCATCCATGTCTGTCAGCGTAACCAGAGTGTTGTTAAAGGTAGACTGAATATGAGCCTGGCCTTTTTCAACGTTCTTTCTTACGATCTTCTTTTTTCTTACTGCTTTCTTTACAGTTTTAGCCATTTTTGTCTACCTCCTTCCTACCTGGTTGCTTTCTTCTTTCTTCCAACGGTCTTCTTCGGGCCCTTTCTGGTCCTTGCGTTGGTCTTTGTCTTCTGTCCTCTTACGGGGAGTCCCCTTCTGTGACGAATTCCTCTGTAGGAACCGATCTCCATGAGTCTCTTGATGTTAAGAGAAACTTCACGTCTGAGGTCGCCCTCTACCATGTACTCTTCGTCAATGATCTTTCTGATCCTACCAGCTTCATCCTCTGTCAGATCTTTGACTCTGGTGTCGGGGTTGATGCCCGCCTTCTCGAGGATAAGTGTTGCTGTTGGTCTGCCAATTCCGTAGATATAGGTAAGTCCTATCTCTATCCTTTTGTCTCTTGGTAAGTCAACACCGGCTATACGCGCCATTATTTTTTCTCCTTCCCCTATCTTTCTTCGCCTTTCCGGGGGCGACTAGACAGGATCTGCATTAAATATAATTTGTGAGGCCTTTTTACGGGGGACCCCGGTGATTCCCCCAGCCTTGTTTTTAGTTGTTATCAGCCCTGTTTCTGCTTATGCTTCGGGTTCTCACAGATGACCATTACTTTGCCTTTTCTCTTGATAACCTTGCATTTCTCGCAGATAGGCTTTACGGAAGCTCTGACTTTCATTTTCTTTTCCTCCCTGTACAGTCTTACTTATCTCTCCAAATGATCCTGCCGCGGGTCAGGTCGTAGGGTGAAAGTTCCACCTTGACTCTGTCTCCCGGAAGAATTCTGATGTAGTTCATTCTTATCTTGCCTGAAATGTGTGCGAGCACTTCGAATCCGTTCTCGAGTTTGACCTTGAACATAGCGTTGGGCTGAGCGTCTACGACGGTTCCGACTGCTTCGATAGTATCTTTTTTGGACATTGTACTAACGCCTCCTTCAAAGAGTGATTATCTCCGGCTCACCGTCCGTTACGACTATGGTATTCTCGTAATGGGCTGCCCAGCCTCCGTCAACGGTAACTGCGGTCCAGTCGTCATCCAGCACCTCTACTTCCCAGTCTCCCTGGCAGATCATGGGCTCAACCGCAATGGTCATGCCCTTCTGCATTCTGGGATTGGGTCCGGGGCAGACATAGTTGGGGATCTGGGGATCCTCGTGCATCTCGGATCCTATTCCGTGACCAACATAGTCTCTGATGACTCCGAATCCTTCTCCTTCAACAGTGTTTTGCACTTCTCTGGAGATGTCTCTCAGCCTCTTCCCGGGCACCGCATTCTTGATGCCGTTGAAAAAAGCTTTCTCTGCGGTATCGATCAGATGCTGCGCTTCTTCTGAGATCTGACCTACTCCGTAAGTTCTGCAAGCGTCCGCCATGTAGCCTTTGTTCTCCACCACCAGGTCGCAGCTCACGATATCCCCTTCTCTGAGGATGCGGTCCTTGGAAGGGATCCCGTGGACCACTTCTTCGTTGACCGATGTGCATACCGATGCCGGATAGCCGTAATAGCCTTTCTCGGCGGCCTTCATGCCGTGCTCTTTCACGGTCTTTTCCACCAGGTCATCTATGTCCTTGGTGGAGATGCCGGGCTTGATAAGGTCTTCCAGCCTCTTGAATATAAGGCTGCAGACCTTACCTGCTTCGCGCATCAACCGTATTTCATGCTCTGATTTGATTACTATCATCGTTATTCACCGATGGCCTTCACGATGTCCGCGAAGACGCTGTCGAGGTCAGCTGCACCGTCAATAGTAGCGATGTTTCCGGCCTTCTCATAATAATCAACCAAAGGCTTTGTCTGAGAATCGTATACGTCGATCCTGTTCGTCACTGTCTCAAGGTTGTCGTCCGGTCTCTGGATGAGCTCTCCGCCGCAGTGATCGCAGACTCCCTCCTCCTTGGGAGGAACGCTTACGATGTGGAAGGAAGCTCCGCATACCTTGCAGACTCTTCTTCCTGTAAGCCTTGTGATGAGCTCGTCCTTTTCAACGGCCAGGTTCAGCACCACGTCGATTTTTGAATCGTGCTCCTTAAGGAACTCGTCAAGCTTCTCGGCCTGGTAAACTGTTCTGGGGAAACCATCAAGGAGGAAGCCTTCAGCGCAATCCGGCTCAAGGAGCCTGGATGTGGCAAGATCGCATACCAGATCATCGGGAACAAGTTCGCCCTTGTTCATGTATTCCTGGGCTTTCTTACCAAGCTCTGTTCCGTTCTTGATGTTTTCTCTGAAGATGTCTCCCGTTGAGATGTGAGGGACTCCGTATTTTTCAACTATTTTCACCGCCTGGGTGCCTTTTCCGGCTCCCGGGGGCCCAAGCAAAATCGTTCTCAGCATTTTTTGCACCTCTTTATTTCAGGAATCCCTGATAATTTCTCATGAGCATCTGATTCTCCAGAGCTCTCACGGTTTCAAGAGCAACTCCTACGGCGATCAAAAGTGATGTTCCGCCGAAGTGGAGCCTGAGACCTGTAAGGGTCGAGAGGATCGTGGGAAGCGTTGCGATCGCCGCAAGGAAGATCGCTCCGACAACAGTTATCCTGCTGGTCACCTTCTGAAGGTAATCGGATGTGGCCTTGCCCGGTCTGATTCCGGGGATGAAGCCGCCGTTTGCCTTAAGGTTGTCCGCTACTTCTAAAGGATTGAATGTGATCTGGTTATAGAAGTAGGTGAAGAATATGATCAGCACGACGTTAAGTATTGCATAGATCCATACTCCGGGGTTGCCGTTGGGTGACAGATATTTGTTGATAAATGTCGTGAATCCCGAATCGGCCGCTGTGAAATATGTGATTGTCAGCGGGAACTGAAGGAGTGACAGTGCGAAGATGATAGGAATAACTCCGCTCTGGTTTACCTTGATGGGAATGTGGGTGGACTGGCCACCGTACATTTTCCTGCCGACTACTCTCTTAGCGTACTGTACAGGTACCTTTCTCGTACCCTCCTGGATGAGCACGACTCCTGCGATTACCAGAACTGCGGCAACTACCAGCAGTATGATGGTGATCAGGGACATGCTTCCTGAGGTGTACTGAGTTGCAAGGCTTCTGATAGCGCTGGGAATACGGTCTACGATTCCGGCGAAGATCAGAAGGGAAATTCCGTTTCCGATGCCGTTATCGTTGATCTTTTCGCCCAGCCACATAAGGAAGGCTGTTCCTGCGGTCAGTACCAGTATAACTACGATAATCGAGAAAATGCTTGTATCGATGATGGCTCTTCTGAAGAGACCTACGGTAAGACCGATGGCCTGAACGACTGCCAGGACTACGGTCATGTACCTTGTGATCTGAGCCATCTTCTTCCTACCTTCGACACCCTGTTTTGCGAGATTCTCAAAATACGGGAATGCCATGGTAAGAAGCTGCACTATGATGGATGCCGTGATGTACGGCGTGATGCTCAGTGCGAAAATGGTGAAGTTCGAGAACGAACCACCTGAGAATAAGTCGAATAGGTCGAAAAGCCCTGTCTCGCCAGTAAACAGTTCTGCAAGTGCCGCACGATTCATGTTAGGCACAGGAATATTGGAACCGATCCTGAAAATAAGGAGCATCATCAACGTGTAGAGGATCTTTGTCCTCAGTTCCGGAATCTTCCAAGCTTGCGCTACAGTCTTTATCATTCCCATTCTAGATCACCTCAGCCTTTCCTCCGGCTTTTTCGATCTTCTCAACAGCACTCTTTGAGAACTTGTTGGCTCTTACGGTAAGAGCAACGTTCAGGTCTCCGTTTCCGAGAACCTTAAGTCCATCCTCTACCTTCTTAAGAAGACCGCACTCTACGAGAGCTTCAAGATCTACTACGGAATCCTTTTCGAATCCATTAAGATCGGATACGTTTACTGTGCTGTAAACTGTTCCCCAAACATTGGTGAAGCCTCTCTTGGGAAGTCTTCTGTAAAGAGGCATCTGGCCTCCTTCAAATCCGAGACGAACGCCGCCGCCGGATCTGGAGTTCTGACCGTTCATTCCTCTTCCGGATGTGGTTCCGTTTCCGGAGCCTGTTCCTCTACCCTTTCTCCAGGGTTTGGAAGTGGCGCCCTTAGGTGCCTTTAATTCACTTAATTTCATCTTTTGCACCTCCCTATTCTTCAATCGTAACAAGATGCGAGACCTTGGCGCAAGCGCCTCTGGTTGCAGCGTTGTCAACGAGCTCTACGGACTGGTGCATCTTCTTAAGTCCTAATGCTTCGACAACTTTCTTCTGCTTGGGAGTAGCTCCGATGGTACTCTTTGTAAGAGTGATCTTGATCATCTTTTCTGCCATGTCACTTCCCCCTTATCCCAGGATCTCTTCTCTTGTCTTGCCTCTGAGGGCTGTGACCTTCTCAACGGTCATCATGCTCTTAAGGCCTGCAAGAGTTGCATAAGCGATATTTACTGTATTGGAGGAACCGATGGACTTGGCTCTTACGTCCCTGATACCAGCGGCCTCCAGAACTGTACGGGCGGAGGATCCGGCGATAACTCCGGTACCCTGAGCAGCCGGCATGAGGAGAACTCTTGCGGCTCCGAAAACTCCCAGGTTCTTGTGAGGGATCGTCGTTCCTACGGTCTGTACAAAGATCATGTTCTTCTTAGCATCCTCTTCAGCCTTTCTGACTGCTTCGGGGATCTCGATGGACTTGCCAAGGCCAACGCCTACATGTCCTTCGCCGTCGCCTACGACTACCGTCACGGAGAATCTCATGTTCTTACCGCCTTTAACGGTCTTGGAGACTCTTCTGATGTTGACGATTGTCGATGTCAGTTCGAGCTTGGATGCATCAACGATATTACGCATTCTTTCTTCCTCCTGTTAGAATTTCAATCCGGCTTCGCGAGCACCGTCTGCCAGTTCAGCTACTCTTCCGTGATACAGGAAGCCGCCTCTGTCAAAGCAAACTTCGGTGATACCCTCAGCGAGTGCTCTCTTTGCAAGCGCTTCTCCGACCTTTCTTGCGGCTTCTTTGTTTCCGCCGTAGCTCAGTTCAGCCTTGAGCTCCTTATCCAGTGAGGATGCGGAGCAAAGTGTCTTACCGTTCACATCATCGATGATCTGAGCGGAGATGTTCTTGCTGGACCTGAATACGCAAAGTCTGGGTCTCTCAGGAGTTCCGAAAATGTTTTTTCTTTCTCTGTAATGTCTCTTGAGACGTCTGTCGTTTCTTGATTCATTTGCCATTTCAACTCACTCCTTTCCCTTATTTGGCGCCTGCTTTGCCTTCCTTACGACGGATGACTTCATCGACGTACTTGATTCCCTTGCCCTTGTAGGGTTCAGGCTTTCTCCACGCTCTGATGTCAGCTGCGTAATTTCCGACAAATGCCTTATCGATTCCTTTTACGACGATTTCCGTCTGAGAAGGACATTCTGTTGTGATCCCTTCGGGATCCTTGAGCTCTACGGGGTGGGAATATCCAAGGCTGAGTACCAGGGTGTCGCCCTTCTTCTCTGCTTTGTATCCAACGCCTACGAGCTGGAGCTTCTTTTCAAAGCCCTGTGTGACTCCGATCACCATGTTGTTGATCAGTGTCCTTGCGAGGCCGTGCTGGCTGCGCTCATGTCTGTCGTCATTGGGGCGCTTAACCGTTACTGTGCCATCGTTTACTTCTACAGTCATCTCATGAGCGATCTCCTGTGTGAGCTCACCCTTGGGTCCCTTGACTGTTACGAAGTTTCCATCTACCGTGATCTCTACGCCGGCAGGAACTGTAATGGGTCTGATTCCTATTCTGGACATATCCTTACCTCCTACCAAACATAGCAGATGACTTCGCCGCCGATGCCGAGCTTCCTAGCTTCCTTGTCGGAGATAACTCCCTTGGAAGTGGAAATGATCGCGATACCGAGACCGCCCAGTACTCTGGGAACGTCTTCTGCCTTGGCATAAACCTTAAGGCCGGGCTTTGAGATCTTCTTTATACCAGAAATAACTTTTTCTTTATTGGCAGCATACTTCATCGTTACCTTGATGATGCCCTGCTTGCCGTCCTCTATGACCTCGAAATCATTGATGAAGCCTTCATCCTTCAGGATCTGTGCGATCGACTTCTTCATCTTAGAAGCAGGGATCTCCACAGTGTCATGTCCTGCTGTGTTGGCATTCCTGATACGAGTCAGCATATCCGCAATGGGATCTGTCATTGTCATAACAGCTTTTCTCCTTTCACAATGTTTTACCAGCTTGCCTTCTTGACTCCGGGGATCTCACCCTTGTAGGCGAGCTCTCTGAAGCAGATACGGCAGATGCCGTACTTCTTAAGCACGGAGTGAGGTCTTCCGCAGATCCTGCACCTTGTATATGCACGTGTTTGATACTTAGGCTTTCTAGCTTGCTTAACCTTTAATGATGTCTTTGCCATGAAATACCTCCTACTTCTCAAACGGCATTCCAAGGAGTTCAAGCAGAGCCTGTGCCTCTTCGTCTGTCTTAGCCGTTGTAGTAAATACGATGTTCATTCCTTTGATAGTTTCGACCTGGTCATAACTGATCTCAGGGAAGATGAGCTGTTCCTTGATGCCCATGGAGTAGTTGCCCCTGCCATCAAAGGCGTTCTTGCTGACTCCCTTGAAGTCTCTGACTCTGGGAAGAGCGATGTTGAAAAGCTTGTCAGCGAATTCATACATTCTGTCTCCTCTGAGAGTGACCTTGGCTCCTACCGGCATTCCCTGTCTGACCTTGAAGTTCGCAATGGACTTCTTAGCTTTGGTCACTACGGGCTTCTGTCCGGCTATGAGTGCGATCTCTTCGATAGCGGATTCAAGGAGCTTTGCGTTCTCCTTAGCTTCGCCAAGTCCCATGTTGATGGTGATCTTTTCGAGCTTGGGAACTTCCATTACGTTCTTGTACTGGAACTTGTCCTTCATCTGACCGAATACTTCGTTTACGTATGTCTCTTTTAATCTAGCTGTCAAAACCGTCTCCTCCTTTCTTAGTCTATTGTCTTTCCGGTCTTAACGAAGACTCTGGACTTGGTCCCGTCTTCCTTGACCTTGTATCCAACTCTGGAAGCCTGCTTAGCCTTTGTATCATAGTACATAACGTTGGAAGCATCGATGGGTCCTTCGATATGCTTGATCTCAGCAGGAGTGTTCCTTGTTGCTTTAGCGTGCTTTGTCTGAACGTTTACACCCTCGACAACGACTTTGTTGTCCTTGGGGTAGGTCCTCAGAACTTTACCTGTCATTCCCTTGTCCTTGCCGGCAATGACTTTGACCATATCGCCTTTTTTGATCTTCATTTCCATTTCCTCCTTTATAATACTTCCGGAGCCAATGAAACGATCTTCATAAAGCCCTTATCTCTAAGTTCTCTGGCAACAGGTCCGAAGATACGAGTACCCTTGGGGTTCTTGTCATCTTTACTGCCGATAATTACGGCTGCGTTCTGGTCGAACTTTACATATGAACCGTCATGGCGTCTAACGCCGTGCTTTGTTCTAACCACTACGGCCTTGACGACGTCGCCCTTCTTGACGACTCCGCCGGGTGTCGCATCTTTAACGGCGCATACGATGATGTCTCCGATGTTTGCATACTGACGGCTTGTTCCACCCAGGATGCGGATGCAAAGGAGTTCCTTAGCGCCGGAATTGTCAGCAACTTTTAATCTTGTTTCTGTCTGAATCATTATCCGTTGCCTCCCTTACTTAACTTTCTCTACGATAGAAACAAGTCTCCATCTCTTGTCCTTGGAAAGAGGTCTTGTTTCCATGATCCTTACTTTGTCGCCGACCTGGCATTCATTGTTTTCGTCGTGAGCCTTGACCTTCTTGGTCCTCTTAACAGCCTTGCCGTAAAGGGGGTGTCTTATGAAGTCTTCCATTGCAACGACGATGGTCTTGTCCATCTTGTCGGATACTACGATGCCGACTTTGGTCTTTCTTGCGTTTCTATCAACTGCCATAATTTTTCCTCCTTTCCGTTATGCTTGTCTTTCTCTTAAGATGGTCTTCGCTCTGGCGATGTCCTTCTTGAGTTCTCTCATCTTTACAGGGTTCTCCAGCTGGCCGGTAACATGCTGGAACCTGAGATTGAAAAGTTCTTTTTTCATCTTATCGAGTTCGGTGTTGAGTTCGACCTCGGTCATCTCTCTCATTTTCTTCAATTCCATTATGCTTCACCGCCTTCCGCCTTCTGCTCCTTCACTAAGAACTTGCACTTAATGGGAAGCTTGTTGGCTGCGAGTCTCATAGCCTCTCTTGCTGTATCCTCGCTGACTCCTTCGATCTCGAACATCACTCTGCCGGGCTTAACTACGGCTACCCAGTACTCAGGAGCACCTTTTCCGGAACCCATACGTACTTCTGCCGGCTTCTTTGTTACCGGTTTGTGAGGGAAGATCTTGATATATACCTTACCACCTCTCTTGATAGATCTGGTCATTGCCACACGGGCAGCCTCGATCTGATTTGAGGTGATCCATGCACATTCCTGTGCAACTAATCCATATGAGCCGTAGGTAATGGTGTTGCCCTTTGTAGCAATACCTGTCATTCTACCTCTGTGCTGTCTTCTATGCTTAACACGTTTTGGCATTAACATGGCTTAGTTCCTCCTTTCCAAATTCTATGCTTCAGTTGTCTCCATCGGTTCCTGAGCCTCGACTTCCTGCGGGGCTTCTACCGGAGCGGGCTTCGGTGTTCTTCTGATTCTCGGTGTAGCCTTGGGGGCTTCTTCCTTCTGGAATCTGTCGTTCCTTCTGCCTTCTCTTCTGTCCTGCCTGGAGCCGTCTCTTCTTCCGCCTTCTCTTCTCTGTCTCTTGTCGCCCTTCTTTTCGCGCTTCTCTTCGGGAATTGCGCTCTTGAGGCCCTTGTCAAGGACTTCGCCGTGGTTGATCCAGACCTTTACGCCGATCCTTCCGTAGGTGGTGTCAGCTTCTGCAAAACCGTAGTCGATGTCGGCTCTCAGTGTGTGCAGAGGAACGTTTCCTTCGGAATACTTCTCGGATCTTGCGATCTCGGCTCCGCCGAGTCTTCCGGATACTACGACCTTGATGCCCTTTGCTCCGGCCTTCATGGTCCTTGAGATCTGCTGCTTCATCGCTCTTCTGAAGGATGTACGTCTCTCAAGGGACTGTGCGACTGCTTCGGCGCTCAACTGTGCATCTAATTCGGGACGTCTGATCTCAATGATCTCGATCTCTACTTCCTTGCCTGTAAGCTTGGCGAGATCTTTCTTGATAGCATCGATTCCGTCGCCTGATCTTCCGATGACCATGCCCGGCTTAGCTGTCATGACGTTAGCTCTGAGTTTGTTGCCGGAGGCTCTCTCAATAACGACCTTGGCTACTCCTGCAGCGTACAGCTTCTTTGTGATGTACTGTCTTACCTTGTTGTCTTCGATAAGATTATCAGCAAAGTTCTTTTTGCCTGCATACCATTTGGAGTCCCAGTCTTTGATAACGCCTACTCTGAATCCATGTGGACTGACTTTCTGACCCATGTGCTAACCTCCTTATTCCTTCTCCCTAAGGGTCACTCCGATGTGGCTTGACCTCTTAAGGATGATCGATGCTCTACCCTGAGAACCGGCTCTCCATCTCTTCATTGTGGGGCCCTGGTTCGCGTAGATCTCTGCTACGTATAAATTATCGGGATCCAGATCGAAATTGTTTTCAGCGTTGGCCTTTGCGGAGTTTACTACCTTCTCAACGAGGGCTGAACCCTTGCCGGGAGTGAACTTCAGGATGGCCAGTGCTTCGTTCAGATCCTTGCCTCTTACTAAATCACAAACGGGCTGTAATTTGATAGGAGACATTCTGACATATTTGGCAACTGCTTTTGCTTCCATTGTTTCTTCTCCTTTCCTTATCTGCCCTTTGTGGCCTTATCAGAGGCGTGACCTCTGAATGTTCTTGTCGGAGCAAACTCACCGAGTCTGTGGCCGACCATATCTTCTGTGATGTATACGGGAACGTGCTTTCTGCCGTCATGCACTGCTATAGTGTGTCCAACCATCTGCGGGAAGATCGTTGAGGGTCTTGACCATGTCTTGATGACTTTCTTCTCGTTGGATGCGTTTAACTCTTCGATAGCCTTAAGCAGCTTGGCGTTGACATAAGGTCCCTTCTTGAGTGATCTTGACATTCTGTTCTTTGCTCCTTTCCTTATTTCTCATTCCTTCTCTTGACGATGTACTTGTTGGAATCCTTGTTCTTCTTCCTAGTCTTATATCCAAGAGCAGGCTTGCCCCAAGGTGTAACGGGGCTCTTTCTGCCGACGGGTGCTCTGCCTTCGCCGCCGCCATGGGGATGGTCGTTGGGGTTCATTACGGAACCTCTTACTGTGGGCCTGATTCCCATGTGTCTCGTACGTCCTGCCTTACCGATCTGGATGTTGGCGGATTCTTCGTTTCCGACCTCACCGATGGTGGCCTTGCATCTCATTGAGACTTTGCGAACTTCTCCGGACGGAAGTCTTACCTGTGCGTAATCTCCTTCCTTAGCCATGAGCTGTGCACCGTTTCCGGCAGATCTGGCAAGCTGTCCACCCTTGCCGGGCTTGAGCTCCACGTTGTGGATGATCGTACCTACGGGGATGTTTGCCAGCGGAAGTGCGTTTCCTACGACGATGTCTGCATCGGGTCCGGAAACGATGGTCTGTCCTACTTCCAGCTTACCGGGAGCAATGATGTATCTCTTTTCACCGTCTGCGTAAGTGATGAGGGCGATGTTAGCCGTTCTGTTGGGATCGTACTCGATGGAGCTTACCTTTCCGGGAACTCCGTCCTTATCTCTCTTGAAGTCGATGATTCTGTACTTGGCTCTTGTGCCGCCTCCCTTATGTCTGACTGTGATCCTTCCGGTGTTGTTTCTTCCGGAGTGCTTCTTCAGAGTCACTGTCAATGACTTTTCGGGGGTATCTTTTGTGATCTCCTCAAATGTGGAGACCGTCATTCCTCTTAAGCCCGGGGTAGTCGGTTTGTATTTTCTGATTCCCATTTTCCTCTACCTCCTAAATTATAATCCCTGGAAGAATTCGATCTCTTTGCTCCCGGGTGTGAGAGTGACGATTGCCTTCTTGTAGGAAGGAGTCAGACCGGAATATCTTCCCATTCTCTTTAACTTGCCGCTGTAGTTCATGATGTTGACCTTGGCTACTTCCACGCCGAAGATCTCTTCGACGGCAAGCTTGACCTGTGTCTTGTTGGCGTCCTTTGCGACCTTGAAAGTGTATTTCTTGTCTGCCGCCACGTCCATGCTCTGTTCAGAGATGACAGGAGTCAATATTACGTCATATGCGCTTTTCATTATTTGTACACCTCCTCGATCAACTTGACCGCTTCCTCGGTAACGATGAAGCTTTCATGGTTTATGATCTCATAAACGTTCATCGTTGTTGCAAGAGCAGTTCTTACTCCGGGGATATTTCTGGCGGACTTAACAACGTTCTCGTCCTTTTCCGCCGTTACGATGAGGGCCTTCTTACCAGCCTTTACCGCTTCAAGGAACTTGATCATTTCCTTTGTCTTGGGCTCATCGAATTTAAGTTCGTTTACTACGATGATCTCGTTCTCCGCAACCTTTGAAGACAGAGCAGACTTCATTGCGAGTCTTCTGAGCTTCTTGGGAAGAGTGTATCTGTAATCCCTGGGCTTCGGAGCGAACACTACGCCGCCTCCTACCTGTGAGGGGTCAGTGGAATGTCCCTGTCTGTGACGACCTGTTCCCTTCTGTCTGAAAGGCTTACGGCCACCTCCTCTGACTTCGCCTCTGGTCTTTGCGGACTGAGTGCCCTGTCTCTGGTTCGCCAGGTAGTTCTTAACTACTGCGTGAACCGCAAATTCGTTCGGGGTGATCGCGAAGATCTCATCGTTAAGTTCGATGTTACCTGCATTAGCTCCCTGCATATCCAGCATTGTAACCTGTGCCATTTTGTCTCCTCCTTTCACCCAGAATTATTTGCCCTGACCTTTGACCGCATACTGGATACGGACTAAGCCGCCTTTGTTTCCGGGGATCGCTCCCTTGATCAGCATGAGGTTTCTGTCTTCGATAACTTTTACTAAGACCACATTCTGTACTGTGACTGTGTCTCTTCCTGTTCTTCCGGGACCTTCATTGCCCTTGAATACCCTTGACGGATATGTAGCTGCTGCCAGACCGCCGGGAAGTCTCTTATGCTTGGAACCGTGGGACATGGGGCCACGTCTGTGGTGATGTCTCTTGATGTTGCCCTGGGTTCCTTTTCCCTTTGATGTGCCGGTCACGTCGAGCTTGGAGCCGACTTCGAACTCAGCAGCTGTGATGACCTGTCCTACCTCGTAGGTGTCTCCTTCGTCCGGTCTGAACTCCGCAAGATATCTCTTGGGAGCGATGCCGGCCTTTTCGAAGTGACCTGTCATCGGTTTGTTGACCCTCTGGGGCTTCTGATCTTCGAAGCCAACCTGGACTGCATCGTATCCGTCTGTCTCAACTGTCTTTACCTGAGTTACGACTTCGGGACCTGCTTCGACGACTGTTACGGGAATTACATTTCCTTCTTCGTCGAAGATCTGGGTCATGCCCATTTTCTTACCTAAGATTGTTTTCATTGATTTCCTCCAAATCTTACATTGGAACTCTCTGGTTTGGCCTTTGCCCTCTCATGAGTTCTTACCAAGGGGAGTACCCTTTAACTGACTTATTTGATCTCTACTTCAACGCCCGCGGGCAGGTTCAGCTTTGTGAGAGCCTGTGTGGTATTGGGTGTTGCGTTAGTGATGTCGATCAATCTCTTGTGAGTTCTCTGCTCGAACTGCTCACGGGAATCCTTGTACTTGTGCACCGCTCTGATGATGGTGACTACTTCCTTGTCTGTGGGAAGGGGTACCGGACCGCTGACATCTGCTCCGGTCTTCTTGACCGTGTCGATGATCTTCTGTGCGCACTGATCGAGAAGTGCGTGATCGTAACCTCTGAGTTTGATCCTGATCTTGTCTTTACCGCTCATTTTTTCCTCCTTGTTTATCTTTCGTACTGTTTTCGCTATGCTCCGTACAGGGGCTCACGCCTTGATTTTCAAGGCTTCAGGCGGTTCTGTCGCCTCTTTACACGCTTACGTGTGTTTGTCGCTTTTGTTCCCAAAGCAAAACACAAGGCGAGTCCCTTCGCCCGAATCAAGTTCGGACAATTGCTCCGCGGAAATTCCCAGATAGCACTGCAACTTCCCGCATCTACGCCTTAAGCAAGCTCTCTAATTATATTCGAAGGGAAAGTCAAATGCAAGCATTTTTTTATTTATTTTTCAGGCTTTTTTGAGGCACTTTATCACAGCAAAGTCCTTGATTTTCAAGGCTTCTCGGTATGTGGAATATTTACACGCGTGCAGGCGTGCGTTCAATGGGCCCCCAAACACCATATCTAGGGTCCCAAAGCCCTCCTTCCACCATATATGTAAACCTGCGCAAAACACCCCCGCCCCCACACAAAAGGCCCCCGCATAAGCGGGGGCCCCATGCACTGTCATATTCTATTTTGCCAAGCTCTTTGCGATCTCAGCTCCTACGGAAGCATTGTTCAGCACCAGCTTGATATTGGCTTCCAGGCTCCTGCCCTCTGTCAGGTCCTTCACCTTTGAGAGAAGATAGGGAGTGATCCTCTTGCCGGTGACCCCGTCTCTGGCGCAGTCAGCCAGAGCCTCCTGGATGTATCCGTCCATCTCCTCGAAGGGGATCTCGTCCTCTTCAGGCACGGGGCAGGTCACCAGAACTCCTCCGGGAAGGGCAAGCTGATCCTTCGCCTTGATCATGTCCGCGATCTCCTCGGGGCTGTCCATGCGAAGCTCAGCCATAACGCCGGATCTTCTGGAGTAGAAGGCGGGGATCTCGTCGGATCCATAGCACACCACGGGCACGCCCTTGGTCTCCAGATACTCCATGGTGGCAGGGATGTCCAGAATGGACTTGCAGCCTGCGCAGACCACAGTCACGTTGGTGGTCTTGAATTCCTCCAGGTCAGCGGAGATATCGAAGGACTCTCCCGCTCCCCTGTGGACTCCGCCTATTCCACCTGTAACAAAGACCTTGATGCCGGCCATGGCCGCAGCCATCATGGTGCCCGCCACGGTGGTGGCTCCATCCATCTTCTTGGATATCACCAGAGGAAGGTCCCTCCTGGATACCTTGAGGACACCCTTGGCAGTTCCCAGATACTCGATTTCCTCCGGGGTAAGGCCCACCCTGATCTCGCCGCCGATAATTGCAACGGTCGCGGGCACTGCGCCATGCTCCCTGATGACTTTCTCAACATTTAAGGCTGTCTCCACATTTCTGGGATAGGGCATGCCGTGAGCGATGATGGTGGACTCCAGGGCCACCACAGGTCTTCCCTGCTCAAGAGCTTCTTTGACTTCCGGTTTTATTTTAAGATATTCCATTCTAGATCTCCTTGTTCATTAATTCTTCTATCAGTTCCATGCTGATCTCGTCGCTGACCGCCTTGCGTGTGCCCATGGTAATGCGGGACGCAGTCATTCCTATCTCAGCAATATGTTTTGCGCTCATCCCCATGGAAATGCCCAGAAGTATGCAGGCGCTGAAGCTGTCCCCCGCGCCGGTGGCACTTTTGATCTCCAGGTCCTTTGCGGGCCTTATGAAGCCCCAGTCGCCTTCCTCCATGAAGAAAACGCCGTCTTCCCCAAGGGTGATGAAGACCTTGGACACGCCCAGCTCCATGAACCTTCTCCCTGCTTTTCTTACGTCCTCATCGGAAGAGATCTTCATGTCCAGTATGGCCTCGGCCTCGATCCTGTTGGGCTTCACCGCAAAAAATCTGCCCACGAAGCGTTTCGCCCTGACCCCCTTGTTGGCGGACACCGGGTCGTAAAACAGCTTGATCCCCTTAAGAGCATCTGTAGCATGCTCCAGAAAAGCCTCGGTCAGGTTGCCGTCCAGGGCCACCACCTCTGCCTTTTCCAGGAAGGGCTTGATCTCGTCGATGTAATCGGGGTCGATGTGATCGATGATCTCCATGTCGGACACCGCAAGCTCCATGTCACCCTCGTGATTCAGGATGCTCAGGTACATGGATGGCATCTCCTCTTTGAAGACCCTGATGTGGCTCACGTCCACCCCCAGCTCCCTTAGGTTTGAGACGGCGCCCAGACTCATGGGTTCGTCGCCTACGCAGGATACCATGGCGCAGTCTCCTCCAAGCCTGGCTATGTTTTCCGCTATGTTCCTTCCCACGCCGCCGTAGGAAAGCCTTATTTTGCCCGGGTTGGAATCCCGGTATTTGATGGTTTTAAAGGGGACACCCTCGATGTCTATGTTGATGCCCCCGACTATTGCTATTTTCAAAAGATTCTCCTAAAGATCACTTGACTGACTTTTCGTTTTCGCCCTTGAGAGCCTTTTCCACGTCGTCAACGTGGTCCTCTTCCACGGCCTTGACAAGCTCCTCGTGGAATTCCTGGCGCTTCTCCATGAGCTCCCCGTGCTTTTCCTTAAGGTACTCGTGGACGTTTCTCAGAAACCAGTTGCTGCCTACGAAGGTCTTCTTGCCGGTCTCGGGATCGGTGTCAGCATAGGTGGATCCGCCGATGAACTCCCTGATGATGGAGTCGTTGGGCACCACGCTGTCGTCCTCGTAAACGTCGAACTCGCTTAAGAACTTCAGCATCTTGGAGGCCATCTCATACTCGGGCTCGTCCTCCTTGATGGACTTGAGCAGTGGCTCGGCATACTTCTTGAGGATGGGTATCTCATAGATGTGAGATGTGTTGAAGGCCTCGTTAGCCTGATCTCTGTAGGGGAAAATATTCTTGTCCTCTCCCCTTCTCACCGACGGCCAGTTGTCGATGGTGGCCTTGGCGGAATGTCCTCTGAACTGATTGTCGCGGACCATTCTCCTCAGCATCCTGTGATCTATGGGATCCACTCCGGATTCCTTGCTTACCCTGAGGGCTGTCACCGGGCACACGAAGATCTTGAACTTCTGATGCTGACGGATCTGGGGAGTAAGCTGGTCATTCAGGGCGTGTATTCCCTCGATGACTATGATCTGGCTGCGCTTGATGGATGTGATCCTCTTGCCGAACTCCTTGTGGCCTGTCATGAAGTTGAAGGTGGGAAGGTCCACCTCCTCACCCTTCAGGAGGCTTATGATGTTCCTGTTGAAAAGATCCACGTCCACCGCGTCCAGATCTTCGAAGTTGTACTTGCCGTTCTCGTCCAGGGGCGTATCTTCTCTTTCAACAAAATAGTCGTCCGTACCCATGTAAAGGGGGTCCAGCCCCAGAACCTTGAGCTGGGTGCAGAGCTTCTTGGCCGTGGTGGTCTTGCCGGAGCTTGATGGTCCTGCGATCAGTACCACACGGTTTTTCTGGTCGTATATCCTCTGGGCGATCTCAACTATCCTCTTGTCCTGGTAGGCTTCAGAGATCTGTACCAGTTCCTTGAAGTCTCCCTCTTCGATGACCCTGTTCAGGTCCTCGGGGGTCTTGACTCCGAGAAAGTTGCTTCTTATGTCGTGCTGTAATTTGAGAGCGGGTGATTTTGCCATTGTTTCTCTCCCTCTTAACTATCCTAATCTTTCCATGCAGTCCTTGATCTTCTGAGGAAGGATCTTTGCCTTCTCTTCGGAGACTGCAGCCACTGAAACTCTCAGTCCCTTGGCCAGAGGTACCAGGAAGATACCTTCCTTCTCCAGTTCCTGTGCCACCGCATCCGCATTGGGCATGGGGATGGATACGAAGAATCCTGCGTCGAAGGGAACGATCCTCAGGCCTATTCTCTTGGCCTCGGCCTCGAATGTTTTGCCCCTCTTAAGGAGCATATCTCTGTAGGCTGCCCTCTCCTCGTCAACCTTCTGTTTGAGCTCGGGGTCCTGGAAGATCTTGGCGATTATGGTCTGAGGCGCCCGGTTGCAGTTGGACCAGCTGGCCCTGGAACTGACCTCGGTCACCTTTCTGAACTCGTCGGCCACCTCGGCGGTCTTTGCCATGCAGATCATGGCGCCGCATCTCATGCCGTACATGGTGAAGGTCTTGGATGCGCTGTATCCCATGATGGGAAGCACGTTCTCAGGCATGTCGTCCAGAATGGGAAGGAAGCTTCTCACCTCTTCCTCATCTCCCGCGAAGTCTATGTAGGCTGCGTCCACAAGAAGGGTCACCCGCTTGTCCTCGGGAATCTCCTGGAATACGTCCTTGATCCTCTTCCATTCATCAACTGTGATAGAGTAACCTGTGGGGTTGTGGGCCGGGGTATTCAGTATCACCACCAGGCCATCCTGCTCTGAAAGGATCTCCAGCACGTTGGTTCTGAAGCTTTCCACGTCCAAGGTGCCCTCATCGTTTATGAAGTTGAAAGTCTTGAGTTCCCTTCCAAGTTCCTGGCAGATGGTCTTGTAGGGGGCCCAGAACCAGTCTGCCACCAGCACTTTTTCTCCCAGTGAGGAGAAGTTTGCAATGGTGTTTCTCACACCGCCGGTGCCGCCGGGGGTGGCGCAGACTTCCGTAAAGCCCTTTGGCACATAGCTTCCAAAGGCTGCCTTCTGAACTGCCTCTCTGAATTCCGGGATCCCTCTTATGGGAGCGTAGGGCGCGTAGTCCTCAGCTGTGAGGGAGGCGAAGACCCTCTTCACAGAATCCAGCACGATCAGTTCGCCCTCGTCGTCCACCAGGGCTCCGATGGTGCCGTTTATTACCTTATCCTTTCCCACTTCCTTGATCTTGGCCTTGGCCCTGTTGGAAATGCTGAAGATCTTGTCTTCCTTAGGTATCGTTCTGCCGTTCTCTCTTGCGAAAATCATTCTCTTAACCTCCTGAACTTCACATAGTTTATGGTTTTGCCGGAGCTCATGAATTTGGATTCGTACTCCGTGATGTATTTTTTGCTCTCTATATCGGCCTCTTCAGAGTGCAGGTCTCTGGTCATCTCCAGGATCTGGTACCCCATGGCCCGGATCTCCTCCACGGAGAATTCGAAGAGCGGGTCGTTGTCGGTCTTGAACTCGATGGCAGCGCCCGGCTTCAGAACATCCATCATGGCCTCCAGGTTCCTGCCGTAGGTCAGCCTCCTCTTGGCGTGGCGGCCCTTGGGCCAGGGATCGCTGAAGTTGAGATAAATTCCGTCCAGCTCCCCGTCCTCAAAAAACTCCCTGCAGTCGTCCATGTAGCAAAGGGCCACCCTTACGTTGGGAAGCTTGGCCTCCTCCGCCTTTTCCAGTATCCTGAGGCCCACGGCTTCCCGGCCTTCGCAGGCGATGAAGTTCCTGTCGGGTTCGGCCTCAGCCCTGGTCATTATATATCTTCCCTTGCCTGATCCTACCTCAAGGTACAGCGGCCGGTCGTTTCCAAAGACCTCCCTCCACTTGCCCTTGAACTCCCTCGGGTCACGGACCAGGTAAGTTGAATTCTGTTCTATTCTGTTTTCAAGATCTTTTATATTTCTCTGTCTCAATTTATCCTGATTCCCGTTAAAAATATCTGGCTTCCAGTATTATCAGCGCCAGGAAAGCCGCCTCCAGAAGGAAGGCTGCAAAGTCCCTTCCCCTGAGTTTCATCTCGTGGAGTCTGGTCCTGCCGGAGCCGCCCCTGTAGCATCTGGCCTCCATGGCCATGGCCAGGTCCTGGGCGATCCTGAAGGCGCTGACGAACAGTGGCACCAGCACCGGGATCAAAGCCTTGGCCCGCCTTATGATGTTGCCGCTCTCAAAGTCCGCGCCCCTGGCCTGCTGAGCCTTCATGATCTTGTCCGTCTCCTCCAGAAGGGTCGGGATGAACCGGAGTGCGATGGTCATCATCATGGCGATCTCGTGGGCCGGGAACCCCAGCTTCGCAAAAGGCGAAAGCATCCTTTCCATTCCGTCCGTCAGGTTCAGAGGCTTAGTGGTCAGAGTCAGCATGGAGGATCCTGTGATCAGAAGCACCAGCCTCACAGCCATGAACACTGCGATCTTGATGCCCTCCTTGGTGATGTGCAAAAAACCCAGCTCCCAGATCACCTCTCCCTTCACCATGAATATGTTCAGGGCAAAGGTGAAAAACAGGATGAACAGTATGGGCTTCATTCCTCTCATGATGAACTTGAGGGGAACGGTGGACACAGCGATCACTATGCCCAGAACTGCTGCGCATATGGCGAAGCCTATGAAATTGTCCACTATGAACAGTTCGATTATGAACAGCAGAGTGGCTGTTATTTTGACTCTCGGGTCCAGTCTGTGGATGGGGCTGTCTGCCGGATAGTACTGGCCCAGGGTTATATCTCTTATCATTTGATGTATCTTGCCTTAAGACGCCCAAGTTCAGGCGCCGATGAATTCTTTAATTTTTTGCACTGCCTGATCCACAGTAAGGACCGTTTCGGGGATCCCCAGTTTACGGCAGAACTCGGTGACGGGAGGAAGGTCCAGGCCCACCTCTCTCAGCTTCTCTCCCTTGGAGAATATCTCAATGGGCGTTCCGTAGGCGATGGCCTTGCCGGTATCCATCACCAGCACCTTGTCTGCGATCTCGGCGATGTCTCCCATGTTGTGGGAAACCAGGATTATCATGTTTCCCGTCCTCTGATGAATGGTCCTTATCATGTTGAGGATGTCGTCGTGGGTCTTGGGGTCCAGGCCTGCGGTGGGTTCATCCAGGATCAGCACCTGGGGCCTCATGGCGATGACGCCCGCAATGGCTACTGCCCTCTTCTGGCCGCCGGAAAGTTCAAAGGGCGACCTGTCCTTCACGGTATCGAAGTCCAGCCCCACCAGGGTGATGGCTTCTCTGACCCTTTCGGAGATCTCCTCCTGGGACAGGCCAAGATTTCCCGGTCCGTAGGCAACGTCCTTCTCCACGGTCTCCTCGAAAAGCTGGTACTCCGGGTATTGGAACACGAGGCCAACTCTCTTCCTGATGTCCACCAGGGACACGCCGGGCTTGGTTATATCCACGTCTCCGATCAGGATGGATCCGGAGTTGGGTTTGAGCAGCCCGTCCAGATGCTGAAGAAGGGTGGACTTGCCGGAGCCGGTGTGGCCGATTATTCCCAGGATCTCGCCGTCCTCCACGGTGAAGCTCACGTCCTCCAGCGCCACCTGCTCAGTAGGCATCCCCTCGTCATAAATATGTGTCAGTTTTGAGACTTTAATCGGCATATTGCCTCCACCATATCCTCTTCTCTTATAATTCCCTTGGGCACGTCTATGCCGGCTGCTATCAGCCTGTCGCCCAGGTCGGTCATCATGGGAACCTCCAGGTTCACCTCTCTGATCTCGTCGACCCTCTTGAAGATCTCCTCCGGCGCGCCGTCCAGAAGGATCTTACCGGCGTTTAAGATGATGACCCTGTCGGCCTCGATGGCCTCCTCCATGAAGTGGGTGATCAGGATCACGGTCTTGCCTTCCCCATGAAGTTCCTTGATGATGGCCATTATCTCCTTGCGGCCCTTGGGGTCCAGCATGGCGGTGGGCTCGTCGAAGATGATTATCTCCGGCCTCATGGCCACCACCCCTGCGATGGCGATCCTCTGCTTCTGACCTCCGGAAAGAAGATGGGGAGCCTTCATCTTATACTCTCCCATGTTCACATCTTCCAGGGCCTTATCCACTCTGCGCCTGATCTCCGCAGGATCCACTCCCAGGTTCTCAGGGCCGAAGGCCACGTCGTCCTCCACTATGGAGGACACCAGCTGGTTATCCGGATTCTGGAAGACCATGCCGGCTCTCTGCCTTATCTCCCAAATGGCCTCGTCATCTTTTGTGTCGTATCCTTCCACGAACACTGAGCCCGAGGTGGGGATCAGAAGGCCATTGAGATTTTTTGCGAGAGTGGACTTGCCGGAGCCGTTCTTGCCGATGATGGCAGTGAAAGACCCCTTGTCGATCTCGAAGCTTACGCCGTCCAAGGCCTTCACAGGCTCCGCATTCTCTCCGCGGTTATATTCAAATGTCAGATCTTCAACAGTTATTACTTTATCCATACTTTATTTTTTCTTGGTGAATCCAAGCACAGTGTACAAAAGGAACAGCGCGTGGAACACCGACAGTGCCAGCAGGGCGTATCCCACAAGATAACCGGGCTGGCCGAATCTGGTGCCGAAAATGTTCCAGATGAACACCAGCGGCGAATTTTGCTGCACCTTGTAGATGAACATATAGTTCAGATCAGTGATCATATCCACGAAGTAGGTGGGTATGGCCAGAATGATCAGAGTGATGGAAGCGATCCAAATGCCTCCATAGGTGGGTCTGTACTCCCCTGCCACAAGCCTCATCAACACATATGTCACGATAGCCCCGTGGAACACAAAGCTGAATATTGACATGTAGTTCATGGCTACCGGCAGCGCCGTCCAGCTGCAAAACAGCAGAGCGCACAGGGCTCCGGGCCCCAAAGCGTAAGACATCAGCTGAGATGTGATGGTGTTCTTCTTGAGATACACATCCGCCATGGTGAAGAAAATCGTGAAGCCGCAGAGATGGAGAGGAAGATAATTTATAAGGTCCGCCCCCGCTATGAGCAAAATGATGTCCTTCACGATCTCGCCGATAAAAAGGAACCACGCAAAAGCCTTTCTGGTCCGGGCCCTCTTCTTATCGTTCGCCCTGAGATAAAATGCGATAACCAGTATGGCAGCAACTGCCAGGCAAAGAAGCCAGATGAGGTGTCCCTTGGAGTAAAGGTCGAAACCTATGTCCAGCCCCTCCTCCTGCACCTTCTCGGTATAGTACCAAAAGTAGTCGAAATTCATTTCCCTATCACTCCGCATTCCAGGAGGACCGCTTTTATCTTATCGCGTGCGCATAGTCCAATAATTTATTATATCACCAGCCGGATGCTAATACAAATCCAAAAATAAGCTGCGTATGCATCGCCAGCCGGTACGCAAAAAACACAAGTCAGGCTACAAGCTTGTGAAATGCGCTTTGTAGCCTGATTTCGTGGTGGGATTTCAGGCTACATTCTTATGAGATGGGTCAGATTTGAGTGGTTCCCCTTATTTGACCCAATATTATGATCAGAGTTTGGGTCATATTTGGGTGTAGCACCTTTTCTGACCCAATTTTTTTGCCGAACCTTGGGTCAGATTTGGGTGGGGTGCCTTTTCCGACCCAATTTTTTTGCCGAACCTTGGGTCAGATTTGCACATCCTGCATCATTTGACCCAATTCTTCTCTTTGAAATTGGGTCTGATCTGCGCAAAACATCCCATTCTGACCCAATCACCCTGCCAATGCTTCTGCGCTGCGCCACTCCCCCACAAGGCACGAAAAAAGAGCAGCCATTGGCTGCTCTTTCTGTAATCCGTCAATTACTCGATGATCTCTGTAACAACGCCGGATCCTACTGTTCTTCCGCCTTCA
>ONAY01000037.1 GCA_900315895.1 uncultured Eubacteriales bacterium
AGGCACATTTCCATCTTCTCACTGAAAGATCCTTTATCTTCGGTTCCTTCTTTCCGCAGCACGAACACTGCTGCCTTGAAGGAAACGTCCTCGGTACCTTAACCATTTTCCCTCCATGGTCTGCCATCTTGTATTCCAGCATACGGTAGAACTCTCCCCAGGACACGTCTCCGATGGACTTTGCAAGTCTCTTGTTCTTCATCATACCTTTCACATCAAGGTCTTCCACGCAGACGACTTGGTTCTCGTTCGCCAGCCTGTAACTTACCTTATGCAAACAGTCTCTTCTGATGTCTGAAACATTCTCCAGCTCTCTAGCCAGTCTCTTCCTTGCCTTTTCTCTGTTCTTTGATCCCTTTTTCTTCTTTGACAGTCTCCTTTGAAGTACGGCGATCTTCTTCTCATGCTTCTTAAGGGTCCCGGGATTCGGAACGATATTACCTCTTGAATCAGTATACAGGACACTAAGCCCTGCATCGATTCCTGTCTCTCCACCTTTGTTCGGCAGTATTTCCCACTCTTCTTCGACCTGCAGTGTTATGTAGTATCTTCCTCCTGAACTGAGAGACACTGTTGCTGACAGGATCCTTCCTTCAAAGTCCCTCGTATTTCGGATCCTGACTTCCCCTGCTTTAGGTATCCGGATCCTGTCACCATTTATTCGAATGCAGTAATTTACATTCATAGTACGGTAACTCTGACTGTATCGTTTACTCCTGAACTTCGGATATCCTCCGCGCTTCTTGAAGAAGTTATCATATGCTCTGTCCAGATGTCTTAATGTTTGCTGAAGTGCGATACTGTCTGATTCCTTGAGCCATGGATTATCCGTCTTAAGGTTATGTGACAGATCCTTACTTGTATCTGTATAACTCAAAGATCCATGGCATTCCTTCCAAATAGTCTGCTTCATTTCAAGATAATGATTAAATACAAAACGACAGGAACCGAATGTCTTTAAAAAGAACTCCTGCTGTTTCATATTCGGATATGCGCGATATTTGTAACCTCTTATCCGTTTCATGACACCCCCCGAACATATGTTCTTTTTCATACTGTATCATGAAGCGGGACATCATGCAATAGCTTTGTGGAAGATCGGGCAACTTTTTCATGGATCGGTCTCTGTATATCGCAAGAATTGGATCCGGCATCCTTCAGCAAAAGTGGAACGATTCATCCCGCCACGGTCTCTGTATATCGCAAGAATTGGATCCGGCATCCTTCAGCAAAAGTGGAACGATTCATCCCGCCACTTTAGAAGTGGGGGTTTTCTCGTTGAACTTTCCGATAAAAAGCCCTCTGAATATACCTCAGAGGGAGAAAAAGTCCGCCCCGAGAGGAGGCACTTCGTAAGGAAGTGCCTCCTTTTGCTTCAAAGGTCAGATGTTTGACTACGCCGGTCAGCAATAGTATAATGACTAAAACAAATCGGGATTTGTGGAGAAGTAAATCGTGAAAAAAACAGATCGTATTGTTCGACTACTGAAATCAGATATAGAGAATAAAGATATACTTGAAGTTGCCTGTGGAACTGCAGATTTTTCTATTGCTGCATCAGCCTTTGCCAATAGTGTTTCTTGTATTGATCTTGATGATAGCAGATTAAATCCAATAATCAAACAGAGTGATGTTCGGTTTCAACTAATGGATGCCAGTAAGATGAAATACTCCGACCATGCTTTTGATACGATTATCATATATAACGCCTATTATCATATTCAAGCACAGTGGAAAGAAATTGAAAAAGAATGCAAACGTGTACTGAGAAGTAATGGTTGTATCTACATAATCGGTACCTGGAAACTGGATACAAGCATAATGCAGGATGATTATGGTGATAAAGCAGAATGGCAGGATGATTTCCTGATAGTAAAAGAACTTGTTAAATAAATCTTGCTAATGTTTGTCAAGAGGTGTTTTAGAAATATTTAAAAGTCATCTACTTAAAAAAGGCTAACTTTAACAAACCTGCAGTCTTGCAGATTTCGAAAAAATATATAATAATGGAGTCAGATTTACTTGTATAGCTCCATTGCACGGGCATAGTAGATTCGGAGAAACTTGTTAACTGCAGCCATCTTGGCTACATTGTAGGGTTTCCCTTCCTGTTCCTTTTTAAGCATAAAAAGGTATACAGGATCATCTTGAGGTTTTGTCAGTTTGAGAGCCTGCATAACCTCAAAACAAGCTTTTCTGAGGGCCGGATTGCCACGCTTGGATATATGGCGATTCCGGCTCTCAAACTGTCCGGACTGATATGGCGGCGCATCGTTGCCGGCATAAGCGTTGAGCGCTTTACCACTATGAAAACGGCGGATATCACCGATCTCACCAAGGATGATAGGCCCCAGTCGGTCACCCACGCCAGCCATAGAGCGAAGTACTTTGTATTCCGGTATGGTCTCTGCAATGAGACGCATTTGAAGATTGATCTCATCTGCAGCTTTCTGGGATGTGGATACAAGATCAACACATTGATCCTGGGTCATTGCGGATAATGGATTCTCTCCGCGGGTGGTAATACTGTTAAATGCCAGCTCATAGATTTTCAGCCCCTTTGCTCCGGCAAAACGATCATTTGTCTTCTTGACCAGGACCTGATAGCTGTCCAGGAAACGCGTTTTGCCCATCTTTCGGATCACGTCAAAAGACTTGAAACGCTTAATGAAGCGTAGCAGTACGCAGTTATCGGGATCCCGGCTCTTAAATGGCAGGATGGTCGTAATGCCCGGCATCGTTTCGTCCAGAAGACTGAGCAACTGAACTTTAGCGACAGTGAGAGTAGATATTCTCTGACCGTATTGCCTGGACAGAAAGCGAAGATCCTCATACTTTTGATCTGCAGGTGTGTAAGGAACCAGAGAATACGATTTCTCAAGTGCATACTGAGCAATCCGCAAAGCATCTCTTTTATCCGTCTTTGCTTTCCGAAGCGCGGTATCGCCATACTTCTTCATCTGATAGGGATTGATCAGACAGACTGGGAGATCAGCTTCCTGAAAGGCTTTTAGGAGTGGATAATGATAGTGGCTGGTGGGCTCCATGAGGATGGTTGGAGGTTCGGGAGTCCTTTTGATGTAATCGACCAATGCTTGCAGCTCATCTGCGACATGGTGAACAACAAAAGGCTTAGCACGTATGGTGCCATCTCCATTGAGAATGGCGATTGTACTTTTGGATTTTGAAACATCAATACCAATAGCAATCATAGGAAAGACTCTCCTTTCGTAAGTGGTTTATGATTGGATCCAGCTCTTCAGGGTTCACTCATATTCTTTCGTTAAACGGGAGAAGCGATCTTTCCCAACTTGCTGAATCGAATGCAGAACAATGAAGGCGGGCTGACACATTTGTCGCCGGGCGTGGTGTCCCAATTCCAGATTACGTCAAACCAATCACCTTCATCATAAAGAAAAGTGAAGGCAGTTTAAACCCTCACTTATATATTAAGAATTCCAGTTTGACAAAATCCGAGAGACAAAACAGGCGTGACCACGACGGTCACGCCTGTTTCATATATCCTTTTGAGCCGGTAATTACCACCTCAAAGTACCTTCCTTGCGGAGGGTGCCCTGAGAGGCGGACATTTTATTTTGGTCAGTGATTTTTTGCGCCACTACTCGCTATATACGTAGAAGTCGTAGGTGCCTTCCATTCCCTTTAAGAGCTCTATGGTAGAGGGGTAAACATAATTTAATGAGCCCAGCTCGTACAGTCCGGGGGACGGCTCGAAGGGGCCGGTGAAGATCACCACGTTCCCCCAGGGTTCGAAGTACGCCAGGGTGCCGGCCTCGCCGGACACCGCCTCCTTCAGGCCTGACACATCCAGCTTTCGCTCCGGGTAAAAAATCTTCTCGTAATCGCCGTAGGACGTGACCTCGTGGCTTCCGCCCAACAGCTCCAGATCCTCTTCAGTCACCCCGTCTCGTATATTGAATATCTCCGTATATCCGTCCACCATCATCCTAAGCTCACGCTCCTCGATCTCCTGGGACACAGGTGTTTTGCCCTTTGAGAGTCCGAACAGATAGTCCGTGATGGTCCGGAATCCCTCGCTCTGCTTGGAATTGAGCTCCTGTTCTGAGTTAAGGGTGAAGGAGGATCCGTCATCGAAGTAGAATGACAGGGACCCTGAGCCTGCGTCCATGGCCTGGATCGGGGACCTGGGCCTCTTGCTTCCCGCGTACTGATCGTACTGGAGCATGAGTTCCTTTATCTTGTCGAGCTCGTCCGCAGATACCTCATAGGTGGTGGTCACCATGCGGGCAGCGTGGTGCTCCTTGCCTTCAGTGACAAGGATCGCCGGTCCGTCCCCGTCTCTTGAGAGGCTCACCGACTGATAGCTTCCCATCATGTCGCCGCCGAAGCTGTATCGCACCGAATCCAGGGTGCTGTTCTTGTACTTATTGCCCAATCTGAACATGTAGATCCCTCCTCCCACAAGGGCCAGAATCAGTATGATCAATATGATCTTAATCAGTTTTTTCTTCATGGTCTTCTCTTTTGAAACTGTAGTACTCATGGACCAGGCTGACGTATCCCATGGCCTTCAGGTCCTCGTACCTCACGTTGAACCGCGCTTTGGTCCTTCGGCCTGATGCCAGGTATCTCATGCAGTCCTGGGCGTAACTGTCGATTATCTTCAGGCTCTCGTCAGTGTTTATCACCGGGAAAAACCACTTGCTCCAGCTCAAGTCCCTATCCTCTGATGTATCAAGAAGCTTCCCCTTGAATACACGGGCAAAAGCCTGAGCGGCCTTGGCTCTGTCTATGCCGTTTCTTTTGCTCCACCTGTCCAGGGCCCGGGCCTTACGCCTCATCTTCTTCTTTAGTTTTACCACGGAGGCGGGCGCGATGTCTACCTTGCCCTTGGAAATTCTGAAGCCCAGAAAGGTGAAGCCTTCTCCCGGGGCTGACCTTTCCTCCTTGTCAGGGTTAATTTCGAGGCCACGCTCCCGAAGAAAGCCCTTTATGAAGGCTTCGTAGCCCTCACTCTCCTCCTCTGTATGCGCAAAAAATATAATATCGTCGGAGTATCTTGCGTAAGGGATATCTCTATCCGCGAACCACTTATCCAGGTCCTTCAGGTAGAGATTGGCATAAAGGGATGCGATGGGCGTCCCCGCCATGATGCCCTTCTCCTCTTTGATGATCTGGTCACCGTCCATCACTCTCTCCTCGGTGAGAAGCCCCTTAAGAAAGCTTAGGACCTCCGGATCGTCCTTCAGGATCTCATCAACCATGGGAAGAAGCTTCTCCACGGGGATGGAGTTAAAGTAGTTGGAGATATCCGCCTTGTAGACAAACCAGTCTCCCTTGTTGTAAATGGCGGACAGCCTGCGGACGGCATCTTTTGCGGTGACTCCGGGTCTGAAGGAATAGAGGACGTCCTCAAATGCTCCGTCGCACTTCCTGAGAAGCAGGTAGGTGATCAGCTTGAGCACCATGTTTTCCTCTTCGGGATAGGTGTAGACCGTCCTCTTCTTCCGGGAGCTCTGCTTGCTGATAACGGACTTGTGCGGAAGGCTGAAGGTCCCTCCCGAAGCGATCCTCAGGCAGACCTCCCTACATCTCTCTTCGTCAATGAAGCTCCTGAGCTTCTTGGAGAATTCCGATGAGGAGATCAGCGAAGTCTTGTATTCGTAAAATTTTTCCCAAGTTTCCTTGTCGTTTAGAAGCGGGATGATCCCCATTGGCCCCTCCAATAAAAAACAGAAAGAGAAGTCCTTAAATCCAAGAAAATTCTTGGATTTACCAGATCGTACACGGACCGGCTGCCTGCGAAGCTATGTTTAGCCCGTGCCTGAACCACCACAGGCGCAATGCGTTCTCTTTCTGTTTCTTTCATATTGCTGCTGGTACTATCACCCTTTAGCGCGTAAAAAGCTCGTTTATTACGACCAGCCAATGCTGAAGCCTCTGGGATAGAGCACTGCCCCGGTGAAGCTTCCGTCGCTGTTCATCTCTGGAATATCCACGGGAAGCTTGCCCGTGGGATTGTCCGCACTGTCGAACATCATGTAAAGTGCCGCAGGAATGTTGGGGGTCATGTCCACCCTGTGATCCACCACCCTGGGATCCTCGGACATGGTGCCTGCTCCGTAGCACATGCCTATGGCGTCCGCCGCCTGATACCTTGCCGCATCGTAGGGAAGATAGCAGCTGAGGACGATGGCCCTGCCACCGTTCTGGTGGGTGGCCTTTATCACCTGATCTATGTTGTAGGAGGTGACACCGTCAGTGGTGCCTGGATTCAGAGTTCCCACGGACCATGTTCTGGTGACGATTATCACATTGTTTGCTCCCTGGACAGAGTTCACCATGTTCAAGGTGTAAGCGCCGTCATAGGAGACTACCGATACTGATCCCGGAGCCACCTTTCCGTCCTGCTCCAAAAGGCCCAGGGCGTAATTAGCGGATACCACCAGGCTGTCCCCGGGGACGAGGATCACGGTCTTCTCCCCTTCTCTTGTGAGAGGCAGGGTGCTGTTCTCGTTCTTTACTACGGTAAATGTATCTTTTGCGATCTCCCATTCCTTCTGATGATGAGAGTCACAGCCCACCAGCTCTTCCGCAGCCTTGACCCTGGACTCGATGTCAGACCCGTCATAGGGCTTGAGGACATCCAGGTCGTACTTCATGGTAAGGACCCTCTTCACCGCAGCGTCCACCATGGCCGGATCTATCTCTCCGCTGTCCACCATGGCTGCCACGTCGTGGATGTAGGCTTCAAGCTTATCTATTCCTGCCTTGTCCTGAACGTTAACTGGCATGAGTATCAGGTCCACTCCGGCGTTCAAGGCAAGCTTCGCCGCATCGAGCACGCTGAAGTTTGCGGTGATTGCCTCCATGTTCATGGCGTCAGTTATCACCACTCCTTCGAAGCCCATCTTCCCCCTTAAGATGTCCGTTATTATGGTCTTGGACAGGGTGGCGGGCAGGCAGACCTGCTGGCCGGAGGAAATGGATGTATATGTGCCGGTCTCGATCCCGGGATACTGGATGTGAGCGGTCATTACGGCGTCCGCTCCGGAATCGGTGCAGGCCTTGAAGGGCACCAGCTCCGCTGCTGCCAGTTCCTCGTAGGTCCCCTCTATTCTGGGGAAGCCCGTATGGCTGTCCGTGGAGGTGTTGCCGTGGCCAGGGAAATGCTTGAGAGATGCCGCTACGCCGCTTTTGTGGAGGCCCTCCATAAAGGCCTTTCCGAAGGTGGCTACGGTGTTTGGATCATCCGAGAAGGATCTCAGATTTATTACCGGGTTTGAAGGGTTATTGTTCACGTCCAGCACCGGTGCCAGGTCGAAATTGAAGCCTACGGCCTTCAGTTCCTTGCCGATGATCTCACCGGCCGCCTTGGCGTTATCCGGGTTGCCTGTGGCTGCCAGGCCCATGTTGCCGGAAAACTTCGTTCCGGTGGCCAGACGGTAGATCATGCCACCCTCCTGGTCTACACCCATTAGAAGCTGGCCCGGGTTGGTGCTCTTGGCGTTTGCGGTCTGCATCTGGTCAATGAGCCTAGTGATCTGGGCAGTGTCCACCGCATTCTCCGCGAAGAGGATGACCCCGCCGAAGCCTCTGCGGCTCAGGAGCCCTGCAATATCCTCCGGCAGGGTGGCCACATCGGAATATGAATATCCATCCGGTGTATATGACCTGAAGGCAGGCATCAGGAGCTGAGCCACCTTTTCTTCTGTTGTAAGGCCGGAAATGATACTTTCGTAGTCCGGACCCGGATCCGGTTCTTCCACGGGCTCCGGTTCAGGTTCAGGTGTGGGCTCCGGTTCGGGCTGCTTGCCGCAGGCAGCGAAGGACGATGCTGCGATGAGCACAGCCAAAAGGATCATAAGTAGTTTTTTCATAATTATATTCTCCGTTTATTCGCGGATCAGCCCGCACTATCTGCGCTGTCCGTGCCTCCCCCACTGTCCTGACCGGCTGCGGTCTCCCCACTGCCGGAACCTGAAGAGGCATCCTCCACCTCGGTGAAGGCGGTGTAATCTGTTATGCCATCGCCAACGTTCGGCACCTTGGCGGAATAGATGAAATCAGCAGTAAATGCCACTACCAGCACCAGACACAGGGGGATGAGTATTTTGCGGTTCAATCTGGACCACATGGCATCCAGTATGGGCACCAGGATGTACACGGCAGCCATGCCGCCCACAGCGAACACCAGTAGGCCCTCGCCGCAGATCCTGCCGTTAAGGTTCAGAAAATATCCGGTGTAGTCCCACCAGCGCATGCCCTTGGTGACCTCCAGGATCAGGGACGTGAAGTACTCCACGCATCCGCAGAGGACCACGATGCTGATAAGCTCCGCAGGCGGATTGGATCTCCACCTGGCAAGGAGGATCACGATCAGTGCCACGCCGCCGCCATAGATGGGAAGCCAGGGCCCGTGGAGGACGCCCCGGTTCACGAAGATGCCGTCGGTGACCACGTGGAGGCCCACCTCCCAGCACCATCCCACGAAGGCGAACATGAAGAATGTAAGTATCAGGGACCAAAGGGTGTAGGTCCTGATGTATCTGATGTTTCTTACCACATTGTTATTGCTCTCCACCCAAAGTGGATTGAGCCTCTGAGGATAGATCTTACCCTTGATCACGGCACGGTCTTCCACGATCTGCTGACGGCGGGTATCCACCTCGTCGTACATTTTCTTTTCCTCGGTGGAGCCGATCCAGAGGCCGAAGTTCTTCGCAAAAAATCCCTTTGCCCCGGTAAGGGTCACCCTGTGCTCATCGATGAAGTGCTTTTGCTCCTCAACGTCGGAGTATGTCTTTCTCAGGAACTGCTCCTCGGCTTTTTCGAAGAGATATATGTCATCCAGCTTCTGAACGCCCTCTACCCCTCTTTCCTTGGCATCTGAACGAACGTACGCATAGTACTCGCTCAAGGTGGCTATGGTGTAGGGCGCGGTCCACAGGAAGTCTGTTATACCCAGGGTGAAGAGACCCAGGATGTTCCAGAGAATGAAGGACAGGTCCAGTTTGAAGCATTCCCACTTGTGGCCGTCCATCATCTTCCTGGAAAGAGTTATGGACTGAAGAGGCCCTATGTCAGGGTTTTCCGCCACGATAAAGGGCACCATCCTGTAGGAGTAATGCTTGATGATACCCCCTACTATGGTGTACCACCAAAGGGTCTCGAAGATGTAGGTCACAAGCATCGTAAGGGAAGCCTTGGCCCATTTTTTGACCAGCCTGAAGTGCAAAACATGTGCGACCGGCACCTGTTCGTACATCCTGGCCTCCAGGAATATCCTTCTGGCTACGGCCGATAGCATATTCTTGATGAATACCCAGATCGCCACACCGAACAAAACATCTATGACGATCACCGATACCGATGCGGTCCTTCCGTCCTTGAATATGGAGTTGATGCCGTCATAAAGTATGACGAAGAGCCTTCCTGAGGATATGGTGTTGGCAATACCCGCAAAGATACCGTGCTTCCTGCCCTTCACAGCGTTGGTGGTCTTCTCGTCGGCATACTGCTGCATCTGCTCGTCCGCTTTTTCACGGCCTGCGTCCGCGTCATTGTCGAATAAAGACTGAAGCACCTGAGACTGGGGGGTCTCTTCATCTGTGTCGTCAAAGACAGTTCTTACGCCCTTTAACAGGGTCTGCCCCGGCTCGATCTCCTGCTGGGTGATCGTCTGATACACATTCTGGGCGTTGGCCATGATGTATCCGAATTCAGTGCCGTAGTACAGGAGAACTGCGCACATGAGCGCCAGCAGGATGTAGTGTTTTTTGATCACCTGGCGGGCGTCCCTTTTCCAGGCTTTTCTGGGATTTATCTTCTTTTCTTCCATTTCTTCTATTCCTTCTGTTGCCTTCTTTGGCCCTCTATATAAGTCAAATGAAGTCTATTACCACTATCTCGCTTATGGTCCCCACTCTGATGGGCGGGCCGTAGTAGCCTACACCTGAGGTGACTATGGCCTTGGAGCTTCCCCAGTCCTTCAGCCCGTAGGACTGCTCCGTAAAGAGCCTGCAGTAGATGTTCCCCGGGAATATCTGGCCGTCGTGGGTGTGTCCGCTTAAGGACAGGGCCACCCCGGCCTCCTCGAGCTTCTTAAGGTCCGTAGGCTCGTGCTGGAGAAGAAGCACCTTATTATCAGAGTCCAAGCCCTGAAGCAGCTCCTCCAGGGGCTGCCTTTCATCTATGCCGTCTCCTGGTTTGGCTTCGTCCCGCCTTCCTGCCAGGAGCATCCCCTCGATGCCGGGGACTTCCACCACCTCATCTTCAAGGATCTGCCATCCGCAGGCCTTGACCCAGCCCTCCATGGCAGGATTCCTCAGAGCCTCCTCTTTATCGATATATGTGAAACCGCCGAAAAGAGGTTCATCCACATCGTGATTGCCGTATATCGCATAAGAACCGTACTTGGATCGGATCTCGCTGAAAATAGAAGCGTAGGCATCCGGATCCTCCATGGCTCCGAAGGAGCTGTTTATCAGATCCCCCGCTATCAGCACCAGGTCCGCATCCTGCTCGTTGATCCTTGCCACCATATCCCGGTAAAGTTCAGGGCTTGAGTTCACACCGATGTGCAGGTCCCCCACAAGGACTATCCTGAGAGGCTCCTTAAGCCCCAGAGTATCCATGGGAAGTTCGTATCCTGTGACCTTTACATCGTGAGCGACATTCCAGCCCGCTATGTTAAGAGCTACCGTCACGATCAGTGAGATCACCAGAATGATCCCGGCATGGCTCCTTCCCTGCTGCCACTTCCCGCCGTGCCTCGCCTTATGTACTGCCCCATATACTTCAAGACACAGTACAAGTATAAAAAGAGTCCCGAAGAAATATATGAAATACCCCAGGATAATATTGCCCCACCGCTGGAAGAACCAGCAGAGCGGGCCATCCGGCGTAAGGGCCCCAACTACAGTAAAAGATGCCATGGTGACCGCTAAAAGGATCGGCAAGGCCATCCTTACCGGATGCTTCCTGTCAGGGTCCAGGATCCTTCTCAGAGGTCTGTAAAGCAGGGCCATAACAGCCAGCACTATAACCGTATATGTTATGATAATAATTGTCAATTTCATAAAAAGTTACACCTCCAATCGTATTATATCATATGCGGTGGTGGGACAGTATAGGGAATGCTAATTTTTTGTTAAGAAGTGTAAGGTGGGTTTTCGTACAAAAAAGTATATAAAACCCTATAAAAGTACAAAAAAACTTGTTTTTTTAGCAATGCTGAAATATACTAAAAATAGAATAAATATAAGGAGGAGCTTTCTATGGGAAAATTTGTCATTATAGAGACCAAGACCGGAGTCAAGTTCGATCTTAAGGCCGGCAACGGCGAAGTCATCGCTACTTCTGAAGTATACGCATCTGAAAAATCCTGCAAGAACGGTATAGCAAGCGTCCAGAAGAACGCACCTATTGCTCCTGTAGAGGATCAGACCGTAGAAGGATATACTGTGGAGAAGCACCCCAAGTTTGAGGTGTACACAGACAAAGCCGGTGAGATCCGTTTCCGCCTTAAGGCAACCAACGGCCAGATAATCGCTGTAAGCGAAGGCTACAAGGCTATGAAGAGCTGCCTGAACGGCATCGAAAGCGTAAAGAAGAACGCAGTTGATGCCAAGATCGAAAAGATCTGATCTTAAGTTGAGAGTCAAGAACGGCTGCCCGAGGGCAGCCGTTCTTTTCGTATGAATATTTACGTTGTTTTTTTCTTTTCTTTCCTTGCGGTACACTATTACGCTCCAAATTTTATTAAGAATGTTGTCCTGCGATAAACTAAAGTGGATGGGATTGTCGCTGCGCACAAGATGTTTTGCGCTCGTGTGAGGTAAGCCCTCGCGGCCTAGATCTTCATCACTTCTTCCTGGGAGATGAGGGTCACACCGTTCTTAAGAAGGGCCGCTTCGCCTGCCGCCACGTCGTCCACTCTGATGATGGCGCAGGCCTCCTCCCCGGTCTTGATCACAAAAGCGTAGGTGTACTCGATGTTGATTTTTGCGTCCATGAGTATCTCCAGGACTTTGGCGAATCCGCCGGGCACGTCAGCTGCCTGGCAGGCGATGACGTCCGTCACGGAGTAGACCACCTCGTCAGACCTTAAGGCCTCCACGGCGGTCTCCATGTCGTCCACGATTATCCTGAGGATCCCGAAATCTCCGGTGTCCGCAATGGTCATGGCTCTGAGGCCCACGCCTCTTGACGCAAGGCCCTCGAGCACGCCGGCCAGTGCGCCCTGCTTGTTTTCCACAAAAATGGATATCTGCTTAACAGCCATTTTTTCCTCCTTGATCAGTCTCGACTCAATCGTGCAGTATGCGGTTATCGATGACGCGGACGGCCTTGCCTTCACTTCTTGCGATGGACTTTGGTGCCACCAGGTGGACCTTGGCAGAAATGCCCAGCATGGTCTTCATGGCCTGGCTCAGCTTCGCCGTCGCGCGCTCCATGTCCTTCACTACGTCGGAGAATGTTCCCTCTGACATCTCCACGTAGACATCCAGTGTATCTGTATTGTTCTCTCTGCCCACCACGATCTGATAGTTGGGAGCGTATCCTTCGTTCAGAAGCACGGTCTCGATCTGGGACGGGAATACGTTGACTCCTCTTATTATCATCATATCGTCGGACCTGCCCATGGGCTTCTTCATCCTGACGAAGGTGCGCCCGCAGGAGCAGGGTTCCAGACTGAGCCTGGTTATATCTCTCGTCCTATATCTTAACAGCGGGAAGGCCTCCTTGTCCAGCGATGTCAGCACTAATTCTCCGGTGGATCCCATGGGAAGCACCTCTCCGGTATCCGGATCTATGATCTCCGCCGCAAAGTGGTCTTCATTGATGTGCATGCCGTTCTGTTCTTTGCACTCGAAGGCAACTCCCGGCCCGGAGGTCTCAGTCAGGCCGTAGATGTCGTAAGCCTTGATCCCCAAAGCCTCCTCGATGCTCCGGCGCATCTCCTCCGTCCAGGGCTCCGCCCCGAAGATCCCGGCCTTCAGGCAGTTGTCCTCGGGCTTGTAGCCCCTCTCCTTGAGAGACTCTCCGATAAAAGCCGCATACGACGGTGTGCAGCACAGCATGGTGGCCTTCAGGTCCATCATGAACTGGATCTGCCTGTCGGTGTTCCCGGATGACATGGGAAGGGTCAGACATCCCACCTTGTGGGAGCCGCCGTTCAGCCCCGCTCCTCCCGTAAAAAGTCCGAAGCCGTAGGCGATCTGGCACACGTCGCTGTCATCGCCGCCGGCCGCAACTATGGCCCTGGCGCAGCAGTCGTCCCAGATATCCACGTCCTCCTGGGTGTAAAACGCCACCACCCTGCGGCCCGTGGTCCCCGAGGTGGAATGGATCCTCACGCAGTTTTTAAGGTCCGTCCCCAAAAGCCCGTAGGGGTACTGAAGCCTCAGGTCCTCTTTGCTAATAAAGGGCAGCTTATGGAGGTCGTCGATGCCCTTGATATCATCCGGTGTGACCCCCTTTTCTTTCATCAGTCCTCTGTAGTATGGGACGTGCTCCCATACATGCCTAACCTGCTTGACCAGCCGTTCACTCTGGAGGGTACGGAGCTCCTCCCTGGACATGGTCTCGTAATCTTTCTGATAATACTTTTCTGCCACTGTCGTTTTCCTCTTTAATAGTTGATTTTTTGCGGGCCATCCCGGCGCAAAATATATAATACACCCATTATATTACTTTTCAACAAAAAATAAAGAGGTTTTTTGTGCGATTAGACATATTTTTTGAGGCGGGGCTGGCGTATTGCGGTGCCGTTGTTAATTAATTATCTACTTTGTCACTAAACACCCTATTTTGACATGGACTCGTGCAGTTCTGGGCCCATTCTGAAGCTAAACGGGAATAATTGTACTTCTTATGCAAACAATAATAACTACCGGCTCAGCCGGTAGTTTTACTTTGGCCCTACAAGGGCCCCTTACCTGCCGAGTCTTAAGACTCGTCGAACGGTCCGCCAACCGCAC
>ONAY01000038.1 GCA_900315895.1 uncultured Eubacteriales bacterium
TGCGGTTGGCGGACCGTTCGACGAGTCTTAAGACTCGGCAGGTAAGGGGCCCTTGTAGGGCCAAAGTAAAACTACCGGCTGAGCCGGTAGTTATTATTTACGCTTATTCTTCCTTTGGTCCTTCCTGATCTGTACGGATCACTTCGATCTGTTCGTCTGCCTTCGCCTTATTATTTTTTGCGCCATTTCTTATCTTAAGTCTTCCCTTGGCGTGGGGCCCGAACTTTACGAAAAGCGCCACGATCACTATAACTATGATTATCTGGATAAGGTGATATCCGATCCACTCGCAGAGGTCAGTGAACCCCTCGCCGAAGCCTGCAAGGCCATCCTTGATGCTATCCCAGACTCTTCTGAAGAAGCCTCTGTCCTCGCCTACTCCCGGGGAATACTGCGACGCAGTCTCGACGTTGACTGTTACGGTGGAATAGTCGATCAAGCTGTCATATCTCTCAAGTTCATTGGAATACTGCTCCAGCTCGTACTCTGTCTGGGACAGCGCGTTCTCCAGCTCGATTATGTCGCTGAGGCTCCCGGCTTTCTGAAGAAGTTCCTCAAGCCTTGCGTGCTTGTTCCTCAGGGTCTCCAGATGGCTCTCTGCTTCGTAGTATGCCTGGCCGATATCCTGGGTGTTCTGGCTCAGCTGGGTCACATGCATTCCATCGGATACGGAAGAGACGAACTCCTGATACTTGTCAGAGGGCACTCTAACGGTGAAATTTCCATATTTATAACCTTCCTTTGCCCAATAGCTTCCATTCTCCGTGTAGGATGACTCAAAATATCCGCCTACGCTCTCCACCATGGAGCTGAGATCCTTCATGGTCTGGTCGAAATCCATTGTCTCCACCCTGATATCCGCAGTGTATATCAGTTTCACCCTGGTTGGGTCCACTGTGGGCGGAAGTCCGGGTTGAATCGTTCCATAAGAAGCGTCAGCTTCCGAAGGTTCGTATGGTATGAATGCTTCGTCTGAAGTCGAGAAACCATTTGCGCTTTTGGAGTCCTCTACGGCGCTTTCCGCTGTTCCCACATCTCCCCCGCCATAATCGCGGCTCTCACTTCCGCCGCAGCCTGCCAGGGTCAAAACAGAAATGATCATGAGGATCAACGCTATGCAAAATATCATTCTTTTTCGATTATTCATTTTTTCCTCCCTGAGGCGCCGCTTACTACGGCGCCGTGAAAATCTATATAAAAAACCGCCTTTTAACCTTTTGTCGTTAAAAAGCGGTCTTTCACTCATGTTCAGCTAAAATATTTTGCGCCCTTATTCTTCGATCACGATCTCGGGAGTCTGAGCGTTTGCGATATACTTGGTGCATGTGCCTCCAAGTTCTGCGGTCACCATCTGTCCGAGTTCATCCAGGGCAGCTTCCATCTCGTCGTGGCGGTCGGAGTTCACCTGCTCGATGATCATGAAGGCGTGGGTCACGTCCTCCTCCAGCATGGTGCGGACGGACTCTCTCCAGTTCCAACAGCGACAGATGGCTCCGGTGTTGTCCTTGTAGATGACCTCGCCCTCAAGGGCAGGTTCGTCCTTGTCAGAGCCGTAGGTCACGAAGTACTCTCCTCCGTCAGCCACGGCCAGACGGATGTCGCCGTCGAAAGCATCGATGTTCTCGCCGCCTACCGGCATGCCGTACTTAAGGGATATTCCGTTATATATGTCCACCAGGGGGTTGATGCATCCGATCTCGTTTCCATTGGATACCCTCTTTAACAGGGCTTCGATGGAGCAGCGCACTCCCTTCTTGGTCTTGAACTTCTGAAAGGCTTCTCTCCAGGTCTTGACCACCGGATTATCCACCCAGACTTCAGCCTGGAAATACTTGGCGGCTTCCTTCTCGCACTGTCTGAGCCAGGGGGCGAACTTATCCTCTTCCTTCACGTGATTGTCGATGCCCTCCAGCACCAGGATGCCTATCTCGGCATTGGGGAAGAGTTCCAGAAACGGTTTTTCCATTACGAATTTTTTCATGATCGGTCTCCTAAAAATAAAGAACGTACCTTCTCATGTCTTCTAAGGCCTAACGACATGAGCGTGCGCTCGATTGCTTCTACCCGGCGGCAGTCTTGTTCTTTCAACTGCCGAAATTATACAAAATCACTTTTTTACTGTCAAGAATCTTGATATAATAGGTGTACAAAAAATCAGCATGAGAGGAACTATCATGGATTATCTTTATTCGCTTCAACTTTTAAGAGAAGGTTCCCCTGAGATCCTTAACACTATTCTTTTGGGGATCTCCGAGTTCATTACCTTCGGTGGCATCTTCATCGCAAGCTTCATCTACTGGTGCAGGAACAAGCGCTACGGCGCCTTTATTCTGGCCTCCTTCTCCGGAGGGTACATGCTGAACCAGGTGTTCAAAAACACCGCTTGCATCTTCAGGCCATGGGTCAGCGACCCCAGGCTCACCCTGGCTGAGGCAGCCTCCTCCAGCGCCACCGGCTACTCCTTCCCCAGCGGCCACACTCTTTCAGCCACAGCCGTATACGGAGGAACCGCGGTCTACGGCAAGAGCAACAAGGCACTTACCGTCATCATGATCCTTCTGGTGATACTTACCGGCTTCGCCAGGAACTGGCTGGGCGCCCACACTCTCTTGGACGTAGGTTTCGCAGTAATGGAAGGCATATGCGTTCTCGCCATCAACCTTTATCTCATGAAGCTCATCGCCAGGCGCGACGAAGCTGAGGGAAGAGAAAGCGGTCTCGGAAGGACCAGGCTCGTGCTGGTCATACTGGGCGTGATCCTTGTGGTATGCTCCATGATCTACCTTGTAAATAAGGACTATCCCATGGACGTGGATTCAAACGGCAAGCTTCTGGCTGACCCCTACGAAATGCTGACCGACTGCTTCACAGGAGCCGGCATGTTCCTGGGCTTCCTTCTGGGCTGGGCCTTCGAGAAAGCCTTTGTGAATTTCAGAGTTGAGGGCACGAAAAAACAGCTGGCCCTGAGATTCCTTCTCGGATTCTTAAGTCTAGCTGTCATTTATCTCGCTGTGCTTCCCCTGCTTCTCTCATCCCTTGACGAGCATACAGAGCACATCATCAAATATTTCGTAGTATTCTTCTATGCCACAGGGCTCTATCCCCTGTTCATCAAGCTGGTGCAGAACAGGCGCAAGGCCTGATCACATCCAGGGACTCCAGAACCTGGTGCCTCTGGACAGGTTGGACCAGATGGCCAGCCCCAGAAGTCCTGCGCAAAATATCATACTCAGAACATCCCACCTGGTAAATGGCCTCGCCATATACCAGGTCCTTTTTTTGTTTTTGCCGAAGCCTCTCAGCTGCATGGCGTTGGACACGGTCTCGATCTGGTCCATGCTGAGCATGATAAGAGGTATCAGTATGGTGGATGCGGCCTTGAGACGCTTGAGAAGGGAAACTTTTTTGCTCATCTCTACGCCTCTTGCCTGCTGGGCCTTGGATATGTCGTTGTACTCCTTCTGGATGTCCGGAATGTATCTGAGAGCCAGGGCCACTGCGTAGGATATGGCGTAGGGCACGCCGATCCTGTTCAGGGACGCTGCGAACTCACTGGGCTGAGTGGTGCACACGAAAAGGAGCACGATGGGAATGGAGCTCAAATACTTGAGCACCAGATTCAGATGGTACCAAAGCTGTTCCAGCGTCAGCACATGATTGCCCCAGAGCTGGGCTATGACGTGGCTGGTCCCGTAGAGTTCAACACCGTGTTCAGGGCTGAACAGGAATACCAGAATGTTGTTCAGTACCATGAATACCAGGGTGAATCCCAGCATGAAGCTTACGTCTCTCAGCTTGATTTTGGACAGGGCAAAAAGTCCGAAGGCCAGGAAAGGCATTACGATGAGTATCCTGGTATCGTAGGTCATCATGGACGCGAAGGACCATAGAAGCAGGCACACCAGCTTCGTGGCCCCTGTCAGGTCGTGGATGGGCGACTTCCTTGAAATGTAGTTGAAGAGGTTACGCATGGCGTTCATACCTCCTCTCATAATCAATGAAGTGCTCCACGAAGCCCCTGGCTTCAGTGATGCCACAGAGTTCTGCAAGGCCGTAAAGGGATGTCTCCTTCAGGCTTGCCCTGGATATGATATCTCTGTCTGTCAGGATGTTGGCTGCAGTGTCGCAGGCAATGATCCTTCCGTCGCTGAACACCACGGATCTCTCGGCGTATTCCAGCATGAGATGCATGTCGTGGGTGATCAGCACCACCGTCATTCCTCTTTCGTTTAAGCTCTTAAGGAATTCCATGATATCTGTGTAGTGCCTGTAGTCCTGGCCGGCTGTGGGCTCGTCCAGTATCATGATCTCAGGCTCCATGGCAAGGATGGATGCGATGGTCACCCTCTTTTTCTGGCCGTAACTCAAGGCGCTTACGGGCCAGTTCCTGAAGGGCCACAGGCCGCAGGTCTTGAGGGCCTCGTTGACCTTCTCGGTCACCTCTTCTTCCTGCAGACCTTTGTTCCTCAGTCCCATGGCCACCTCATCGAAGATCATGACCTTTGATATCATCTGGTTGGGATCCTGCATGATGTAGCCGATATGATCCGCCCTTTCCTTTATTGACAGCTCTTTCAGATCCTGTCCGTTGAGAAGGAGGCTTCCTGAATCGCAGTTCTCGAAGCCGCAGATCACCTTGGAGAAGGTGGATTTGCCGGCTCCGTTGGTGCCGACGATGGCCATCATCTCTCCTTTCATTAGATCCAGGTTGATGTCCTTCAAAGCCTGATGGTCTTCAGCCTGAGATCTGTCGCTTCTGTAGGTGAAGTTCAGGTCTCTCACCTGAAGCACAGGCTCTGTGCGGGAGGGGGCTCCGGAGTCGGATCTTTTGCTGTACCAGTCTCTGACCCGCTGCTTGTCTTCTTCAGTCAGATCCAGAGTATCCAGGGATGCCAGCTTCATTTCAGGTCTCAGCTGGACTCCGGCATACTTTAGTGCTGTTATGTAAAGAGGCTCCCTTACGCCGGCCTTCCTGATCAGTTCTGTGGCAAGAAGCCTATCCGGTGTTGTATCAGCCACGATCCTGCCCTCTTCCATCAGGATGATCCTGTCCACCTTTCTCCAGAGCACGTCCTCTAAGCGGTGCTCAGAGATGATTATGGTGTCGCCGGTCTTCCTGTGGATCTCATCGATGAGCTCAATGGCCTTCTTCCCTGTGTCAGGGTCCAGATTGGCAAGGGGTTCGTCGAAAAGGAGGATGTCGCAGTCATTGATCATGACACCGCCCAGAGATACTCTCTGTTTCTGACCTCCTGAAAGCTCCTGAGGTGAGTGGAGAAGATGCGATCTGATATTGACCACCTCTGCGATCTGATCCACCTTTTGGTGAAGCTCAGGCTCTCCTACCACGTCATTTTCAAGGGCAAAAGCCAGATCCTCCGCAACGGTGAGACCGATGAACTGAGCGTCCTGGTCCTGAAGGACCGTACCCACCTTGCGGGAAAGCTTGAATATGCTCATGTCCCAGGTCTCTTCGCCATCCACCGTAAGGCTCCCCTGTTTCTCACCTTCGAAGGAGAAGGGTATGAGCCCGTTGATGCAGTGGATGAGAGTGGACTTGCCGCAGCCGGAGGGTCCGATGATCAGGACCTTCTGGCCCTTTTCTATCTCCAGATTAATATCGCGCAGGGTAGGTTCCACCTGCGCGTTATATTTGAAAGTAAAATCTTTGAATCTGATCATTACTCTTGTCTAAGGCTGTCCTTCTTAGGTCTTGCTGCTGCATAGGCAACCAGAAGAATGGTTCCGATGATTGCAGTAGTCACGATGTTGGAGGCACCTGCTACCAGTCCCTGAAGGAAGACCTTGTTGGCAGGCTCAGCATAGATAACGATGTCCAGTGCGGGTGCTACGATTCCCCAGGCGATAAGGTGTGCGATCAGCTGAGTTACGTTGAATCTTACGATCTTGCTTCCGCCGAATCCGCCATCGTTGGGGTTGAAGAGACCCTTGAAAAGTCCCAGCACGAATCCGAAGGCTGCGGATGCGATGACCCAGCTCCACCAGATGCCCCAGCCATAGCTGAAGTCGATTAAAGCGTGACCGATGAGACCGATGAGGCATCCTGCCAGAGGTCCGAAGGCTGCCGCAAAGAAGGCCAGCACGCCGTACTGAATATTGATGGTTACGTTGGGGATCGGGCTCGGGATGGCGATGAATCTGCCGCAGACGAAGAAGAGTGCAGCTCCGATACCGATCGCAACGATCAGTTTAACAGCTTTGTTCATGAGTGATTCCTCTCTTTCTGAAATAAAAGAATAAAAATAACGGAAAAATTATACATCAGTCCCATATATTTTGTCAAAAAATAAGATGAAACAAAGACCGCAGCCTGAATGGATCAATGCTGCGGTCCTCTGACTGTTCCGATCATTTCGGAAAATTATTCTGTTATTGTCTATCCTTCCTTCTCTGGAAGAACTTCACGCACTCCACGATGGGTATCATGAGGAATCCAAGACCGATGGCCACACCGTATTCCACCAGGCTCACACTGGTGAACTCGAAGGCGTTGGCGAGTGCCGGGACTTCACAGACCACAGTGGTCAGGATCAGTGAGCCGAGAGCTGCTCCGATCAGAAGCCAGTTGTGGCTTCCAAGCTTGAAGATACTCTGTCTCTGAGATCTCATGTTGAGGGAGTGGAAGATCTCTGCCATGGAAAGGGTAAGGAAAGCCATGGTCGTTCCGTCGGCGGAATTGGTGATCTCCCAGGTGCCGGTCTGCATGAAGTGTCCGATGAAGTAAGAAACAAGAGTCAGGATAGTTACCAAAACACCTTGGTAGAAAATGTCGAAGCCCATGCCGTTAGCAAATATTCCAGCCTTAGCATCTCTGGGTGCTCTTTCCATGATCCTGGGTTCTGCTTTTTCAGTGCCCAGTGCCAGTGCCGGGAAGCAGTCCGTCACCAGGTTGATCCACAGAAGGTGTACGGGCTTCAGAATTGTGAAGCCTATGATGGTAGCAAAGAATATTGCCAGCACCTCAGCCATATTGGAACCCAGAAGGAACTGAATGGCTTTACGGATATTGTCGTATACTCTTCTTCCCTCTTCAACGGCATTTACGATGGTGGCGAAGTTGTCATCCGCAAGTACCATGTCTGCCACGTTCTTGGTAACGTCTGTTCCGGTGATGCCCATGCCTACGCCGATATCGGCGGACTTGATGGACGGAGCGTCGTTCACGCCGTCACCGGTCATGGCTGTGACCTTACCGTCTTTTCTCCAGGCATTTACGATCCTGGTCTTGTGTTCAGGCTGCACTCTGGCGTATACGGATATCTGCTTGAAGTTCTTCTCGAACTCCTCGTCATCCATATCGTTTAATTCCAGACCCGTAACGGCTCTGTCGCCGTCTCTTAAGATGCCCAGTTCTTTTGCGATAGCGCATGCGGTGTCGATGTGGTCTCCTGTGATCATGATGGGACGGATGCCTGCGGATCTGCACTCAACGATGGAGTCCTTGACCTCAGGTCTCACCGGGTCGATCATTCCTGTGAGTCCTACGAATACCAGATCATGCTCCAGATAATCTGACTCGAAGTATATGGGCATGTCTTCCCACATCCTTGCGGCGCAGGCCAGCACACGGAGAGCACGCTCTGCCATGCTGTGGTTCTCGCGCTCGATGTACTGACGGTACTCGTCCGTCATGGGTACGATCTTCTCTCCCGCAAGGCGATGGGTACAGCGATTGAGTATCACGTCCGGTGCGCCCTTGGTGAACTGCACGTACTGTCTGTCAGGAGTCCTTACCTTCTCTCCTGCTCCGGTATCTACCCAGTGAACGGTGGACATCATCTTTCTCATGGAGTCAAAGGGTGCCTCGCCTACTCTGGGGTAAGTCTTCTTGATATCATTCTTGTTGATGCCGTGAGTGTTGAGCCAGGCCACCAGAGCAGCCTCTGTGGGCTCGCCCGTAACGTGCATGTCCTCATCGTTCTCAGCGTCGCAGCAGAGAGCCATGGCTCTGGTCAGCATCTGCTCATCGTCTCCGAAATAGTCCACCACGGTCATTTTGTTCTGGGTGAGTGTGCCGGTCTTGTCTGAACAGATTATCTGTGCGCATCCCAGGGTCTCCACGGCGGTGAGCTTACGGATTATGGCATTACGCTTGGACATGTTGGTCACGCCTATGGAAAGGACCACTGTGACCACAGCCGCAAGGCCTTCAGGTATAGCTGCTACCGCCAGGGATACGGCTATCATGAAAGACTCCAGCACCACGTCTATGTTGGCTCCGCCGGCCCTTAAGAGCTGGACCGCGAAGACTGCGATACATATCACTATTACAAGTTTGGTCAGGACCTTGGAAAGCTGAGCCATCTTGATCTGAAGAGGCGTCTGGCTGTCCTCTGCCAGGGTCAGAGCCTCGGCGATCTTGCCCATCTCGGTCTCCATGCCTGTGGCTGTGACCACTGCCCTTCCTCTTCCGTAGGCGATGGTGGAGCCCATATAAAGCATGTTCTTCCTGTCGCCCAGAAGGACGTCCTTCTGTGTCTCATTCAGCATGATCACGTCCGTCAGCTTGGACACAGGCACCGATTCTCCCGTAAGGGCGGATTCTTCTGCCTTAAGGCTTGCTGATTCAAGTATCCTGGCGTCTGCAGGCACTGCATCTCCGGCTTCCAGCACTACGATGTCTCCCTTGACCAGATCCTCCGACGGGATCACCTGGATCCTGCCGTCACGGATGACCTTTGACTGAGCCTGGGACATTTGCTGCAAAGCTTCAATGGCCTTCTCAGCCTTGCTCTCCTGATATACACCAAGAACAGCATTGATGATGACTACTGCCAGGATGATGATGACATCCGCAAAAGATTCGCCCTCATACACTGCCAACACTCCGGATACCAGAGCGGCCACCAGAAGTATGATGATCATCGGGTCCATCATCTGTTCGATGAAGCGTCTTACAAGGGACTTTCCCTTAGCTTCCGCCAGTTTGTTCTTGCCGTTTTCCCTGAGGCGCTTCTCCGCTTCCTCTGTGGAAAGACCGTTGAGAGACGTTCCCAGTTCCTCCAGGACGCTGTCTTTTTCTCTAAGATAGTATCTTTCTTCCATTTTCTTACCTCTCTGCCTCGCACAAAAAAACGAGGCTCATACGTATAGGCTTCCTATACATGAGTCTCGCACTTTAATGCAAGCCAGATCAAAAATCGAGATTGTTGACTTACAACGTATTATTACGCATGCTACTCCCTCATGGGACTTGAAAAAATATACCACAGAGGAGGCGAAATGTCAAATGAGAAGATTCGATATATGCGGAAGAATCGCTTCTGAACGTCAACTACTCCTCTTCACCGGGTTCAGCCTTCTGCCTCGTTTTAAGCACAATGTAATATCACAGAGGGTCGGATATCAACTGTTACTCATCTGTTATAACGAAACAATAAGCAAAACATCCCACATTATCGACAGGGATACACACATAAATATCAGTGGCTTCTCAGTTTTTTCAGGCTTTTTAATGTGGCTAACTAAAAGGAAACATCCCAGAAGTGAAAACACGATCATTGCCACTCTTACTGTCTCGTCGATCTTCGAAAGACCCCAAACATGGCTGATCAAAGCACAGGCAAAAATATATACTCCTAATGCTATCATTGTTATTTTCTTTATTATGTCTTTACCATTCATTGCTATACCCTCAGTATGTGGAAATTCCAGTCACTTTCCATACTTCTACCTGCGCTGTATCGTTGCCGTGATGAACCGTTTTGAGATAACATTTTAGAGTGATCTTAAGTCCATGATTTGGTGATCCGTTCATAACGCTTGCTATCAACCCGGTTATTCCACCCAGAAGCGTGGTAATTGTTGGTATCATCCCTGGAACAGCAAACCCCGCTGCCGTAAGGATCAAAACTATAATGCCCGCTACTCCGGCCACTGTAGCTGTTCCTCCCAAAGCATTTTTTATCTGGGCATAAGAGATGTACTTGTATCTTATTTCTCCAGCATATCTGTCGGGGACTTGCCATTCTTCATCAATTTCACCATTACAATCCAATACATTGATTACCTCATCATTTCGTGAAGATGTAATAGTGTTTCTAGCTTTGTCCAAAGATAAAACAGTACATTCTCCAGTCGTATCTATTATTTTAACAACTGTTCTCAGACTACTGTTTTCTCTTATTTCTATATAACTGATGTTACCATTGTCATTGACTTGAAACCTATCACAACCTAATGCTATAACACGAATGCCATTTTCCTCTAATACTTGTTCACTATTTGCATATACAGTAACCGAAGAGAATAGCATACACAAGACTAAGACCATACTTAAAATACTCATTATCCTTCTGTTCATGATAAACCTCCATAACTATCTCCTATCGTTTTTCTTGAACTAGGTAACCCATATTTTTTGTTTTGTCGGCTTTTCCGACCCTCTATATATATAAACCCTTTTTCTCGCCAAAATTGGACATGGTTTTCAAAAAAACATAAAAAAAGTTTGAAATCGGTGCCACCCGTAAAACGGGTGGTTCGAACTGGGGCTGTAAGCCCCCAACACTGACCCGCGCCTAAAGACGCGGGCCTTTCACTTTGTTCAAGGT
>ONAY01000043.1 GCA_900315895.1 uncultured Eubacteriales bacterium
AGAGGGAGAGTTTTGGTATAACCTTCGACGAGCACCCGCATAGCGGGTGGTTTATTTGTCTCGTGCGCGTTGCGCACTCGACCGGCTCATAAGCCGCAAGTAAAAGAAGGACCTCTCGGTCCTTCTCTTAAAACAGTAATACTCTAGCTTTCCACCAGCTGCACACAGTCCGCCCCGTCCGTATTAAGAGTCATCACATTGACCCTCTCAGTCTTGGACGTGGGAACATTCTTTCCAACGAAGTCCGGCCTGATTGGCAGTTCCCTGTGGCCCCTGTCAATGAGCACGGCCAACTGTATCGAGTGTGCCCTGCCCGTTGAAAGACATGCGTCCAGCGCAGCCCTTATGGTGCGCCCGGTATATATCACATCGTCTACGAGGACGATGTCCTTACCTTCAATATCCAGAGCAGGCTGAAGATAATCCTTCCTGACCACCATCTCTGAGATATCATCCCTGAACGATGACACGTCCAGCTCAGCCACGGGCACTTCCACACCTTCGATCTGAAGGATATTGTCCCTGATAGTCTCAGCCAAGGGCTTTCCCCTTTTGAGAATGCCGATCAGGACAATGTTTTTTGCGCCTGAATTTCTTTCCAGGATCTCATGAGACATGCGCTTAAGCGCCCTCCTCATCTGATCCTGAGACATAATCTCAGCTTTGATCTTCATCTCAAATTCTCCTGTATTGTTGATAACATGTGTGACGGGGTTTCCGCAGCGCCGGTACTTGGCGACCGGCGAGCAGATAAAATATCCGTGCTGCCGCAGGCAGCGTATATGCAAAACCAACAGATGCGGAGCCAAATTCATTTGGTGATGCATTTGGTTGTTTTGCATATACATGGCGCAAAGCGCCCCGGATATTTTTTGCGCAAAGCGAAGCCGGAGCTTAGAACCGCTGCGCGGGAACTAAGAGAGCGGCTTCGGGGCACATACCTCCACAAATCATGTTTATTGATAATTTGTGACACGAAGTTTCCGCAGCGCCGGTGCTTAGCGACCGGCGAGCTGTTGCGAAGCCGGAGCTTAGAACCGCTGCGCGAGGACTAAGCGAGAGCGGCTTCGGGGCACATATTATCAATATTTTCCAAGTGATGATGCCAGCGTCTCGTCCGGCTGATCGCCGAACACCTCATCCCTTCCGGGAAGAATGGCGTTCAGTACAATGCCGACTATAGAGGCTACTGCCAGTCCGGAAAGGTTTATCTTCATGGAACCGATCATGAAGCTGATTGCTCCTGCGATTGTCGTTGATCCTTCATAGACGCAGCCGAGTCCTGTTGAGAAGTTGATGCCAATTGCAAGGCCAATTATGAGGGCTGCAATGATAACGTTTCTGGACTGCTGGAAGTCAGTCTTGTTCTCGACCATGTTTCTGATACCGATGGCGGAGATCATACCGTAAAGGATGATGGATACGCCGCCGATGGTTGCAGAGGGCATGATCTCGATGATCGCTGCAAACTTCGGGCAGAAGGAAAGAACGATGGCGTAGCATGCGGCAAGTCTGATAACAAAAGGATCGTAAACTTTTGTCAATGCAAGTACTCCGGTGTTCTCGCCATATGTGGTGTTTGCGGGGGCTCCGAAGAGTGAAGCGATGGCTGTGCCGATACCGTCACCGATCAGGGTCCTGTGGAGACCGGGATCTTCGATGAAGTTCCTGCCGACTGTTCCCCCGATGGCACTGATGTCTCCCACGTGCTCCATCATTGTAGCGAAAGCGATGGGTACGATCGTTATTATAGCTGTGAGCACCAGTCCCCAGTCAGTTTCACCACCAGTGAATACTGAAAGCCCGGTGTTGCCCCAGACTACGGGAAGGCCGATCCAGGCGGCATCTTTAACTGCTGTGAAGTCAACGTTTCCGGAGACTGCGGCCACAAGATATGACGCAATTACTCCCAGAAGGATGGGGATGATCTTGATCATTCCCTTGCCCCAGATATTGCAGATGATGACTACGAAGATAGCCACAAGAGCAATGGGCCAGTTGGTGGAGCAGTTGTTCAGAGCAGAAGGCGCAAGGATCAGACCGATGGAGATGATGATAGGTCCGGTGACTACCGGCGGGAAGAAAGTCATCACCTTCTTGGATCCCACTGACTTGCAGATCAGCGCCAGAACCAGATATACCAGTCCTGCGCAGGCAACTCCGAGGCATGCGTAATTAAGTGATACTCTCTCTGTGTATCCAAGGGCAACGCCTGCGGTCTTTACTGCAGCGTATCCTCCGAGGAAAGCGAAAGATGAGCCCAGGAATACGGGTACTTTTCTGTTGGTCACCAGGTGCATGAACAGCGTAGCCAGTCCTGCGAAAAGCAGCGTCGTGGAAACGCTTAATCCTGTGATGATGGGGACCAGCACTGTCGCTCCGAACATGGCGAACATGTGCTGAAGTCCGAGAACTGCTACCTTGCTGTAACCCAGTTCTTTTCTTGCGTCATAAATGGCGTTTTGCGGTTGAGATTTTCCCATTGTTTACCTCCTGAATGGTATCTTTTGCTCCGGGGAGGTCATTCTCCCCTTCTTCGGAAAACATCCGCGGCATACGGTCCCGGGCCATAAAAAAATCCTGCCTCGCGGCAAGACAACGAACAGGCCCACTGGTCCCTCTATGTACTATCTTGCCGGTCTCTCTGTACCGATTTAAAGATGTTTTCTTCCAAAGACGATACTACTATATGTAGTATGAAAAAGCAACAAAAAACTGCACCCCGGGGTGCAGTTTTTTGTACTATTTTTGTATTTCAGTTGAGCGCTATCACGCCGGTGGTGATCAGGCTCACAATGACAGCTGCTATAAGTACTCCCAAGAGTATGGCGAATGTCGCCTTCACTCCCTCTTCGTCCAGAAGAGCCGCCACTATCGCTCCGGTCCAGGCCCCTGTCCCCGGAAGCGGGATCGCTACCAGGAGGACCAATCCCCAGAACTTATACCGTTCTACCTTACCTTTGTTCTTCTCCGCCTTGGCTCTGACCTTTGCAGCCAGGTTCTGCATGAGCTTGTTTCTCCTCTCCATGTATGCCAGGACTGACCTGGTGAACAGCAGCACAAAAGGCACCGGCACCATGTTTCCCACGATGGCGATCAGCGCCGAGTAGAACACCGGGATTCCTCTGGCTACTCCGTAAGGAATGGCGCCTCTCAGCTCCAGCACAGGAACCATGGATATGAAAAAAGTTGTAAGAATCGTTTTTAACATTAAAATATTTAACCCGCCAAAGAGGATCAGATTGTGGTCTGATCCTCTTTAGTCTATCTGTCTTTATTTTTCCTTTATTGCTGCCTGAGCTGCTGCCAGACGTGCTACCGGTACTCTGAAGGGTGAGCAGGAAACGTAGTTCAGGCCGATCTTGTGGAAGAATTCCACGGACTTGGGATCTCCGCCGTGCTCTCCGCAGACGCCCAGCTTGATGTTGGGTCTGGTCTGCTTGCCCAGCTTGACCGCCATCTCTACGATCTTGCCTACGCCGTCAACATCGATGGTCTTGAAGGGATCTTCCTCCAGAAGTCCCTTGTCCACATAGGTGTTGACCAGGTCTGCAGTATCGTCTCTGGAGAATCCGAGAGTCATCTGTGTCATGTCATTGGTTCCGAAGGAGAAGAACTCTGCTTCCTCAGCGATCTCGTCAGCTGTAAGGGCTGCTCTGGGTACCTCTACCATGGTTCCTACCATGTACTTCATCTCGATGCCGGACTCAGCGATGAGCTTGTCAGCAGTTTCTCTTACGATGTCGCTGACGAATTTAAGTTCCTTCTTCTCGATGGTCAGTGGGATCATGATCTCGGGAACGATATCATATCCACACTCTTTCTTGACTTCCAGAGCGGCGCCGATGATGGCTTCTGTCTGCATAACTGCGATCTCAGGATAGAGAATGTCAAGTCTGCAGCCTCTGGTTCCAAGCATCGGGTTGACTTCATGGAGATTGTCTACCACGTTCTGAAGGTCTTCATAGGTCAGTCCCATATCCTTAGCAAGCTCTCTGATCTCATCCTCTGTATGGGGAAGGAATTCGTGAAGCGGCGGGTCAAGGAGTCTGATGGTCATGGGCCTGTCTTCCATGACTTTGTACATCTCCTTGAAGTCTCCCTGCTGATAGGGCTTGATGATCTCAAGGGCAGCCTTTCTCTCTTCGACTGTCTTGGATACGATCATTCTTCTGATGGCGGGGATCCTCTCCTCTTCAAAGAACATGTGCTCAGTTCTGCAGAGACCGATGCCCTCGCATCCGAATTCTACAGCCTGTCTTGCGTCTCTGGGGTTGTCAGCATTAGCTCTTACCTTGAGTGTTCTGATCTCGTCAGCCCATCCCATAAGTGTAGCGAAGTCTCCGGAAACTCCGGGTTCCTCTGTTCTGAGGGCGCCGTCATATACTTCTCCGGTGGAGCCGTTGATGGAGATCACATCCCCTTCCTTGTACTCTGCACCAGACTCGAACTTAAGAGTCTTGTTGGCTTCGTTTACCTTTGCCTCTGAGCATCCTGCAACGCAGCACTTACCCATTCCTCTTGCAACTACTGCAGCGTGAGAAGTCATTCCGCCTCTCTCTGTAAGGATACCCTCTGCAGCCACCATGCCTGCAAGGTCTTCAGGTGAAGTCTCAGCTCTGACCAGAAGGACCTTCTCACCTTTTGCGGCAGCTACTGTAGCTTCCTCAGCTGTGAAGTAGATGTGTCCGAAGGCTGCTCCGGGAGATGCCGGTTTACCCTTGGCGATGACCTTGGCATTCTTTAAGTCTTCAGCATTGAACATGGGATGAAGCAGCTGGTCGATCTGTGCAGGTTCAAGCCTTGTAACAGCTGTTTCCTTATCGATGAGACCCTCAGCAACCATGTCAACTGCGATCTTCACTGCAGCCTGAGCTGTACGCTTGCCGTTTCTGGTCTGGAGCATGTAGAGCTTACCGTCCTCAACGGTGAACTCCATGTCCTGAGTGTCCTTATAGTGCTTTTCAAGCACGTCTGCGATGTGAACGAAATTCTTGTATGCTTCGGGGAAGGCCTTCTCCATCTCGTCGATGTTAAGCGGTGTTCTGACGCCTGCTACTACGTCCTCGCCCTGAGCGTTTACAAGGAATTCTCCAAAGATCTTCTTTTCTCCTGTGGACGGGCTTCTTGTGAAGGCTACGCCTGTACCGGAGTCGTTGCCCATGTTTCCGAATACCATGGACTGAACGTTGACTGCTGTTCCGAGAGAACCGGAGATGCCATTGAGCTTTCTGTAAAGGATAGCTCTGTCATTCATCCAGGATCTGAATACTGCCTTGACAGCTTCAATGAGCTGTACCTTGGGATCCTGCGGGAATTCTGCGCCGGTCTCTTCCTTGACCAGTACCTTGTACTGCTTGATGATCTCTTCCAGATCCTCAGCTGTAAGTTCTACGTCGAACTTGGCACCCTTAAGTTCCTTGCGGCCGTCGAAGATCTTGTCGAATTTCTCCTTGGGGATCTCCTGTACTACGTCGCCGAACATCTGGATGAACCTTCTGTAGCTGTCCATGGCGAATCTGCGGTTGTTGGTCCTTGTTGCCAGGCCTTCAACTGACTGATCGTTCAGTCCAAGGTTCAGGATGGTGTCCATCATGCCGGGCATGGAGATAACAGCACCGGATCTTACGGATACAAGCAGGGGGTTCTCGGCGGAGCCGAATTTTTTGCCTGTTACGATCTCAAGTTCTTCAAGCTTCTCATAGATGGCCTGGATCACGTCGTCGGAGATCTTCTTTCCGTCTTCGTAATACTTGTTGCAGGCTTCTGTTGTAACTGTGAATCCGAAGGGTACGGGAAGACCGATCTTGGTCATTTCAGCCAGGTTTGCTCCCTTTCCGCCAAGGAGGGCCTTCATGTCCTTGGAGCCCTCGTTAAATGAATAAACTACTTTGTTTTCCACGAATATTTCCTTTCTATTTCTTTAAATCCTATTGATCTAGAATACAAGTCTTTCTTCGATGTAAGATCTTACATCTTTCACCGGGACCCTCACCTGTTCCATGGTATCCCTGTCTCTTATGGTCACGCATCCGTCTGTCTCTGTGTCGAAGTCCACGCAGATCGAGAACGGTGTTCCGATCTCATCCTCTCTCCTGTATCTCTTGCCTATGGAACCGGAGTTGTCGAAGTCCACCATGAAGTGCTTGGAAAGCTCTTCATAGATGGGCTCAGCCACAGGTGAAAGCTTCTTGGAAAGAGGAAGCACTGCTGCCTTGAAGGGCGCCAGGGCCGGGTGCAGATGAAGTACCACTCTCATATCTTCCTTACCGTCCTGTGAGAGGTCTTCCTCATCATAGGCATCTATCAGGAAGGCCAGAGCGACTCTGCCTGCTCCCAGGGAGGGCTCGATGACGTATGGCAGATACTTCTCACCTGTCTCCGAATCCACATAGTTCATATCCTGTCCGGATACGTTCATATGCTGGGTCAAGTCAAAGTCTGTTCTGTCTGCGATGCCCCAAAGTTCACCCCATCCCCACGGGAAGGTATATTCGATATCAGTTGTTCCGTTGGAATAGTGGGAAAGCTCCTCGGGGGAGTGGTCTCTGGTCCTGATGTGCTCTTCCTTCATTCCAAGGGACAGGAGGAAGTTCTTGCAGTAAGCCTTCCAGTATTCAAACCATTCAAGGTCTGTTCCGGGTTTGCAGAAGAACTCCAGCTCCATCTGCTCGAACTCTCTGGTCCTGAAGATGAAGTTTCCGGGAGTGATCTCATTTCTGAAGGATTTACCAATCTGGGCTATCCCGAAGGGTATCTTCTTTCTGGCGGAACGCTGTACATTCTTGAAGTTCACGAATATTCCCTGAGCTGTCTCCGGTCTGAGATAGATCTCAGCCTTGGAGTCCTCGGTGACGCCCTGGAATGTTTTGAACATCAGGTTGAACTGCCTGATACCTGTAAAGTCGCTTTTGCCGCAGTCCGGGCAAACTATGCCGTTGTCCTTGATGTAGTTCTCCAGCTGCTCGTTGGACCAGCCGTCAACTATGAGGTCCTTGATCCCATGTTCCTGGTTCCAGTCCTCGATGAGCTTGTCAGCTCTGAATCTGGACTTGCAGGCTCTGCAGTCGATCAGGGGATCCGAGAATCCGCCCACATGTCCTGAGGCCACCCAGGTCTGGGGATTCATCAGGATGGCTGCGTCAATACCTACATTGTATCTGGATTCCTGCACGAACTTACGCCACCATGCCTTCTTCACATTGTTCAAAAATTCCACGCCCAGAGGACCGTAGTCCCAGGTGTTTGCAAGACCGCCGTAGATCTCTGAACCCGGGAATATGTATCCCCTGTTCTTGCACAGAGCGGTGATCTTTTCCATCGTTACTTCTACTGCCATAAAATATCCTTTCTCCGGCTTTTATTTATTAAGCTCTTCGCTTACGTCCTTCTCATCCACTTCGATCTCTACTTCGAAGTCATCCTCTCCTGCCACCTTCTCTTTGATGGTATTGAAAGCGTCCTGACCTGCAGCCTTGGCCTTCTCATAGTATTCAGGAGCCTTTTCCTTAAGATTGTCGAACGCTTCCTGTCCGGCTGCCTTAGCCTTCTCGTAATACTCAGGTGCCTTATCCTTCAGGTTGCCGAAGGCTTCCTGCCCGGCTGCCTTGGCCTTCTCATAATATTCAGGAGCTTTCTCCTTAAGATTGTCGAATGCATCCTGTCCGGCATCCTTTACCTTGTCATATACTTCAGGAGCTCTGTTCTTGATCTCGTCAACTACGACCCCGGCCTTCTCCTTAACTGTGTCGGTGGCCTTGTTCACCTTCTCAGAAATATCGATGACCTTGCCGTCATCAGCTGTGAGTTCAACCTTGCACTTGAATCCGAAGGCTGCGATGGCTGCTGCCAGCAGTCCCCAGGGTGCAATAACCGCTCCTACGAGACCAACTGTGACGGGGATGTTCACGATGGAGTCATCGCCGCGCTTAACGCT
>ONAY01000040.1 GCA_900315895.1 uncultured Eubacteriales bacterium
TTCCCGGAGACCACCGAGAAGGAGGAAGAGGAATAGTATGCAGAACAAAGGCACATATTACATAACTACACCAATTTATTACCCCAGCTCCAACCTGCACATAGGCCACACCTACTGCACGGTCATGGCTGACGCCATGGCCCGCTTTAAGCGCCTTCAGGGATATGACGTGCACTTCCTTACGGGAACCGACGAGCACGGACAAAAGATCCAGGCCAAGGCCGACGAAAAGGGCGTGAGCCCTCAGGCTTACGTGGACGAAGTGGTGGCAGGCATCAAGGAACTGTGGAAGACCATGGAGATCTCCTACGACGACTTTATCCGCACCACCGAGCCCAGGCACATGGAGCGTGCGCAAAAGATCTGGCAGAGGATGTACGACAACGGCGACATATATCTGGGCAAGTACGAGGGACTTTACTGCAGAGACTGCGAGTCCTACTGGACCGAGAAGCAGCTGGTAAACGGCAACTGCCCCGACTGCGGACGCCCGGTGAAGAAGATGTCCGAGGACGCATATTTCTTCAAGCTTTCGGCCTATGCGGATAAGGTGCTGAAGCTTTATGACGAGCATCCTGAATTCCTGGAGCCTGAGACCAGAAGAAACGAGATGAGAGGCTTCATCGAGAAAGGTCTGGAGGACACCTGCATCTCAAGATGCACCTTCGACTGGGGCATCCCCGTCCCCAACGATCCCAAGCACGTGATGTACGTCTGGGTGGACGCCCTGTCCAACTATATCACTGCCCTGGGCGGACCGGATGATTCCGAGGATTATCTGAAATACTGGCCGGCTAACGTTCACCTTGTAGGCAAGGAGATCGTAAGATTCCATGCGGTGCTCTGGCCCGCAATGCTGATGTCGGCAGGTCTGCCCCTTCCCAAGAAGGTACTGGGACACGGCTGGCTTCTCCTTGGAGGAGAGAAGGTCAGCAAGTCCAAGGCTCTCAAGGGCAAGGACGTGGTGGATCCCGTGGTCCTCATCGACAGATACGGGATCGACGCTCTTAAATATTTCCTTCTCAGAGAGTACACCTTCGGACAGGACGGAAACTTCACCAATGAAGTGCTCCTTAAGAGGATCAATTACGACCTGGCAAACGACCTTGGAAACCTGCTTTCCAGGACCGTTTCAATGATAGAAAAGTACTGCGGAGGCGCAGTACCCATGTCCACCACCCACGATGATATCGACCAGGAACTGGAAGATATGGCAGTGAACTGCAGGCTCAAAGTGGAGCACGAGATGGATCAGTTCGCCTTCAACATGGCACTGGAATCCATCTGGCAGGTGGTAAGACGCGCCAACAAGTACATCGACGAGAAGGCCCCCTGGATCCTTGCCAAGGACGAGAGCAAAAAATCCGAGATGGACACCGTCATGAACCATCTGGCAGAGACCCTGAGGATCGTGTCAGTTCTGATCTATCCCTTCATGCACACCTCATCCGACGAGATCAGGAAGCAGCTGGGACTGTGGTACGCCGATGTTCAGTGGGAGGATGCAGAGCAGTTCTTCATGATGTGCGGAGAGCAGGTAAAGCGCGGCAACGCACTTTTCCCGAGACTTGACATCGATAAGGAACTGGCAGAACTCACAGAGATCGCAGAGGAGATGGACAGGAAGAAGGCCATCGAATCCGTGACTGACCCTGTGGAGAAGGCCATATTGAGCTCCGTTCCTCTGGAATTAAAAGATGACATCGAGTTCTCGGATTTCGAGAAGATCGACCTGAGAGTTGGAACCATCATCAAGGCTGAGAAACACCCCAAGGCTGACAAGCTTCTGGTGTTCCAGGTGAAGATGGGTACCGAAGTGAGACAGGTGATCTCAGGAGTTGCTGAGAGCTTTACCCCGGAGGAGATGCTCAACAAGAAGGTGGTGGTGGTAGCCAACCTGAAGCCCAGAATGCTGAGAGGACTGGAGTCCTACGGCATGATCCTGTACGCAGGGGAGCACGACGGCCTCCACATGGTGACCACCGATTGTGAGGACGGAGAATCCGTAAACTAGACAGATCTGATCAGGAATGGAAAAGATACTTTTCGATTCACATACACATATCAATAATGAAGACTACACCGAAGAGGAACGCCTGGAACTCATAGAGGAGATCCAGGCTTCCCCTGTAAGGTTCGCCATTGACGTTGGCTTCGACATGCCGAGCTCCAGAATGGCTGCGGAACACGCTGCCCGGCTGGGGTTTTGCTATGGTGTGGTAGGGGTGCATCCCCACGACTCCAAGTCCATGAAGGAAGAGGACCTTCTGGAACTCAAGGAGCTGGCAAGGCAGGAAAAGGTGGTGGCCATAGGTGAGATCGGCCTGGACTACCACTATGATCTTTCTCCAAGAGAGGACCAGAGATACTGGTTCAGGAGGCAGATCCGGCTGGCCAACGAGATCGCCATGCCGATAGTGGTCCACTCCAGAGAGGCTGACCGGGAGACCATGGATATCCTCATAGAGGAGGGAGCCTTCTCAGAGGAGAGAAAGGCCCTTTTCCCGGATGGTACGCCTCACGTGGATATCCACTGCTACTCAGGCTCCGCGGAGTTTGCCAAGGAGTATTTGAAGCTGGGAGCGGTGCTTGGAGTGGACGGACCGCTGACATTTAAGAACAACAAGAAGACCGTATCCGTGGTGGAGACGGTGCCAATCGAGAGCCTTCTCATCGAGACCGATGCCCCATACCTCACTCCTGTGCCCTTCAGAGGGAAGAGGAACAAGAGCCCCTACGTGGAGTACGTGGCCAGAAAGGTGGCCGAGATCAAGGGCATCTCCTACGAGGAGGCGGCCCTCAAGACCCTGGAAAACGGCAAGAAGTTTTTCATGATCCGATAGACATGGAATTAAAGAAAAAGATCCTTGGGACAATTAAAGATAGGGACCTTGTGAAGGACGGAGACCACCTGGTAATAGGCTTTTCCGGAGGACCGGATTCCCTGGCGCTTTTCTACGGCCTCCTGGAGATCCTCAGGGACAACAGGAAGACCGGAGGCAGGTTCGGTCTGAACTTCACCCTCCATCCCGTCCACGTGAATCACAAGATGAGACCGGGGGCGGCAGAGGAGGACCAGGCCTTCTGCGAGGAGTTCTGCCGGGATCTTGCGGAGACGGAAGAGGGAGTGTTCCCCCTTCGTGTCTTCACCGAGGACTGCAACGCCCTGGCAAGGAAGCTGAAGGTCACATCGGAAGAAGCGGGCCGGATGGTGCGCTACAGGTCCTTCAGACAGGTGGCGGACGAGGTGAGGGCCTCCTTTAAGTGCGGTCAGGATCAGGTGAAGATCCTGGTTGCGCAAAACATGAACGACCAGGCTGAGACCGTGCTCTTCAGGATCCTGAGAGGCACCGGCACAGACGGCCTGTCAGGCATCGCCTACAGCCGCGCAGACGAAAGCGGTTACGCAGTCTTAAGGCCTCTTCTCAATGTTTCAAGACAGGAGATCGAGGCATATATAGAGGAGAAGTCTCTGGAGCCCAGAAGGGATCACACCAATGAAGAGGCTATCTACACCAGAAATAAGATCAGGCTGGAACTGATCCCCTACCTGGAAGAAAATTTCAACCCCAATATCACAGAGACCCTGGCCAGACTGGCAGAGCTTGCAGGGGAGGACAAGGAGTACCTCCATTCTGAGGCCAACCGGGCCTATGAAGAGGCCAGGACCGGTGAGGGCAGGCTGGACATCAAAAAACTCAGAGCCATGATGCCGGCTCTCAGGACCCGGGTGTACATGGCGGCTCTCAAAGACAAGGGTCTCACCGAGGACGTGACCAGGAAGCACCTGATATCCATAGACCGGGTGAGAGAAGCCATGGGCCACGGAGGAGCATACGCCGAGCTTCCCGGAGGGTACCGGGTCATGAGACAAAAGGGGGAACTGGTGTTTTTTGCGCCGGAGGAATGGGCGCATAAGGTTGAATAAGGCACAAATTTGTGTTAAAATACAAAAAATTAAAAGGAGATACAAATTGAAAGGCTTTTCAAGAAATATCGTAGTCTATCTGCTTTTGTTTGCCATAGTGTTCGGAATTGCTTTTTTCTTCGGAAACGGCGGAAACGGCAATGATTCCAATGTGACACAGACAGAGGTGGAACTGAGTAAATTCATAAGTTACCTTGAACGGGACATGATCAAAGAGGTGGAGGTCACCAACACCCTAGTCACCGGCAAGCTGGACGAAACATCATACGTATACTGCTATGTCCCCTCGGCCTATGAGGTGGCCATGCTGGACGAGGAATACTTTTTCCCAATGGCCAAGGAAGGCAAGCTGGTGTATTCCAGCACCAAGCCCGAGACCGGATCATTCTGGCTCAGCCTGATACCAAATGTCCTGATGATAGGAGCAATGATCTTCCTCCTGTACATCATGATGAACGGAGCAGGAAACGGCAAGGCCTTCCAGTTCGCCAAGTCCAGGGCCAGACAGGTGAGAGGCGAGAAGACCACATTCGCGGACGTGGCGGGTCTTGAGGAAGAGAAAGCCGAACTCATGGAGGTCGTGGACTTCCTGAAGAACCCGGGCAAGTACCGCGAGGTGGGCGCCAGGATCCCCAAGGGCATCCTTCTGGTAGGCCCTCCGGGAACAGGTAAGACATACATTTCAAGGGCGACGGCCGGCGAGGCCAACGTGCCCTTCTTTACCATATCCGGTTCTGACTTCGTTGAGATGTTCGTAGGTGTGGGAGCTTCCCGTGTCAGAGACCTTTTCAACGACGCCAAGAAGAACGCACCCTGTATCGTATTCATCGACGAGATCGACGCAGTGGGACGTAAGAGAGGTTCCGGTATCGGCGGCGGCCACGACGAGAGAGAGCAGACCCTGAACCAGCTCCTCGTTGAGATGGACGGATTCGAGGAGAACTCCGGCATCATCGTCATCGCTGCCACCAACAGACCTGACGTTCTGGACCCGGCACTTCTGAGACCGGGCAGATTCGACCGTCAGATCGTGATAGGTCTTCCTGACGTCAAGGGAAGAGAAGCCATCATCAAGGTACACTCCAGAAACAAGCCTATGGATCCGGACGTTACACCGGAGATCCTGGCAAGACGCACCATGGGATTCACACCGGCTGACCTGGAGAACGTATTGAACGAAGCCGCCCTGATCACGGCCAGAAGAAACGGCCGTTACATCAGGATGGAGGAGATAGAGGAAGCCATCCGCAAGGTGCAGATGGGTCCCCAGAAGAAGTCCAAGGTGGTCTCCGACGAGGAGAAGAGACTCACCGCATATCACGAGGCGGGACACGCAGTGGTATCCAGAGCTCTTCCCAAGCACATGGAGGTCCACGAAGTTACCATCATCCCGAGAGGAATGGCAGGCGGATATACCATGTATCTTCCCGAGGACGACAACCTGTTTGAGACCAAGCAGGAGATGTTCAACCACGTGGTGGTCAGCATGGGAGGAAGAGTTGCCGAGAAGCTTAAACTGGATGACATATCCATCGGAGCTTCCGGAGACATCAAGCAGGCCACATCCATCGCCACAGACATGGTCACCAAGTACGGTTTCAGCTCTGAACTTGGTAACGTGAATTACGGTGGAGACGGAGAGGTGTTCCTGGGAGCAGAGCTTGCCACCCACAAGGCCTACTCCGAAGAGACAGCAGCCAAGATCGACGAAGAAATCCGCAGGATCATAAATGAAGCCACTGAACTTGCTGAGAAGATCCTTACCGAGCACGATGACGTGCTGGAGAGAGTGGCACAGGCACTGTTGCTTCTTGAGACCATCGACGGACAGCAGTTCGAAGACCTGTTTACCGGCAAGGTAACTCCTGAGGAACTCAAGGCAGAGAGAGACAGGCTGGACAAGGAGAAGAAACTGAAGAATAAGCAGGAGGCAGAGGAAACTGAAAGGATCCTGGAAGAGAAGGCCGAGATCGAGAGACGCAACGCCGAGATGGCAATGCATAGCGAGGAAGGCTTCATCCAGGAGGATGACAGTGATATCAGAGAAAGGGAGTAAAGGATATGAAGACCAAAGTCATCAACAACACCATCACTTATTTGCTCAACTTTGAGAAGTATTCCAGCTTCGTGCAGGCACTGGAGGAGACCGCCATCTCCAACGATTTCCAGGTGGTGCTTCTCTCAGACGACTTCAATCCGCTGATCACGGTGGAGACAAGACATCAGATCACCGTGGATGAGGCAGTGAGAGTGGGCCGCGAGCTGGCCTACGGCGCAGCCGACACATATCGCCTGGTGGAGATAGGCGGACTCAAAACATACTGGGGCACCGTTAGCCTGGAGTCCGGCAAGTACTACCTCCTCATCGTGGATAATGAGGGCAAGTATACCAACGAAGAGATCAACATGCTGGGAGACATCATCCAGCTCTCAATGGGCATGTGGAAGTATCAGCCTGAGCGCGATGCCAAGGCCGAGTTCGTCCGCGCACTGATCAGAGGAAACAAGTCACTGGCATACTCCTTAAGAGACGAGGCGGACATCGATCCTCAGGACATCTTAAGCGTTTTCTATCTCAAGGGATACGACCAGGATGCCATCGAGAAGGCCTATGCAGACTTCGAGAAGAGAAGCAATCTCTGCGTGGTGAAGATCGATGAGGAGAACGGCACCCACGGACTGATCCTCAGGGGAAAGAGCCACGAGGTGAGAGAGAGCGACATCGGCATCGAACAGTGCATAGCCCTCTTTGATAAACTTAAGGAAGACAAAAAAGTCAGGATCTTCCACGTCACCGGTCTGGACGGAGTGGAAGGCGCAGTGGACGGCATGAGGCTCATCACCGAGACAGGAACCTTCGTGGAGAAGGTATTCCCCTACAAGAGAGTTTTCAGCAAGTATGAGCTGGTGCTTGTGATGAACTGCATCTTCATCCAGGTCAACGGCGGGCAGCTGAAGAAGAGCTTCACAGACCTTCTGGAACCCTTCAGAAAGGAAGGCTCCAACAAGGCCAAGCAGCTTCTAAACACTCTGGAGACCTTCGTTCTGGACGCAGGAATGAACTCCGCCAAGACTTCAGACTTCCTGGAAGTTCACACCAACACCGTACAGTACAGACTTAAGAAGATAAACGAGATCCTGGGCGCAGAGCTCACAGGTAACAGGGTGATTCCCGGACTTACCATCGCTCTTGCCTTAAGGAGAATGGAGAGCAAGAAAAAATGACAGGGCAGCTGGCGCTAGCACCACTTGCCGGAATATCTGACGCCCCTTTCAGAAGGATATGTTTTGAGATGGGAGCAGCCTATACCTGCTCCGAGATGGTATCCGCAAAGGGGCTTTATTACGGAGACAGAAAATCAAAAAAACTATTGACCATTCTTCCCGGAGAAGGTCAGGTGGGCTTCCAGATATTCGGCCATGAGCCGGATATCCTGGCTTATGCTGCCAGAGAACTGGACAGCATGGGAAACGCCTTTCTGGACGTGAACATGGGCTGCCCGGTGCCTAAGATAGTGGGAAACCACGAAGGCTCATACCTTATGAAGGATCCGGACCTCTGCTACAGGATAGTAGAGAGCCTGGTGAAGTCCACATCAAAGCCCATCACCGTCAAGATCCGGTCAGGCTGGGACAAGGACCACATTAACTGCGTGGAGGTGGCCAAGGCCTGCGAGGCCGGAGGAGCTGCCAGGATCGCAGTCCATGGCAGGACAAGAGAACAGTTCTACTCAGGCAAGGCCGACTGGTCGGTGATACGCGCCGTGAAGGACGCAGTCAAGGTGCCGGTGGCCGGAAACGGAGACGTCTTTAAGTATTCCGACGGCCTCAGAATGATGGAAGAGACCGGCTGCGACATGGTGCTGGTGGGACGTGGAGCCCTGGGCAACCCCTGGATATTCGCAGGTGCAGATGAGAGACCCACATCCAAGGAACTGAGAGATATAATGCTCAGACACCTGAACGACGAAGCAGAGCTCAAGGGAGAGCACGTGGCAGTGCTTGAGATGAGAAAACACGTGGGATGGTACCTTAAGGGAAGAGAAGGGGCGGCAGCCACGAGACAGAAGGTTAATTCCATTAAGGACATAGATGAGTTGAGAGAGGTCATAGACAAGGTCCTTTAGGATCGGGGAAAGGAGAACGAGATGTTTTGCAGAAACTGTGGATTCGAACTGAAAGACAGCGATAAGAAGTGCCCGGGCTGCGGATCGCCGGTGGTGCCTCTTAAGAAGGGAGACCTTCCGGGAGAGAGGGTGGCCACATGGGTACAGACCGAGAGCGAGCCGCAGGTGCAGGCCGAAGAGCCCAAGCCGGAGCCCAAGCCAGAGCCCAAGCCCATGTACGTCTATGATGACGGGAAGGAATACAAGGGCCAGGGATACGATAAGGTGAACATTCCGAAGAACGAATACAAGTACGCTTCCACTGCGGCTGCACCCAGAAGACCCACATCCTCCGACAGTTCTATCAGTTCGCCGGGAACCGCCTCCTACGATTCAGGGTCTCTGGGCTGGGGACTCCTGGGCTGCTGCATACCCCTCGTGGGACTGATACTCTTCCTGGTTTGGAAGGACGAAAGACCCAGGAGTGCCAAGGTGGCAGGGATCGGGGCACTGATCTCTGTGATAATCACGGTAGTGTTCGTGGTGTTCAGCATCGTGCTGGGCATCGGAAGCAGCATGTACTACTACGGCGTGAAGATCCCCTTCCTTGAAGACATGGGAATCAACGTATGAAGGAAATATATTCAGGAAAAAACAGAGCGATCAAAGCCTTATACAAGTGGCTGCCGATTTTTTGCGGCTGCCACCAGAGGGCGGACCGCTCTTTTTTCGTAAAAGGGCAGCAGATGCCGGTGTGCGCCAGGTGCGAAGGGGAACTGATCGGAATGATCGCAGGGCTCATCCTCATATTCTTCGTGAGACCGGACTTCTGGGTGCCGGCGGTCCTGATGGTGCCAATGATCGCGGACGGGCTCATCCAGAACCTGGGACATGTGGAGAGCACCAACATTAGGCGCCTGGTCACAGGGATACTATTTGGATACGGACTTATGACGGTGATCGCCAAGATCGCCATACTGTGCTTCAGCTACGGCTGGTCCATAGGCGAAGGCCTTGTGAAGTGATTTTAGAATTTGGGAGGAAGTGAGGAGGAAGACATGACCAGAGCAGTTTCCGTGGAGACCATGAGGATCTCCGACAAATATACGATAGATAACCTGGTTCCGTCCAAGGAACTGATGTACCGGGCAGGAAAAGGGCTGTTCGAGGCATTCGACGGCTGGAAGTCGCCGGTTCTCATCGCCTGCGGCAAGGGCAACAACGCAGGAGACGGCTACGTGGTGGCAGGGCTCCTTCTGGACAGAGGGATCGACGTGAGCCTGGCACTTGTCGCCGACAAGTTCTCCGAGGACGGCAGGTACTACTACGACAAGGTGAAGGATAGGGTGACGGAGACCTTCATCTATGAAGAGGGTCAAGACCTGTCAGGATATGCCGTGATCGTGGACTGCATCCTGGGGACTGGCTTCTCAGGAGAGGTGCGAGGATCAGCCAAGTCCATGATCGAGGCTATCAATGCTGCGGGCGCGGCAGGGACCTACGTGATATCCTGCGATATAAACAGCGGTCTGAACGGGGATACCGGCCTCGGGTCGACATATGTGAAGTCCGACCTTACCGTGTCAATAGGCGAGTTCAAGCTGGGCCACTTCAGAGGCCTGGCGGAGGAGGCAATGAAGGCCAAGGTCAACGTGGACATCGGAATAGAGATAATAGGGGAAGCTTTTGAAGTTTAGCGAAAAAGTACGAAAAAACCCTTGACCTTCCACTTTATGGAAGGTCTATAGTAGACTCAGTCAGAGAAACCGGGAGGTAATAATCATGATGACAGCTCATGTTTCGGCACTCTCCATGGTGATGATAGCGGTTTCGGCCATCATCGCCATCGGACTGCCCATCGCAATTTTCATATACTGCAGGAAACGCGGAGCCGCGGTGGCCCCATTCTTCGTGGGATGCGCCGTGATGTTCCTTTTCGCCCTGGTTCTGGAAAGCATAATGCACCAACTGGTCCTGAAGGGGCCGCTTGGGGCATCCATCCTGGACAATACGCTCCGGTATGCCCTTTATGGCG
>ONAY01000042.1 GCA_900315895.1 uncultured Eubacteriales bacterium
ACCCTGTATCTTCTTTCAAAAAAGATAAAACCGCTGTGAGCCCTTAATTATCAATGGTTTCAGCGGTTTTTACCAACGCTTTTTGTCCTATAAGCCAAAAGCGACTCACACCGAGTCGCTGATTTCTTTTTTGCCTTGTTTGCGATATCTGAGGAAGGCTGTGAACACCGACACCCAGGTGATGATCTCATTGATTACTCCTCCCCAGGAGCCCACCAGCAGGTTGAACAGGAGAAAGATCGGGCACACCAGGATAAGGTTGGCGAACCTGAGCTTCTGCGGATCCTTGCCCCAGAAGGACACCGTGACTATTATGAATCCGATTATGGGCAGGATGTCGTACCAGTTGATGATATTCGGGGCGCAGAGCGCTATCTCCGCTGCGATGAGCACCACCACCCAGCCCTTCCATGCAAGCTTTGGCCAACGGTCTCTCAGGAGCAGCAAAATATTCCGCACCATGGAAATGGTCAAGACTATCATGCCCGACACGCTTCCAAGGAACAGATACTGTATTCCGAAAAACACGTTAGCCAGAATGTCCATGATCAGCACCCTGGTTGCAGTTTTCATCTGGAAGCTTATGACCATAGAGGCCAAACCCAGAAACCCCAGTGCCTGAACGAAGAATACGGATTCGGTCATTGAGATACGCCGCCCCCTTCGACCGGAGCCTCAGGTCCCTTTTTCTTTTCGGGAAGGTTGGAGACCACCACCACTGCGAACATGATGGCGCATCCCAGCAGTTCTCTGGGGCTCATGGTCTCGTGGAGAAGCACTGCTCCCGCCAGAACTCCGAAGACGGACTCAAGGCAGAGGATGAGTGCTGCCACCGCCGGGTCTGCATAGCGCTGTCCCAGGACCTGGAAGGTGTAGCCGATGCCGCAGCTCATGACGCCTGCGTACAGGATGGGGAACCAGCCGGAGAGTATATCCGACAGCACGATGGGCTGCTCGAAGATCAGCATGCAGATCATGCCCTCAAGACCTGCCACCAAGAACTGGATGCAGCTGAGCTTCAGTCCGTCCACGCGACCTATGAACACATCTACCAGAACCATCTGCATGGCGAAAGCCACCGCGCAGAGGATGACCAGAGTGTCCCCGATCTGAATGGAGAAGGATGCGTCTGTCATGCAGAGAAGATACAGACCTACGCAGTCCACTAGGACACAGATCCAGATCAGCGGACGGGTCTTTTTCTTCGTGATTATCATTGAAAGTATTGGGCAGAACACCACATAGAGCGTGGTGATGAAGGCTGCCTTTCCCGCCGTGGTGAATGCCAGTCCGAACTGCTGAAGGGACCCTGCCACGAACAGCGCAGTACCGCAGGCGAAGCCTCCGATAAGTTCCAGCTTCGAAAACAGCGGTCCGGCTGCAGCGACTGCGGCAGGTACCTCATTGAGTCCCAGTTCATGGTCAGGCTGCGGCAACCCCTTGGCCTGGGATCTTTTGTGGCCCACCAGGATGAACGGGATCAGCACCAGTCCGCCCAGGAAGGTCCTGATACCGTTGAAGGTGAAGGCTCCGATAGCGCCGCCCTCTTTCTGGGCTACGAAAGCGGTTCCCCAGATAAAGGCTGTTATTAGCAGTAAAATATTAGCTTTTGCCTTGTTCGACATATTCCTCTCCTATTCTCTACCTTCTTGCTCTTCCCGCCAGGTGGTAGTGTCCGTGCCAGGGCAGGTCAGGGGTTCATAGCTTGACGGCTGACCGTCCTCGAAGTACACGATGTAACCGAGGCCTGACTTGGGAGTCCACTTCCAGAAATTGTCCTTTACGCCGGGAAACCAGTTCATCATGGTGGCAGAGATGGCTCCGCCGTGGCAGACCATGACAGACACAGCGTCGCCGCCGTCGTGCCTGTGGGCCAGCTCCGTCATGCGGTGCTTGCCGGTCAGGATCTCATTGCCGCGCTTGATGCGCTCCATGTAGCCATCGGCGCTTTCTCCCCCGGGAAATTTGAAGGCGCTGTTCCAGTCGTTCAGCCACTCCTCGGCTCCGGGAAGCTTCTCCAGTTCCTCTAATGTTTTGCACTCCCAGTCCCCGAAGTTGATCTCCTTCATCTCTTCGATCTCCTCGTATGGAACATCACCGAAGAGGTGATGAAGGGTTTCCTTGGTCCTGACCAGCGGGGTCACGTAGAACTTGGCGTCAGCAGGAAGCTCCGGATAGGTCCCGGCTTCTTTGTAGCAGTCCAGGGCATCGTAGCCTTCCTGCACCACGTGCAGGTCCGCCCAGCCGTAGAACCAGTGGTTCACGATCCCCTCAGTTGTACCGTGTCTTATCAAAACTATGTATGACTTCACTTCTTTCCCTTTCGTCTTCCGGCGGGCTATTTAAGGCGTTTGCCCAGGCCGGCGAATACGCGGATCACTGCATCCGCCTCACTTACAAGATACATTGCCATACGGCTCACCGATTCCCTGTAGGCCCTGTCCGTGGGGTCCATGGGCACCAGCCCGCAGGAAATGTCGTTTAAGATGATCACCGACTTAGCCCATTTGCTCCGTCTGGCCGCCATGTACTTCACAGGGTTCCTGTCAGCCTTGAGGCAGGCGTAGCAAAGCTCGTCCACGTTGTTAATTATCCTCTTTGAAAAATCTATATCCACCTTGTCGCGGGTGCAGTTGTACACGTCGGTGGATCTGTAATGGGTCTTTTCCATGGCGTATTCCAGCATTCCCTGATACGCTCCCCCTATGATCAATACCATGTTTACCTCCTATAACGCAAAAAATCTCATTCTCGGGTTCTCGCCCGATCCGGCTTCTAAATCAGAAGCCCCACTATACCCATAAGCTCTCCCCAGAGGATGCCGTAGCCTGCGATATCGCCGTTCATACCCTTGAGCTCGTGGCGGGCGATGAAGCAGGAGATCAGCGATCCCAGGAAGGAAAGCACAATTATCATCATCAAACCGAACCTGTCCACCCTCGGGCACAGGCTGTGGGCGATCACCAGGAGGACCAGAAGCTGGATCACCATGAAGGCCCCGGCCTTTCTGTCCCTTGTCATCATCCTGTACTGGCTGGTCTCCATTGGATCAAGGTTCATCATAAGGAATCCTGACACCGCTCTTGGCACAGTCATGATCACCGCAAAAGACATGAGTATGGTCCTCGGATCCTGTGCGTCTGTCAAAGCATTTATCAGTCCGTTCCCCATGCCCTGGGTAAAGAACTGCATTATGCCGGAGCTGATCAGAGCATCCACGAAGGGCTTGAAGGATTGCCCCACTCCAGGATCCACAAAGGAAGCCATGGAGCCGAACTCCACCAGTACCAGGAACACGAAGCTCACTATGGCGAAGGTCCCGCAGCGGCTGTCCTTCAGGATGGCCCGCTTTTTCTGAAGATCCCCCCTGGACATGAGGGCGTCGTTTACGTCCATGTATCCGTCCACGTGGATGAATCCCGAGATCACGAAAGGCACCCAGGTCAGGATGGCAGCTGCCGCAATATACGGCAGGTGGATCTTGATGGCAAGGATCCCTATAAGTCCCCATATCAGGCCCATGAGGAAGCCTACAGTGGGAAGCCACGCCAGCATGTAGGGTCTGGCCTCTTCATCCCACTTTCTGGGTCCCGGTATGTAACAAAAGTTTCCCCAGCACATGAGGAGTCCCGTCAAAACCTTCTTCATCGCTCCTCCTCGTTCCTGTGCTTATTGAACTCCGCCCACGGGAAGTTCATCTCCCTTTCAGCTGCCATGGGGTGAGCAGGTCTCTGCAAGCCCTCTGTGGCGCCGAAGGCTGCCTGCTGAGCCTCAGCGGCATCGTTTCTCTCAGCCATTTCCAAGAGTTCCTCCGGGACCTCTTCATCCTTGGAATACTCCGTGATGAATCCGAAAAACATCTCAATGGCAAGGTCGCACTCACTGGCCAGCATCTTATCTATCTCCGCCAGCCCCTTCTTGTATGCCTCCACCGATTCCGAGTAGTCGATGGCATCGGAATACATGTAGTCCGACACGAAGATGAGAGAATCGAAGGTGTGGCACATTTCCCTGAGCTCCGCAGTGATCTTTCTGGGGGCGGAGCGGTACATGCTTCCGTCCTCCCTGAACATCTCGTTGGAGAGCAGGGCCGTAACTGAGTCTATGAGGTAAATGCCTTCCGGATCGTGAAGTTCTGCCGAAAGATTCTTGCCTGCCTCAATTGTCCTGAATCCCAGTCCGTTCCTGTTTCTCACGTGACGTTCTATCCTTTCCCGGTCCTCGTCATCGTGAGGGATCATGGTCGCCACATAGTAAAGCGGCCGCCCGGTCTCCTTTGCCATCTTCACGGCAATATCCTGAGCGAAGCTCGATTTTCCGTTTTTGGCTCCTCCTGAAATAAATACGTTCATTGTTTTCCCCTTTTTTTAGTTCCCCTTACTGTAGCTTCTTTACCGGCGCAAAACATGTGCCCCGTCTTCTAGAAGAAGTTCCCGCTTTTTCTCTGTTCAAGGTAGTCCGCGTCTATGGCTCCCTCGTCGTAGGTGGCCATCAGATTCATGGTGGCGCAGGCGGTCTCCATGATCTTGAAGGTTATGGGGCATCCCGAGCCTTCTCCCAGGCGCATGCCCAGATCGAACAGGGGTCTCATTCCAAGCTCCTCCATGGCGATGACGTAACCCTGCTCCTTGGACTTGTGGGAGGCGAACATGAAGTTCGTCGCCTTGGGGCAGACCCTCGCCGCTGCCAGGGCCGCCACGGCGGAGATATAGCCGTCTATTACCACGGGTATGCGATAGAGGGCGGCGCCGACATAGGCGCCGGTCATGGCGGCTATGTCGAAGCCGCCGACGTTCCTTATTACTGTCAGGGGGTCCAGTCCTGCGTTGGCAGCGGCTGCCGCCCCGACGATCTCTATTTTCTTTGCCAGTCCCTCGTCTGTGAGGCCGCCTCCGCGGCCCACCACTTCCTCAGCGGAACGGCCGGTCAAAGCTGCCAGCACGCAGGCGGAGGTGGTGGTGTTTCCTATGCCCATCTCGCCTATGCCGAATACCTGAATGCCTGCGTCCTTCATGGCTTTTGCGGCCTCGATACCGGTGAGGAAGGCTTTCTCCATCTGCTCCTCAGTCATTGCAGGGCCCTTTGCCAGGTCCTCCGTTCCGGGAGCAAGCCTGCGGTCTACGATCTTTTGGGCGATCCTGCCTTCCGAGATCATGTCTTTGGTCATGAGGATCTCAGGTATATCCATCTTGACACCCATATTCACCACCAGAAGGTCGAAGTTCCAGTACTTCGCCATGGAGCTCACGCCGGTGAATCGGCGGGGCATGTTGATGGTCTGTGAATAGGTCACCGACTGAGGCGCTGATGCCACGCCCTCGGCGCACACACCGTTGTCTGCGCTGAATACCGCCACTGCCTGGCGGCTCACATCGTTCTTCACCTGGCCGGTGATGCCTGCCAGCCTAATCGTAATGTCCTCCAGATATCCCAGAGCTCCCGTGGGCTTTGCCAGCTGCTCCTGGCGTGCCTCCGCGGCCTTCACCGCGTCGGTGTCCGGGTCGCCGGTGCTCTCCACCTGTGCAAGTATATCTTCGATAAGTTTTTTGTTCTCGCTCATAACTCGGTCTCGACCTTTCAGTTCATTCTGATCCTGGGATAGTCCACCAGGAAAGCCGCCATTATCTCAAGGATGGTCTCGCACTTACCTTCGGTCACCTCGATATTGAGGGGCATGAGAGGCTCATGTAGGGAACGTCTGAGAAGGCACCAGCCCTTGAGGCCCTCAAGCCTGAAGTTGATGCGCACCCCCTCATAGTTGGGTTCCACCAGAGATATTCCCTGGCCGCTCTCCTGCTTGTGTTCCACCCATACTTTAAGGCCGGCCAGCACCTGATCAGCGTAGACGCCGGGGTCGCGACCCTCCACCGGGAGCCGGACTTCAGTGGCTTCCAGAGGTTCCTTAAGGCTGGAGATCATATCACTTATGGTGGCTCCGGATCGTTTCATCTGAGCGGCTTTGATGACGATCTTGGATGCGAGATAGGCTCCGTCGTCCAGCCAAAAGTTCTCCTTGTATGCCGCGTGGCCCGAAGTCTCGATGGCCAGCTGGCTGTCTATGCCGTTCTCGTTCAGTTCTATGGCCTTGTTTATGACGTTCCTGTATCCCCTCTTGAACCTGAGGTGCTTCAGACCCAGGCACTCTGTGAGGTACTCCGTAAGTTCATCGGATGTGATGGAATCCGTGACCACCGTGGTCCCCGGATGGTCCGCAGCGATCAGCGCAGCTGCCAGCGCCACGATGCCGTTTCTTGCGATCTCCCTGCCCTGGCCGTCCACCGCAGCAGACCTGTCCACGTCGGTATCGAAGATCAGTCCGAAGTCAGAGCCGCTGTCCAGCACAGCGCGGGATATGGCCTTCATGGCTTCCTTGTCCTCGGGGTTAGGCCTGTGGTTGGGAAAGTGACCGTCGGGCTTAAGGAATACTGAGCCTGACACGTCAGCGCCCAGGGGCCTCAGGATGTTTTCCGCAAAAAATCCGCCCCCGCCGTTTCCTGCATCCACTGCTATCTTTAAATTCCTCAGAGGATGCTCCGGATCCTCCGGATCCTGCACCCCCATGATGATCAGATTTCTCAGATATGCTTCGTAGGTTCCCATAAGGTCCGCCATATCGGATGCGCCCCTCACCTGGACCACAGGCGGGAGGCCGTTGTCGGCCGCATAGACTTCAGCATATTCTATGATGGAGGCGATATCCTTCTTGTCCAGACCGCCGGATTTCCCGAAAAACTTGAAGCCGTTCCTGTTCCAGGGAAGATGTGATGCGGTGATCATCACCGCGCCGTCGCACTTGAAGCCCTCGAATACTGTGGACATGAACATGGCAGGTGTGGAAGCCTGTCCGCAGTCCAGCACGTTGACCCCGCAGGACTTCAGCGCCTCAACGGCCCAGTCCCTGAGGTCGCCCGAACTCAGTCTGGGGTCGTGGCCCACGGAGATCCTCATCTCCCAGGGGTCCACCCCTGTCTTCATATTTAGCCACTTCACGAAGCCCTTCATGAGGACCTCTGTCTCCGGCTTTCCAAGGTTAACGTGTTCGTTTTCGATACCCTCCAGAGCGATCCCTCTGATGTCGGAACCATTCTGAAGTTTCTTTAGATCCAAAGCCATATTATCTCCTATTCATGTGGCTCAAAACACTTGCTTTTCCCCCATCCAAAAACTCCCCCATAGTATTCCTATTGTACTACAGGGGAGCCCGTTTTTCAATTGGTTTGGTTTAAGCTTTGTCTGTTTACTCTTGGCCCGTTGCTTCCAAATAATCATCTCTGTAGCTTTCGATCCACTCGGGCACTGTCTCTGTATCTTCAGCCTTCCAAATCATCTGACAATTATTTTTTGTTATCTTCCCAGCGCTGCCATCTTCTCCAAAAGAAGCTATCCATTCCTTTTCGGGTAAATTGGTTATATTAGAATAATAAATATAGAACTGTTCCCCAACAAAGGAATATGCAATAGGTTCACTGATCTCAATTCTCTCAAGGATGTTTACTCCGTCGACATAACCGAAATCACAGTAGGGTCTGTACACAGTGCCTTCTATGATCACAGCGCTTTCACCGTCTGGGCCTACAGTTTCCATGACCTGTTGTAGACTGTCCAATTCTACTGTCGCGTTCTGGGGTTTGTGAATCCGGCCCGAGGTCAGTATGTATATCGCATAGATCACCACAAATAACAGTATGAGGAGTGTTATTATGTTGACTGCTCGTTCGACGGTTGTCTTTACGGAATATCTCATTATTCTTCACCGTTTCCTTACTGTACTCTTGTTACGTAAACTCCTGTCATGGTGCTATTACACACATATCTATCACCAAAGGAAAAAGCATCTTTGATCTTGTAAAACGTTAAAGAAATTGAATGCCCATCGGAGGTCCGAGTAAGAATGTACATAGAGTATCCAAATGCTGACACCGCATGGTCATAATACTGGGGACAAGTCAAAATGTTTAAAAGACAAGGTCTGTTATTGTTTATCTCCGTTATGGCTGCAGATAATACTGGCGTACTTGATGCAATTTTGCTGAAACCGTAATAGTAAAAACAGTCCTGCACAAAAGTTTTTGTTAATCCTGTTGGAATGTAGTAATTGTTCGTAGTGGCATATCCATTTGTAACAGCAATGCTTTTGCATTGATTTGCTATAGTGTCATAGGTATAAGTGCTTCCCAAATAATACTTTAGCAGAGCGGCAGTGCCATGTTCGACACAACTATTATTTCCACTCATTACATATCCTGGAAAAGTCCCTGACACGGTGTGCGAAGCAGTAAGCGAATATGTATACCCACTATAGTTCTCATTAATATATGTGACAGGATTATTTATATAGTTTCCACTCTTTGCATTTACTAAAACGATTCCTTGTTCCTTTATGCCTTCGACCATAGAGAACGCAATGGAATAAAACTCATCTCGCATATCAGGAGTTATTGAACTACAGAAGGTTTCATTAGATTCTATCGCTTTGTTTGAACAACCTGACAAAGAATAATAAATTTTTTCCCCGTCTTTTACCTCCCTTAGTGGAACATGTTTTTTTCTAAGCCACATATCATATTCCACAGGCAAGTCTTCGTCATCTGAAAACTCTGCTATTAAGGGTTCCTCCATATTAGCAGATACCACAACATACCCCGTTTGCTCGTTATCTGTGTTTAGTCCGATGTAATAGTATGCAACTGAATCGGTGCTATCATAGAGTGGAATGACTTGCTCGATTTGTGTATTGTCATTCCAGCGCATTGCAGGTGTTGCATTTGCCACAAAAATCATTCCAACTGTAACTGCAGTATCTTGATCAATCTCACTTTCCTTCATCTCTGACTCTTCAGCATAAGCATACGATAATAAACTCGTTACAAATACAATTGTCACAGAGAGAAATAAACTCATAAATTTTTTCATTTTCATACCTCCTTATTCGTTTATTCTCTAATATAGTTGTTACTTGTTGGTTAATCCAACCTGCCCTCTACTATATAAATCCAATAACACGACTAAATTGGACATGATAATAAAAAATTTTATAGAATGGTTGATTGCAGAACTAACTTCGGGTTTGATCATTGCCCGGATATTTTGCAAGACTAACTTCTGGTTTAATTTGTTTTCCCCGTATTTCTCTTTGTTTTTTCTATGTTTTGGTGTATAATTTGCTCA
>ONAY01000044.1 GCA_900315895.1 uncultured Eubacteriales bacterium
TTCGAATGCGCATCTTGTTCTTGTGGATGTCTTTTCGAACAGAAGCACGATGTTCTTGCCCTTGAGAAGCTGGTTGTTCACTCCTGCTCTCTTCTTGGCTTTGAGGTCATGTGCAAGGTCCAGCATGTAGCGGATCTCTACCGGTGTGAAGTCCATGAGTGTCAGGAAGTTTCTTCCTTTAAGATTTACTGCCATTGTTGGGTTCTCCTTTTCTTAGATAGGTCATGTTTTGTTGATAGCATTTACAGATCGTCTCTATTGACCGGGCATGACATGCAGCGCGGGCCGCCTCTTCCTCTTGAAAGTTCAGCTGAGGGTACTGTAAGCACCTTGATGCCGGCCTTGTCAAGAAGGTCGTTTGTCACGTAGTTTCTCTCGTAGGTAACTACTGTTCCCGGTGAGATGCAAAGTGTGTTGGAACCATCGTTCCACTGTTCTCTCTGTGCTGCCAGCAGGTCACCGCCGCCGCATCTTAAGAGCTGTACTGCAGGAACGTTCAGTTCCTTGGCCAGGATCTTGTGAAGTTCATCCTTGATGGCCTTGAACTTAAGATCGCCGTTCTTATCCAGTGTCATCTCATACACGGCCAGAGGTCCTTCGATCTCCGGATGGATGGTGAACTTGTCGTAGTCTACCATGGTGAACACGGTATCCAGGTGCATGAATGCTCTGGACTCCGGAATATCGAATGCAAGGACTTTCTTGAACTCAGAGTTCTTAAGAAGGTTCCTTGCGAAGTTCTCGCAGCCGGAGATGGTGGTTCTCTCGGAAAGTCCTACTGCCACGATATCCTTGGAGAGCACCAGGACGTCTCCGCCTTCGATGGAGTAGCTGTCCTTTAAGTCGTACCACATCTTGTCTTCTTCTTTTGCGAAGTCTCTGTTGTACTTGTAGATGTATCTCAGGATCAGGGATTCTCTCCTTCTGGCATCCGTATGCATGTGGTGGATATTGATTCCCTCTCCGACGCATGCGCCGGGATCACGAGTGAAATACAGGTTGGGCATGGGGTCTGAAACGAATGGGTAATCATCCTGGACCAGGTCCATAAGAGATGTGGCGTCCTTTGTCTTGACCTCATCACGTCTGATACCTGCGATGATCTTTGTGATCATCTCTTCAGGGGACATCTCAAGCAGGAAGCTTGCCATAGCCAGGTTGAGTCCTTTTGAATTGATTTTAGAAAGCTTGAGGAATTCGTTGACGAATTCGATCTGAACGGACGGTTCAGAAAGTGCCTTTGCGGCCTCCTGAACATAATAGACCACCTCAACACCATTGTCCCTTAAGGTCTGAGCAAACTTATCGTGCTCTTCCTGTGCGACCTTGAGATAAGGGATGTCATCGAACAAAAGACGTTCGATGGTGCTGGGAGTCAGGGCTTCGAGTTCTTTCCCCGGACGATGAAGCAAGACCTTGTTGAGCTTGCCTATCTCAGAGAAATTATGTATTCCCTTGACCATAACTGTTCTCCTTTCAGTTAGCATATGTTAAGGCAAAAACCTTTTTATACACCTCAATTATAAAATACGGGCTGTCACGTGACAACCCGTTAAAAATAACCGTTTTTATTTAAGAATATACATTGTTTGAATACACAAACATTTTTGTGCGATTCCCTCGCCCCTTATTTTTCAAGGTTTTCGCGCGTTGGCCTTTCTCCGTGGAACTGATAGTAACACACCTCCATACGGCCATTATACAATTTCCTCCGCCTGTCTGCGGGGCGTCCGAAGACCTGGTCTTCCACAGTCTTGTCAGAGGTCAGGCAAAACAGGGACCAATAGGGGTTTTCGCTGAAGAATTTGCGCCAGGCTCCGTAGATCCTGTCGATGGTTTCTCTGTCCCCTATCCTCTCTCCGTAGGGCGGGTTTGAGATCATCACGCCGGAGCTCTCAGGTACTCTGAAGTCACGGACATCCCTTACTTTAAAATCAATAGACTCTTCTACCCCTGCTTCCTCAGCATTCTCCCGGGCGATCTTTATGGCCTCAGGATCTATGTCCGAGGCGTAGATTCGAAGATCATCTCTCGGGGTCATCTGCCTGTAGCACCTGGCACGCTCTTCCTTTACCAGGGAGCTGTCCACTGCCTCCCAGGAATCGAAGGCGAACTTGCGGGACAGTCCGGGTGCAATGTTTTGCGCGATCATTGCGGCTTCTATGGGGATGGTCCCGGATCCGCAGCAGGGATCTGCCAGAACTCTCTCCGGGTTCCAGAAGCTCAGTTCCACCATGGCAGCCGCCAGGGTCTCCTTGAGCGGCGCCTTTCCGATGAGCCTTCTGTAGCCTCTCTTGTTCAGGCCCGGGCCTGTGGTGTCCAAAGTTATGACCGCTCTGTCCTTGTGGAGGGAGATCTTGATGTCGAAGGCCGCCCCCGTCTTTGGGAACCGGTCTATTGGATAGAACTCCCTGAGCCGGTCTATCAGAGCCCGCTCTCCCACCTTCTGAATGGCGGGAACGGAGCTCAATTTGGACTTGACGGACACAGCGTTTACTGTGAAGTTCCCTTCCATGGATATCCACTCCTCCCAGGATATCCCTCTCATGGTCTGGTAGATGTCCTCAAACTCGGTGGCCCTGACGTCGGAAAGGACGATCTGAACTCTGTCTGCAGTCCTGAGCCACAGGTTTGCCCGGACGGCCGCCCTGAGGTCGCCTTCGAAGGTGACCCTGCCGTCTTCAGTTTTAAGGGCCTTGTATCCAAGGCCCTCTATTTCTCTTCTCGCTACGGCTTCCAGCCCAAAGGTGACTGCAGCCGCCAGTTCCATTCTCATGTTTACCCTCAGCGCTTGTTGGCTTCAACGAATCTCTTGATCTTGTGTGCGGTATTCTTCTCGAAGTCTTCGTTCCTTACGCTTATCTTTCTGATGCACTTGAAGGAGGGAAGACCCTCGTTTATGCGGTCCACATGCTCCCAAAGAAGCTTTTTCACCTTCTCCTCATCCTTGGAGTCCTCAAGCCCCAGAACCGCTTCCAAGGCTTCCTGATCAGGTTTGATGGATGCCACGATCACGCTGCCCTGGCCGTCCTCCCCGGTCTCAGCCCAAACCATGGACTCCGCCACCAGATCCACCTTACCAAGGAGGTACTCCAGTTCCTCCGGGAAAACATTCTTGCCGTTGGCAGTGATTATGACGTTCTTCTTGCGGCCCGTGATGTAGATGAAATCATCCTCGTCAGTGTAACCCAGGTCTCCTGTGTGGAACCAGCCGTCCACTATGGATTCAGCCGTCTGCTCAGGCATCCTGTAGTATCCCATCATGACGTTTCCGCCCTTGATGCAGATCTCTCCTACTCCGTCCTCGCCCTTGTCTGCGATCTTCACAGCCATGCCGGGCATGATGTGGCCGACGGAGGCGTTTCTCATATATTTGTGATTATCCGGGTTCAAGGCTGCCATGGGGGCACACTCCGTGAGTCCGTAGCCCTGCACCGCGATCATTCCCAGGTCATTGAAGAACTGAAGGATGTCCGGGTCTATGGCAGCTCCTCCGGATATCACCACTCTCATGCGGCCGCCGAAGACGTTTAAGATGTCCTTTAAGAATTTTTTGTTCAGGTCAATACCCACCTTGGAGGTGAATTTGTTGAGCTTAAGCACAGTGCTGACTGCCTTTTCCTTGCCCTGCTTCCTGACGTTCTTCATGATGGCCTTATACAGGCTCTCGAAGATCAGGGGCACGCCCAGGAACATGGTGGGTCTGGTCTCCTGAAGGTTCTTCTGGATGTACTTGAGGCCTTCGCAGTAGGCGATGGATGCGCCCTTGTAGAGGGGCATCAGGAAGCCGCAGGTGCACTCGTAGGTGTGATGAATGGGAAGTACGCTGAAGAATACGTCCCAGGTATTTACCGTCAGGATGGTTGGTGCGCTCATCAGGTCGAAGCAGATGTTGTACTGAGAGATCATGACGCCCTTGGTGAGTCCGGTGGTGCCGGATGTAAAAAGCAGCGCCGCCATGTCGTCTCCGATGACCTCAGCGTCCAGATATCTTCTGTCGCCGCCTTCCACCAGAGCCTTGCCCTCCCTGATCAGTGCCTTCCAGGAATAGACCCCGTCCCCGTTCTCCTCTGCGTTGAGGTTCACCAGGAAGTCCAGGTCGGTCTCGCCGGAAGCCTTGATATTTCTGAAGATCTCTTCGTATTTCTTGGTAAAGAATACCGCGCAGGCCTCAGACTCCTTGACCAGGGCCTTGAGGTCCTCCTCTTTGAGTTCCTTGTCCAAAGGCACCACCACGCCCACTCCGCCGGTGACTGCAAGATAAGTGGAAGCCCACTGATAGCAGTTCTCACCGATCACAGCGATCCTCTTGTGGTGCAGGCCGTGCTGGATCATGGCGGTCCCCAGCCCGTGCACGTCCTCCAGAGCCTCTCTGTATGTCACTGTCTGATAGGGTTCTCCCTTGACGAACCTCTGATGGAACGCAGGGTTGTCTCCGTAGAGCTCCACCGATGACTCAAACATCTGCTTGATATCGGTTATTGGTCTCTGATGCTTGTAAACGATATATTTGTCCTGAGAGGCATCTATACTGTCCACCAGGGCCTGAGCCCTTGCTCTTTCGCGTTCTTTGATCTCTTGATAAGTCATTTCCAAACCCCCTTTTTAAAGTTTGTTGGCTTTACCGGTATTCTTATATTTTGCAAGAAGCTTCTCCAGCCTCTCATCTCTGGAGCCCCTCTGCTCCATCATGGCTATCTCCTGCTCTGTCATCTTGTCCAGGTCCTTCACGTGGGATCCGATGGGCTTGGGAAGCGCAAAATAATATATCAGGGGAGATACCAGAAGGACGTCCAGTACGAGCCAAAGCGCCATGTACAGAAGGACCCTCCCCTCAGAAGCGTTTCCCGTTGCGTATGTAAAGAGGCACAGAACCACACCGATCAGGAAGACTATGAATGTGACAAAAAATCTCTCCAGGGTCTTGATGGCTCCGAAGAGCTCATCGTCGTACCATATGGATCTCAGCTTCTTAGCCACATACTTCGCTCCCCTGAACTGGGTATTTGAGATAAAGAATGCCCACTTGAAGTTCTCAGCGAAGCTTCCCTTATCTACATGCCGGGCCTCAGCAGCCTCTTCCTTTTTGTCCATGACGGGAGGCGCTGCGGGCTCCTCTTTAATGCTCTCTTCCGGAGCATCCTCAGAGCCATCCTCCGGAGCCGCCTCTTCTTCAGATGCTCCCTGGCCTTCAGGGATCTCATAGTCATAACCCATCTGGGCGCGGATCACCACACCCTCGCCCATTATGGCGTAGACCGGAATCTCGTCGAAGAATTCCATGACCAGAAGTTCTCCCTGATTGGCCATCATCATCTTGCCGTTATAGTTGACCACCGCGTAGCCTTCCTTGATGTAGAGGGCGTGGGTGGTGCACTTTCTCTGTGTGTGAAGGGTGTCCCCCAGAACCTTGGCGTCAGAGTCGGGCCGTATCACATCCAGGATACCGTCCCCGCCCTTTCTGACCATCACATTGAAGTCAGTTATCTTGCCGTAGCTCTTGGTCTTGGCTCCGCCGTCGAAGCTATCCTGCTCCAGCTCCTTGAGCCTGATGCTCTTCTTGCCGTCGTAGGTCAAAACGGCGCTGCCTTCCATGACCATCAGCACCCTGTCATAATCCGGAAGTTTGGAGAAGTCGGACTCCTCCAGCTCCACCGTGGCGGAACTCAGCCTCCAGATAAAGTCTCTGTCTATATATTTTGCGCCGGGAGGGAATATGGCAAGTTCCTTGGTCTTGCCGCCCATCCACTTGGAGACAGAGAAATCTTCTTCTTTTCTAAGTTCGTATCTCATCGATCCTCAAATTTTCCTGATTTCTTTAACGGTTTGTATATAATGACGCCCAAGACGCCACAGCACACCACTTCTCCTATGCCCACGGTGAACATCAGATAGAGGAAACCGTCCTCTACCCCGTATACCTTCATGAGCACTATGGGAACTATCAGCATATTGGCGATTATGGGAGGAAGACATCCCAAAAACGGATTATGGGTCTTCCTGAGAAGATAGGTCCCCAGGGCTCCCAGAAGGGTGGCCAGGGATCCGAAGACCACGTCCCACATGGCGCAGCCCGTAAGAATGTTGGCCAGCACGCAGCCCACCCAAAGTCCCGGTATCGCGGCCGATGTGAACATGGGAAGTATGGTCAGCATCTCAGAGAGCCTGAACTGAATGACTCCGCTGGCCAGGCCCACAGCCTGCGCAACAAAAGTCAGCGCTATATAAAGCGCTGCTATAAGTCCTGCTTTAGTTATAAATGCCGTATCAAACCTATTATTCCTGTTTCCCACGTCTTTCCTCCTCAAGTCTCGCGGCCAAAAATCTTCTTCTGTATTTGAGCATAGCATATTTTGTGATCCTGTTCAGGTAGACCGGATCGAAGATCCCGCCGAATATGCCTACTATAGCCCAGCCCTGGATGAACTTGGTGTAGATCATCTCCTTCACCAGGGAGTCCGAGGTCACCCTTATCTGTTCGTTCTTTTCTATGTTCCAGCCGCCGATCTCTCCCAGATCCTTGGCGATAACATCAATGTCGGCATTGAACTGAGCATCCGCTTCAATGAACTCATCGTCGTCCTTCATGGCTCCTGATATGACCTTCAGTATGAAGATCTTCTCATTCTCATCGTGATAGTCGTATCCGTAGCTAAGCGCCACCTCGTATACTCCTTTGAGTACCATGGCGATGAAGAGGGGTATATCGGGAATGCCCAGACCCACCAGGCCAAGCAAAGTCCCCTCCACGAAGGAGATCAAAAGGTTTATAAGTCTGCTGCTGCCGGCATTCTTTGTGAACCTGTGTGCGGACTTATAGTCTCCATAGAGCTCGTTGGCATAGTTGCTCACCTTAAAGTCAGCCTTCCGCCTCTTGCTGTTGTATGTCATCTCGATGAGCTTGGTTCCCTTTTCGAAAATGATCTGGAAAGCCTTAAAAAAGGCCGCAGCAAGAGTGCCGCTCAGTTTCTCCGGAATGAAGCGGTCCAGCTTCATTATCAGAAGAGACGTCGGTCCGTCAGTCCTATGCTTTTGATACCTGGCCTCCGCTTTCAGGAGATTAGCCCACTCCTTCTGCCAGGGCGTTCTTCTAGCCATATCAATAATATAACAAAAAACCCGACCCAATACAACCAAAGCCGTCAAAAAGCCTGGTTCAGTTTTTTGCGCCCTCCTCTTGCAAAAAATTCGCCTTTGTGCCATAATTACCCTGCGAATGATCCAATAATCCGGGGATGTAAAGGTTTCGACAGGGGTGTTGAATCGGGATAAGCGAGCGGCGGTCGATCGGCCCGCCTACCAAACGATCCGTTTAAAAGAAACGCTAAAAGAAATAACACATTCGCAATCGCAGCTTAGTTCTGCACCGCGCGTCAGCCTGAGTTTACCCGTAGGCTTTGGTACTGGCGTCGACTATACGGGGAACCCTTGTGTGAATTCCCGGCAGCACGAGGGAATAACGGGATAGTCTGAGCTGCAGCCTGACTGCGGGCGGCTTTTCAGGCGAAATTCAAATCACAGTCTGCGCTCGGAGAAGCTCCCGTGGACGTGCTTTCGGACATGGGTTCGATTCCCATCACCTTCACCACTGATAAACAGCTGAGAAGACGTTATGTTTTCTCAGCTGTTTTTTTATGTTCAGAAAAATGCAGCAAGAA